>NZ_JAIULG010000021.1 GCF_020169415.1 Tsukamurella sp. M9C
TTCCATCGTCTCCCAGGCGCTCGCGGCCGCCCGTTCCGCCGAGGTGATGCTCTTCGGCGTCGGCTCCGCCTCCACCTCGACCACCCTCTTCGAGGGCGCGTACATCGACACCGAGGTCCTCGGCGAGTTCGTGGTGACCGCGCCGATCGTGCTCGGGCACGAGGCGTCCGGGCGGATCGTGGCCGTCGGCGAGGGCGTCCCCGCCGAGCGGATCGGCGAGCGCGTCTCCATCGAGCCGCAACGTCCCGACCCGCACAGCCCCGAGTCCCTCCGCGGCGAGTACAACCTCTGCCCGGCCATGCGGTTCTACGCCACCCCGCCGGTCGACGGCGCCCTCGCCGAATACGTGACCATCGGATCCGCGTTCGCGCACGCCGTCCCGGATTCGGTGTCCGACGAGGCCGCGGCCCTGTTCGAGCCGCTGTCCGTGGGGATCGCCGCGCTCCGCAAGGCGGCCGTCGGCCTCGGCGGGTCCGTCCTCATCGCCGGCGCGGGGCCGATCGGCCTGCTGTGCGCGCAGGTCGCGCGGGCGTCCGGCCTCACCCGGATCGTGGTGACCGACCCCGATCCCGTGCGGCGCGCGGCGGCCGGGCGGTTCGGCGCCACGCGGACCGTCGATCCCGGTGCGGACGCGTCCGCGGTGGGCGACGGCTTCGACGCCTTCGTCGACGCGTCCGGGGCGCCGCCCGCGATCCGCGCGGGCATTCCCGCCGTCCGCCCCGGCGGCCGGATCGTGCTGGTGGGCATGGGCGCCGACGATCTCGAGCTGCCCGTCTCGCTGATCCAGGCCCGGGAGCTGGTTCTCACCGGCGTCTTCCGCTACGCGAACACCTGGCCCACGGCGATCGCGCTGGCGGCCGAGGGGCGCGTCGACCTCGACGGCATGGTCACCGGGCGGTTCCCGCTCGATCGCGCCGAGGAGGCGCTCAACGCCGATCGGGAGCCGGGCAGCATCAAGGCCGTCGTCCGACTCGACGGCGCCGGCACCGAACCGCACACCGAGGAGCAGCGATGACCGCACCGATCGACCTGAGCCCGACCGCCCTGACCGCGATCACGGACGCCTCCCTGCCGGCCTACGACCGCGGCGCGGTGCGGGCCGGCATCGTCCACTTCGGCGTCGGGGGTTTCCATCGCGCCCACCAGGCGGTCTACGTCGACCGGCTGCTCACGGCCGGCCCCGGCGCGGCGGGCTGGGGCATCTGCGGCGTCGGGCTCCGGCCCGCGGACGCCGCGATGCGCGATGCGCTCGTCCCGCAGGGCGGGCTCTACACGCTCACCCTCAAGCATCCCGACGGTGCCGTTCAGACCTCCGTCGTCGGGTCGATCGTCGACTACCTGTACGCCCCCGACGATCCCGAGGCGGTGATCGAGCGGCTCGCGGCGCCGCAGACGCGCATCGTCTCCCTCACCATCACCGAGGGCGGCTACAACTTCTCCGCGACCACCGGCGAGTTCGACGCCGAGAATCCGGACGTCCGGCACGATCTGGAGCCGGGTGCGACGCCCCGCACCGTCTTCGGGTTCGTCGCCGAGGCTCTGCGCCGGCGCCGCGACCGCGGCGTCCCCGCCTTCACGGTCATGTCGTGCGACAACATCGAGGGCAACGGGCACGTCGCACAGCGCACCTTCACCGCGTTCGCCCGCCTGGCCGATCCCGCACTCGCCGACTGGATCGCCGAGCACGTGCGCTTCCCCAATTCGATGGTGGACCGGATCACGCCCGCGACCCCCGGCGGGCTGCGCGCCGAGGTCGCGGCACGCGTGGGCGTCGACGACCGGTGGCCCGTCGTCGCCGAGCCCTACACCCAGTGGGTGCTCGAGGACGCCTTCGGTGCGGGCCGCCCGCGGTTCGAGGACGCGGGCGTGCAGGTGGTCGACGACGTGGCTCCGTACGAGCTCATGAAGCTGCGCCTGCTCAACGCGGGGCACCAGGCCCTGGGGCACTTCGCCCGCCTACTGGGCTACGAGTACGTCCACGACGCCGCGGCGGACCCGGACGTGCGCGAGCTGCTCCGCCGGTACATGCAGGAGGAGGGGCGGCCCACGCTGCGTCCCGTGCCCGGCATCGACCTCGACGACTACATCGCCACCCTGCTCGAGCGGTTCTCCAACCCCGCGATCGCCGACACCGTCGCGCGACTGTGTCAGGACGCCTCCGATCGCATTCCGAAATGGCTGGTGCCCGTCATCGTCTCGCGTCTCGACGCCGGTGCCGCGGCGCCGCTCGCGGCGGCCGTCGTCGCGGCTTGGACCCGTGGCTGCGAGGGCGTCGACGACGCCGGCGCGCCGATCGTGCAGGGCGACCGCGCGGCGGACGCGCTCACGGAGCGGGCCGTTCGATCCAGGACGGAGCCGCTCGCCTTCGTGACGGCGCCGGACCTCTTCGGCGATCTCGCCGACCGCCCGGGGTTCACCGAGCCCTACCTGGCGGCGCTGACCGCGCTGCGGGAGAACGGCGCGCGCGCCCTGCTCCGGGAGCTGCTCGCGCGCTAGGGCAACGCGTCTTCAGGGGCGGTCGAGCACCAGCTCGGCCGCCTCGCGGTAGCGCGCGTAGACCTCCGGCGTGGCGGCGGCCGTGCGGGATTCGGCGACGGGGCGCGGCCAGGTCGGCGCCGAGCCGTCCCCGCGGAGCGCCCACGCCGCCTGTCGCGCGGCCCCGCGGGCGACGTACTCGCCGTCCGCGGGGAAGTCCACGGCGCGGCCGAAGACCGCGGGTGCGATCGCGCGGACCGCGCCGGACCGGCCGCCGCCGCCGACCACCAGGATCCGCTCGACGGCCGTGCCCTGGTCGGCGATCGCGTCGAGGCAGAACTGGAGCGAGCAGAGCAGGCCCTCGACGGCGGCGCGCGCGATGTTCTCGCGGGTGAGGTTGGCGCCGGTCACCCCCTGCAGCGATCCGGTGGCGTTCGGCAGGTTGGGGGAGCGCTCACCCGCGAAGAACGGGACCAGGACCAGGCCCTCCGCGCCGGGAGGCGCTGTCAGCGCGAGTCGCGCGAACTCCTCGAGGTCCGCTCCGAGCATCCGCGCGGTCGCCGCCAGAACGGGGGCGCCGTTGAGGGTGCAGACCAGCGGCAGCTGGTGCCCGGTGGCGTCGGCGAACCCGGCGACGATGCCCGACGGGTCGCGCGGCGCTGTCGCCGTCACGGCGCTGACCACGCCCGACGTCCCGAGGGAGACGATGCAGTCGCCGGGCCGGGCGTCGAGCCCGAGTGCGGCGCCTGCGTTGTCGCCCGCGCCCGCGCCGAGCGGGGTGCCCCGGCGGAGCGGGCCGGCGTCGTCGAGAACCGGTGTCGACTCCGCGGGGCCGAGCACCCGGGGGAGCGCGGGCCGCCGCCCGCGCAGCGCGAGTTCGAGGAGGTCCGTGCGGTACTCGCCCGTCGCTGCGCTGAAGTAGCCGGTGCCGGAGGCGTCCGAGCGATCCGTCGCGAGGGCGTCGAGCCCGCCCCCGCCGAGCCGCCACGTCAACCAGTCGTGCGGGAGGCAGACGGCCGCGGTCGCGTCCGCGTGCGCGGGTTCCGCATCGGCGAGCCAGCGCAGCTTCGCGGCGGTCACCGCCGCGACCGGGACCACGCCCACCGCGTCGGCCCACCGGTCCGGCCCTCCGAGGTCCGCCTTGAGCTGCTCCGCCGCGGCGGCCGATCGAGTGTCGTTCCACAGCAGGGCGTCCCGCACCACGGCGCCGGCGCGGTCCAGGCACACCATCCCGTGCTGCTGCGCACCCACCGAGGCGGCGGCGACGTCGTCGAGTCCGCCCGCGTCCCGGGCCGCTGCGGCGAGCGCGTCGAGCCACGCGTTGGGCGCGACCTCGGTGCCCGGCGGGTGCGGAGCGGCGCCGGAACGGACGACCTCGCCCGAATCCGCATCGCACACCACGACCTTGCAGGACTGCGTGGACGAGTCGATACCGGCGACGAGAGGCATGGCCGCGATCCTCCCAGACCGCCGGCGCGCCCATGCACGTATCGCCATGGTGATCTTTGACAATGATTTTCATCAACGATTACACCTGTCGTCATGCCCAAGAACCTGCACCTCGCCGCGCCCCTCCTCGCCGCCGCCCTGCTGGCCGCCGGATGCGGCTCCGCCCAGCCGGATCCGGCACCGTCGTCGGCGACGGCCTCCGGCTCGGACGCCGACGCGCCCGGCGGCGCGACCGAACAGCGCCGCGCGGCGCCGCGTCTCGCCATCACCTACGAGGGCGGGGTGCAGATCCTCGACGCCGCCACGCTCGAGCGCGTCGCGGACTTCCCGGGCGAGGGCTACCTCCGGGTGAATCCCGCCGGTGACGGCCGCCACGCCGTCATCTCCGAGGGCGCCGGCTTCCGCCTGCTGGACCTCGGTTCCTGGTCCGTGCCCCACGGCGACCACCAGCACTTCTACACCGCCGCGCCCCGTCGCACCGACATCACGATCCCGGCGCCCGAGCCGGGCCACGTGGTCCGGCACGACGGCCGCACCGTGTTCTTCTCCGACGGCACCGGTACCGTCACGTCGATCGCCTCGGACAAGGTGGGCGACCCCACCGCGCACCGCGCGACCTACACCGCGCCGAAGCCGCACCACGGCGTCGCCGTGGAGCGGGCGGACGGTTCGATGCTCATCACCCTCGGCGACGAGAAGACCCGCACGGGCGTGGCGATCCTCGACAAGGACCGCAAGGAGATCACGCGCAACGAGCAGTGCCCGGGCGTGCACGGCGAGGGCGCCGCCGAGGGCGGCGCCGTCATCTTCGGTTGCGAGGACGGCGTGCTCGTGGTGCGCGGCAACGAGATCGTCAAGACCGCGGCCCCGACGCCTGGGTACGCACGCACGGGCAACGTCTCCGCCACCGAGGCGCACGCCGTCGTCCTCGGCGACTACAAGGTGGACAAGGCCGCGAAGCCCGAGCGGCCCACGCGGGTCAGCCTCATCGACACCCGCACCGGCGCGGTCAAGCTCGTCGATCTGCCCGCCTCCTACAGCTTCCGCTCCCTCGCGCGAGGCCAGTTCGGCGAGGCGCTCGTGCTCGGCACCGACGGCGTCCTGCGCGTCCTCGATCCGAACACCGGCGCCACCGTCCGCGAGGTCAAGGTCACGGCGCCGTGGACCGAGGACGCGAACTGGCAGGAGCCGCGCCCCGCGGTCTTCACGATGGGTTCGACCGCCTACGTCACCGACCCGTCGGCCAAGTCCGTCGTCGCGATCGACGTCCCCACCGGCAAGGAGCTGCGTCGCGGCACCCTCGAGCACACGCCGGACGAGGTGTCGGGCGTCACCGGGGTCGGCACCACTCACTAGTCTGAGGGCATGTTGCGGATCGGACTGACGGGCGGCATCGGCGCGGGCAAGTCGACGGTGGCGAAGGAACTCGCCGCGCTCGGCGCGGTGATCGTGGACGGCGACAAGATCGCCCGCGAGGTCGTCGAGCCCGGGACGCCCGGGCTCGCCGCCTTGGCCGAGGCCTTCGGGGAGGGCATCCTCGCCGCGGACGGCAGCCTCGACCGGCCTGCCCTCGCCGCGATCGCCTTCTCCGACGACGAGTCCCGCGCCAAGCTCAACGCGATCACCCACCCGCTGGTGGGCGCGCGGTCCGCGGAGCTGATCGAGGCGGCCGGCCCCGATGCCGTGATCGTGCAGGACATCCCGCTCCTCGTGGAGAACAAGGTGGCGCCGATGTTCCACCTCGTGATCATCGTCTGGGTCGACGCCGAGGAGCGGGTCGGCCGGCTCGTGGGCTCGCGCGGCATGGCCGAGGACGACGCCCGCGCCCGCATCGCCGCCCAGGCCACCGACGAGCAGCGTCGCGCCGTCGCCGACGTCTGGCTGGAGAACACCGGCACCGAGGACGCGACGCGCGCCGCCGTCCGGGCGCTGTGGGCGGATCGCATCGCCCCGTTCGCCGCGAACGTCGCCGCGCACCGTCCGGCCACCGGCGCCCCGCGGGTGGACGACCCGGCCTACGACGAGCGGCTCGTCGGGCGGCTCTGGGTCACCCTCGGTGCCGACGCCTCCGCGGTCACGGTCGACGGTGCCGAGGCGCTCGTCGTGCTCGCCGACGGCGTGGCCATCGACGCGGTCGCGGCGAAGCTGGCGGCGGCGGGCTTCGCGCCCACGGGGCCGGGGGAGTTCGCGAGCTCCGATCCGGGCCGCGCGGCGGCGGTGCGGGTCACGACTCAGGGCACCGCGTAGTAGTCCCGCACGTGCAGCGCGGCGAGCGGCGTCCACCGCGGCGCCGGCCGGTCGTCCTCGTCGTCACCCGCGGGCGCAGAGGTGCCGTACGCCTGGATCGTCAGCGCGGTCACGGGCTCGTGGTCGACGAGCGTCGCGAGCGCGTACACCGCGGCGAGCACGTGCACGCACATCGTGCTGCGCGCCTTGCAGGAGCAGTCGGCGGCGTCGAGGACCGGCCCGGGCCGCAGCCCCCGGGCGATCAGCGCCGCGTGGATCGCGTCGTCGGGCTCGGTGCGGGAGCCCAGCTCCTCCCGCAGGGCCGTCGCGGTCGCCGGCGCCATCGCGGCGAACTCGAGGTGCGCCGCGGATGCGCTCGCGCCGCTGTGCACGAGCGCGGCGACCCGCCCACCGTCGAACTGCAGTGTGACGCCGCCGTTGCGGGCGAGCATCCGGGCCCGCGGGGCGTGCGTGTTCGGGGTGCTCGCGGTGGTCGGCTCGGCGATGCGGACGAGGTCGGCGCCCCAGGTGGTGAATCCGAAGGGGTTGGTGGCCATGTCAGTTCTCCCGGTTCCGGCGCAGGACGTCCATCAGGCGCTCGTCGTCGAGCGAAGCGAGTTCGGTCACGATCGATCCGTCGTCGGCGTGCACGCCGAGAAGTGCCTTGCGGCGGTGCATCTCGTCGATGTGCTCCTCGATCGTGGTCGCCGTCGTCAGGGTGGTCACCGTGACCGGGCGGCTCTGCCCGATGCGGTGGGCGCGGTCCGTGGCCTGCGCCTCGACCGCGGGGTTCCACCAGCGGTCGTAGTGCAGCACCTCACTCGCGCGGGTGAGGGTGAGGCCGGTGCCGCCCGCCTTGAGGCTCATGACCAGGACCTCCGGGCCGGTGCCCGCTTGGAAGGCGTCGGCGATCGCGGACCGCTCGGCGACCGGCATCCCGCCGTGGAAGAACGGGACCGCGCGGCCTAGGAGTGACGAGGCCGCCGAGGCGAGCAACTCGCCCGTGTCCCGGTACTGGGTGAACACGAGGGTCGGCCGGTGCGCGGCGAGGTTCGCCTCGAGGATCTCCATCGCCACGTCGAGCTTGCCGGACCTGCCCGGCTCCCAGGAGGGCGCGGCACCGTCGGCCAGGCCCGGGTGGTTGCAGATCTGCTTGAGTGCGGTGAGCACCGCGAGCAGCCGGCCGTGCCGCTCCAGCCCGCTGCCGAAGCCGTCGTCCGCGGCCCGGGCGAGGCAGGCGTCGTAGCGGCGGGCCTGCTCGTCGGTGAGGTCGCACAGCACCGGGTTGTCGATCTTCGGCGGCAGCGCCCCGGCCGCCCGGTCCTTGGTGCGGGCCAGCATCACGGGCGCGACGGCCGCGCGCAGGCGGCGCAGCGCACCGTCGTCCCCGGACTCGACGGCCCGGGTGAATCGGCGGCGGAAGACCGCCTTCACCGGGAACATCCGCGGCGCGACCACGCGCAGGATCGCCCAGAGGTCGTCGAGCGAGTTCTCGATCGGCGTGCCGGTGAGAGCGATGCGGAAGTCCGCGTCGAGCTCGCGCGCGGCGCGGGAGACCTGGGTCCGCGGGTTCTTCAGCGCGTGCGCCTCGTCGAAGACGACGGCGGTCCACCGGGTCCGGCCGAGCTCCGCCGCCGAGAGGCGGAGCCGGGCGTAGGAGACGACGGTGACCTCGTCCTGGAGGGCCGGCGCGAACCGGGCGATCTCGCGCCGCCAGTTGGTGGCGAGGCTGGTGGGGCACACGACCAGGTGCGGGCCCGGGCCCAGTCGAGTGAGGGCGCCGATCGCCTGCAGCGTCTTGCCGAGACCCATCTCGTCGGCGAGCAGCGCCCCGCCGTGATCGTGGAGGGTGCGGAGCAACCAGGCCACGCCGGCCGCCTGGTAGGGCCGCGGCTTCGCGTCGAGGACGCCGTCGAGGGACGCGGCCGTCGCGACGGTGTCGGCGAAGGCGGTGGTCGCGTAGGCGGCGGAGGTGACGGCGGTCCCCGTCGGGTCCGGCTCGGCGTGGGCGGCGATCGGCAGCGGCGCCTCCTCGCCCCGGGTCCGATCGGACCAGGCGGTGAGCGAGGCGGACGGCCGCGCGGCGCCGGGCAGGGCCGTGACGGCGACGACGTCGCAGCGCACGTCCGCGACGGCGAGCGCACCGTCGACCGGAACGACGAGCGGGAGAACCGTGGCGCGGGCGGGGTCGTCGAGGTCGTGCGAGGACCAGAGGGCGAACTGGTGGAGGTCGGGGAGGTACGTGGCTTCGAGGCTCAGGGCGCGTCCTTCGCGGGATTCGAATAGAGTACGTTGTACGGAGTACTCGAACAGTGTACACAGTACGGAGAAAGATGTCGATGAATCCCGAGGACGAGGGCCGCGCGCTGGTCCGGCTGCTGTGGCGGGCGGAGGCCGGGGAGCCGGCGCCGGGTCGCAAGGGGCCCAAGCAGCGGCTCACCGTCGACGAGGTGGTCGCGTCCGCGATCGAACTCGCCGATGCGGAGGGCCTCGCGGCGGTGACCATGCGGGCGCTCGCCGCGCGCCTCGGCGTCGGGCCGATGAGCGTGTACACCTACGTGCCGACCCGCGACGTGCTGGTCGCGCTCATGGTCGACGCGGTCGCGCTCGCGCAGCCGCCGGCCGAGCGACTCGCCACGCTGCGCGCCTCCCTGGTCGCGGCCGTCCGCGCGCGCCGCGACGAGTACCTCGCGCACACGTGGCTGCTCGACGCGCCCTCGTGGCGGGACGTGCTCGGGCCGGGGAAGATCGGGCAGTACGAGGCGCAGCTCGCGCTCCTCGAGGGCCTCCCGATCGGCGACCTCGAGCGGGACTGGCTGATCGTGCTGTTGGAGAGCTTCGCCGCGGGCGCCGCCCGCAGTTCCGGGGCGCGCGGCGCCGCGTCGCGGCCGATGACCGACGCGCAGTGGTGGGAGGTCGTCGGGCCGGAGCTCGCCGCGCTCATGCCGCCCGGGAAGTACCCGATCGCGGGCCGCGTCGGCACCGTCGTCGGCGAGTACTACAGCGCGCCCGGCGATCCGGATGCCGGCTTCGAGCTGGGCCTGCAGGTGCTGCTCGACGGCCTGGAATCGCGGATCCCCGGCCTGCGGGACGGGTAGCGGTCAGCGCCAGGTGATCGGCGCGCCCTCCGCGGCCAGCCAGGCGTCCACGCTGTGTCCGTGCGTCGCCGTGCCGGTGACGGCGCGGACGGCCGCGTGCAGTGCCCGCTCGGCGTCCGCAGCGCTGAGCAGGTCCGCCGCGGAGGCGGCGAGCAGCTCGTCGACGTCGATCAGCTCGATCGGCCTGCCCGGGTGCTCGACGAGGTCGAGGTACCAGTCCTCGGTGTGCCAGACGTTCCCGTCCCGGTGGATCCGGGCGACGTCGAGGTACACGCGCTGATCGCGCTCGTGGCCCGGCGTGAAGTGGAAGATCGTCGCGCGCAGGTCGAACGCGGGGAGCAGCCACGACTCGACCGCGTCGAACTTCGGGTGGTCCGCGCCCCGGAAGACGTACAGCCCGAAGGGCGTCTCCCGGAACTCCTCGACCTCGCGGACGAAGCCCTTGGGATCGGTGTTGGTCATCGCCGGCGGATCGAAGACCTCGCGCTTGGGCGGGTGCACGGCGCCGTCGTCGACCGCGGCATCGGCGGCGAGGCGCAGCACCAGCGTGACCTCGGTGTGCCCCCGGGGGCGGCCGGCAACCGCGCCGGAGGGGCGGAAGCCGTGGCGCCGCAGCAGCGCGCCGAGCGCGTCGTCGTGGGTGCGGACGAGGATCCCGTCGAGCCCCGCCGCCCGCTCGCGGGCCGCGTCGAGCAGCGCGGGCACGGCGTCCTCCGCCGCGTCGAGCACCGTCAGGTCCAGCCAGCCGCCGCCCACCGCGCCGATCGCCGCCGCCCCGTCGACGGTGAGCTCGAAGGTCACGTCCGCGTCCATTCGTCCACGATACGACGCCTCGTGAGGTTTCCCGGGTGGCGGCGTCACCGGGACCACGTGGGGCGTTCGGTCCGGAGACCCCACGTACGATCTCTGCCGTGCCCCAGTACCTGCTCCTGACAGCCCCCGCCGCCAATCGCGTCTACGCCGAGGCCGCGGCGTCCATGGTGCGCGCCGAGCTGACGGTGCTCAGCCGGGCCTCCCTCGCGGGGCGGGTCGGCCCCGTCGAGACCGCGACCGTCGCGGGCGTCGAGTACCTCTCCTTCGAGGCCGACGCGCTGACCGAGCGCGACCTCGCCTTCCTGGGCCTCGCGTCCGCGTTCTACGCGCTCTTCGAGGCCGACGGCGAGCTGCTGCGGCCCGTGGCAGTGCCCTCGCCCGACCGCTATCCGTCCGACCTGCTGACGATCCTCAAGTACCAGGGCAAGACGAACGAGCAGTTCACGCGGCTCGTACTCAACATCACGGCCGCGTCGACCGCGCGGCCCGACGGTGTGCTCGACCGGACGCTCCGCGTGCTCGACCCGGTGTGCGGCCGCGGCACCACCCTCAGTCAGGCCGTCATGTACGGCCTCGACGCGGTGGGCATCGACGTGGACACCAAGGACTTCGAGCTCTACAGCTCCTTCTTCACCACCTGGCTCAAGGACCACCGGTTCAAGCACGCCGCCGCGACCACCCCGGTGCGCCGCGAGAAGTCGGTGATCGCCAAGAAGTACGAGGCCGCCTTCGCCGCCGAGAAGGCCGACTACCTCGCGGGGGAGAAGCAGACGCTCACCTGCTACGCCGCCGACACCCTGCTGACCTCCCAGCTGATCAAGCCCGGCACCGTCGACGTGGTGGTCGGCGACCTGCCCTACGGCGTGCAGCACGGCAGCCGCGGCCCCCGCGGCCTGGTGCGCGACCCCCTCGACCTGCTGAACGCCGCCCTCCCGGGCTGGGCGACCCGCCTGCGCACCGGCGGCGCGATGGGGCTCGCGTGGAACACCCGGGTCGCGCCCCGGGGGCGGGTCGCGGAGGTCCTGGAGTCCGCCGGCCTGACGGTGCTGGACGGGCCCGGGTACGACGACCTGCGGCACCGGGTGGACCGGGCGATCACGCGGGACGTGATCGTCGCTCGGCGCGACTGAACCGTCGCCGCTGCTCGCGGAAAACTTGTCGGTGGGTCGGCCTACCCTGGTCCCATGGCATTCGCGGCAGAACAACCGGTGGTGGCGCACTCCGAGCACCGGCCCATCGGGGAGATCGAGCGGGCCCCGGCGGAGTTCACGGTGGTCAGCGAGTACGAGCCGGCGGGCGACCAGCCCACCGCCATCGCCGACCTCGAGCGCAGGCTGCGCTCCGGCGAGCGGGACGTGGTGCTCCTCGGCGCCACCGGCACCGGCAAGTCGGCCACCACGGCCTGGCTGATCGAGAAGGTGCAGCGGCCCACGCTCATCATGGCCCCGAACAAGACGCTGGCCGCACAGCTCGCCAACGAGCTCCGGGCGATGCTGCCGCACAACGCGGTCGAGTACTTCGTCTCGTACTACGACTACTACCAACCCGAGGCGTACATCGCGCAGTCCGATACGTACATCGAGAAGGACTCGTCCATCAACGACGACGTGGAGCGGCTGCGGCACTCGGCGACGTCGTCGCTGCTGTCGCGGCGCGACGTGGTGGTGGTCGCGTCCGTCTCGTGCATCTACGGCCTCGGCACCCCGCAGAGCTACCTCGACCGGTCGGTGCAGCTCGAAGTCGGCATGGAGGTCGACCGGGACGCGCTGCTGCGCCTGCTCGTCGACGTGCAGTACAGCCGAAACGACACCGCCTTCACCCGCGGCTCGTTCCGGGTCCGCGGGGACACCGTCGAGATCATCCCCTCCTACGAGGAGCTCGCGATCCGGATCGAGTTCTTCGGCGACGAGATCGAGGCCCTGTACTACCTGCACCCGCTCACCGGCGACATCGTGCGCCAGGTCGAGGATCTGCGGATCTTCCCCGCGACGCACTACGTCGCGGGGCCGGAGCGGATGGCCCGCGCCATCGAGGGGATCGAGGCCGAGCTGGAGGAGCGGCTCGCGGAGTTCGAGCGGCAGGGCAAGCTGCTCGAGGCCCAGCGGCTGCGGATGCGCACCCAGTACGACCTGGAGATGATGCGGCAGGTCGGATTCTGCTCCGGCATCGAGAACTACAGCCGGCACATCGACGGTCGCGCCGCGGGCTCGGCGCCCGCCACGCTCATCGACTACTTCCCGGAGGACTTCCTCTTGGTGATCGACGAGTCGCACGTCACGGTCCCGCAGATCGGCGCGATGTTCGAGGGCGACGCCTCGCGCAAGCGCAACCTCGTGGACTTCGGCTTCCGGCTCCCGTCGGCGGTCGACAACCGCCCGCTCACCTGGGAGGAGTTCGCCGGACGCATCGGGCAGACGGTGTACCTCTCGGCCACCCCCGGCCAGTACGAACTGGGGCAGACCGGAGGCGAGTTCGTCGAGCAGGTGATCCGCCCCACGGGCCTGGTGGACCCGCAGGTCGTGATCAAGCCGACCAAGGGCCAGATCGACGACCTGATCCACGAGATCCGCGACCGCACGGAGCGGGACGAGCGCGTGCTCGTCACCACGCTCACCAAGAAGATGGCGGAGGACCTCACCGACTACCTGCTGGAGGCGGGCATCCGGGTCCGGTACCTGCACAGCGACATCGACACCCTGCGCCGGGTGGAACTGCTCCGGCAGCTGCGGCTCGGCGAGTACGACGTGCTGGTCGGCATCAACCTGCTCCGCGAGGGCCTCGACCTGCCGGAGGTCTCGCTCGTGGCGATCCTGGACGCCGACAAGGAGGGCTTCCTCCGGTCGACCACCTCCCTGATCCAGACGATCGGCCGCGCGGCCCGCAACGTCTCCGGCGAGGTGCACATGTACGCCGACAAGGTGACCGAATCGATGCGCGTGGCGATCGAGGAGACGGACCGCCGCCGCGAGAAGCAGATCGCCTACAACACGAAGATGGGCGTCGATCCGAAGCCGTTGCGCAAGAAGATCGCCGACATCCTCGACCAGGTGTACACGGAGGCGGACGACACGGAGCAGGCGATCGGCGGCTCCGGCCGCAACGCCTCCCGGGGCCGCCGGGCCCAGGGGGAGCTTCGGTCGGCGTCGGCGGTGAGCGCGGGCATGTACGAGGGCGAGGACGTGAAGTCGATGCCGCGGGCCGAGCTCGCGGACCTGATCTCCGAACTCACCGACCAGATGATGAACGCGGCGCGGGAGCTGCAGTTCGAGCTCGCGGGCCGGATCCGGGACGAGATCGCGGACCTGAAGAAGGAGCTTCGCGGCATGGACGCCGCCGGTTTGCAATGACCTGCGAAGGCCTGCGAATCGGGTGGCATCGGTCGATCCGGTGTGTTCCCCGCCGCAAACGGCCTGTTCCCGGGGACGATGAGGCTATTGTGTCGGAGAAGTAATGCTAGGGCGTTCCCATGGCAGACCTCCGCTGGAGAAACGTAGAGAAAGAGGAGACTCGATGAGTGGCTACAGCACGATCGTCGTCGGCACCGACGGCTCGGAGTCGTCGCTGCGCGCCGTGGAGCGCGCCGCTGCGCTGACCGGCGACGGCAAGCTGGTGATCGCCTGCGCCTTCCTGCCGAGCGAGGGCGCCGATCCGGCCGCCTCCGACATCCTGGGCGCCGACGCGTACCAGCTGCAGGGTGCGAACCCCGTCAACGACATGCTCCGCACCGCCGAGGGCCGCGCGGTCGCCGCCGGCGCGAAGAACGTCGAGAAGCGGGCCATCAAGGGCCAGCCGGTCGACGCGCTGCTGGACCTGGTCAAGTCGCTGCCCGAGCCGGCGCTTCTGGTCGTGGGCAACAAGGGCATGAACTCCCTCACCGGCCGGCTGCTGGGCTCGGTGCCCTCCGACGCCGCCCGCAAGACCTCCGTGGACATCCTCATCGTCCACACCACGTAGGCAGCACCATCTGACAGCCGGGGGCCGTCAGGCCTCCAGGGCGCGCAGCGCGCGCGGCAGCGACCCGGACGTGACCACGGTCAACGTCTGGGTCGCTCGCGTCAGGGCCACGTACAGATCGCGCAGCCCCCGGTCGAACTCGACCTCGGCGGGCTCGCCCACGATCCGGCCCGGCTCCACCACGATCACGTGGTCGAACTCCAGCCCCTTCGCGTCGCGGACGCTCATCACGCGCACGTTCGGGGCCGTCAGGCGCCGCAGCGGGGCCACCAGGCTCGACGGCGCCAGCACGGCCGTCAGGCGGTCCTCGTCGGGCGGCAATTCGGCGCGTACGGCCTCGGCGAGCGGCCGGTCCCCGTCGACCCGCACCAGGCGCGGGGGCTCCGCGCCCGCGCGCACCGACGCCGGCGGCGACAGCGCGGGATCGATATCGGCCAGCACGTCCGCCGCGAGATCCATGATCTCCTCGGGCGTGCGGTAGTTCACCGTCAGCTCGGCCACTGTGAACCGGCCGGGGACGTACGGGTCCAGTGCCTCGCCCCAGCTGGTCATCCCGGCCGCGTCGCCGGTCTGCGCGGTGTCGCCCACCAGCGTCATCCACCGGTTCGGGCTGCGCCGCATCAGCATTCGCCAGGCCATCGCCGAGAGCTCCTGCGCCTCATCGACGATGACGTGCCCGAAGGTCCACGTGCGGTCGTCGCGGGCGCGGTCGGCGGTGGAGTTGAACTCGCGCACCGTCTGCCGCTGCGCGAGCTGTTCCGCATCGATCAGGTCGTACGCCATGAGGATCTCGGCGTCGAACTCGTCGTCCAGATCCTGTGGCGCGGAACCGGTCAGGATGTCGAGCGCCTCCTGCGCCTCCTCGAGACGCTGCCGCCACTGGCGCTCGGCCTCGTCGGCGTCCGGGTCGTCGTCGCCCAGGAGCTCGGCGATCTCGTCGAGCAGCGGCGCGTCGGCGGGGGAGAAGGCGGGCTTGCCGTCCGCACCCGTGACCGCGTCCCGGCGGAGCTCGGCGCGATCCGCCTCCGTGAGGTCGGGCGCGGCCTCGGTGAGCCGGTCCTCGTCGCGCAGCAGCTCCGTCAGCACGCGCTGCGGAGTCAGGGCGGGCCACAGCTGATCGAGCGCTCCGAGCACCTCGCGGTCCTGCGCCAGTTCGTCGCGGATGTCGGAGATGTCGGTGCGGGAGAGCAGCATCGTGTTGTCCACCACGGAGGAGCCGATCGTGGCCGCGTGCTGCGCGGCCAGGGCGTCGAGCGCGGACTGCCGGAAGATCGCGCGGGCCGTGTTGTGCGCGCGCCGCGACGAGCGGGCGCGTCCTCGGGCGCGGGTGGCGAGCTTCTTGTCGATCGTCAGCGGGTAGCCGTCGAACTTCAGCACGATCGGCTCGTCGGGCACCGTTTGCCAGCCCCGGACGGCCTGCTTGACGACCTCGACCATGGCGGTCGAGCCCTTGAGCCGGGCCGCCGCGGCCGTGTCCTCCAGCGTCGCAGTGACACCGGGGAACAGGTCGCCGATCGTGCTCAGCAGGACGCCGGTCTCGCCGAGGCTCGGGAGCACCTGGCTGATGTAGTTGAGGAAGGTCTCGTTGGGGCCCACGATGAGCACGCCCGTGCGGGAGAGGTTCTGCCGGTAGGTGTACAGCAGGTAGGCGGCGCGGTGCAGGGCCACCGCGGTCTTCCCGGTGCCGGGTCCGCCCTGCACCACGAGGACGCCGCGGTGCTCGGACCGGATGATCGCGTCCTGCTCGCGCTGGATCGTCTCCACGATGTCGGCCATGTGCCCGGTGCGGGCCCGGTTCAGGGCCTCCACCAGCGCGGACTCGTCCGCGACGTTCGAGCCCAGGCCGTGCCCGGCGTCGGCACCGTCGAACCCGGCGTCGGTGAGGGTGAGGCGCTCGGCGACCACCCCCGTGAGGTCGCGGCCCCGAGTGCGGACGTGGCGGCGCACCGCGACGCCCTCCGGCTGCGCGGGAGTGGCGAGGTAGAACGGGCGGGCGAGCGGCGCGCGCCAGTCGAGGAGGAGCGTGCTCAGGTCCTCGTCGTCGTCGAGGACGCCGATCCTTCCGATGCGGCGCACCGCGTCGGCCGATTCCTCGTCGGCGTCGCCCATGTCGAGGCGGCCGAAGTACAGGTTCTGTTCGGCGGCGTCGTACTTCGCGATGTCGTCGGTGTAGAGCTGGTGGTACGAGTCCCGCTCGGAGATCTCCTGCGGGTTCTCGCCCACCTCCTGCAGGTTGTCGGCCCGGCGCCGATTCGCGGTGTCGCGCATGGCGTCGATCCGGGCGTACACGCGATCGAGGTGGGCCTGCTCCTCGGCGAGCAGGGGATCGACGGCGTCGGTGGTCACGGGACTCCTCGTGTGCGGCAGCGATGAATCAGACCGTCCATTGTCCACGATCCGCGAGCACGGCGCCGCCGCAACCCGGGACGGTCAGTAGTCGGGCAGGTCGATGCCGTTGATCGCGCGCTCGATGACGGCCATGTCCCAGTCCTCGGGCGAGGTGGCGGGTGGCTCGCCGGGCGCGGGGACGGTGCGGCTGGCGGCGTTCCACCGCCCGACCTGTTGGTTGGCCTCGACCATCGGCCGCAGCAGGCGCTCGTACGCGGCGAACGCCGGCTCCGGCCGCCAGTTCGCGGCGGCGAGCTCTCCGGCGAGCACGTAGGCGCCCACCAGCGCGAGGCTGGTGCCCTGTCCGGACATCGGCGACGAGCAGAACGCCGCGTCGCCGAGGAGCGCCACGCGCCCCGTCGACCAGGCGTCCATCACGACCTGCGCGACGGCGTCGAGGTAGAAGTCCTCGGCGGCGTCGGCGTGCGCGAGGATCTGCGGGGTGAGCCAGCCGAGGCCGGCCATCTTCTCGCGGAGCAGATCCTTCTGGGCGGAGGGGTCGCGGACGGTGAGCTCCGACTCGGTGGCGGCGAACGAGAACAGTGCCATCCCCAGCGTGGCGTCGCGGATCGGGCGCAGGCCCGCGGACCGTCCCGGGACCACGCAGTCGAGCAGCCAGCGGTCGAGCCCGAACTCGTTGGGGACGGTGTAGAAGGCCATCGCGTGCCCGAGGTGGCGCAGGTACCGCTCGTGCGGCCCGAAGGCGAGCGCGCGGAGCGAGGAGTGCAGGCCGTCGGCGCCGATCACGAGGTCGAACCGGCGCGCGGCACCGCCCGCGAAGGTGACATTGACACCGTCCGGGTCCTGGGTGAGCGTCGCGATCCGGTCGCCGAACACGTACTCCACCCGGTCGCGGGTGGCGTCGTGCAGCACCTGGGAGAGGTCGCCGCGGAGGATTTCGATGTCGGCGATGAAGCCGTCGCCGCCGTCGTCCTCCGCGCCGAAAGTCTGCAGGACGGTGCCGTTCTCGTCCACGAAGTGCGCGCCCGCGGTCTCCGTGCGCGCCGCGCGGACGGCCTGGTCGAGCCCCATCCGGCGGATCACCTCCCGCGCCACCCCGCGCGCGTCGACCGCCTGCCCGCCCGGCCGGAGACCCGGAGCCCGTTCGACGACGGTGACCTCCGCGCCGTAGCTCGCGAGCCAGTGCGCGAGAGCGGGTCCGGCGATGCTCGCGCCGGCGATCAACACCCTGGGTGCGGTCATGGGGTCTCCTCGGTCGTTCGCGGAAACAACGGTGTCGATCGTAGTGGCGCGCGGCTGGAGTCGACGCGGAACCGCGATCGGCGGACACCGAACCGAGTACGCCGGTGGGGGATTCGGGTACTCCGCTACTCGTGTGGTTCGTCGGCGCCGATCGTAGCGTGACTCGGACCATCCCATCCTCTGAGAAAGGGGCCGATCGTGGACGATCTGTTCCGCTTCGTACTGCTGCGTCCCGCCGACGCTCCGGATGCCACGGAGGTCAAGACCCTGGCCCCGCCGTCCCTCGACACCGCGCGCGGCGCCGGCGTCGCGCGCCGCCGGGCCGTCCAACTCCTGCGTCGGGACGATGCGCTGCGTCGCACCGACGACCTCGCCCACGCGGGCGCCGCCCTCGCCGTCGCCGCCGAGCTGGCCCGCGGCCCGCGGCCGGCGGAAGCCGTCCGCGCCGTCGTCGAGGCGATCACCGGAACCCCGGTGTCCGAGATCGTCGCCGACGACGCCTTCGCCCGCGACGAGGGCCGTCTCGCCGACGTCCTGGTCGCGACGAAACTGGTCTCGGACTCCTCGGGGACCGATGCGCGGGCCCTTGCCACCGCCGCCCGCGGCTACGACGCCCTCCGCGCGCTGGCCGACGGCGCGGACCCGGTGGCGCTGCGGCCCTTGGCGATGCCGGCCTGGGGCGAACGGAATCACGCTGACGCCGGCGAGCGCGAACCGGCGGCCCCGGTCGACCGACCGCACGCCGCGACGACGGGGCCCGCCGCGCCCGCTGCGCCCACCGCGCCGTCGGTCACCGAACCCGACCCGGCGACCGCGGAGGTCCAGCGCCTGGACGCGGCGCTGGCCGAGTTGGGCCGCCTGCGCGCGGGCGACTTCCTCATCGAGCGCGAGGTGCCTCGCGACGCCCCCGCGGCGGGTGACGTCCGCGAGGCGCGTGCCGCGCGGCCCGAGACCCGCGAGGGCAGGGAACCGACGCGTGAGCAGGTCAACCGACCGTCCCCACGGTCCGCGGAGCTGCGGTCCCCGTGGCAGCTGTCGGAGACCACCGTCGGGCGGATCTCGTCCGCCGCCCGCGCGACGATCGCGAGCCTGGACCTGGACCTCGCCACGGACGCGCTGCCGGCGGTGATGAGCAGGCTGCACGAGGCCCGCACCGAGCTGCTGACCGCCGCGGACGTCCGATTGACCACGGCGTCGAAGACGATCGTCGCGATCGGATCGTCGCTCCTCGGGACCGCGGCGTCCTCCGACTACGTCGGGGCGCCCGCCACCGCGATGCCGACCGGGCACGGCTCCATCCGGCCCGTCGGCATCGGCGATCTGCTCCTGGTCCGCCAGCACGTCCTGCGGTACGAGGGCGGCGAGGTCGGCCACATCGAGAACGTCCTCAAGACCGAGCGCCTCAACCGCGAGACGCGCCGCCTGGACCGCACCGAGACGATGATCCTCACCGAGTCGGAGACCACCCGGGAGGACGAGCGCGACGTGCAGTCGACGGACCGGTTCTCCCTCAAGCGTGAGACCAGCCAGACGCTCAAGCAGGACACAGAGTTCAAGGCCGGGGTCTCCGTCGACGCGAAGTACGGCCCGTTCGTCGAGGTCAAGGCCAACGCCGACTACAGCACCAAGAGTTCCAGCGAGGAGTCCGCCAAGCAGGCGTCCGAGTTCAGCAAGGACGTCGTCGCCCGGTCGGTGAGCAAGGTGATCGAGCGGGTGCTCGAGCGCCGTTCCACGACGACGATCAACGAGTTCGAGGAGAAGTACAGCCACGGCTTCGACAACACGACCGGCGGCGGCAACGTCAGCGGTGTGTACCAGTGGGTCGACAAGGTGATGCAGGCCCAGGTCTACAACTACGGCAAGCGCTTGTTGTTCGACGTGACGGTGCCGGAGCCGGGGACCGCTTTCATCACCGCGCAGAACGCGAACCCCGCGGAGGGGGAGCAGCTCAGCAAGCCCGTCCCGTTCACCCTCACCGCGGACCAGATCACCGAGGCCAACTACACGACATGGGCGCACCGGTACGACGTGACCGGCCTGGAGGCGCCGCCCCCGCCGATCCGCACCGTGGCCAAGGCCTTCGACGCCGTGGTCAACCAGTCGCCGTACGAGAGCTCCAAGTCCCAGGACCTGGCCATCGACGACGGCTACGTCGCCAAGTACGCGCTGTTCCAGTGCGGCTTCTGGTACTACCCGAACTCGGCGGCGTGGCACGTCATGATCGGCAGCAACTGGGTCGACGCCATCAACGGCGTCGGCTACGTCGACATGGCGGGCGAGGTCGGCTCGGTCTTGGTCGCCTACTTCGGCCACGGCATGCGGAACCTGGCCGCCACCGTCGAGATCTTCTGCGAGCGGACGCCGCGCGCCTACAAGGCGTGGCAGCTCAAGGCCCACGCGGCCATCACCCAGGGCTATCTCGCGAAGGTGCAGGCGTACGAGTCCGCGCTCGCGGAGGCGGCGGCCAAGGCCGGCGTGGTCATCTCCGGCCGCAACCCCGGGTGGAACCAGCGCATCACGACCACGGAACTGCGCAAGCAGTGCCTGACCATGATCACCGCGCAGCACTTCGACGCGTTCGGCGCGCTGAGCCTCTCCGCCGAGGGCTATCCCCAGCCGCACCTCGCGCGGGCCGCCGCGCAGATGCCGTACGTGCGGTTCTTCGAGCAGGCCTTCGAGTGGGAGCACCTCGTGTACTTCTTCTACCCGTACTTCTGGGGCTGGAAGCCCGGCTGGTCGCACCGCATGCTGCTCGACGACGTCGATCCGCTCTTCGCGGACTTCCTCCGGGCCGGCGCCGCGCGCGTGGTCTTCCCCGTCCGCCCCGGTTTCGAGGCGGCGGTGCTCCACTACCTGGAGACCGGCGAGATCTGGAGCGGCGGACCGGCGCCCGACGTCACCGATCCGCTGTACGTCCCGATCATCAAGGAGATCCAGGAGGCCACCGGCGCGCCCGGCAACGAGGTGCCCCAGGGCGAGCCGTGGCTCGTGCACCTCCCGACGACCCTCGCCAAGCTCCGTCCGAACGACGACCTGCCGTCGTGGACGAAGGTCGGCGAGGACTGGCAGCCGGTCGACTGAGCGGGCGGGAGCGCCGAGATGAAACAGGTCGTGTTGGTCGCGGGGGTCGACTACGAGTTCAAGGGCGTCGACTTCCGCCAACTGGCGGACAACCGTCGCCGCCTCCTCGAGCGCCGCAACACCGCGCGGGCCGACCTGCGCTTCGTGACGATGGACGTGCGGGCGGGGGAGATCGAGGTCCGCGACATCACGTTCCCCGGCGGCAAGCGCACGGAGGCCGTCACCAGCTCGAAGCCCTTCACCCCGGTGGGCCGCGCGAGCTACACGACGGTCGGCGGGCACACGCGGTTCAAGCCCGGGCAGTGGACCGTGATGGGCATGCCCGAGGTGTACCGACGGGTGCAGGACATCGGTGCCGCCGCTCCCGGCACGCTGACCGAGCTGAGCATCTTCAGCCACGGTTGGATGGGCGGCCCGATCCTGGTCAACAGCGACGACGACCGCACCATCGAGCTGACCATCCCGAACCTGTTCGGCGCACCGTCGACGATGACGGTGCCGCTGACGGGCACGATGCGGGATCCGGACGACAGGGACGCCCGGCCCCGGCTGGACTTCCAGCCCCCGACGACCGACGCGACGCAGCTGGACCTGTTCCGCAAGGCGTTCGCCGCCGACGGGGTGTCGTGGTTGTGGGGCTGCGCCTTCCCGAAGGTGGTACACCACACCTTGTGGGCCGTCGAGCAGGCCAAGGGCTACACCGGATCCGGGCTCGGCGGCGACGTGGTGCTCAAGCTCGACGCGGTGGTGGACGACGACGTGGACCTGCTCAACCAGCTCCTCACCGGGGTCCCCGGGTTCACCCCGTTCCGGCCCCGCAGCTCGACGGTGTCGGTCGCCTTCAAGTTCCTCAAGCACGCCTTCTGCCGCGCCAACCAGGCGTCCTACGCCGCGGCGCTCGCGGACGCGTCCCAGGCGGCGGTGCACGCCGCGCCGCTGGGGACGTACTCGGAGTACGACGTCGGCGGGGACAAGCTGATGAACGTCCACGGCGGCTTCACCGCGCACTTCACGTTCTACAAGAACTATCTCGGATTCGCCTTCGATCCCGAGGGCCGACGGTACGCCGTCTACCGGCCGGGGCTCGCGTGTCCGGCCCCCTGAGCGGGCGATTCGTGCGCGGCGCTGAAGCGCGCCTTCTTCTCCTTGTTGCCGCAGGTGTTCATCTCGCACCAGCGGCGGCTACGACTGCGGCTGGTGTCGAAGAACGCCGCCCGGCAGGTCGGCGAGGCGCACAGCGCCCAGCGACCGGGCCGCTCGCCGGCGAGGAGCGTGATCGCGTCGCGGGCGATCACCCCGAGGGCGTCCGTGGTCTCGTCACCCGCGGTGAGGTCCCATCGTCCCTGCCGCTGCGGGGTCAGGACCAGCGCGGCCCGGCCCCGCGCGCTGCAGTCGTTGAGGACGCGGACTGCGCGCGGCGGGAGGGGCTCGTCGCGGGCGGCGGCGGTTGCGGCGCGGTGGATCGCCTCGCGCAGCTCGACGGCGCGGGCGAGGTCGTCGTCCGTGCACGCGAAGACGGCGAGCCCGACGACGGTGAACCAGTCAGCGAGGCGCTGCGGCGTGGGGATCCGCTCGAGCGGATCGCCGCAGCGTTCCGTGAGCGTCGCGGTGAAGCCGGTGGCGAGCTCGCTGCCGAGACGGAAGTCGGGGAACGGTCGCATGGAACCACCATAGCCGGTTGTCACTCGGGGACTCACCGTGCTAGAACCGTCATTGCCGGTTCAGAAGGAAGCCGGGTCGGGCAACGGTCAGGAGGTCTGTCATGCCCCGCTCCGACGGAATCGAATCCTTCGACACGCACGCCGGCGAGGCCGAGCTCGGCGACCTCCGCGCACGGCTCGCCGCGGCGCGGCTCCCCGAGCCGGAGACCGTCTGCGGCGCACCGCCGGGGCGCGGTCGGTGGGCCCAGGGCGTCCCGCTCGCCGACCTCGTGGACCTCGTCGACTACTGGCGCACCGAGTACGACTGGCGGCTGTTCGAGGACCGCCTGCGCCGCATCGGTCAATTCCGCACGATCGTCGACGGCCTCGGAATCCACTTCCTGCACCGGCGTTCCGCTCGGCCGGACGCGACACCGCTGATCCTGACCCACGGTTGGCCGGGCAGCGTCGCGGAGTTCGTCGACGTCGTGGCCGCACTGACCGACCCCGTCGACGACGGGGCGCCCGCGTTCCACGTCGTGATCCCGTCGCTCCCGGGGTTCGGCTTCAGCGACAAGCCCTCGGCGCCCGGGTGGGGGACCGAGCGGATCGCGGCCGCATGGGTCGAGCTCATGGGCCGGCTCGGGTACCCGCGGTTCCTGGCGCACGGCGGGGACTGGGGCGGGAACATCACGACGGTGCTCGCGGGCCGCTTCCCGGACCACGTCCTCGGCATCCACACCACCTTCGCGGAGGGGCCGCCCGGCCTGACCACCGAGGGCCTCACGCCGGTGGAGCGCGCATGGGCCGCGGAGACCGCGGACTTCTGGGCGAACCGCGCCGGCTACGCGAAGCAGCAGGCAACGCGCCCGCAGACCATCGGGTACTCGCTCGTCGACTCCCCGGTGGGGCTCCTCGCGTGGATCCTCGACAAGTTCGCCGAATGGTCGGACACCGAGGACAGCCCGTTCGAGACGATCTCGCGCGACCGGGTGCTGGACGACGTCACGCTGTACTGGCTGACGCGATCCGGCGCCTCCGCCGCGCGCATCTACGCCGAGAGCCACGCGGCGCTCGATCCGGCGCTCCGCGTCGACGTACCGGCGGCGATCACCATCTACCCGCGCGACATCGAGAAATACCCGCGCCCGTGGTCGGAGCAGCGCTACCGGCGCATCGTTCGGTGGTGGTCACCGGAACACGGAGGGCACTTCCCTTCCCTCGAGGTGCCCGATCTGTACGTTCAGGACCTGCGGGAGGGGCTCGCCGCAGTGCTCGCGGCGCATGGTGATCGCGTGGCGTGACGTCGGCGGATCTCGGGGCGGATCAAACCCTCCGCGCTGCACACTGGACGCATGACTCGGTGGGTGCTGCACGTCGACATGGACCAGTTCCTGGCCGCGATCGAGATGCAGCGCCGCCCCGAGCTCATGGGTCTCCCCGTGGTCGTCGGCGGACGCGGCGACCCGACCGAGCGGGCCGTCGTGTCCACGGCGTCGTACGAGGCCCGCGCGTTCGGCATCCGGTCCGGCATGCCGCTGCGCACCGCGGCCAAGCGATGTCCCGACGCCGTCTTCCTCCCCGTGGATTTCCCGGTCTACGAACAGGTGTCCGCCGAGGTGATGCGCACGCTACGGGCCCTCCCCGACGCGTCCGTGCAGGTCCTGGGGTGGGACGAGGCCTTCGTCGGGCTGGACACGGAGGACCCGGCCGCGGCGGCCGCCGCCATCCAGCGCGCGGTGCTCAGCGCGACCGGCCTGCACTGCTCGATCGGGATCGGCGACACCACCGTGCGAGCGAAGAACGCCACCGACCTCGGCAAGCCGCGCGGCGTCTTCCGGCTCACCAGGGGGAACTGGCTCGCGGTGATGGGCGAGCGGCCCACGCGCGAGCTGTGGGGGATCGGATCACGCTTGTCCCAGCGGCTGGCCGGCCTGGGCATCAGCACGGTGGCGGACCTGGCCGCCGCCGACGCGACCGCCCTGGCAGCGGAGTTCGGGCCGCGCACCGGCCCCTACCTCCTGGGGTTGGGGCGCGGCGCGGGTCCCGACCGGGTGGACGAGACGCCGTGGGTCGCGCGCGCCCACGGGCACGAGCGGACCTTCCAGGAGGATCTGGTGACACCCGAGCAGGTCCGCGGCGCGCTGGACGAGCTCGCGGGCGCAGTCGTGGCGGACCTGCGCGCGGAGGCCCGCCCGTGCATGCGCGTGCACCTGAAGGTGCGGTTCGCGCCGTTCTTCACCGTCAACCGCGTGCGCAAGCTGCCCGAGCCGACGTTCGATCCGGCGAGCATCGCCGACACCGCCGAGGCGCTGTACCGGGCCCTCGACGACGATCGCCCGGTACGGCTGTTGGGCGTGCGCGGCGAGATGGTGCCGCCGGAGGGCGGCTACCCCTGATCGACTACCAGCCCCGCTCGCGCCACTCCGCCAGGTGCGGGCGCTCGGCACCGATTGTCGTGCCCTTGCCGTGGCCGGGGTGCACGACGGTGTCGTCGTCGAAGCGGTCGAAGAGCTTCGTGGTGACGTCGGCGTAGAGACGGTCGAAGTCGCCGGGCTGCCAGGTCTTGCCCACGCCGCCCGGGAAGAGGCAGTCGCCGGTGAACAGGTGGACGGGGGCACCGTCGAACTCGGGGCGCAGGGCGAGCGCGATGGAACCGGGGGTGTGGCCGACGAGCTCGATGACGTCGAAGGTGAGATCGCCCACGGTGAGCACCTCGCCGTCCGACAGAGTGCGGTCGGTGGGAGCGTCGATGCCCACGGCGTCGTTGACGCCGGCCGCCGCGGGCACGCCGAGACCCTCGCGGACCTCGGTCAGCGCGTACCAATGGTCCAGGTGGCGGTGGGTGGTGACGATCAGCTCGACGCCGCCGGTCTCCCGCGCGACCTCGAGGATCTTCTCGGCCTCATTGGCGGCGTCGATGAGGAGCGTGCGCCCGGAGGAATCACTCACCAGGTAGACGTTGTTGTCCATACCGCCGACGGAAATCTGCTTGATCGTGGTGGTCACGGCCTCGACGCTACCGCGCGGCGAAAACTTGTCGGTGCGGTTGCCTAGCATTGACGAGGGCCCGCGCTGTGGGCCTGCAATGAGTCAGATGAGGGGATCACGGTGGTCGATCGTTTGATCGTGCGCGGCGCGCGCGAGCACAACCTGCGGGGTATCGATGTGGATCTCCCGCGCGACAGCCTGATCGTGTTCACGGGGCTCTCGGGCTCCGGCAAGTCCAGCCTCGCGTTCGACACGATCTTCGCCGAGGGGCAGCGGCGCTACGTCGAGTCGCTCTCGGCGTACGCGCGCCAGTTCCTCGGGCAGATGGACAAGCCCGACGTCGACTTCATCGAGGGCCTCTCGCCCGCGGTGTCGATCGACCAGAAGTCGACCAACCGCAACCCGCGGTCGACCGTCGGCACCATCACCGAGGTCTACGACTACCTGCGCCTGCTCTACGCGCGGGCCGGCACGCCGCACTGTCCCGAGTGCGGCTCGGTGATCGCGCGGCAGACCCCGCAACAGATCGTCGACCAGGTGCTCGACATGGAGCAGGGCACCCGCTTCCAGGTGCTCGCGCCCGTCGTCCGCACCCGCAAGGGCGAGTTCGTCGACCTGTTCAACCAGCTGCAGACGCAGGGCTACTCCCGCGCCCGGATCGATGGCGTGGTCTACCAGCTCGCGGAGCCGCCGAAGCTGAAGAAGCAGGAGAAGCACGACATCGAGGTGGTGATCGACCGCCTGGCGGTGAAGGCGACCGCCAAGCAGCGCCTCACCGATTCCATCGAGACGGCCCTGCGGCTGGCCGACGGCATCGTCGTGCTCGATTTCGTGGACCGGGAGGAGAACGACCCCGAGCGGGAGCGGCGCTTCTCCGAGAAGATGGCGTGCCCGAACGGCCACCCCATCGCGGTCGACGATCTGGAGCCGCGCTCCTTCTCCTTCAACTCGCCCTACGGTGCGTGCCCGGAGTGCGACGGCCTCGGCGTTCGCAAGGAGGTCGACCCGGAGCTCGTGATCCAGGACCCCACGATGACGCTCAACGAGGGCGCGATCGCACCGTGGTCGGTGGGGCAGAGCGCCGAGTACTTCCTCCGCCTGCTGTCCGGACTGGGCGATGCGATGGGCTTCGACCTGGACACCCCGTGGAAGGACCTGCCGGCGAAGGCCCGTAAGGCGGTGATGGAGGGCTCCGAGCACCAGGTGCACGTGAAGTACCGCAACCGGTACGGCCGCACCCGCTCGTACTACGCCGAGTTCGAGGGCGTCATGCCCTTCCTGCACCGCCGCCTCGAGTCGACCGAGTCGGAGCAGATGAAGGAGCGGTACGAGGGCTACATGCGCGACGTGCCGTGCCCGGCGTGCTCCGGGGCGCGGCTGCGGCCCGAGATCCTCGCCGTGACGCTCGACCATCCGCGGTTCGGCGAGAAGTCGATCGCGGACGTCGCGGCGATGTCCGTGGGGGAGTGCTCCGACTACCTCTCCGACCTCAAGCTCGGCGCGCGCGAGGCCGCGATCGCCGGCCGCGTGCTCAAGGAGGTGCAGGCCCGCATCGCGTTCCTGCTGGACGTGGGCCTGGAGTACCTCTCCTTGTCGCGCGCCGCGGGCTCGCTGTCGGGCGGCGAGGCGCAGCGCATCCGGCTCGCCACGCAGATCGGCTCCGGCCTCGCCGGCGTGCTGTACGTGCTCGACGAGCCGTCGATCGGCCTGCACCAGCGCGACAACCGCCGGCTGATCGACACCCTCGTGCGGCTGCGCGACCTGGGCAACACGCTCATCGTCGTCGAGCACGACGAGGACACGATCCGCACCGCCGACTGGGTCGTCGACATCGGCCCGTACGCGGGCGAGCACGGCGGCAAGGTCGTGCACAGCGGCACCTACAAGGCGCTGCTCAAGAACAAGGACTCGCTGACCGGCGCCTACCTCTCGGGCCGGCGCGCGCTGCCCGTGCCGGCGGTGCGCCGTCCGATCGACAAGAAGCGCCAGCTCAAGGTCGTCGGGGCGCGCGAACACAACCTCAAGAACATCGACGTCGCCTTCCCTCTGGGCGTGCTGACGGCGGTCACCGGCGTCTCGGGTTCGGGCAAGTCGACCCTCGTCAACGACATCCTCGCGACGGTGCTCGCGAACAAGCTCAACGGCGCGCGCCAGGTGCCGGGGCGCCACAGCCGCGTCACCGGGCTCGACGACCTCGACAAGCTGGTGCAGGTCGACCAGTCGCCGATCGGCCGCACGCCGCGGTCCAACCCCGCCACGTACACGGGCGTCTTCGACAAGATCCGCACGCTGTTCGCCGCCACCACCGAGGCGAAGGTGCGTGGCTACCAGCCCGGACGCTTCTCGTTCAACGTCAAGGGCGGCCGGTGCGAGGCGTGCTCGGGCGACGGCACCATCAAGATCGAGATGAACTTCCTGCCGGACGTCTACGTCCCGTGCGAGGTGTGCCACGGCGCGCGCTACAACCGCGAGACCCTGGAAGTGCACTACAAGGGCAAGAACATCGCCGAGGTGCTGGACATGCCGATCGAGGAGGCCGCGGAGTTCTTCGAGGCGGTCACGTCGATCCACCGCTACCTCAAGACGCTCGTCGAGGTCGGCCTCGGTTACGTCCGGTTGGGCCAGCCGGCCACCACGCTGTCGGGCGGCGAGGCGCAGCGCGTGAAGCTCGCGGCCGAGCTGCAGAAGCGGTCCAACGGCCGCACCGTCTACATCCTCGACGAGCCGACCACCGGCCTGCACTTCGAGGACATCGCGAAGCTGCTGCAGGTGATCGATGGGTTGGTCGACAAGGGCAACTCGGTGCTCGTGATCGAGCACAACCTGGACGTCATCAAGACCGCCGACTGGGTCATCGACATGGGGCCGGAGGGCGGTCACGGGGGCGGCACCGTCGTCGCCCAGGGCACCCCCGAGGACGTGGCCGCGGTGCCGGATTCCTACACAGGAACCTTCCTCAAGGAGGTTCTGGCCACGTAGGAGGGCCGCCGCCCTGGGGATGCGGCTGTGGACGGACGGTGGATCGCCTGGGGACGGCTGTGGAGCGCAATCCACAGTATCTTGTGTAAATTGCACGCGTGTGACACTAGATGTAGTATTGAGAGCATGAGCAGCAACGTGATCGTCTACACCAAGCCCGCGTGCGTGCAGTGCACGGCGACCTACCGTGCGCTCGACAAGGCGGGCGTCGAGTACACCTCGGTCGACATCAGCCTCGACGAGGAGGCGCGGGAGTACGTCCTGGCGCTCGGCTACCTCCAGGCGCCTGTCGTCGTGGTCGACGGCGCCGACCACTGGTCCGGCTTCCGTCCCGACCGGATCAAGTCGCTGGCGTCGGCGGCCGTCGCCAGCGCGTAGCGCGAAGCACGGACACGGCCGAACGGGCCCTCAGTCGCGGGGATGCGACTGAGGGCCCGTCCGCGTCTTCGGGTGACGTGGTGAAAGCCGAACGGACCCCCAGCCGCGGGGAAGCGGCTGCGGGCCCGTTCGTTCGGCCGTGGAGGGTTGTTCGATTATCGACTCAGCGGTGCGGGTAGCAGCGGCCGGGCTCCCACCGGCCGGGAACCCACCGGCCCTGCTCGTACCAGCCGTTGTGCCAGCGCGGCTGGACCCAGTAGCCCGGGTGCCAGCCCCACCGATCCACCCAGCCCGGCCGCCAGTAGCCGCGCTCCCACCAGCCCGGGTGCCAGCGGCCCTGGGTCCAGTAGCCGCCCACCCAGCGGCCCGGTTCGCACCATCCGTGCCCGGGGTGCGATACCGCGGGGGTCGGAGCGGCGGCCGCCGTCGTGGCGGCCACCGTTCCCAGGGGTGCCATTACTCCTGCAGCGACCAGTACGCCGGCCGCAAGCGCTCTCATCCTTGTCATGCCGTGACGGTACGCCTCGTGTGACCTGGAACACTAGACCTATTTACACAGGTCAGGGTGTTTTTGGGGGATAACCCTGAGGGTTAGCTGTACACCGGTCCCGTGTACTTCTCGCCCGGACCGTGGCCCGGTTCGTCAGGGTAACTACTGTATTCGCGGAAGGCGAGCTGCAGCGACTTCAGTCCGTCGCGGTAGGGGCCCGCGTGCGGACCGAGATATTCGACGGACGCCGTGGTCAGGCCGGCGAGCGCGGTGATCAGTCGCCGGGCCTCGTCGAGGTCGAAGTGCGGGCTCTCGCGCGGGTCGAAGGCCGTCGTCGCGTCGCCGTCCGCGCCCGTCAGGCCCAGCTTCTCGGCCGCGGCGCTCATCAGCAGCATCCAGGCGCTGGAGATGACCTCGATCGACGGCGAGTCCGCGACCAGGCGTTCCAGTGTGTCGGGCTCGGGGGACGAATTCGGATTCTCACTCACGACTGCTACACTGTCATGTGCGACCGCTCCGGCTATGTCCGGGGCAGCAAGTGGAGTCCACTCCCACCACGCCGACTCATGGTCGGCTGGTCCGGTCGCCGCCGCGGATTCCGTGAGGAATTTCCGCTGCGGTCTCCTCGTTGGAGGAGGGGTCGATCGTCGGCGTACGCCGTCGGGGCCCGAATCGGTCGGTGTGGGCCCCGTCAGGCGAAAAGCCTGGTCGGGGCCTTTTCGCTGTGGGAACTGGGTGGGCCTCGTCGGCTGCGCGGCGGTCAACGAGTGAAGACCGCTCGCAACGAGACACGAGCACCTATTCAAGGAGGCCCCATCAGCACTGAGACACGCACCAACGGTCAGATCCGCGTTCCCGAGGTCCGACTCGTCGGCCCCGGCGGCGAGCAGGTCGGGATCGTGCGAGTTGAGGATGCGCTCAAGCTGGCGTACGAGGCGGATCTCGACCTGGTCGAGGTCGCGCCGAACGCCCGCCCGCCCGTGTGCAAGATCATGGACTACGGCAAGTTCAAGTACGAGGCCGCACAGAAGCTGCGCGAGTCCCGGAAGAACCAGCAACTGACCGTGATCAAGGAGCAGAAGCTCCGCCCGAAGATCGACGACCACGACTACGAGACCAAGAAGGGTCACGTCGTCCGGTTCCTGGAGCAGGGCTCCAAGGTCAAGGTCACGATCATGTTCCGCGGTCGCGAGCAGTCGCGTCCGGAGCTGGGTTTCCGTCTTCTGCAGCGCCTGGGCGCCGACGTCGCCGAGTACGGCTTCGTCGAGACGTCCGCGAAGCAGGACGGCCGCAACATGACCATGGTCCTCGCCCCGCACAAGGGCGCGAAGACCCGCGCCAAGGCGCAGCAGGACAAGGAAGCCCCGGTCGCGCGCCCCGCCGCGCCCGAGGCTCCGGCCGAGTAGCGAGTTCCTCGCGCCCGGCCTGAACACAACGATAGAGAGACGAACATGCCGAAGAACAAGACCCACAGCGGTACCTCGAAGCGCTTCAAGATCTCGGGCAGCGGCAAGGTGCTGCGCCAGAAGGCCGGCCGTCGCCACCTCCTGGAGCACAAGAGCTCGCGCGTGACCCGTCGCCTCGACGGTGTGGCCGAGGTCGCGCCCGCCGACGTGCGTCGCATCAAGAAGCTGCTCGGCAAGTAAGCCGCTCCCGGTACCCGCTAGAACTTTTCACACGTAAGGACGAAGACTTATGGCACGCGTCAAGCGCGCAGTAAACGCTCAGAAGAAGCGTCGTTCCATCCTCGAGGCGTCGAAGGGCTACCGCGGCCAGCGGTCGCGCCTGTACCGCAAGGCCAAGGAGCAGCAGCTTCACTCGCTCACCTACGCGTACCGCGACCGCCGTGCGCGCAAGGGCGACTTCCGCAAGCTGTGGATCACCCGCATCAACGCTGCGGCGCGGGCCAACGACCTCACCTACAACCGCCTGATCCAGGGCCTGAGCCTGGCCGGCGTCGAGGTGGACCGCAAGAACCTCGCCGAGATCGCCGTCTCCGATCCGGCCGCCTTCACCGCGCTCGTCGAGGTCGCCCGCAAGGCGCTCCCCGCCGACGTGAACGCGCCCGTCGCGTAATTTGACGCAGCACTCGCAACGACCCGCGGACCAGCTCTTCACGGAGCGGACCCCGCGGGTCGTTGCTGCTTCCAAGCTCCTCCGCGCCGCCGGTCGCCGGAAGGCGGGCCTGTTCCTCGCGGAGGGGTCGAACGCCGTCACCTCCGCGCTCGAGGCCGGGCTCGTCGACGAACTCTTCGTCACCGAGGAGGGCGCCGCGCGCTACCCCGAGCTGCTCACGGGCCGCGAGGCGTACGTGACGGAGCGGGCCATGCGGGGCCTCTCGGACACCGTCACCCCGCCCGGCATCGTCGCCGTCTGCCGGGCCCTGCCCGAGGCGTCCGTGCCCGACGGTGCGCGGCTGGTCGCCGTGCCCGTCGACGTCGCGGAGCCCGGCAACGCCGGCACCGTCATCCGCGTTGCCGATGCGGTCGGCGCCGACGCCGTGCTCCTCGCCGGCGACGCCGTCGACCCGATGAACGGTAAGGTCGTGCGCGCCTCCGCCGGATCCGTCTTCCACCTGCCCGTCGTGCAGGAGCGCGACGCCGCCGCGGCGATCGCGCGGCTCAAGGACTCCGGGCTCACGGTGCTGGCCACCGCCGCCCACGGCGAGGTCTCGCTCGACGACGCCGACGAGCTGCTCGCCGGGCCCACCGCCTGGCTGTTCGGCAACGAGGCCCACGGCCTGCCGCGCGCCCTGCAGGATCTCGCGGACCATCGCGTGGCCATCCCGATCCGCGGCCGCGCCGAGTCGCTCAACCTCGCCACCGCCGCGTCGATCTGCCTGTACGCGAGCTCGCGCGTGCAGAATCGGGGATAGGTCCTCACCGGTTCCGGGTAGGACTACTCATCCCTGACGGTGCCCGCGCCGGAAGCATGGTGACCATGAGACTCCTGCCCGCCCGCTCCGCCGTCCTCGACGGCACCCCGGACACCCGCGACCGCGCGATCGACGTCGCCCGCCTGGCGAGCCTGCTGGTCGTCATGGTCGGGCACTGCGTGCTCCTCCTCGCCACCGTCACCCCGTCGGGCGTGTGGGTCGGCAACACCCTCGGCGCGCAGCCGTCCCTGCAGCCGATCACCTGGGTGCTGCAGGTGATGCCGCTCTTCTTCCTCGCTGGCGCGGCCTCGTCCGCCTACGGGCTGAAGCCGGGGACCGCGTGGGGCGCGTGGCTCGTCGGTCGGGCGCAGCGGCTCGCCCGCCCCGTGTTCTGGTACCTGGCGTTCTGGTCGCTCGCCCTGGGCGCGACGCGAGTGATCCTCGGGGAGGCGAGCGCCGAGCGGCTCGGCGGCGAGTCCGTGGCGTTGCTCTGGTTCATCGGCGTGTATCTGCTGGTGCTGGCGTTCGTGCCCGCGCTGATGCGGTGCGGCGGCGCCGCGCTCGCCGGGATCGTCGTGGCGCTGCTGCTCGCGTCCGCACTGTTCGACGGTGCGCGCCTCGCCACGGGATCGATCGGGTGGGGCTTCCCGAACTTCCTGGTGGTGTGGCTGATCCCCGTGGTCATCGGCGTCGCGTACGCCCGCCAGATGATTCCGGTCCGGTTCGCGCTGGTCGTCGCCGCGGCGGCGTTCGTCGCGGCCGTCGCCGCGGTCGTCCTCGGCCCGTACGACGTGCCGCTCGTCGTGACCGGCGCCGAGACCTTCTCCAACACCACGCCGCCCACGTTCCTGCTGGGCCTGCACTGCGTGTGGGTGAGCCTGCTGTTCGTCGTGGCGGCGCCCGCGATCGGGCGCTGGGCCCGGAACCCGCGGGTCTGGTACCCGGTGGCGGTGGGCAACGGCGGAGCGATGACGCTCTACCTCTGGCACATCCCTGCGATCGCCGTCGCGGCCTTCGCGCTGCACGCGGTGGGCGTCGACGCCGTCGATCCGGCGCAGGCGGGCTTCTGGGGGCTCATGGCGCTGCGGGCCGCGGTCTTCGCGGTCGTGATGTTCACGCTGTTCGTCCTCCTCTCGCCGCTCGAGCACCGGCGACTGCCCTGGTGGGACGCCCGCGTGACGACCCGCGGGGCGCGCGGCGCTCTCGCCGGCTGCCTCGTGTGCGTCGCCGGGGTGGCAGTGCTGCTCATGGCCAAGGAGGGGCTCGGCTCGTCGACGGGGTGGCAGGCCCTCGCAGTCTTCCTGGTCGCGCTCCTCGCGGCGCGGGCTCAGGCGGACGTGCGCGTGCCCCGCGCCTCCGTGGCCGACGGTGCCGCGACGGCACCGTCGGACGCCTGACCGCTGCGCTCGACCTCGTCGGGGACCCCGATCGCGGGCCCGGCTGCCACGATCGACGGTTGCGCGGGCGCACCCGGGAAGAGGACGTTGAACAGCAGGTTGAGGAGCACCGCGACGATCGCCGCCGCGCTGATGCCCGAATGGAAGATCACCACGAACCAGGCGGGGAACGCGTGCCAGAAGTCGGTGGAGACCACGGGGATGAGCCCGAAGGCGATCGCCGCCGCGACGATGAGCAGGTTGTTGTTGCCCTGGTAGTCGACCTTGGCGAGGGTGCGGATCCCACTGGCCGCGACGGTGCCGAACAGGACGATCCCGGCGCCCCCGAGAACCGGCCCGGGGATCACGCTGAACACGGCCGCCGCCATCGGCGACAGCCCCAACACCAGGAGGATCGCGCCGCCCGCCGCCACGGCGAACCGGCTCTTGATCCCGGTGAGCGCGACCAGCCCGACGTTCTGCGCGAACGCCGTGGCGGGGAACGAATTGAACACGGGAGCCAGCAGAGAGGACGCCATATCGGCCCGCAGTCCGTCTGCGACCCGCCGCGAGTCGACCTTCGTGCCGACGACCTCACCGACCGCCAGGATGTCCGCGGTGGTCTCGACCATCGTCACCAGGATGACCACGGTGAGCGAGACGATCGCGCCGATCTCGAACATCGGCCCGCCGAAGGCGAAGGGGTGGGGGACGGAGAACACCGGGGCGGACCCCACGGCGCCGACGTCGGCGCGGCCGAAGATCAGCGCGACGACGGTGCCGACCACCAGCCCCAGCAGCACGGACAGCCGGGAGAGCATACGGACCTTGCTGAGCAGGACGACCGCGAGGAACGTGAACATCGCGAGCCCGATACCGGGGAGCGCGGCGAAGTCCGGATTGGCGACCTTCTGCCCGTCGACCGTGATCGTCGGCTGCCCGGTGATCCACCCCGCCGCGACCGGCATGAGCGAGAGCCCGATCACCGTGATGATCGAGCCGGTCACGACGGGCGGGAAGAAGCGGATCACGCGGGCGAAGAACGGGGTGATCGCCAGACCGATCGCCGCGGCGACGAGAAGCGAACCGAACACGACTCGGAGCCCGTTTTCGGGGTCGCCGGCGAGGATCGTGAGGATGGTCGAGACGGTCGCGAAGCTGGTGCCCTGCACCAACGGCAACCGGCTGCCGAAAAACGGCACGGCGAGCGTCTGGAGCATGGTCGCCAGGCCGCTGACGAACAGGCCGCTCGCGACGAGCAGTGCCTTCTGCGCCGTGTCCAGCCCGGCCGCGCCGCCCACGATCAGCGGGACGGCGATGACACCGCCGAACATCGCGAGGATGTGCTGGATTCCGTAGCCGAGGGTCTTTCCGACGCCCAGGTACTCGTCCTCCGGTCGTTGGTGCGGCGTGCCGCCGTCCGTCGTCGTGATCGCCATGGCCCGACGGTAGGCAGCCCGATCCGCTGATCGATTGCCTCGATGTGACGGCGGTGTTGCATCACGCCAGGGCGATGTTGCCCGATGCGGTGCCGTCCGCGTTCTTGCTCGCCTGGTAGGTCCGGGACAGCTCGTCGTAGGCAGCGATCAGGCGTTCCAGGAGACCGGGGCACTCCTCCTGCGCGAGCGGCATGAGGTCGGTCGCGCGGAAGAACGCGTTGCTCCGGTTGTACAGATCACGCCCGGGCGCCGGCGCCGCACGGTCCGGGTCGGGGACCGCGTAGACCTCGGTCAGGATCCGGATGTCGTGCGGAATCGCGAAGGACTTCTCGGAGTCGCTGTGGCTGAACAGGTACGAGAAGTTGTCGAAACCCGACCACGCGATGCCCGACAGGCACAGGGAGCACGGTTCGTGCGTGGCGAGGAAGACGCAGTCGGCGGGCGCAGGGCGGTCGTCGAGCTCGTAGAACTTCTTGATCGCGTGGATCTCTCCGTGCCAGAGCGGGTTCGACGTTTCGTCGTTGGTCGCCGCGATCACGGTGCTCAGGTCGCTCCTGCGGAGGATCGCCGCACCGAACAGCTTGTTCCCGGCCGCGACGCCGGAGCGGGTCAGCGGCACAATCTCGTCGGCGATCACGGCCAGCATGCGGGTCACGTCAGTCATGCGTTCATCACACCGCATGCGTGCTGCGGATGCGCGGCGACGAACAGCGACGTGTGATGTGATAAATACAAGGTGTCGAATAATGTGGAGGGAGATCGAGATGAAGCGAATCGTCATCGCGGGAATCGTCGGACTGGGCGTGGTCGCGGCACCCGCCGCGGCGGTACAGGCCGCGCCCGGCGCGCCCGTCACCGTCACCTGTGACGTCTACGCGCAGCAGTTCGGCAACCAGTTCTCGTCGTTCGCGGGCACGGTGCACGGCACCGGACCGAATCGTGCGGCGGCGCGTGCCAATGCCGAGACGAAGATCTGGGGTCCGTACGGCTCGATGCCGTACGTCGCGAACTGTCGCTGAGCGGGCGTACCGTCGATCCGTGACGAGGGCGGCGCGGATCGAGGACGTGGCCGCGATCGCGCTCGCCCTGCCCCGCGTCGTGGAGGTTGCGGCGTGGGGTGGCCGCCCGGCCTGGCAGGTCAGCAAGAAGGTGTTCTGCGGGAACCGGTCTCCGCGGCCCGACGCGGTCGATGCGGACGGCGTCCGGCTCGATGACGTGATCCTGATCCGCACGCCCGACGAATCCGACAAGCTCGCGCTGGTCCAGGCCGACGGGCCGTTCTTCACCACGCCCCACTTCGACGGCTACAACGCCGTCCTGATCCGGGCGTCGCGCCTCGGGGAGATCACCCGGGCCGAGCTGGCCGAGGTCATCGAGGACGCCTGGTGCGCCTGCGCCCCGAAGACCGTGGTCAAGGCGTGGCTCGCGGGGCGCGCCCACTGACGTCGGAAGGCGCCCGGACGAGGTCAGCGGTGACGATCATGGCGACGACCATCAGGCCGATGTTCGGTCCCCACCACGCGAAGTCGACGTCACCTGCGAACGCCCAGAACGAGATCGCCATGAGGCCCGCGCAGAAGGTCAGAGTGCAACCGATGGTGAGCACGATCCGGCCGGTCGCGGGTCGGGTGCGGACGAGCCGCAGGCCCGCTGCGCCGAATCCGACGGCGAGCACGTCGAGCGGAAGGAACGACCAGTTCCATGCCTGGACCACGGGGTTCGTGTAGTCGCGGAATCGCCATTGCTCAGGGATCGCGCCGGCGATGATCGCCGCCCAGTAAGCGGTAAGGGCGACGTCGACGAGGAGCAGGAGCACTTTCGCGCCTCTCATTCGGCCGCCGTCGACAAGTTGATGATCGCGACGCCGACCACCGTCACGGCCATTCCGACGATCGTGGTCGCGGAGACCCGATCGCCGAACAGGAGTGCAGCGGCTGCGGTGACGAGAACGGTGCCCGCCGCGGACCAGACCGCGTACGCGACGCCGACCGAGATCTCGCGTAGCGACAGTCCGAGGAAGGCGAAAGCGCCGAGGTAGCCGGGAACCACGATGGCGAGCGGCCAGAGATTCTTGTAGCCGTCCGTCGCACGGAGCGCGAGGGTGCTGGCCACCTCGCAGGCGATGGCCGCCGCGAGAAGGAGAACCGCGGTGCGGGACATTCCACCTCCAAAAATTCAAACCGGTTGGTATGTTTCACGGAGTGAGTGCGCACTGTCAAGAGGGGGAGTCATGCAGGAACGGGCCGCACGGACGCGGGAGGCGCTCCTCGACGCGGTGGCGGACATCGTGGACGCCCGCGGATACGACGGCGCCTCGCTCGCCGACGTGCTCGCTCGCGCCGGCGTCACCAAGGGGGCGATGTACCACCACTTCCCATCCAAGGCGGCGCTCGTGGGCGCCCTGGTCGAGGAACAGTTCGCGCCGACCCTCGTGTCGCCGACGATCCCGGGGATGCCTGTCCTGCACGCGGCCGAGATCACGCTGCAGGCGCTGACGGCCACCGTCGACGACGTGCGGTTCCGAGCCGCCTTCGGCGTCGTCGTCGACCGCCCCCATCCCGAACTGGCGCCGTGGTCGCGACCCGTCAACGAGTGGAGCGAGGTCTTCGCGGCGCTGTTCGCCGCCGCGCGGGACGCGGGCGACCTCGGCGACGGCGTCGACGTCGCAGCCGAGGGCGAGGCCATCGTCGCGACGACGATCGGGTGCTTCTGTGTGGCGCGCGCCGCCGGCGACCCGGGCCGCGCCGTCGCGGCGGTCGCGACGGCCTGGGGGATGGTCGTCGACCGCGCCGTCGCCGCGGGCCGCCGCGCCGCGCACCGTCGAGCACTGGCCGACCTGGTGGGCGCGTACCAGCGGTAATGCGATTCCGTCCGCGGAATCCCGTCGACTAGTCTGGTCGGGTACCGTCCCACCCTCACCGAGGAGCCCAGAGCAGTGTCGGAAGACCAGATCGCCCCCGTCGACGACCTCAGCGAAGCCGCGCTCGACGCGTTCGCCGCGGAGGCCGCGCAGGCGTTCGACGCCGCGGCCGACCTGGAGGCTCTGAACACCGCCCGGCTGGCGCACCTGGGGGAGAAGTCGCCGCTCGCGCTGAGCAAGCGCGCCCTCGGCTCCATCCCCAAGGAGGAGCGCAAGGACGCCGGCAAGCGGGTCAACGTCGCGCAGGGCCGTGCGCGCGCCGCCTACGAGCAGCGCAAGGCCGTCCTCGACGCCGAGCGCGACGCCGCGGTGCTCGTCTCCGAGTCGATCGACGTCACGCTGCCGTCGGCGCGCGCGCCGCAGGGCGCCCGCCACCCCGTCAGCATCATCGCCGACGAGGTGGCCGACTTCTTCGTGGGTATCGGCTGGGAGATCGCCGAGGGCCCCGAGGTCGAGACCGAGCACTTCAACTTCGACGCGCTCAACTTCCTCCCGGACCACCCGGCCCGCTCCATGCAGGACACCTTCTACGTCGCGCCCGAGGGCTCGCGGCAGGTCCTGCGCACGCACACCTCCCCGGTGCAGGTGCGCTCGATGCTCACGCGCGACGTGCCGATCTACGTGGCCTGCCCCGGCCGCACGTTCCGCACCGACGAGCTGGACGCCACCCACACCCCGGTGTTCAGCCAGGTCGAGGGCCTCGCGGTCGACAAGGGCCTGACGATGGCGCACCTGCGCGGCACTCTCGAGGCCTTCGCCAAGGCGATGTTCGGCCCCGAGACCACCACCCGCATGCGGCCGAACTACTTCCCGTTCACGGAGCCGTCGGCCGAGGTCGACGTGTGGTTCCCGAACAAGAAGGGCGGCGCCGGCTGGATCGAATGGGGCGGCTGCGGCATGGTCAACCCGAACGTGCTGCGCGCCTGCGGCATCGACCCCGAGGAGTACTCGGGCTTCGCGTTCGGCATGGGCCTCGAGCGCACCCTCCAGTTCCGCACCGGCCTGTCGGACATGCGCGACATCGTCGAGGGCGACGTCCGCTTCACCCTGCCCTTCGGCGTCCGCGGCTAGACCGCCCCACGCTTCCACAGCCACACCAGGAGAAGGACTTCCACCGTGCGCGTTGCACAGTCATGGCTCACCGAGATCCTCCGCCGCGACACCCCGGACTGGGGCGTCACCGCCGACGAGCTGGACGCGGGGTTCGTGCGCGTCGGCTTCGAGGTCGAGGAGCTCGACTCGCTCGACACCGTGACCGGCCCGCTGAAGATCGGCCGCGTCGTGGCGATCGAGGAGCTCACGAACTTCCGCAAGCCGATCCGGTTCTGCCAGGTCGACGTGGGCGAGGCCGAGCCGCGCGACATCGTCTGCGGCGCCCGCAACTTCGCCGAGGGTGATCTGATCGTCGCGGCGCTGCCCGGCGCCGTGCTGCCCGGCGGCTTCGGGATCGCCACGCGCCAGACGTACGACCACACCTCGGACGGCATGATCTGCTCGGTCTCCGAGCTCGGCCTCGGCACCGACCACTCCGGCATCCTCGTACTGCCCGCGGGGACCGCGGAGCCCGGCGACGACGCCAAGCAGGTGCTCGGCATGGACGACACCGTCATCGAGCTCAACGTGACCCCCGACCGCGGATACGCCTTCTCGGTCCGCGGCCTCGCCCGCGAGCTGGCCTGCGGCTACGACCTGCCTTTCACCGACATCACCACCCCGTCGGAGAAGGCCGGGCGCGGCCCCGGCGGCGTGGACGTCACCGTCGAGCCCGAGTCGGGTTGCACCCGCTTCACCGCGCTGCGCGTCGAGGGCATCGACCCGAAGGCGGTCAGCCCGTGGTGGCTGCAGCGCCGCCTGCTCACCTCCGGCGTGCGCCCGATCAGCGCCGCGGTCGACGTGACCAACTACCTCATGCTGCTCAGCGGCCAGCCGCTGCACGCCTTCGACGCCGACAAGGTGCGCGGCGGCCTCGTCGTGCGCGCGTCGCGCCCCGGCGAGGTCCTGGAGACCCTCGACCACGTCGAGCGGAAGCTCGATCCCGAGGACGCGGTCATCGTCGACGACTCCGGGCCCGTCTCGCTCGCGGGCGTCATGGGCGGCGCGACCACCGAGGTCGGCGACGACACCGTCAACGTGATCCTCGAGGGCGCCATCTGGAACGCCGTGAAGGTGTTCCGCACCGGCAAGCGGCACAAGCTGAGCTCGGACGCCGCGAAGCGCTACGAGCGCACCGTCGACCCCGCGATCTCCGTGTGGACGGTCCGCGAGGCGGCCCGCCTGCTCACCGAGATCGCCGGCGGCACCGTCGTGGGCGAGCTCACCGACCTCGGCGGCTACACCGATCGCCCGCAGGTGACCATCGCCGCGGACCGTCCGGACCGCGTCGCGGGCATCACCTACGCCCCGGGCACGACGGTGCGCCGCCTCACCCAGATCGGCTGCGAGGTCGAGGGGGAGAGCAGCCTGACGGTGACCCCGCCGACGTGGCGGCCCGACCTGAACATGGTCGCCGACCTGGTCGAGGAGGTGCTGCGGCTCGAGGGGCTGGAGCAGATCCCGCCGGTGCTGCCCGCCGCCCCCGGCGGCCGGGGGCTCAGCGCCCGGCAGCGTCGCCGCCGCACCGTGAGCCGCTCGCTCGCGCACACCGGCCACGTCGAGGTCCTCACCAGCCCGTTCCTGCCCGCCGGTGTCTTCGACACCTGGGGTCTCGAGGCCGACGACCCGCGCCGGAACACGACGAAGGTGCTCAACCCGCTGGAGGCCGACCGGCCGTCGCTCGCCACCACGCTGCTGCCCGGCCTGCTGGAGATCCTGGCGCGCAACGTCTCCCGCGGTCAGCGCGACCTCGCGCTGTACACGATCGCCCAGGTGGTGCTGCCGTCGGCGGCGACCGTCGCCGTCGACCCGATCCCCGTCGACCGTCGCCCGACCGCCGAGCAGGTCGCCGAGCTCAACGCCTCGCTGCCGAGCCAGCCCGAGCACATCGCGCTCGTCTTCACCGGCCAGCGGATCCTCGCCGGGCCGTCGGGACCGGGCCGCGCCGCCGACGCGGCGGACGCCTTCGAGGCGGTCCGCGAGATCGGCCGCGCGAGCAACGTCGAGCTGACCCTGCGGTCCGCGCAGTTCGCGCCCTTCCACCCCGGCCGCTGCGCCGAGGTCCTGGTCGGCGAGACGGTCGTCGGGCACGCGGGCGAGCTGCATCCCGCGGTGCTGGAGCGTGCGGGCCTGCCGGAGCGCACCACCGCCGTCGAGCTCGACCTCGACGCGATCCCGTTGGCTGAGAACCTCCCCGCGCCGGTGATCTCGCCGTTCCCGGCGGTCCTGCAGGACGTCGCCGTCGTGGTCGACGCCGCCGTCCCCGCCGAGGACGTCAGGGCCGCCCTGGCGGACGGTGCCGGCGAGCTGCTGGAGGCGATCGCGCTGTTCGACGTCTTCACCGGCGCGCAGGTGGGGGAGGGCCGCAAGTCGATGGCCTTCTCGCTGCGCTTCCGCGCGGGCGACCGCACGCTGACCGAGGACGAGGCCTCCGCGGCCCGCGACGCCGCGGTGGCGAAGGCGTCAGAGGTCGTGGGCGCCGTCCTGCGCTGATCCGCGCCGGCGGTACAGGGGCAGGCCCGCGGCGCCGCACCCGATCGCGCTGAGCACGAGCGGGATCGCGGCGAGGTGGAACCCGGACGCCGGGCCGCCCGCCGCGGAGGCGACGAGGACCGCGCACAGGGCTCCGCCCAGCGAGCCGCCGATCCGCTGCAGGATGTTGACCTGCGTGATGGCGCCGGGGAGCCGGTCCGCGCCCGCCGCGCGGTACGCGGCCACCGTCACGGGCGTCGCGACGAGGCTGATCGACGCGCCGAACACCACGAGCAGTGCCTGGACCAGCCAGATCGGCGCGGCGGTCGGGAGTGCCGCGAACGGCGCGACGGAGGCCGTCGCGACGGCCGATCCCACGAGGACCACCGGCGCGGGGCCGAACCGGTCGACCCACCGCCCCGTGAACGGGGAGATCACGCACGTCGCGCCGGCGAGGCCGAGCAGGCTCGTGCCCGCGTCGAGCGGCGACTGGCCGCGCCCGAGCTGGAAGTAGAGCGCGAACAGGATCCCGCTGCCGAAGATCAGGGTGCCGGCGAAGAAGGCGCCGACGGCGCTCGCGCGGAAGTCGGGGTCGGTGAACAGGCGAAGGTCGAGCAGGGGATGGTCCGTCCGGAGGCTCGCGGCGCCGAACCAGGCCAGAGCGAGCAGCGCGACGGCCGCGAGGGCCAGCACGCCGGGGGTGGGGCGGCCCGTCTCGCCCCACCGTGTGGCGGCGAAGACCAGGACGGGCAGCCCGACGGTGATCAGCACGAGCCCGGTCCGGTGCAGCGGCGCCGGCGGCTTCGTGGGGAAACGCGGGATCATCCGGAAGCCGAGGACCCCCGCGGCGATCCCGATCGGGACGTTGATGAGGAACAACCACGGCCAGGGCGCGGCCGCGAGGACATGGCCGCCGATGAGGCCGCCGGCCGCGGGCGCCGCGGCGACGGCCAGGCCGAGGGTGCCCATCACGCGTCCCAGCCGCTCCGGCCCCACCGCCAGGCCCAGGATCGTCTGCCCCGTCGGGATGAGGACCCCGCCGGCGAGGCCCTGCACCACGCGGGCCGCGATGAGCGTCTCGACGGTCGGTGCCGCCGCGCACAGGACGGAGGCGAGGGTGAAGCCGGCCAGCGCGGTCAGCCAGAGTCGCCGGACGCCCCAGTGGTTCCCGAGACGCGCCGCCAGGGGCAGCGAGACGGCGAGGGCGAGCAGGTAGGCGCTGGCGACCCACTGGGTGCGTGAGAGGGGCGTGTCCAGGGCGTCGCCGATCGAGGCGAGGCCCACGTTGACGATGGTCGCATCGAGCCCGCTGGCGAAGGCACCCGCGGCGATCACGCCGCACAGCCGCCAGGTGCGGCCGTCGATCCGGTCGCCGCTGCGCGCGGCGGTGGCGGTCACGACGCCGTCGCGCGGAGGGGGCGCAGGGCCTCCGACCACGCGAGCACCTCGTCGAGCATCCGGACCAGCGCCGGCTCGTGGAACTCGGCCGGGGCGAACACGCCCTCCTGCCGGATGTCGGGCAGGTCGAAGTCCGTGAACAGGTTCAGGGCCACCGTGGTCCGGACACAGGCGGTCTTCGTCTCGGCGAGCACGAGCCGGAGGTGCTCGGCGGCGCGGACGCCGCCGTGGATCCCGAAGGTGACGAAGCCCGCCGCTCGGTCGTTCCACTCGGCGTAGAGGTAGTCGATCGCGTTCTTCACGGCCGCCGGAGCGGAGTGGTTGTACTCGGGGACCACGAAGACGAAGCCGTCGAAGGACCCGATGACCTCGGCCCAGCGACGCGTGTGCGGGTGCAGGTACTCGCCGAAGGCGGCGGGGAGGGGCTCGTCGAGCAGCGGCAGGTCCTGGTCGGCCAGGTCGACGGTGGCGACGACGGCCCGGCCCCGCAGGTGCGCGGTCGCGGCGCGGTGCACCCACGCGGCGACCTGATCGGTGCGGCGCCCGGGGCGGGTGGACCCGGTGATGACGGCGATGCGGGGAAGCTCGGTGTGCGGTGTGGTGTCCATGACCTCAATGTACAACGAACATTGCACTAGATACAATGATGATTGTACCTATGGAAGGGTGTGGTCATGCGTGAGGACAAGCGACAGGATCTGCTGCGCGGCGCGGTGCGGGTCTTCGCTGCCGACGGCTACAGCCGAGCGAGCATCCAGAGCCTCGCCGCGGAGGCCGGCGTCTCGACGCGGACCATCTACAACCAGTACGGCAACAAGGAGGACCTGTTCCGCGCCGTCGTGCTGGACAGCGCGACCCGCGTGGCCGAGCGGCAGATCTCCGTCGCCGAGAAGTACCTCGGCCGGGTCGCGGACCTGCGCGCGGACCTCATCGCATTCGGTCGTGCCTGGTCGGTGCGCGACCCCGACAGTCGCGACCACTTCCGGATGATCGCCCAGATCAACGCCGACGTCGACCACATCGCGCCCGACGTCCTCGCCGGGTGGCGCGCCGCCGGCCCGGACCGGGTCCGGGCCGCGATCGGCGAGATGCTCGTCGCGCTCGACCGGGACGGGCGACTGCGCATCGGCGACGGCGAGCTCGCGGCGGTGCACCTGATCAACCTCACGGCCGGCGCGGTCGGCGGCGTGAGCGGCGCGGGGCGCACCGCCGAGCCCGCCGAGGAGGAGCGCATCGTCGCCGCCGGCGTCGACGTCTTCCTCGCCGCCTACGCGCGCTGAACGCACCGTCGACCCTCGGACATGGAGCCGGCCCCGGCGGCGCATCGCGTGCTGCCGCCGGGGCCGGAGTCGGTGGGCCCGCCTAGCTGGTGTGGTGCACCTCGGCCAGCTGGTAGACGGGGGTGTCGATGCCCTCGTAGCGGGCCTTGAGCTGCAGCGCCAGGTACAGCGAGTAGTGCCGCGACTGGTGCAGGTTGCCGCCCATCATCCACAGGCCGGGCACCTGCGTGGGCTTCCACATGTTGCGCTGCTCGCCCTCCCAGGGGCCGGGGTCCTTGGTGGTCGCGGAGCCGAGGCCCCAGCACTTGCCCAACGTATCGGCGGTCTCCTGGCCCATCAGATCGGCTGCCCAGCCGTTCATCGAGCCGTAGCCGGTCGCGTAGACCACCAGGTCGGCGGGCAGCACCGTGCCGTCCTTGAGCACGACGGCGTCCTCCGTCAGGTGGTCCACGCCGCCCTTGGCCAGCTTGATCGAGCCGTCGATGATGAGCCCTGCGGCGCCGACGTCGATGTAGTAGCCCGAGCCGCGGCGCAGGTACTTCATGAACAGGCCCGAGTCGTCGTCGCCGAAGTCGAGCTCGTAGCCCGCGTCCTCGAGGCCCTTGTAGAAGTCGGCGTCGATCTCGCGGACCTTGTCGTAGATCGGCTTCTGGAACTCGTTCATGATCTTGTAGGGCAGCGAGGCGAAGATCATGTCGGCCTTGTCGGTGGTCACGCCGTTGGCCAGGGCGCGCTCGCTGTACAGGTCGCCCAGGCCGTGCTCCATGAGCGACTCGGACTTGATGATGTGGGTGGAGCTGCGCTGCACCATGGTCACCTCGGCCCCGGCCTCGATGAGCGCCTTGCTGATGTCGAGCGCCGAGTTGTTGGCGCCGATCACGACGACCTTCTTCCCGGCGTACGCGTCCGGGCCGGGGTGCTTGCTGGAGTGGTGCTGCTCGCCCTGGAAGACGTCCATCCCCTCGAAGTCGGGGATGTTCGGCTTGCCGGACATGCCCGTCGCGAGCACCAGCTGCTTCGGGTGCAGGGTCAGGCGCTCGCCGTCCTTGTTCACCTCGACGGTCCACTCGCCCTTCGCCTCGTCGTACGACGCGGACAGAGCCTCGGTGCGCGACCAGTACGGCACCTCCATGACGCGGGTGTACATCTCCAGCCAGTCGCCGATCTTGTCCTTCGGCGCGAAGACGGGCCAGTTGGCGGGGAACGGCAGGTACGGCAGGTGGTCGTACCAGACGGGGTCGTGCAGGCACAGCGACTTGTACCGGCCGCGCCACTGGTCGCCGGGGCGGTCGTACTTGTCGACGACGAGCGCGGGCACGCCGAGCTGCCGCAGGCGGGCGCCGAGGGCGATGCCGCCCTGGCCGCCGCCGATGACGAGGGTGTCGGGCTGGACCGAGCGGCCCAGCTCGGCCTCCTCCCGCTCGCGCCGCTCGGCCCAGGTCGGGGCCTCGACGTGGGCGCCGTGCACCGCGCCCATCGGGCGGCGGGTGCCGAATGACTCCTCGTGGCCCTTCAGCTCGCGCAGTGTGGTGAGCAGCGTCCAGGCGCGGTCGACGCCGTCCTCGTCCCGCCGGATCCGGACGTGGCCCTTGCCGCGGCCGACCCCGGTCTCGAAGCCGATGAACGCCTCGGCCACGTCGTCGCCTGACGCGGGGTCGGTGGTCGCGAAGGCGCTGGGCGCCGTCCCGTCCAGGCGCTCGGTGAGCATCGCCGCGATCTGGTCGCGGCCCTCGCTGGTGTTCAGGTTCCAGGTGAACGACACCAGGTCGCGCCAGAAGCCGCAGGGCTCGAACAGGTCCGCCGCCGCGGCGACGTCACGGGCGGCGAGCGCCGCCTCGAACTTCGCGAGCCAGGCGTCGACCCGGTCCTGGGGGCCGGTGGCGACGTCCTGTGCCGATTCCGCGATCGCGGTCATGTGGTGCTCCTTCACGTTCGGTGTGGTGCTGTGGTGTGAATCACACGCCTCGTGTGACGGGGGTTACAAGGGTTGCGTCCCGTTGCACCGTTCTCGGCGATCGCCCCTGCCGCGACGGGCGGCGATGCAGAATCGAGGGGTGGCACACGCAGTGGAGCCGGCGGTGGCGCACGGAGAGGACCCCCGGACCTACGCGCGCCTGCTGGCCGAGGTGTACGACGCGACGATGGCCGGGGAGCGGCCGCCCGCGCGTCCGCGCGAGGTGATCGGCGACTCCTGGGAACGCGTCATCGCCGCAGGCCTGCGCCCCGATTCCGGCGCCGGCCCCGCGATCCACTCCGCCGACCTGTCCCGGCTGCGCCGCGAGTCCGGGCTCGCGGGCCTCATCGACGACTTCACGGCGGGCCTCGCGCCGATCACCGACGCCGGATCGAGCATCATGGTCGTCTCCGACGCCGACGGCCGGCTGCTGTGGCGCAGCGGGTCGACGCGGGTGCTCCGCGAGGCCGACCGGCTAGGTTTCGTCGAGGGCGCTGCCTGGTCGGAGAGCGACGTGGGCACCAACGCCATCGGCACCGCGCTGGCCTCGCGCGCCGCCGTGCAGACCTTCTCCGCCGAGCACTTCGCCCGCAACCAGCACCCCTGGACCTGTTCGGCCGCACCGATCCGCGACCGTCGCACGGGTCGCGTGCTCGGCGTCGTCGACGTCAGCGGTCCGGTGTCGACGGTGCATCCCACGACGCTCGCGCTGGTCGCGGCCGTGGCCGGCCTCGCCGAGGCGACGCTGCGCGAGTCCCACCTGGCCGGACTCGACCAGCTGCGCACCGTCGCCGCCCCGCTGCTCGCGGGCCTCGCCGGCCCGGGCCTGGTCGTCGACTCCCACGGCTGGGTCGCCGCCGTCGGACAACTCGCGCCCTGCACCCGGGTCACCCTCCCGAGCGCCGTGGACTCGGCGCACCTGTGGCTGCCGGAGCTGGGGCAGTGCACCGTCGAACCCCTGCCCGGCGGGTGGCTGCTGCGGCCCGTCGCCGACGAGCCCCGCGACGGCGCCACCCGGGTGACGCTCGACCTGCGGTCCGGGAAGTCCCCGTCGGTCACCGTCGCCGGGGCGACGGGGGAGTGGCGGCACCAGCTGACGCCGCGGCACGCCCAAATCCTCGAGCTGTTGGCCGACGGTCGCGGGCACACCGCCGCACAGGTCGCGGCGTCGTTGTTCGGCGACCCCGCACGCGTGGTCACGGTGCGCGCGGAGATCTCGCGGCTGCGCCGGGTGCTGTCCGGGCTGATCGCCGCCCAGCCCTACCGCTTCGCCGACGCGGTGGTGCTCGAGACCCTGCGCTGAGCCCGTCGCAGGGCCGCAACCCCGCGCAACCTTTGCCGTGTGTGTCCCGGGGCACATAGACCGGAGTCCGACCACGTCGACGAAGGGACACACGATGGAGCGCATCGCGCTGGTGACGGGAGCGGGACGAGGGATCGGCGCGGGCATCGCGCGGCGGCTCGCCGCGGACGGCTTCGACCTGGCCCTGGTCGACCTCACCGTCGACGGCGTCGAGGCCGTCGCGGAGGAGATCCGGTCGACGGGCCGCCGCGCCGTCGCGCTCACGGCCGACGTCGCCGACCGCGACGCGGTGTTCGGCGTCGTCGCCGCGACCGTCGAAACGCTGGGCGGGCTCGACGTGATGATCAACAACGCCGGCGTGGCACTCGTCGGGCCCGTCGCGGACGTCACCCCCGAGGAGCTGCGGCGGCTGTTCTCGGTCAACGTCGACGGTGTGCTCTGGGGCATCCAGGCGGCCGCGGAATCGTTCATCGAGCGCGGCGTGCGCGGCAAGATCGTCAACGCCGCCTCGATCGCCGGGCACGAGGGCTTCGCCATGCTCGGCGCCTACAGCGCCACCAAGTTCGCGGTCCGCGGCTTCACGCAGGCCGCCGCGAAGGAGTACGCGACGCACGGCATCACCGTCAACGCCTACTGTCCCGGCGTGGTGGGCACGGACATGTGGGTCGAGATCGACCGCCGCTTCGCCGACCTGACCGGCGCCGAGGTCGGCGCGACGTACGACCAGTTCGTCGGCGGCATCGCCCTCGGCCGGGCGCAGACACCCGAGGACGTCGCCGCGTTCGTCTCCCACCTCGCCTCGCCCGACTCCGACTACATGACGGGGCAGGCCGTGCTCATCGACGGCGGCCTGGTCTACCGCTGATCCGGGCGCGGAAGGGGACGAGCGTGAGCGAACCGGCGATGTCGGCGGGCGAGGACCCCCGGCGCTACGCGCGCCTGCTGTCCGAGGTGTACGACGCGACCATGAGCGGCTCGCGCCCGCCGGCCCGGCCGCGCGGCGTGATCGGCGACTCCTGGGAGCGGGTGCGCGCCGCCGGGCTCGCGCCCGACGCCGACGCCGGGCCGGCGCTCGGCTGGATGGACGTCGAGCTGGGCCGACAGGAATCGGGGCTCGGCCCCGTGCTCGAGGAGCTCACCGCGGGCCTCGCCCCGCTCACCGCCGACGGCGACAACATCCTCGTGGTCGCCGACCGGTTCGGGCGGGTGCTGTGGCGCTCCGGTTCGACGCGGGTGCTCTCGCACGCCGATCGGCTGGGCTTCGTCGAGGGCGCGGGCTGGGCCGAGGACCAGGTGGGGACCAACGCCATCGGCACGGCGATCGCCTCCCGCACGCCCGTGCAGATCTTCTCCGCGGAGCACTTCGCCCGCAGCCACCACGCGTGGACCTGCGCCGGCGCGCCGATCCGCGACGTGCACACGGGCCACATCCTGGGCGTGGTCGACGTCTCCGGTCCGGCCGCGACGGTGCATCCGACGACGCTGGCGCTGGTCTCCACCGTGGCCAAGCTCGCCGAGGCCCGGCTGCGCGAGGTGCACCTCGCCGGGCTCGAGCGCCTGCGGTCCGTGGCCGCACCGATGCTCGCGGGCCTCGGCCGCCCGGGTCTCGCCGTCGACGTCAACGGCTGGGTCGCCGCCGTCGGCGACCTGCCGGCGCGCTCGCGCATCGCGCTGCCCGCCGACCTGACCGGGCCGTCGGTCCGGCTCCCCGAGCTGGGGCTGTGCACCGTCGACCCGCTGCCCGGCGGCTGGCTGCTGCAACCGGACCCGGGCGACGGTCCGGGCACCGTCACCCGGGTGACCCTGGACCTGCGGCCCGGCCGTGCACCGGAGGTCGCGGTCGCGGGAGGCGGGGGATCGTGGCGGTACCAGCCCTCGCCCCGGCACGCGCAGATCCTCGCGCTCCTCGCCGACGGTGCCGGGCACTCCGCCGCGCAGCTCGCCGACGCGCTGTTCGGCGATCCCGGCCGGGTGGTCACCGTGCGCGCGGAGATCTCGCGGCTGCGCCGGGTGCTGTCGGGGGTGATCGCAGCGCAGCCCTACCGGTTCGCCGACGGCGTGTCGGTCGAGTTGCTGCGCTGACCCGTCCCGGCCTCTAGCGTGGACTCCGTGAGCGAGCCGCAGATCTTCCCCGAGGACTGGACCACGGCGCTCGTCCTGGTGGCGCACCCGGACGACCCCGAGTACGGGATGGCGGCGGCCGTCGCCCGCTGGACCTCCCAGGGCAGGACGGTGGCCTACGGTCTCGCGACGTCCGGTGAGGCCGGGATCGAGGGCATGTCGCCCGGCACCGCGGGGCCCGTGCGCGAGGAGGAGCAACGGCGGTCCGCCGCCGTCGTCGGTGTCGACGAGGTCAGGTTCTGGGGCTACCCGGACTCGCAGGTCACCAACACGCCCGAACTGCGGGAGTCGATCCGCAAGTCCATCGCCCGGTACGAGCCCGACATCGTGCTCACGCTGTGGGGCGGGCCCGAGTGGGCGCCCGGCGCACCGAACCAGAGCGATCACATGGAGTTCACCCGCGCGGTCGCCGAGGCGGCCGCGGCCGCGGGCGTCACCGCCTACCAGACCGCCCCGGAGCCGCAGTACATCGTCGACGTCACCGGCTACACCGAGCGGGCCGTCGAATCGCTCGCCGAGCACCGCCAGTACCTCTCGGTGCTCGACCCGGTCACGCCCGTCATCGAACAGGCCCGCGTGCAGGTCGGCTCCGCGTGCCTACCGCGGGGCGAGTTCCGGCACACCGTGGGCTTCCGCGACCTGGCTTAACCCAGCCGCTGCACCGCGCGCCGCAGGAGCGGGACCTGTGCGGTCCGCTCCGCCAGCCGCTGCTCGCGCGCGTTCCGCCCGGGCGCCGCCCGCAGCAGCTCCCGAGTCTCCCGGACGGCGACGGCGTCGTGCGCCGTGAGCGCTCCGACGAGCGCGGCGAGGGCGTCGTCGACCTCCGCCGCGGGCACGCACTGCTGGACGAGGCCGAGGGCCAGGGCCTCGTCGGCCTCGACGGTGCGCGCGGTCGCGCAGATCTCCAGGGCCCGCGCGTACCCCACGGCCTCGACCAGCGGCTTCGTCCCGGCCAGGTCGGGCACCAGGCCGAGCGCGGGCTCCTTCATGCAGAACCGCGCGGTGTCGGCGGCGAGGCGCAGGTCGCAGGCGAGTGCCAGCTGGAAGCCCGCGCCGATCGCGTGGCCCTCCACGACGGCGACCGTGAGGAAAGGGCCGTCGGCGAGGAGCGCGAAGGGCTCCTGGAAGACGCCGATCGCGTGCCGGGCGCCCTCGTCGGACAGGGCGACGACGTCCACCAGGTTGCCGGGCTCGCCGGTGCGCGCCGGGTCGAGCAGGCGCAGGTTCAGGCCGGCGGAGAAGGTCCCGCCCGCGCCGCGCACGACGACCACGCGGACGTCGTCGCCGAAGGAACGGATCGCCTCCGCCATCGCCGCCCACAGGACGGGGTCCTGCGCGTTTCGGATCTCGGGCCGGTCGAGGGTGAGAGTGGCGACGGCGCCGTCGACGGTGACGCGGACACCGGAGTCTTCGTGGGTCATGCACGAACTCTCGCACGCGAGCGGCCGGCCCCATCGGCGCTGTGAGAATCTGGGCGCGAACGGTTCTCACGGCGGAAGAAGGATCCAGTGGCGGATGACATCGGCAGCGGCGCGGCGGCGGACGACGCGGGACTGGGCTTCGGCGTCGACGAGCGGGGCGTCGCCACGATCACTCTGCAGCGGCCGAACGCCGCGAACGCGCTGCACCAGCCCCTGGCCGACGCGCTCGTCGGGATCGTGGAGTCCATCGCCGCGAGCGACGACGTGCGTGTCGTCGTGCTGCGCGCCGAGGGGCGGTTCTTCTGCGCTGGCGGCGACGTCAAGGCGATGGTCGTGGCCGACGATCGCGGCGCGATGCTCGACCGACTCGCGGGCACGATCCATCACGCGCTCGATGGCCTGAACGGTCTCGCGGTGCCGGTGGTCGCGGCGATCCAGGGCCCCGTCGCCGGCGGCGGCCTCGGCCTCGTGCTCGCGGCCGACGTCGCGATCGCGACCGAGTCCGCGCACTTCTCCACCGCATACGCGGGCGTCGGCCTGAGCCCGGACTGCGGCGTCTCGGCACTCCTGCCGAAGGCCGTCGGGATGCGGCGCGCGCTGCGGATGCTCCTGCACGGCGAGCGGATCGATGCGCCGACCGCCGCCGCGTGGGACCTGATCGATCGGGCCGTCCCCGGCGAGGAGCTGGAGGCCGAGGTCGCCGACGCCGTCGAACGACTGCTCGCGGGCCCGCACCCCGCGCTCGGCGAGGCGCGGCGGCTCGTGCGCGCGTCGTACGCCCGCACCTACGGCGAGCAGCTCGACGACGAGCGGCGGACCATCGCGCGCATGGGCGGGACCGACGCCGCCGCGGCGCGGCTCGCGCGCTTCGCCTGACCTGGTGGGGCGTGTCAGCCCAGGTGGAAGGCCTGCGTGATGTGGTTGCCGCGCCGGTGATCGCCCACCAGGCTGGGGCGGCCGCGGCCCATCTTCACCAGCATGGCGCGGTTCTCCACCCGCGGCGCGAAGCCGTCGAGGACGCGGTTGACGGTGCCCCGCACGCCGCGGTCGCGGCGAGGCAGCGACAGCGGCTGCGTCAGGGCGTCGGGGTTCGAGGTCGGAAGTTCGTTGCGCATATGAGGTCTTTCGGGTGCCGGGATCGGTTCGTTACTGCTACCCAGGGTGCCCACGGCTCCTGATGAGCGGCTGGGCGGAACCTGTGGGTGTTCGTGGCGCGGATTTCCCGGGCACCGTGTGAATAGGCTTGCATGATGGTGCATAATCATCGCATGACTGTTTCCGTGGCGATCGCGGGCGCCAGTGGCTACGCCGGGGGCGAGATCCTCCGGCTGCTGCTCGGCCACCCGCAGTACCTCTCCGGCGAGCTGACGATCGGCGCGCTCACCGCCGGCGGCAACGCCGGCAGCACGCTCTTCGAGCACCACCCCCACCTGCTGCCGCTGGCGGACCGGGTCCTGCAGGAGACCACCCCGGACACGCTGCGCGGCCACGATGTCGTCTTCCTCGGCCTGCCGCACGGCAAGTCCGCCGAGATCGCCGAAGCGCTGCCCCCGTCGACCCTCATCATCGACTGCGGCGCCGACTACCGGCTCAAGGACGCCGCCGAGTGGGAGCACTACTACGGCAGCGCCCACGCCGGCACCTGGCCCTACGGCCTGCCGGAGCTCCCGGGCAACCGCGACGTGCTCGCCGGCGCGTCCCGGATCGCCGTCCCGGGCTGCTACCCGACGGTGTCGACCCTCGCCTTCCTGCCCGCCGTCGCGGCCGGCATCGTCGCGCCCGAGGTCACCGTCGTCGCCGTGAGCGGTACGTCCGGCGCCGGGAAGTCCCTTCGGACCGACCTGCTCGCCTCCGAGGCCATCGGCTCCGCGCGGGCCTACGGCGTGACCACCCACCGGCACACCCCGGAGATCACCCAGAACCTCTCGGCGGCCGCGAATTCGCCGGTGACGGTGTCGTTCACGCCGATCCTCGTGCCCATGGCCCGGGGCATCCTCGCCACCGTCTCCGCCCCGACGACGGTGACCGCTGCGCAGGCCCGGGAGGTCTATGCGCAGGCGTACGCCGACGAGCCCTTCGTGCACCTGCTCCCCGAAGGCCTGCAGCCGCAGACCAAGTCGGTGGTCGGCAGCAACGCCGTGCAGGTGCAGGTGGCCGTCGACGAGCGCGCCGGGCGCCTCATCGCCACCGCGGCGATCGACAACCTGACCAAGGGGACCGGCGGCGCCGCCGTCCAGTCCATGAACCTCGCGCTCGGCTTCCCCGAGACCGCCGGCCTGTCCACCGTAGGAGTCGCACCGTGAGCGAAGCGAACACGTCCAACACAGCGAGCTTCAAACTCGTTCGGAACCAGGGCGTCACGGCGCCGCTGGGCTTCAAGGCCGCGGGTATCGCGGCGGGGATCAAGGCCTCCGGCAAGCCGGATCTGGCCCTGGTCTTCAACGAGGGACCGCACTACGCGGCGGCGGCCGTGTTCACCCGCAACAAGGTTAGGGCCGCGCCGGTGCTCTGGAGCGAGCAGGTGATCAAGGACGGACACCTGCGCGCGGTGATCCTCAACTCGGGCGGCGCCAACGCCTGCACCGGCCCCGGCGGCTTCCGGGACACCCACGCCACGGCCGAGAAGGTCGCGGAGACGCTGAGCCACTGGGGGACCGAGACCGGTGCCGGTGAGGTCGCCGTGTGCTCGACCGGCCTCATCGGCGACCGCCTGCCGATGGACAAGCTGCTCGCCGGCGTCACCGAGATCGTGCACGAGATGGGCGGCGGCCTCACCGGCGGCACCGACGCCGCGCACGCCATCATGACCACCGACACCGTGCCCAAGGAGACCGCCCTGCACCACTCCGGCGGCTGGAACGTGGGCGGCATGGCCAAGGGCGCCGGCATGATGGCACCCTCGCTCGCGACGATGCTCGTCGTGCTCACCACGGACGTGCACGCCACCCCGGAGCAGCTCGACGAGGCCCTGCGGTACGCCACGAGCTACACCTTCGACCGGCTCGACGTCGACGGCTCCACCTCGACCAACGACACCGTGCTCCTGCTCAGCAGCGGCGCGAGCGAGAAGACCTGCACGCAGGAGGAACTCAACGCCGCCGTGCGCGAGGTCTGCGACGACCTCGCCGCCCAGCTGCAGGGCGACGCCGAGGGCGTCACCAAGCGGATCCTCATCACCGTGACCGGCGCCGCCTCGGAGGAGGAGGCGCTCATCGGCGCCCGCGCCATCGCCCGCGACAGCCTGGTCAAGACCGCGCTGTTCGGCAGCGACCCCAACTGGGGCCGCGTCATGGCCGCGATCGGCATCGCGCCCATCGAGCTGGTGCACGACAAACTGACGGTCTCGTTCAACGGGCAGCCCATCGCCGAGAACGGCTGCGGCGTACCGGGTGCGCGCGACGTGGACCTCTCCGGGCCGGAGATCGACGTCACCGTCGACCTGGGCCTCGGGCGGGGCACCGCGACGATCCGCACCACGGACCTCTCGCACGCCTACGTCGAAGAGAACTCGGCGTACTCCTCATGAGCGCACCCGATCTCACGCCGCTCGACAAGGCGGGCGTGCTCGCCGAGGCGCTGCCCTGGCTGCTGGACTTCCACGGCAAGACCGTGGTGGTGAAGTACGGCGGCAACGCCATGATCGACGACGAGCTCAAGCGCTCCTTCGCGCAGGACATGGTCTTCCTGCGGACGTGTGGCCTGCACCCCGTCGTGGTGCACGGCGGCGGCCCGCAGATCAACGCCATGCTCAAGCGGCTCGGCATGGAGGGCGAGTTCCGCGGCGGCTTCCGGGTGACCACGCCCGAGGTGATGGACGTCGTGCGGATGGTGCTCTTCGGTCAGGTCGGGCGCGAGTTGGTCGGCCTGATCAACTCGTACGGGCCCTTCGCCGTCGGCATGTCCGGCGAGGACGCGCACCTGTTCACCGCGACGCGGCGGCAGGTCGTGGTCGACGGTGCGCCGACCGACATCGGGCTCGTCGGCGACGTGACCGCGGTGAACCCGGAGGCGGTCAACGATCTCATCGCCGCCGGCCGCATTCCCGTGATCTCGACGATCGCGCCGGACGCGGACGGGGTGGTGCACAACATCAACGCCGACACCGCGGCCGCGGCGCTGGCCGAGGCCCTCGGCGCCGAGAAGCTGGTGGTGCTCACGGATGTCGAGGGCCTGTACACGAATTGGCCCGACCGCTCGTCCCTGACCTCGGAGATCGACACCGACGCGCTGACCGCGCTATTGCCCAGCCTCGACTCCGGCATGGTCCCCAAGATGGAGGCGTGCCTGCGAGCCGTGCACGGGGGCGTCCCCACCGCGCACGTCATCGACGGGCGGGTGCCGCACTCCGTGCTTCTCGAGCTGTTCACGAGCAAGGGCATCGGAACGATGGTGACCCCGCCGAAACCTCCTTCAGAGACCTGGATTTGACACACATGAGCAACGAAGCAATGCAGTCGCGGTGGAACGCCGCGGTGATGGACACCTACGGAACCCCGCCCATCGCGCTGGTGTCCGGCCGCGGCGCGACCGTGACCGACGCCGACGGCAAGGAGTACGTCGACCTGCTCGGCGGCATCGCCGTCAACGCCCTCGGCCACGCCCACCCGAAGATCGTCGAGGCCGTGACGCAGCAGGTCTCGACGCTGGGGCACGTCTCCAACCTGTACATCAGCGAGCCCGTCGTGCGCCTCGCCGAGCGGCTCACCGAGGCCGTCGGCGTGCCCGGCACCCGGGTCTTCTTCAGCAACTCGGGCGCCGAGGCCAACGAGGCCGCCATCAAGATCGGCCGGCGCACCGGCCGCACCGCGATGGTCGCCGCCGAGGGCGCCTTCCACGGCCGCACCATGGGCTCGCTGGCGCTGACCGGCCAGCCCGCCAAGCGGGAGCCCTTCGCGCCGCTCATCGAGTCGGTCACCCACGTGCCGTACGGCGACGCGGCCTCCCTGCGCGCCGCCGCCGAGGGTGCGGCAGCGATCTTCCTCGAGCCGATCATGGGGGAGGGCGGCGTCGTCGTCGCGCCCGCGGGCTACCTCGCGGAGGCCCGCGCCGCCGCGACCGAGGCCGGCGCTCTCCTCGTCTTCGACGAGGTGCAGACCGGGATCGCCCGCACCGGAACGCTCTTCGCCTACCAGCGGGCCGGCGTGACCCCGGACGTCTTCACCCTCGCCAAGGGGCTCGGCGGCGGCCTGCCCATCGGCGCGACGGTGGCCGTCGGCGCCGCCGGAGAGCTGCTGACCCCGGGCCAGCACGGCACCACCTTCGGCGGCAACCCCGTCGCCGCGGCCGCCGCGAACGCCGTCCTCGACGTGATCGAGGCCGAGGGCCTCGCCGAGCGCGCCGACGCGCTCGGCAAGCACATCGCGGCCACCGTCGAGGGGTACGGCCACCCGCTCGTCACCGGCGTCCGCGGCTCCGGCCTGCTCCTCGGGATCACTCTCGCGCAGCCGGTCGCCAAGGCGATCGAGACCGGCGCCCGCGACGCCGGATTCCTGCTCAACGCCGCCCAGCCCGACGTGGTCCGCCTGGCCCCGCCCCTCGTCCTCACCGACGAGCAGGCCGACCGCTTCCTCACCGCGCTTCCCGCCCTGCTCGATTCAGCCCAGGAGACCCCATGACCCGCCACTTCCTCCGCGACGACGACCTCAGCCCGGCCGAGCAGCGCGAAGTCCTCGCGCTCGCCGCGGAGCTGAAGGCGGCGCCGTTCTCGCGGCGCCCGCTCGAGGGGCCGAAGGGCGTGGCGGTGCTGTTCGACAAGAACTCCACGCGCACCCGGTTCAGCTTCGACGTCGGCATCGCGCAGCTCGGCGGGCACGCCGTCGTCGTGGACACCAAGTCGACCCAGATGGGCCGCGACGAGTCGCTCGCCGACACGGCCCGTGTGCTGTCGCGGTTCGTGGACGCCATCGTCTGGCGGACGTATTCGCAGGAGGGCCTCGAGGAGCTGGCGCGCTACTCGACGGTGCCCGTCGTCAACGCCCTCTCCGACGACTTCCACCCCTGCCAGATCCTCGCGGACCTGCAGACCATCGCCGAGCGCAAGGGCGCCGAGGGCACCGGCTCCGTCGCCGGCCTCAAGCTCACCTACCTCGGCGACGGCGCGAACAACATGGCGCACAGCTACATGCTCGGCTGCGTGACCGCCGGGATCGATGTGACCATCAGCGCACCGTCGGGCTTCCAGCCGGACGAGAAGTTCGTGGAGGCGGCCCGGGCCCGGGGCAAGGAGACCGGCGCCGAGGTCAGCGTCATCTCCGATCCCGTCCTCGCGGTGGCGGGCGTCGACGTGGTGGTCACCGACACCTGGGTGTCGATGGGCCAGGAGGACGACGGCGTGGACCGCAACGCGCCGTTCCGCCCGTACCAGATCAACGCGGAGCTGCTCGCCCACGCCGACCCCGACGCGATCGTGCTGCACTGCCTGCCAGCGCACCGCGGCGACGAGATCACCGACGAGGTGATCGACGGGCCGCAGTCCGCCGTGTTCGACGAGGCCGAGAACCGCCTGCACGCCCAGAAGGCGCTGCTCACCTGGCTGCTGGAGCGCTCGTGACCGGGGGCACGCGATGACCGACCAGCCGCTCGCCACCCGCGCCGGGCGGCAGGCGGCCATCGTCGAGATCCTGGCGAACCATCAGGTGCGCAGCCAGGCCGAGCTGCAGGCGCTGCTCGTGCGCGGCGGCTACGAGGCCACGCAGGCCACCATCTCGCGCGACCTCGACGAGCTGGGGGCGGTGAAGCTGCGCGGCGCCGACGGCGGCACCGGCGTGTACGTGGTGCCGGAGGACGGCTCGCCCGTGCGCGGCGTCTCCGGCGGCACCGAGCGGCTCTCCCGCCTGCTGGGCGAGTTGCTCGTCTCCACCGACCACAGCGGCAACATCTGCGTCCTGCGCACCCCGCCGGGCGCGGCGAACTTCCTCGCCAGCGCCCTCGACCGCTCGTCGCTGCCCGAGGTGGTCGGCACCGTCGCCGGTGACGACACCGTCCTCGTCGTCGCGCGCGAGCCCCTGACCGGCAAGGACCTCGCCGAGCGCCTCGTGGCGCTCGCCTGAATCCGCACACTCACCACCAGATAGGCTTATCGACCATGTCCAAGGTCCTCTCCACCCTGCCCATCGGCGAGCGCGTCGGCATCGCCTTCTCCGGCGGCCTCGACACCTCCGTGGCCGTCGCCTGGATGCGCGACAAGGGCGCCGTGCCCTGCACCTACACCGCCAACATCGGCCAGCCCGATGAGCCCGACATCGACGCGGTGCCGGACCGCGCCAAGGAGTACGGCGCCGAGATCGCGCGCCTCGTCGACGTGCAGCCGCTGCTGGTGCAGGAGGGCATCGCCGCCCTGCAGACCGGCGCCTTCCACATCCGCTCGGGCGGCAAGACCTACTTCAACACCACCCCGATCGGCCGCGTCGTGACCGGCACCATGCTGGTGCGGGCCATGAAGGAGGACGGCGTCGACATCTGGGGCGACGGCTCCACCTACAAGGGCAACGACATCGAGCGGTTCTACCGCTACGGCCTCATGGCCAACCCGGCGCTGCGCATCTACAAGCCGTGGCTGGACTCGCAGTTCGTCACCGAGCTCGGCGGCCGCAAGGAGATGAGCGAGTGGCTCGTCGCGCACGGCTTCCCGTACCGCGACTCCACCGAGAAGGCCTACTCCACCGACGCCAACATCTGGGGCGCCACGCACGAGGCCAAGGACCTGGAGTACCTCAACACCGGCGTCGTCATCGTCGACCCGATCATGGGCGTCGCCCCGTGGGACGAGTCCGTCGAGATCACGACCGAGGACGTCACCGTCACCTTCGAGGCCGGCGTCCCGGTCGCGATCAACGGCGTCGAGTACTCCGACCCGGTCGAGCTGGTCCGCGAGGCCAACCGCATCGGCGGCCGCCACGGCCTGGGCATCTCCGACCAGATCGAGAACCGCATCATCGAGGCCAAGTCGCGCGGCATCTACGAGGCGCCCGGCATGGCGCTGCTGCACGCCACCTACGAGCGCCTGGTGAACGCGATCCACAACGAGGACACCATCGCCACGTACCACAACGAGGGTCGCCGCCTGGGCCGCCTGATGTACGAGGGCCGCTGGCTGGACCCGCAGTCGCTCATGCAGCGCGAGGCCATCATCCGCTGGGTCGCGTCCGCCGTCACCGGCTCCGTCACGCTGCGCCTGCGCCGCGGCGACGACTACTCGATCATCGACACCACCGGCCCCAACCTCTCGTACCACCCCGAGAAGCTCTCGATGGAGCGCGTCGGCGACGCCGCCTTCGGGCCCGACGAGCGCATCGGCCAGCTCACCATGCGCAACCTCGACATCGCGGACTCGCGGTCGCGGCTCGAGCAGTACGCGGTCCAGGGCATCGTCGCGGGCGAGACCGCCGCGCTGGTCGGCGAGCTCGAGCAGGGCGGCGCCGACGCCATCGTCGCGGGCGGCGAGAAGACCCCGTCCGCCCTCGACGAGGTCGGCAACCACGCCGCGTTCGACCTCGGCACCGACTAGGAGATCCGTTGAGCGAGAACGCCGAGAAGCACGGCACCAACGAGGGCAGCCTCTGGGGCGGTCGGTTCGCGTCCGGCCCGGCCGAGGCGATGGCCGCGCTGAGCAAGTCCACGCACTTCGACTGGGCGCTGGCCCCGTACGACGTGCGCGCGTCGAAGGCGCACGCCCGCGTTCTCAACCGCGCCGGCCTGCTGTCCGACGCGGACCTCGAGGCGATGCTCGCGGCGCTCACCCGCCTCGGCGACGACGTGGCCTCGGGCGCCTTCCAGCCGGCCGAGTCCGACGAGGACGTGCACGGCGCGCTGGAACGCGGGCTCATCGAGCGGGCGGGCCCCGAGGTCGGCGGCCGCCTGCGGGCGGGCCGGTCGCGGAACGACCAGGTGGCCACGCTGTTCCGGATGTGGCTGCGCGACGCGGTGCGCCTCGTCGCTGTCGGCGTGCTCGACGTGGTGGACGCCTTCGTCGCGCAGGCGCAGGCGAACCCCGACGTGATCCTGCCGGGAAAGACGCATCTGCAGGCGGCGCAGCCGATCCTGCTCTCGCACCACCTGCTGGCGTACACGCACCCGCTGCTGCGGGACGTGCAGCGGCTGCAGGACCTGGACAAGCGGATCGCGATCTCGCCGTACGGTTCCGGCGCGCTGGCGGGATCGTCGCTGGGGCTCGACCCCGACGCGATCGCGGCCGATCTCGGTTTCGACTCCGCGGCGGACAACAGCCTCGACGCCACGGCGTCGCGCGACTTCGCGGCCGAGGCCGCGTACGTCTTCGCGCAGATCGCCGTCGACCTCTCGCGCTGGTCGGAGGACGTGATCCTGTGGAGCACGGCCGAGTTCGGCTACGTGACCCTCGCCGACGCGTGGTCCACGGGCAGCTCGATCATGCCGCAGAAGAAGAACCCCGACGTCGCGGAGCTCTCCCGCGGCAAGGCCGGCCGGCTCATCGGCAACCTGTCGGGCCTGCTGGCGACGCTCAAGGCGCAGCCGCTCGCGTACAACCGCGACCTGCAGGAGGACAAGGAGCCGGTCTTCGACTCGGTCGAGCAGCTGCGGCTGCTGCTGCCGGCCGTTGCCGGGCTCACCGCCACCCTGACCTTCCACCCGGAGCGCATGGGCGCGCTGGCCCCGGCCGGCTTCACTCTCGCGACCGACGTGGCCGAGTGGATGGTGCGGCAGGGCGTGCCCTTCCGCGTCGCGCACGAGGCGGCCGGCGAGTGCGTCCGCGCCGCGGAGACCCGCGGCGTCGGCCTCGACGGCCTCACCGATGAGGAGTTCGCCGCGATCCACCCGGCGCTCACCCCGCAGGTCCGCGAGGTGCTGACGGTGCGTGGCTCCGTCTCCTCCCGCGACGCCCGCGGCGGCACGGCCCCGTCGGCCGTGGCGAGGCAACTCGAGGCAGTGACCGCACCCCTGCCCGCCCTCCGCACCTGGGCCACCACCACAGCCTGACCCGATTGAACGACGTTCTGGAGAGTCTGAACTGCGGTCTTACTCTCCAGAACGTCGTTCAATTGCGGGGTAGGGGGCCCGTGATGACCTGCTGGAGCGGGGGAGCGGCGAGGACGACGAGCTCGTCGACGGTGAGCGAGGCCAGGGGCTCGAAGCCGACGACGTAGCGCGCGACGAGCAGCCCGAAGACCTGGCCCACCATGAGATTCGCGCGGAGCACCCCGTCGCCCGGGCCCGCGTCCATGCGGTCGATCAGCTCGCCCAGCGCGATCTCCAGCAGGAAGCCGCGGACGATCGCGGGGTCGCCGTCGTTGCCGAGGTTGGTGCGGATCACCGCGACGCCCACATCGCGCAGCGGCCCGTCCCACATCGTCAGGAGCGCGCGGAGCAGGGCGCGCGCGGCGTCGTCGAGAGGGGCGTCCCGGAGCGGCGCCCGCACGAACTCCGGGTCGACGGGGATCGCCAGCGCGGCGAGGTAGAGCTGCTGCTTGGTGCCGAAGTAGTGGTGCACCAGCGCCGAATCGACGCCCGCTGCCTCCGCGATCGAGCGCACCGTCGTGCCGGCCAGGCCGCCGCGGGCGAACGCGGCCCGCGCCGCGCCGAGGATTTCGGCCCGGGTATCGGGGCTGCCGCTGCGCCGGCCCGACCTGCGGCCCGGACCGCTCACGCGACCTTCCGCGGAAGGGTGGCGGCCGCGAGCGCGAGCGCCGCGATCGCGAAGCCCGCGACCACCGCGAGCGAGGTCCACATCGTCGTCGTCGCGGAACCGTGGGCCCCCACCTCCTGCAGCGCCTTCACCGCGTAGGTCATCGGCAGCACGTCGGCGATGCCCTGCAGCCAGCCCGGCATCGCGTCGTGCGGAACGAGTAGGCCGCACAGGAAGATCTGCGGCACCACGACGACCGGCATGAACTGCACCGCCTGGAACTCCGTGCGGGCGAAGGCGCTGAACAGCAGGCCCAGCGCCACACCCAGCCAGGCGTCGACGACGGCGATGAGCACCACGAGCCAGACGCTGCCGGCTGTCTCCATACCGAGCAGGTACGCCGCCACCGTGGTCGCGACCGCCGCCTGGGCCGTGGCCGCGACGGAGAACGCCACTGCGTAGCCGAGCAGCAGGTCGGCCTTGGCCAGCGGCGTGGTGAGCAGTCGCTCGAGCGTGCCCGAGACCCGTTCGCGCTGCATCGCGATCGAGGTCACGATGAACATCAGCGCGAACGGCAGCACGCCCAGCAGGACGAGCGCGATCCGGCTGAAGAGTGTGGTGCCGCCGGGGGAGTCGCGGTAGAGGAAGTACATCAGCGTCAGCAGCGCCGTCGGCACCACCACGATCATGGCGATGGTCCGCGGGTCGGCGCGGAGCTGACGCAGCACGCGGAGCGTGGTCGCGCGGGTGATGCTCGGGTTCAGGACGGTGCTCATGCCGTCGCCTCCTGTTCGCGGACGAGCGCGAGGAAGGCGTCGTCCAGGCCGGCCGCTCCGGTGCGGGTCAGCAGTTCCGATGGTGCGAGGGCGGCGACGAGGCGGCCCTCGCGCAGCAGCAGGAGGCGGGCGCAGTGCGCCGCCTCGTCCATGACGTGGCTCGAGACGAGCAGCGTGGTCCCGGCGGCCGCCATCGCGGCGAACCGGTCCCACAGTTCGGCGCGCAGTAGCGGGTCGAGGCCGACCGTGGGCTCGTCGAGGATGAGCAGCTCGGGGTGGGCCACGAGCGCGCACGCGATACTGACGCGCGAGCGCTGGCCGCCGGAGAGCGCGTCGGCGCGGCGGTCGGCGAAGGCGCCCAGTCCGACGGCGTCGATCGCCTCCGCGACGTCGGCCTTCGCGGTCGAGCGGCGCGCCGGGTACAGCGCGCCGAAGTACTCGACGTTCTGCGCCACGGTGAGGTCGCCGTACACGGCGGGGGACTGCGTGGTGTACCCGACCCGGGCGCGCAGGTCGGGGCTGCCCGCGGGGCGGCCCAACACCGTCGCGCTGCCATCGGTGATCCGCTGCGCGCCGACGATCACCCGCATCAGGGTCGTCTTGCCGGAGCCCGACGGGCCGAGCAGTCCGGTGATGGCGCCCGCGGGGATCGCGGCGTCGAGGTGATCGAGCACGGTGGTGTTCGAGCGGACGACGGTGAGCTCGGATAGGACGATCGCGCTGGTCATGGCGCCTCCAAAGAATTCACTCGACGATGAATTCATCGTCGAGTGAATTGTGCACCCGGCGGAACCGGGTCGTCAAGAGGCGGTCAGTCGCGCTGCCGCCGGTCACCGAGGCGCCGCATCGCGCTCAGCACGGGCAGCCCTATGGACGGCGCCAGATCGGAGGACCGCGCGAGGGCGCCGCGCCACCGCGGCACGACGCGGAAGATCTGGCGCGACTGCAGGAGCCGCAGCCCGGCGGCCGCGACGTCGTCCGCGTCGAGGGGTTTCGGTCCGGCGAAGAGCAGGGCGGCGCCGGCGTCCTTCTCGCGGTCGGTGACCATCGTCGTGCGGACCACGTCCGGGCACAGGGCGCGGGCGCGGATCGGGAGGCCGGCGTGGTCGAGGTCGCCCTGGAGCGAAGTCGTGTAGGAAAGGACGGCGGCCTTGGTCGCGGCGTAGAGCGCGAGCCCGGGGACGGGGGAGAGTGCGGAGATCGAGGCGACGTTGAGGATCGCGCCGCCGCGGGCGCCCATGGCGTTGACGGCCGCCGCGGAGCCGCCGATCGGGCCGCGCAGATTCACGTCGAGGATCGCCCGCACCTGATCGTCGTCGTGGTCCCAGCTGTCGCCCGCGATGAGGATGCCTGCGTTGTTCACCCACACGGCGAGTCGGCCGAGCTCCTGCGCACGCTCAGCGACGTCGCGGTGGGAGGCGAGGTCCCGCACGTCCTGGGCGAGACCGACGGCGTCCCGCCCGACCTCCGCGGCGGCACGCGCCGCGGCCGGGCCGTCGACGTCCGTGAGGATCACGCGATGGCCCCGATCCGCGAGCCGGTGGGCGAACCGGAGGCCGATACCGCGGCCGGCTCCGGTGACTACTGCGATGGATGTCATGTCGACGAACCTATGCCCTGGGGTGGGACGGGGCGTCGTCCTCGGGCGACGGGATCTCTCGGCGATCCTGCGCTCCGCGGCCATCCGCCCGCTCGCCCGGTGCTGGGTGCGCACACGCACCCGTTCCCGGGTGGGGCTGTGCGGCTACGCGCGGGCACCCAACTTCGCGCTGACGTCTTCCGGGTTCGCTTGCGCCGGAGCAGCATCGAAGGTGCATCTGCACGACGACGCGAAGGAGGTCGACATGAGCGGCAAGGCGGTGGTCTCGCTGACCACGGGACTCGAGGACACGGAGAAGGTGACGGTGGCGCTTCTCGTCGCCGTCGGCGCGGCGGAGTCGGGCCGGCCCACGCTGATGTTCCTCACCAAGGAGGCGGTGCGCCTCGCGACGGCCGGCGTCGCCACCGGCATCGCGTGCACGGGGTGCCCGCCGATCCCCGACCTGATCGCGCGGTACACGGCGGCCGGAGGAACGTTCCTCGTGTGCCCGATCTGCGTCGACGCGAAGGGGCTGCGGGAGCAACCGCTCATCGGCGGCGCCTCCCTGGGCGGGACCGTGCCCATGTGGGAGTGGATCGGCGACGGGGCGACGGCGTTCAGTTACTGAAACGTGTTCCCGTTTCCGGTCGACCTGCGGAGAACATCGGATAACATCACGGCATGACCGCAGAGCGCACCGTCCGCGGGCTCATCGATGAGCCGCGCCACTCCGAACCCGCCGAACTCGCGGGGCTGTTCGCGCAGCTCGAGCCCGTCTCGATCGAGTTCCTGCTCGGGGACTGGCACGGCGGCGAGCTGCCGTCGGGCCACCCGATGGACGGCGCTCTCGGCAAGGCGCGCTGGTACGGCAAGACCTTCGTCTCGGCGAACGACGTGCAGCCGTTGGTCTGCCTGGACGAGCAGGGCGAGAAGTTCTCCAACGTCGCCCTCGGCAAGGGGGAGGCGACGCTGCGCCTCGTCGACTTCGACGGGACCGTGACCGCGTCGATGGTCTACGACGGGCAGCCGGTGATCGATCACTTCGCCAAGGTCGACGACGACACCGTCATGGGCGTCATGACCGGGAAGAAGCTGGTCGCCCCGTACTTCTATTTCTACCTCGAGCGCGACTCACGCCCTGCGGCGTCCGGCGGCTGCCTGGCGGACCGGTGACAGGCACCGTCGCGCGGGTCGTCGCCGCGCCGGGCGAGGCACCGTCGCCCCTCGAGATCCAGATCCCCGCGCCCACCGGCAACCAGGTCCTGGTGCGGATCCACGCGGTCGGGGTGTGCCACACCGACCTGACCCTGGCCGCACAGTGGCCGGAACAGGGCCTGCCGGTGATCCTGGGCCACGAGGGCGCGGGCGTCGTGGAGGCGCTCGGCCCCGATGCGCGCGGCCTGGCCGTGGGGGACCGGGTCTCGCTCACCTTCGACAGCTGCGGCACCTGCGAGTTCTGCGCGGCGGGCACGCCCGGCTACTGCGAGCAGGCGATCACGCGCAACTATCTGGGACTCCCGGGGATCCGCTCGGGGGAGACGGCCGTGACCGGCGGCTTCTTCGGTCAGTCGAGCTTCGCCGGCTTCGCGCTCGCGACCGATCGGAACACGGTCCCCATCGGCGATCTGCCCTTCGAGCTCGCGGCGCCGCTCGGCTGCAGCGTCCAGACCGGCGTCGGCACCGTGACCCGCGCGCTGAAGGTGGAACCGGGGCAGTCCGTGGTGGTCTTCGGGACCGGCGCGGTGGGTCTCGCCGCGATCATGGGGGCGAAGCTCGCCGGCGCCACCACGATCGTCGCGGTCGACCCGCGCGAGGACCGCCGCGCGCTCGCCCTCGACCTGGGCGCGACGCACGCCGTCGAGGCCGGGGCGCAGGCCGCGCAGCAGGTCATCGAGGCGACGGGCGGCGGCGCGCACGCCGCCGTCGACACCACGGCCCGCGCGGACGTCCTGAGCCAGGCGATCCTGGCGCTCCGACCGCGCGGCACCCTCGCGGTGGTCGGGCTCGGCGCCCCGTCGGCAGACCTGCCCGTCATGCTCATCATGGCCCGCGGCCTGCGCATGATCGGCGTGATCGAGGGCGATTCGGAGCCGTCCGAATTCCTGCCCGAGCTCGCCGTGGCCGCGGCCGAGGGGCGACTGCCCGTGGAGCGGCTGGTGACCACGTTCGCCGACTTCGACGAGGCCTGGGCCGCGGCCCGCGAGGGCACCGCGGTCAAGCCGGTGTGGCTCCCCGCTGGGTAGCATGGCGGCATGGCCATCGACGCGACGCTGCTGAAGATCCTCGCCTGCCCGCAGGACAAGGGGCCGCTGCTGTACGTGCCGGACGAGCTGTTCTACAACCCGCGCCTGCGCCGCGCCTACCCGATCGAGGACGGGCTGCCCGTGCTGCTGATCGGCGAGGCCCGCGACGTCGACGACGCCGAGCACGAGTCGATCCTGGCCCGCGCCGCCCAGTGACCCGGTTCGGGTGACCGGGTCCCTGCGGGACCGGCTCGCGGTCCATCCGCTCTCGGCGGCCCGTGTCGTCCTCGGCTCCGTCCTCGTCGTCGACGGGGTCCGGGCCCGGATCGTCGAGGTGGAGGCCTACGGCTCACCCGAGAACGGCCCCTGGCCCGACCCCGCCGCGCACACTTATCCCGGTCCGACGCCGCGCAACGACGTGATGTTCGGGCCGGCGGGCCACCTGTACGTCTACCTGTCGTACGGCATCCATCAGTGCGTGAACATCACCGCCGGCCCGGACGGTGTCGGCTCCGGGGTGCTGCTCCGCGCGGCCGCCATCGAGAGTGGTCTGGACCGAGTGCGCGAGCGCCGCGCCGTGCGCGACCCCGACACGCGGCTCGCCGCCGGCCCGGGACGTCTCGGCCAGGCGCTGGGGATCACCGTGGCCGACAAGGGGATCGACGTGCTCGATCCGTCATCGGCGGTCCGGCTCGAGATCGCCGCCCGACGGGGCCCGGTCGCCGCCGGTCCGCGGATCGGGATCAGCAAGGCGGTCGAGAAGCGCTGGCGCCTGTGGCTGGAGGGGCATCCGTCGGTGAGCCGCTGAGCCGGCCGGCACGACCAGCATCCGTCCCACCCCAGGGCGGGGACCTCGGCGATGGGGCCGTTCGTTCACAATGGACGGGTGAGCACTGACATCCTCGAGGAACTGTCCTGGCGCGGCCTGATCGCGCAGTCCACCGATCTCGACGCGCTGCGCGAGCGCCTCGCCGCGGGGCAGATCACCCTCTACGCCGGGTTCGACCCCACCGCCTCGTCGCTGCACGCGGGTCACCTCGTCCAGCTGCTCACCCTGCGTCGCTTCCAGGAGGCGGGGCACCGCCCGATCGTCCTGGGCGGCGGCGCGACGGGCCAGGTCGGCGACCCCCGGGACGTCGGCGAGCGCGTCATGAACTCCGTCGACACCGTCGCCGAGTGGGCCGCGAAGATCGACACCCAGCTCCAGCGCTTCGTCGCCTTCGACGGCGAGAACGCGGCGATCCTGGTCAACAACCTGGACTGGCACGGGCAGATGAACGTGCCCACCTTCCTGCGCGACGTGGGCAAGCACTTCTCCATCAACGTGATGCTCGCGCGCGAGACGGTCAAGCGCCGGCTCGAGTCGGACGGGATCAGCTACACCGAGTTCAGCTACATGCTGCTCCAGGCGTACGACTACGTGGAACTCGCGCGCCGCTACGACGCCGCGCTGCAGATCGGCGGGTCCGATCAGTGGGGCAACATCGTGGCCGGCGTGGACCTGAACCGGAAGATCGACGGGCGGCACGTGCACGCCCTGACCACGCAGCTGGTGACGTCGTCGGACGGCAAGAAGTTCGGCAAGTCCACGGGCGGCGGCTCCCTGTGGCTCGACCCGGAGCAGACCAGCCCCTACGCCTGGTACCAGTACTTCGTGAACACGGCCGACGCCGACGTGGTCAGCTACCTGCGCTGGTTCACCTTCCTCACACAGGAGGAGATCGCCGAGCTGGAGCGCGAGACGGCCGAGGCCCCGCAGAAGCGCACCGCCCAGAAGAGGCTGGCCGCCGAGATGACCACGCTGGTCCACGGCGAGGAGCACACCCGCGCCGCGGAGCTGGCCGCGCAGGCGCTGTTCGGTCGCGGCGAGCTGGCGGATCTTCCCGAGGGCACCCTCGCGGCGGCGCTCGAGGAGGCGTCCGTCGTCGAGGTGGCGGCGGGGGAGCCGCGGACGATCGTCGACCTGCTCACCGCGTCGGGTCTGTGCGAGTCGAAGGGCGCCGCACGTCGGGCGGTGAAGGAGGGCGGTGCCTACGCCAACAACGTGAAGGTCGAGACCGAGGAGTGGGAGCCGGCCGCCGGCGACCTGCTCCATGGGCGGTGGCTGGTCCTCCGCCGCGGCAAGAAGACCTTCGCGGGCGCTCGTTTCGCCTGAAACTGCTGGTCATGACCACTGAGGCCGTCCCGCCATCGAGCGCGGGGCGGCCTTTGTGCTGCAGGTCACAAACGTGTGATTCGACGGTCCGCCGCGAGCCGCAAGTCTCTGACCAGGTCAGATGAACAACGCGTTACGCGTTGACCTGGGGATTTGTGCTTCCGTTCCACGGTGCGTAACTTATTCGAAGTCAGAGCGACACCGACAAGGACGGGGCCGAAAAGCCCAGGTCAAGCGGTAGAAACGCTGACACCTTGAAAACATGGAGCCGAGCCCGGTTTGACACCGAGATCGACTCCGACATAAGCTGGAACGGTTGCTCCGAGCAGCCAACCACAACGGAGAGACTGACTCTCGAACGTGTTACACGGTCGAGGGCGTCGAAACGTGCGGTTGAGCGGTTCGAAGCAGTTCCGAGAGTGACTCGCGAGAGCGAGTTGCACACGGAAATCCGCTCTGCTAAGCTTGAACGGTTGCTTCGAGCGGGTCGCCTTGACAGGCGGGACGCAAGAACGTAACCTGGAACGGTTGCCTGCGAAGGTTTCCACTCCACCGTTAAGACCTCGTTGTGCGGGGTTGTGGTGAAGTGAGCCGCGTTTGGCGTGTTCTTTGAGAACTCAACAGTGTGTCGATGAAATTGTCAGTGCCAAAATTTTTTGGCACGCATGGACAATCAAATTATTTGGTTGTTTGTGTTGTGGCTTTTCTCGTTTATTTCTTTGCGAGATGTATTTCTGGAATCATTGATTTTTGTCAGTGGTTTCGTTTTTTGTTCA
>NZ_JAIULG010000022.1 GCF_020169415.1 Tsukamurella sp. M9C
CCCCCGGCGCCCTCCGCCTCCCGCTGTACGTCGTCTGAGTCACTGCCAGGCCGGGCGAGTGTCGCCGCGCAGGGCGGCGAGGCCGCGGCGCACCCGCTCGGTCTGCCGCACCGACATCGGCGGCAGCGCGTCGGGGTGGAACCACGCGATCTCGAGCGACTCGTCGTCGGCGACGTGCGCCTCGCCGGCGACGTAGCGGCACAGGAACAGCAGCGTGAGGTACTGCGCCACATCGCCGTTCGGGTAGCTGACCGGCTCGTCGGTGCGGACCGCGAGCAGGTCCAGCACCTCGGCGTCGACGCCGGCCTCCTCGCGGATCTCGCGGATGATCGCCTCGGCGGGCTGCTCACCGGGCTCGAGGATTCCCGCGATCGAGGCCCACTCGCCGGTGTCGGCGCGGCGCCCCAGCAGCACCTCGCCGGACCCGTTGACGACCACGGCGGCGACGCCGGGCAGCCACAGTAGGTCGGTGCCGATCTTGTCGCGGATGCTGCGCACGTACTCGGGGATGGGCATGCTTGTGAGGGTACGTACCCGATCCAGGAGGCGCCGTGCTGCAGGAACTGATCGAGCGGGAGATCGCGAGCGGCCCGCTGCCCGGCGCGGTGGCGGCCTTCGACGACCCGGCGGGCCTGGAGGTCGCCGCCCGGGGCGAGCGCGCGCCGGGCGTCCCGATGACCCGCGACACCGTCTTCCGCATCGCCTCCCTGAGCAAGCCGATCCTCGCGGCAGCGGCGTTGGTGCAGGTGGAACGGGGCGTGATCGGGCTCGACGACCCGGTGGCGCGCCGGCTCCCCGAGCTCGCCGAACCCCGCGTCCTCCGCGACCCGAGCGGCCCGCTCGACGACACCGTCCCCGCGGTCCGCCCCATCACCGTGCGGCACCTGCTCTCGTTCACCGGCGGCCTCGGCATGGTCTCCGACTTCGGGGCGCCCCTGATGCAGGAGCTGTTCGGCACCCTGCGCCAGGGCCCCGCCGACCCGCTCGGCACCCCGCCGCCCGACGAGTGGCTCGCCGCCGCCGCGCGCCTGCCACTGGCGCACCAGCCGGGGGAGGGGTGGACGTACAACACGGGCGCCGACCTCCTCGGCGTGCTGCTCGCCCGCGCCGCCGGCGGCACGCTCGGCGAGGTGCTGCGCGACGCCGTGCTGGACCCGCTGGGTATGGCCGACACCGCCTTCCGCGCGACCGAGGCGATGCGGCCGCGGCTCGGCGACGCCGTGATGTCGACGCCGGAGGGGCTCGCGATCGTCGACCCCGCCGACGGCGCCTTCCTCGCCGAGCCGGTCTTCGAATCCGGTGGCGGCGGCCTGCTCTCCACCGTCGACGACCTGCTCCGCTTCGGCCGGATGGTGCGCGGCGCAGGGGAGTCCGACGGGGTGCGCGTCCTGAGGCCGGAGTCCGTCGCCGCGATGACGTCGGTGCAGGTGCCGCCCCAGCCGGGCAACGTCTTCCTCGACGGTGCCGCCTGGGGCTACGGCGGCGCGGTGGACGTCGATCGAGCCCGCCCGTGGAGCGTGCCGGGGCGCTACGGCTGGGTCGGCGGATCGGGCACGGCGTTCTACTTCTACCCGGACTCGGGCAGGATCGCGGTGTGGCTCGGGCAGTTGCAGCTCGCCGGTCCCGCCGAGGGCGGGCCGATCGAGCGGTTCTGCACGGCCGCGATGGCGACCCAATACCCCTAGGGGGTATAGTCGACGGTGCGCGACGATCCGCGATCGCGTCAGTGTTGAAGGAGCGAGATATGGCAGTGGAGACCACCTACACCGTGACCGGCATGACCTGCGGGCGCTGCGCGTCCTCGGTGCGCGAGGAGATCTCGGAGATCGGCGGCGTCACCGGCGTCGAGGTGAACGTCGAGACCGGCGCGGTCACCGTCGCCAGCGACGCCGAGCTGACGCGCGACACCGTCGAGGCCGCGGTCAAGGAGGCCGGCTACACGCTGGTCTGAGCGGTCCCGCTTCGCGCGGATCGCCGCCCCGACCGGCTACGGTGGGGGCATGTCTGAGCAGGGTTTCGGGGACTTCGAGTTCGAGCGCAAGTTCTTCGTTCGCGAGGTCCCCGAGGCCGCTGCCCTCGACCCCACGCCGACCCTCATCGTGCAGGCCTACCTGTTCGCCGCCGACGGCTACGCCGTCCGGGTCCGCGTGCAGGGCCCCGCACCGTCGGAACTGACCGACGATCCCGGCGCGCTGGTCGACGCCCTCGAGGGCGTGACCACCGGAACCATGACGGCCAAGGGGCCCGCCGTGAGCGGCACCCGGTACGAGGCCGAGCGCGAACTCGACGCCCTCGTCGCCGGGCAGATCGTGCGCCGCGCCGAGCACGTCGTCGCCAAGGTCCGCTACTCCATGTGGCTCGGCGAGGACGGCTGGATCGTCGACGACTTCCTCGGCGCCAACGCGCCGCTCGTGATGGCGGAGGTGGAGCGCGGCGGCCCCGTCGTCGACCTCGCGATCCCCGACTTCTGCGTCACCGAGGTCTCCGAGGACGAGCGCTTCCGCAACGAGTACCTCGCGCACGTGCCCTTCGGCGGCTGGTCCGAGACCTACGCGCGGGAGCTGGCACTCCTCGGCCCGCGGTTCGTGCACTCCCTCGGCGAGAACCGCCTCGGCGGGGTCTGAGGAGCTCCGGGCTAGGAGTTCAGGTCCACGCCCCGCTTGTCCTTGATCGAGCTCATCGCGATCAGCGAGATGATCGTGACGATGCCGACGTAGATCCCGATGTGCCAGGACTCGCCGGTGGTCCGCAGGATCCACTCGGAGATGGTCGGGGCGAAGGCGCCGCCGAGCACCGCGCCGATGGCGTAGGCGATCGAGACGCCCGAGTACCGGACCGCGGCCGGGAAGAGCTCCGAGTACAGCGCCGCCTGCGGTCCGTAGGCCAGGCCGAGGCCGATCGAGAGCACGAACGCGGCGACGAAGTACCAGCCCAGGGATTTGGTGTCCATGAGGAACCACATCGGGATGCACCACAGCAGGATGATCGAGTAGCCGATCTGGAAGGTGCGGACGCGCCCGATCCGGTCGGCGAGGAGGCCTCCCACGAGGGCGAACGCCAACCATCCGAAGGCCGCGAGGGTGGTGGTGATCAGCACCCCGTCGAGGCCGACCTTGAGTGACTTGCTCATGTACGAGATGAAGAAGGCGATCAGCAGGTATCCGGCGCAGTTGACCGAGATGAAGCTGAGGGCGGCGACGATGACCTCTTTGCTGTTCGACCGGAACAGCTGGCGCAGTGGGGCGGCGGAGCCCTTCTTGGTCTCCTGCATGTGGTGGAAGACGGGGGACTCCTCGACGGTGCGGCGGATGATCCAGCCCACGACGATGAGCAGCACCGACGCCAGGAACGGGATGCGCCAGCCCCACTCGAGGAAAGCGTCCCGGCCGAGGATCTTCTGGAGGGCGAACAGCACGCTGGTGGCGAGGATGAGGCCGATCGGAACGCCGATCTGCGGGAACGAGCCGAAGAAGGCGCGCCGGTGGGTCGGTGCGTGTTCGACGGCCATCAGGGCCGCGCCGCCCCACTCGCCGCCCGCCGCGAAGCCCTGCACGATGCGCAGCGTGATCAGCAGGATCGGGGCCGCGATCCCGATCGACGCGTAGGTCGGGAGCAGGCCGATGAGGGCCGTCGCCACGCCCATGAGGACGAGCGTGAGCACGAGGACCTTCTTGCGCCCGATCCGGTCGCCCAGGTGGCCCGCGACGATGGCGCCGACCGGTCGGAAGAGGAACGAGATCCCCACGGTGGCGAACGAGATGATCTGCGCCAGGCCGGGGTTCTCCTCGTTGAGCGGCTTGAGGAAGAGCGGGCTGAGCACGAGCCCGGCGGCCTGGGCGTAGATGAAGAAGTCGTACCACTCGATGGACGTGCCGACCAGGGTGCCGGCGAGGATCTTCTTCTGTTCTCTGCGGTAGGCGACGGGGTCGTCGGCCGTCATGGTGGTCATAGGTGTTCCTCGAGGTCGACGGTGCTGTGGGCGAGAGAATGGTTAATCAACCGAACGGTCGGTAAGTATTTGGTTGACGAGATAGTGCCACATACCCGGAGTCGAGTCCATGGGATCTCGGGATTTGCGATCGGCCTCGAGGTGGACGGGTTCGCGCTTCCGACCGTGGGTGGTTGACGCGCGATGTATTAACACTGTTAACTTAACGTCGTTAATACAACTGGAAGGGGACGCACGATGATCGACGCACTCACCCGCTTCGTCGCGCGCCGCGCGAAGGCCGTGCTGCTGCTGGCCGTGATCCTGCTGGCGGGGCTCGGGCTCGCGGGCGTCGGTGTCGCCGACAAACTGCAGGCCGGCGGCTACGTCGACCCGCAGGCCGAGGCGATGCAGACCTACGACCGCATGGCCGACGACTTCCACCGCGGCGGGCTGCCGCTGGTGCTCGCCGTCTCGATCCCCGAGGACCAGGAGGCCGCCGCGGGCGCCTACGGCCGCGGCCTGGTCGACCGACTCAAGGCCGACGGCCGCGTCGAGAGCGTGGTCGACGGCTTCAGCACGCCCACGCCGATGCTGCTCAGCGAGGACAAGCGCACGGCGCTCATCGTCGCCGCCATCGCGGGCGGCGAGTCCCAGGCCCCGCTGAACGCGAAGGCCATCGTCGGCGACCTGCCGCAGCCGCCCCCATCGGTCACCATGACCCCCGGCGGCCAGGCCTACAGCTACGCGCAGATCAACGACCAGTCCTCGCGCGACCTGCTGCTCGCCGAGGCCGTCGCCATCCCCATCACCTTCCTCGTGCTGGTGTGGGTCTTCGGCGGGCTGGTCGCCGCGGCGATCCCCGTGCTCATCGGCATCGCCGCGATCATCGCGACCACCGGCATCCTGCGCGCCTTCACCACGTTCACGGACGTCTCGATCTTCGCGCTCAACCTCACCACCGCGATGGGGCTCGCGCTCGCGATCGACTACACGCTGCTGGTGATCTCCCGCTACCGCGAGGAGGTGGCCGCGGGCAGCGACCGCCCGGAAGCCCTGCGCCGCACCATGAACACCGCCGGCCGCACCGTGCTCTTCTCCGCGGTCATCGTCGGGCTCTCGCTCGCCGCGATGGCGATCTTCCCCATGTACTTCCTGCGCTCCTTCGCCTACGCCGGCGTCGCGGTGGTGGTCTTCGCGGCCCTCGCCACGCTGATCCTCACGCCCGCGATCCTCACGGTGCTCGGCGACCGCGTGGACGCGCTGAAGATCGGCCGCCGCCGCGCGGAACCCGCGCCGCAGGACAGCCTCTTCTACCGGCTGACCCGCGCGGTCCTGCGCCGCGCCGTGCCCATCGGACTCGCCCTCGTCGCGCTCCTGCTGATCCTCGGAACCCCCTTCCTCAGCATCCATTTCGGCTTCCCCGACGACCGCGTCCTGCCGTCGTCGTCGAGCTCGCACCAGGTGGGCGACACCATCCGTTCCGACTTCGCCGAGGACGCCTCGGGGCAGGTCAGCGTGGTCCTCACCAGCACCGTCGACGACGATGCCGTGGCCGACTACGCCGTGCGCCTCTCGCAGGTCCCGGACACCGGCGCGGTGGTGGCCCCGTCGGGCACGTACCTCGGCGGGCAACGCGTGGCCGATGGAGACCCGACCGCCCGGGCCGCGAACGGCACGGCGCTGCTGCTGGTCTCGTCGAAACTCGACCCGCTGTCGCAGGCCGCGTCCGATCAGCTCGACCGGCTGCACGAGGTGCAGGCTCCCGCGCCCCCGACCTTCGGCGGCTCCGCGCAGCTCAACCGCGACTCGGTGCAGTCGATCCTCGACACCCTCCCGACGGTCCTCGCCGTGATCGCGGTGACCACCTTCATCCTGCTGTTCCTGTTGACCGGCTCCCTTGTGCTGCCGCTCAAAGCGCTTGTGATGAACGTGATCTCGCTGTCGGCGGTGTTCGGCGCGCTGGTCGCGATCTTCCAATGGGGCTGGCTCGGCGGGCTCGACACGACGGTGACCGGAGCGATCATCGCGAACATGCCGGTGCTCATGTTCTGCATCGCCTTCGGGCTCTCGATGGACTACGAGGTCTTCCTGCTCTCCCGCATCAAGGAGTTCTGGGACCACTCGGAGACGAAGGACCACGCCGCGAACGACGAGGCCGTGGCGATGGGCATCACCCGCACCGGCCGGGTGGTGACCGCCGCCGCGCTGCTCATGGCGATCGTCTTCGCTGCCATCGGTTTCGCCGGCGTCTCCTTCATGAAGATGTTCGGCGTGGGCATGATGATCGCGGTGCTGCTGGACGCCACCCTGATCCGCATGCTGCTCGTGCCCGCGTTCATGCGCGTGGCGGGCGTGTGGAACTGGTGGGCGCCGGCTCCGATGAAGCGGCTGTACGACCGCGTCGGTCTGCGAGAATCGTAAGCACCATGGAGCAGGGACGACGGCGGCGCAACAAGCGCGGCGACGGGGAGCGGCTCGCCGCCGAGATCCTCGACGCCGCCACGGATCTGCTCATCGAGACGGGCAGCGCCGAGGCGGTCTCGATCCGCGCGGTGGCGCAGCGCGCCGGCGTCACGCCGCCGTCGATCTACCTCCACTACCCCGACAAGGACGCGCTGCTCACCGCCGTCGTCGCGCGGTACCTCGGGCAACTCGACGACGCGCTCAGCGAGGCCGAGGCCGGCGCCCCGACCCCGCTCGACGCGGCGCGGGCGCAGGGCCTCGCCTACGTGCGCTTCGCCCTCGCCACGCCCGAGCTGTACCGGCTGGCGGCGATGACCCCGTCGGACGACGCCTCGGACGTGGACGTCGTCCTGACCACCGCGGCGTTCGCGCACCTCGAGCAGAACGTGCGCGACCTGCAGGAGGAGGGTTACTACCCGCCCGGCGATCCGCAGCCCATCGCGCTGCGCATGCTCACCGTCGTGCACGGCGTCGCCTCGCTGCTCGTCGCCAAACCCTTCCTGCCGTGGGGCGATCCGATCGAGTACGCCGACCGCGTGATCAGCGGCGCGTGCCTCGGGATCGCCCTCACCGCGGGCATGGACGAGTTGCCCGACGGTGCCGCCGCCCTCGCCCTGGTCCGGGAGCTCCGCGGCGGCTGAACCGCACGTTCTCTTTCGGGTGACAACGTCCGTGACCTGCCTGTTCGCAGCTGCAAGCGGCTTGACAAACATTTGTATAGACAGCACGATACGTTCGACCGGGGTGATCCTCGTCACTGCCGCACGGCAGTTCCCCGCTCCCGAACGAAGGACCACCGAGATGTCGACGACGAATGCGAAGGCGCCGCTGCGGGAGCGCCGCACCATCGACGTGGTGCCGGACTCCGAGCGGCACGGCACGCCCCGCAGCCAGTTCACACTGTGGTTCGGCGCGAACCTGCAGATCACCGCCATCGTCGACGGTGCCCTCGCCGTCGTCTTCGGCGCCGACGCGCTCTGGGCGATCATCGGCGTGCTGATCGGCAACGTGCTCGGTGGCGCCGTCATGGCGCTGCACGCGGCACAGGGCCCGCGGCTGGGCCTGCCGCAGATGATCTCCAGCCGCGCGCAGTTCGGGGTGAAGGGCGCCGCCGTGCCGCTGGTACTGGTGATCCTCATGTACCTCGGCTTCGCGGCCACGGGGACGGTGCTCTCCGGGCAGGCGATCAACCGCCTGATCGGGGTGGACGAGCCCGCCGTCGGGATCGTGATCTTCGGCGCCCTGACCGCGGTCGTCGCGGTGGTCGGCTACCGGCTGATCCACATCGTCGGCCGGATCGCCACGGTGGTCGGGATCGTCGGCATCGGGTACCTGATGGTGCGTCTGTTCTCCGCGTACGACGTGGGCGCCGTGGTGGGCGTCAAGGGCTTCGACATCGTCACCTTCCTGCTCGCGATCTCCCTCGGCGCCGGATGGCAGCTCACCTTCGGCCCGTACGTCGCGGACTACTCGCGCTACCTGCCGCGGTCGACGCCGGAGCGCACGACCTTCTGGGCGACGTTCGCGGGCAGCGTGATCGGCTCGCAGATCTCGATGACCTTCGGCGCCCTCGTCGCGGCCTGCGCCTCGAAGGCCTTCCTGAGCAACCAGGTCGGCTTCCTCGGGGATCTCGCCGGACCCGCCGCCGCGGCCGCCGTCGTCTACCTCGTGATCGTGGTGGGCAAGCTGACGGTCAACGTCCTCAACGCCTACGGCGGCTTCATGTCGGTGCTCACCACCGTCACCGCGTTCGGCGGCGGCTCGCGGATCTCCTCGCTCGCCCGCACGTTGTACATCGTCGGCTTCGTCGCCGTCTCGGTGATCATCGCGATCGCCGCGAGCGCCGACTTCCTGGAGAACTTCAAGAACTTCGTGCTGGTGCTGCTCATGGTGTTCACCCCGTGGAGCGCCATCAACCTGATCGACTACTACGTGATCTCCAAGGAGCGCATCGACATCCCCGCGCTCTACGACCCGGCCGGCCGGTACGGATCGTGGCAGTGGGCGGCGCTGTTCGCGTACGCCGCGGGCATCGTCATCCAGGTCCCGTTCCTCGCGCAGAAGATGTACACGGGGCCCGTCACGGACATGCTCGGCGGGGCGGACATCTCGTGGATCGTCGGGCTGCTCGGCACCGCGGCGATCTACTACCCGCTGGCCAAGCGCACGTCCCGCGCGCCGGCCGAGATGATCTACCCCGCGTCCGACTCCTGAGTCGGGGCGGTCCCGAATCAGGGTGACCGCAACCGTTCTCTCGCCGGGCCGCGTGCCGCACTGTTCTCCTCACACCCGAGGAGGACAGATGATCGAGGTGCGGAACCTCACCAAGACCTACGGGACCGGCGCGGCGGCGACGCCCGTGCTGCGCGATGTGGGCTTCACCGTGGCCGCGGGCGAGATCTTCGCCGTCGTCGGCCCCAGCGGCGCCGGCAAGTCGACGCTCGCGCAGTGCCTGAACCTGCTGGAGCGGCCGACGAGCGGCACCGTCGTGATCGGCGGGCAGGACCTGACGGCGCTGCCGGAGGGGCAGCTGCGGGCGGCTCGCCGCCGGATCGGCACCGTCTTCCAGGCGTCCAGCCTGCTCCGCCGCCGCACCGCGGCCGAGAACGTCGCGCTGCCGCTGGAGTACCTGGGCGTCACCAAGGGGGAGACGCGGGCGCGCGTCGCCGAGCTGCTCGACCGGGTGGGGCTGGCGGACAAGGCCGGCCACTACCCGCACCAGCTCTCCGGCGGCCAGCGCCAGCGCGTCGGGATCGCCCGCGCGCTGGCGCTGCGGCCCAAGGTCCTCCTCTCCGACGAGGCCACGTCGGGCCTCGACCCGGAGGCCACCGCGCAGTACCTCGACCTGCTGCGCGACGTGCGCGACGAGTTGAACCTCGCCGTCGTGCTCATCACGCACGAGATGGACACCATCGTCCGCGTCGCCGACAGCGCCGCGCGCCTCGACCACGGGGTCCTCGCCGAACAGGGCGCCCTCGTCGGCCTGCTCACCGACCCCGGATCGGTGCTCGGCGGGGCCCTGCGGTCCGCCGGGCCCGCGGCGACGGCACCGTCGGGCCAGACGACGGTGCGCCTGACCTACGACACGACGGTGCCGGCCGACTGGCTCAGCCGCGTCACCCTCGACACCGGGGCCGCGGTCGCGCTGCTCTCGGCGTCCGTGCAGGCCGTCGGGGGCGTTACCGTCGGAACGGTCACCGTCGGGATCGACGACGGTGACCTGACCCGCGTCGTGGATTCGGCGCGCGCCCTGGGGCTGCGCACCGACGCGGGCGCGCGCGAGGCGGTGGCCGCATGACCTACCTCGCCTCCGGGATCACGGTGCCGCTCAGCGACATCCCCGACCTGGTGCTGCCCGCGCTCCGCGACACCGTGATCATGGTCGGGCTCGTCATGGTGATCGTGCTCGTCGTGGGCGTGCCGCTCGGCGCCCTGGTGCACAACCTCGCGCCGGGCGGCCTGCTCGCGAGACCGTCGCTGCACCAACCCCTCACGTGGGTCATCAGCGTCGGCCGGTCGCTGCCCTTCCTCGTGCTCATGACCGCGATCATCCCGTTCACCCGGTTCCTCACCGGCACCAACATCGGCATCGCCGCCGCCGTGGTGCCGATGTCGATCGCGGGCATCGCCTTCTTCGCCCGCATCGTCGAGAACAGCCTGCGGGCGCTGCCGCCCGACGTGGTGACCGTCGCCAAGGCCTCCGGCGGCTCGAACGCCCAGATCATCTGGGGCGCACAGATCCCCGAGGCGCTGCCGGGCATCGTCGGCGGCCTCACCATCAACACCATCGCCATGATCGAGTACTCGACGATCGCCGGCACCATCGGCGCGGGCGGCCTCGGCTACGTCGCCGTGACGTACGGCTACCAGCGCTTCGACCACGGCGTCATGATCGCGACCATCGTGGTCCTCATCGTCGTGGTCACCACGATCCAGCTCGTCGGCGACGCGCTCGTGCGCCACCTCACCCCCGAACAGACCGTCCTCCGAAAGGCCCTCGCATGAGCGACACCGAAACCCCCACCCCGGCAGCGGCTCCCGCCGACGACGACCACGGCTTCACCACCCGCGACTCGCGGCGGCCCCTCATCATCGGCGTCGTCGTCCTGGTGGTGCTCGTGGTGGCCGGCTTCGTGGGCTGGCGCGCCTTCGGCGGCTCCGACGCGAAGACCGCGAACGAGACCGCCGGCGCGACCCTGCTCGTGGCGACCACCGAGGGCAACGCCGCGGAGCAGGCGCTCATCGAGTTCATCGCCAAGGACGTCGCCCCGCGGCACGGGATCACCGTCGCCTTCAAGGGACTCGCCGATTCCACGACGATCAACCGCGCCGTCAGCGAGGGCGAGGTGGCGGCCACCGTCTACCAGCACAAGCTGTGGCTCGGGCAGGTCCTGCAGGCGAACCCGGACTTCCGCGAGGAGGCCGCGACGCCCGTCTTCCGGTGGGGCTTCGGGCTGTTCTCCGACAAGTACACCGACCCGCAGCAGCTGCCGCAGAACGCGAAGGTCTCGCTGTACTCCGACCCGGCCAACGAGGCCCAGGGGTTGTGGTTCCTCGAGCGCGCGGGGCTCATCACCCTCAAGCCGGATGTCAACAAGTGGCAGGCCACCGTCAAGGACATCGCGACGAACCCGAAGAACCTGCAGTTCACCCTGCTCGACTTCGCCGCGCAGACCCGCGCACTTCCCGACCTCGACGCCGCCGTCGGCTACACCGAGTACTACCTCGCCGCGGGGGTGAGCATCGAGAAGGAGATCTTCGCGCCGCCCGCCCCCGACGAGTTCGCCGGCCAGCTGACCATCGGCACGCGGTGGAAGGACACCGAGAACATCAAGAACCTCGTCGCCGCGTTCAAGGATCCCGCGGTGCAGGAGTTCCTGCGCACCGACCCGCGGGTGAAGGACATCCTGCTGCCGCTGTAGGTCAGGGCCGCGGGCGCTCGAGCCCCATCGCGCCCAGTCGCATCTCGACGACGCCGTCCCCCAGCAGGTAGTCGGCGTCGCCGAGCAGGCGGGCGGCGCGCTGCGGGTCGGGCCGGAGGCCGCCGTCGCCGGTGAGCAGCATGACGCCGGCGGTGAAGGCCGCCAGGCCGTGGTCCTGTTCCGCCGCATGGAGATACCAGCGCAGCGACTCCTCGGCGTCGCGGACGAGGCCGTACCGGCCGGTGGCGTACGCGGCGCCGAGGTTGTAGGAAGCCCGCGCGCTGCCCAGCTCGGCGGCGCGGCGGGTCCAGCGCAGCCCCTCCTGGTCGTCCTGCGGCGCACCGAGCCCCTGGTGCGCGCGGAGCGAGAGCTCGAAGGCACCGTCGGCGCTGCCCCGCCCGGCGGCCTCCGCGAAGAAGTCGCCGGCGGCGTCCTGGTTCTCGGGCACGCCGAACCCGGCCTGCAGCAGGTAGGCCGCGTGGACGAGGGCGTCGAGGCGGTCCGCGTGGGTCACCTGGAAGGCCTTGGCCCTGCGCCAGGCGTCGTGCGCGAGCTCGGCGCGGTCCGCCCGGTAGATCGCGCGCGAGAGCAGGAAGGGGGCCTCGTCGACGCCGCCGGCCACGGCGCGCCGGTAGAGGTCGATGGCGCGGTCGTCGTCCTGGGGGAGGAGCGGCGACTGCCAGGTCCCGCCCGTGACGTACAGCGCCGCGAGCTCGAGGTAGGCGTCGCCCACGCCCGCGGCGCCCGCTCGCTCGAAGCCGGCGATCATGACCTGCGGCGCGTCGGGCGGGAGCAGCCCGAGCAGGTGCTCGTTCCGGACGAACGCCCCCGACAGCTCGCGGGCGTGGTGGAACACCAGCCGCGGATCGGTGCGCGGGTCATCGAGCGCGCGGCGCAGATCGGCGTAGGACTGCGAGGCCATGGCGTCACAGTACGACGCCGCGGGGTCGGGCGAGCGCGGTGCGACGGACTCGCCCGGGCCCGAGGGACGGCCGGCTAGCGGACGGCGACGCTGTTGGCGGGGTCGAGCATCGGCACGGCGAGCGCGGCGGCGGGGATGCCGAAGGCGTCGACCAGCGACTCGGCGAGCGGGCGGGCCCTACCGCACAGCTCGTTGACGCCGCGGCGGATCGCCTTGGCACGCTCCACCGAGATGTGCCGGTGCATGAGGTACCAGCCCAGGTCGCGCTCGAGCAGCGAGTACACGTACAGGTTGCGCATCAGCTTGAGCGCGTCGCGGGTCTCGCGGTCCTGGACGTCGGTGATCGCGTCGACGAAGGCCTCCAGCACGATCCGCTCGATGTGCGCGTCGCCCACCTTGATCAGGTGGTCCTGCGTCTCGGTGAAGACCTCGAGCGGATCCTCGTCGGGCTCCTTCGCGCGCCGCATGCGGGCGGCGGCGGTGCGCAGCAGGTGGTCCTCGCGGTTGCGCAGCAGGCGCAGCTGGGTGCCCGGGTGGGTGAGCTCGCTCTCCTCGGTGTCCTCGTCCGAGTCGTCGAGCAGCGTCTGCACCACCTGGCGGGCGGCGGTCTTCTCCAGCACGACGTCCTTGGCCATGTTCGCCACGAAGCGCACCCAGCCCACCGCGTCGAGGCCCTGCACGTCGCCGGCGTAGGCGGTGAGCTGTTCCTTGGCGACCAGCTGGGTGAGCACGAGGTTGTCGCCCTCGAAGGTGGTGAACACGTCGATGTCGCCGCGCAGCAACGGAAGCCGGTTCTCCGAGAGGTAGCCGGCGCCGCCGCAGGCCTCGCGGGCCGCGCTGATCGCGTCCGACGCGAGGCGGGTGTGGCCCGCCTTGATCGCGGCGGCCTTGCCCTCGATCTCGCGGGCGTAGGCGGGGTCCACCGCGTCGGGGTCGCCGGTCTGCAGCTCGTGCAGTTCCGCGGTGAGCTCGTTCTGCGCGATGGCGAAGGCGTAGGCCCGCGCGACCAGCGGCAGCAGCCGGCGCTGGTGCGTGCGGTAGTCGAGGAGCAGCAGCTCGTTGTCGCCGCCGGGCGCGTCGAATTGGCGGCGCACCAGCGCGTACTTGGTGGCGAGGGTGATGCCGAGCCGTCCGGCGGCGCCCGCCGCGGCGCCCACGGTGACGCGGCCCCGGATCAGGGTGCCGAGCATCGTGAAGAAGCGCTTGTTATCGGATTCGATAGGGCTGGAATAGGTTCCGTCCTCCGCGACGTCCGCGTACCGGTTCAGCAGCTCGCGCCGGGGGATGCGCACGCGGTCGAAGACGATGCGGCCGTTGTCCACGCCGGGGAGGCCGCCCTTGTAGCCGCAGTCGGAGGTGGTGACGCCGGGGAGGTCGTCGCCGTTCTCGTCGCGGATCGGCACCACGAAGCAGTGCACGCCGCGGCCGGTGGGCTCCTCGCCCGGGCCGCCGGTGATGAGCTGCGCGAAGACGGAGGCCCAGCGCGCGTGCTTCCCGGCGCCGCCGATGTAGTCCTTGCGGGCGCTGGAGGTGGGGGAGTGGATCTCGAACTCGCCCGTCTCCGGCAGGTACGTGGCGGTGGTCTCCAGCTCCTGCACGTTGGAGCCGTGCCCGGTCTCGGTCATCGCGAAACAGCCCAGCACGTCGAGGTCGATGAGGCCCTTGACATACGTGTCGTGGTGGTAGTCGGTGCCCAGGTTCTCCACGGCGCCGCCGAACAGGCCCCACTGCACGCCCGCCTTGACCATGAGCGAGAGGTCGCCGTAGCCGAGGGTCTCGATCGCGGTGACCGCGGCGCCCACGTCGCCCGTGCCGCCGTGCTCGGTCTTGAAGCCGTCGGCCGGGAAGCCCAGCGGCACCATCGCCTTCATCTGGCCGAGCATGAGCTCGCGGTACTCGTCGAGGCTCAGCCCGGCCTGCGGGACCACGTTCCCGTCCTGGATCTGCTCGCGCACCACGTCCCTCGTGGCGGCCCACCGGCCGTCCAGGATGGCGCGCAGCGCTGCGGTCAGTTCGGGCGACGATGCCGGCGAGGTCGGAGCACTCATGGCCTCAACCGTACCCAGCGCGGGCGATTCGTGTCGGTTCCGAGAGGGGAATCACGAGACCGGCGCGCAGCGGGCCCCGTCCTCGCTCGCCTCGAGCGCCGCCCGCACCGAAGCGGGCACCGGGAGCTCCTGGCCGGGCGTCGGCTCGACGCGCGCATAGCCCTTCCGTAGCGGCAGCACGCCGGACCAGCCGCCCTCGCTCGACGAGGCTCCGCCGGTGCGGGCCTTGGCGATCCAGTTGTCGGCGGTGATCGGGAAGGTGAGCACGGTGGTCGCGGCGAGTTCCTTGCGGGTGTTCGCGCGCAGCTCCGCGCTGCGCCCGGGGAGCAGCTTGTCGGTGAACGCCTCGAGCAGCTCCGCGCCGTCGACCGCCTCCGGCGTGAGCGCGCCGCGCAGCACCGCCGAGCGGTAGTTCATCGAGTGGTCGAAGGCCGTGTCGGCCACGATCAGCGCGTCGACGTGGGTCACCGTCAGCGTCGCAGGGGCGCCCGCGGCGACGTGTCGCAGCGCGCCGGCCCCCGTCGAGCCGTGGAGCACGATCCGGTCGCCGAGGCGGGCGTAGGCGATCGGCACGGACCACGGCTGGCCGTCGGCCACCGTCGACAACACGGCGACCACGCCGTCGTCCAGGATCTCGTCGAGGAGGCGGCGGTCGCCGCCGCGCTGGGGGTACCGGGTGAGCTTGTCCATGCGTCCATCCTGGGGCGGATACCGGCGCTGCAGAAGATCCAGAATCAGGAGATATTGTGAACCAGTATTCTAGAGCGATGCCCCGCCCGCCCGCGTCCCTCCCCGATTTCTGGTCCGCGCTCGCGCACGGAGGCGCGCTCTCGGGCAGCGCGATCGTCGACGCGGTCATCGACGGCCTCGACCGCGGCGCCCTGCACCCCGGCGACCTGCTGCCTTCCTCGCGGGCCCTCGCCGCCGGGCTGGGCGTCGCCCGGAACACGGTGATCGCCGCCTACGACACCCTCGCCGCCATGGGCGTCACGGCCACTGTCCCCGGCAGCGGCACCCGGATAGCCCCGGGCACCGACCGGTTCGCGCACGCGATGCACGCCGCGCCCGCGCCGCGGCGCGCGGAGGAGGCACCGTCGGACACCTGGGATACGAGCCTGGTGCCGGGCGTGCCCGACGTGTCCCTCATCGACGAGCGGCGGTGGCGCCGGTCGTGGCGGCACGCGACCGCGCTCCCGCCCACGACGTCGGTGGCGCCGCACGTCGCGACGCTGCAGGAGGCCCTCGCCGTGCACCTGCGGCGCCGGCGCGCGGTGCGGGCCGCGCCCGGCGATCTGCGCCTGTTCCCGGGCGTGAACCCGGCCCTGACCGCGATCGCCGGTGAACTCGGCACTCCGATCGCGGTGGAGACGCCCGGCTACCGTCGGGCCTTCGACGCCTTCCGCGCGACGGGCGGCGAGGTCGTGGGCGTGCCCGTCGACGCGGACGGACTGGTCGTCGATCGGCTGCCGCGGCGGCGGTGCCTCGTCTACACCACGCCGGCGCACCAGTACCCGACCGGCGTGCGGCTCTCGATGGCACGGCGGCTCGACCTCGTGGACTGGGCGCGGGCGACGGGGAGCGTGATCGTCGAGGACGACTACGACGGCGAGTTCTCCTACGACGTGGCGCCGCTGCCCGCGCTGCAGACCCTGGCGCCCGACCACGTCGTCTACCTCGGCACCGCCTCGAAGGCGCTGACCCCGCAGCTGCGGCTCGCGTGGGCCGCTGTCCCCGAATCGCTGCGCGGGCTGCCGCACGCGGGGCACGGCTCGAGCGCGGGCGTCGACGGCGCCGCGGCCTCGATGCTGGCCCACTTCCTCGACTCCGGCGCCTGGGACGCCCACGTAGCGCGGGCGGCCCGCACCTACGGGGCGCGGCGTGCCGCCGTCCGGCGGGCGCTCGCCGAGCACCTGCCGGACGCGCTCGTCCTCGGCGCCGATGCCGGGCTGCACCTCACCGTGGACCTGGGCTCCGCGGCGGCGCTCGCCGCGGCGCGGGCGACCCTGACCCGGCACCGCTACCGCGTGTCGACCCTCGCCGAGCACGCCCTGACCGACGGCGACGTCGCCGACACCGCGCTTCTGTTGTCGTTCGCGCTGATCCCCGAGACGCGGGCCGCGGCGGTCATCGCGCTGCTGGGCGCCTGACGCCGGCCGCGTCAGACCTGCTGCAGGCCGCGTACCCCGTCGCGGATGTCGAACGACGCCGCGGTCTCCACCGGCGCCCCGGGCTTCGAGACGTACGGCAGCACACGGTAATCCGCCCGGATGGTCTCGGGCGTGATCCGGGTGCTGATGTAGCCGCGCTGGTTGCGCAGCAGCCGGATGTGCGGGTTGTCGCGCAGCTGCGCCTGCTCCTTCTCGCTGTGCTCCGCGGAGCCGTCGCCGCCGCTGGTGATCGACGTGGCCGTCAGCTCGGAGGCCACGACGGCGTCGCCGCGCCGGATGTCGTTGGCGTAGTGGGTGTGCACGTCGCCGGTGAGCACCACGGGATTGCGGGTGCCCGCCGCCTGCCAGCCGTCCATCACCCGGTCGCGCGAACCGACGTAGCCGTCCCACGCGTCCGGGTTGTAGCCGGCGGCCTCGGTGGGGTCGTAGTCGATCGGTGCGAACATCACCTGCTGCCCCAGCACGTCCCAGCGGGCCTGCGAGGCGTGCAGCCCGTCGAGCAGCCAGCGCTCCTGCTCCGCGCCGGTGAGGCTGCGGGCGGGATTCCGGTTCTCCGGGTCGGTGGCGGGCACCTTGTCGTTCCCCACCTGATCGTCGCGGTACTGCCGGGTGTCCAGCATGTGGAAGGTGGCGAGGTCGCCCCACTGCACGCGCCGGTACAGGCGCAGCGACAGCCCGTTCGGCACCTGCGCGCGGCGCAGCGGCATGTTCTCGTAGTACGCCTGGAACGCCGCGCGGCGCCGCTCCAGGAAGTCGGGCTGCGGCTTCTCGGGCTTCTCGTAGACCTCGCCGGCCCAGTTGTTGTCGACCTCGTGGTCGTCCCACACGGCCACCCACGGCGCGGCGGCGTGCGCGAGCTGCAGGTCCGGATCGGACTTGTACTGCGCGTACCGCTGTCGGTAGTTCGCCAGCGTGACGGTCTCCGGGCCGCGGTGGTCGCGCACGTTCCCGGTCTTGAGCTCGTAGCCGCCGGCCGCGTACTCGTACTGGTAGTCGCCGAGATGCAGGATCAGCTGCGGGCGCTCCTCGGCGAGGTGCCGGTACGCCGTGAAGTAGCCGTGCTCGTACTGCGAGCAGCTGGCGAAGGCCATCGCCAGCGGCGTCATCGCGCCGGGCTCCGGCGTGGTGTGCGTGCGCCCGGTCCGCGACAGCGCGCCCTCGGCGCGGAAGCGGTAGAAGTACTCCCGCCCGGGGCGCAGGCCCGCCAGCTCGACGTGCACGCTGTGCCCCGCCTCGGGCGCCGCCGTCGCGTCGCCGCGCTGCACGACCTTCGTGAACCGCTCGTCCTCGGCCACCTCCCACTGCACGGGGAAGGTGCGCGCCGGGATCCCGCCCATGCCGTCGTCGGCCAGCGGGTCGCGGGCGAGCCGGGTCCAGAGCACGGCACCGTCGGGCGTGGGATCGCCCGAGGCGACGCCGAGCGCGAAGAGGTCGCCGCGCGGCGTGGCGCTGGGCGAGGAGCTCGCGGCGGGATCGCCGCCCGGTGCGCAGCCGGCGCCCGCGAGCGCCGCCGCGCCCGCGGTGCCGAGGAGGAAGGTACGACGGGAAACGAAAGGTGAGGGCATGCCTGCACCGTGCCCCCTCGGGGTGACGTGGGCACGTCGCCGACATGAGCACCCGGTGAACGCGCCGCCGGGCGCGCGGCGCCGGCGCCGTCGGGGCACCGCTCAGCGGCGGGCGGCCTCGAAAGCGTCCCAGGCGCGACGGATCTCGGGGGAGGGGTCGTAGACGACGCGGTTGCGGTCGTCGATCACCAGCGTCGCGCGGGAGGTGCCGTTGTACGTCGGCCACTCGCCGGCCGGACGGCCGGTGCGCGCGAACGTGATCCAGTCGCGCTGCATGCCGTCGGAGACGCGCATCGCGATGCGGCGGTCGCCCAGCGCGCCGAGGACCCACCCCGTCGTGCCGTGGTAGACGCCGAACACCGCCATCAGCTCGGAGGCGTGCGTCGCGCCGTAGCCCAGCAGGTCCAGCGTCTTCGGGGAGAAGTCGTAGCGGTAGAAGTACGTCGGCGCGTGCTTGGCGTGCGCCTGCGCGATCCGCAGCGACGGCGCCCAGAACATGAAGTCGCCGATGATCCGGTTCAGCGACGCGACGTCGGGGAAGCCCGGGTACGCGGCGGCCAGCCCGGCGAAGGCCTCCGGCGCGCCGCCGACGGTGTGCGCGGCCCGCTCGGCCGACGGCTTGCCCATGCCGGGCATCTTCGTGAACAGCGTGGCCTCGGTGCGGTTGGTGCCGATGATGAGCGGCACCTGCGCGCCCCGTCCGGCCGCGATGGCGACCTCCGGATCCTCCGGGAGGTAGTCACCGTCGACCGTGGGGCCGAAGGGGACGACGCCGAGTTGCTCCCGGTTGAGCTCGCCCATGAGGCGGTTGCCGGCGCGGCCCAGCTCCTCGGAGGTGGCGGTGTCGATCTGCTCGGGCCCGCCGACGATCTCCACGAAGCGCTTGCCCCAGCCGCGGGCGGTGACCGCGTCGACGGTGAGCTCGGGGGCCGAGCTCTGCGCGATGGCGCGGTGGAACAGGCCGCGCGCGGCGGGCGTCGCGAGCAGCGTGGTGACGGCGTTGCCGCCGGCGCTCTCGCCGAAGATCGTGACGTTGCCCGGGTCGCCGCCGAAGGCCGCGATGTTGCGGTGCACCCACTGCAGGGCCGCGACCTGGTCGCGCAGGCCGAGGTTCCCGTCGATCGGGCGCTCGTCGGTGGAGAAGTCCGTCAGGTCGAGGTAGCCGAGGGCGCCCAGGCGGTAGTTGATCGAGACGAAGACGACGTCGCCCCGCTCGACCAGCGAGTTGCCGTAGTACAGCGGCGTCGCCGAGCTGCCCATGAGGTAGGCGCCGCCGTGGATGAAGACCATCACCGGGCGCGGCGTCGTGGCCTCCCGCGCGGGGGCGACCACGTTGAGCGTGAGGGAGTCCTCGCTGGTGGGCTGGTACTCGCGGAAGCCGACCAGCGTGTACTTCTTGTTCTGCGGCGCGGCCGCGCTGAACTCCGTCGCCGCGCGGACCCCGTCCCACGGTTCGAGGGGCTGCGGCGCCCGGTAGCGCAGCGGACCGACGGGCGGCTGCGCGTAGGGGATGCCGCGGTAGGCGTGCACCGTCCGCTGGTCGCGGCCGGAGATCTCTCCGCTGTCGATACGCACCCGCGGGCCGTCGGTCATGGTCAGCCTTCCTCGGTGCCCGCCGCGTCGACGGCCGCGACCAGCGCCGCCATGTCGCGTTCGAAGGCGCGGACGATCGGCCACGGGTCGGGCACCTGCTTCTTGCAGGCGATCACACCGATGTTCAGTGTGCCCTCCTGCGAGAAGACCGTCACGTTGAGGCCCGCGCCGTGGAAGACGGGGCCCAGCGGGTACATCGAGTGGATCCGCGCGCCCAGGAAGTACAGCGGGATGTCGGGGCCCGGCACGTTGGAGATCACCAGGTTGTAGATCACGGGGTGCAGCTCGGGCAGGTTGTTGTCGCCGTAGAGCCGGGCGCCGAGCTGCATGATCGACGCCGGCGCGAACTGCGCCCAGGAGCGGAGCAGGTTGTCGTCCAGCTCGCCGTGGTGTTCCTTAGAGGTCGCGACCCGCTCGCGGATCGCCTCCAGCCGCGCGACGGGGGTGTCGACGTCCGTGGTCATCCGGGTGAACATGCCGGTGACCTTGTTGGTGCCCTCGGTGAGCGTCGCGCCGATCTCCGCCTCGTGCACCGAGACCGGGATCATCGCGACCAGCGGCTGCTCGGGGAGCTCGCCGCGGTCGTGCAGGAACTCGCGCATCGCGCCCGAGCAGGCCGCCAGCACCACGTCGTTGACCTTGACGCCGAAGTGGTCCTTGATCTTCTTCACGTCGGCCAGCGGCACGGAGGCGAAGGCGATCGCGCGGTGGCCGGTGATCGAGCTGTTGAGCGAGGTGCGCGGCGCGCTGAACGGGGCCGGCATGGCGGCGCCGCGGCGCGAGCGGGTCCACCAGCGCACGGGGACGGGCACGGTGCGCGGCAGCAGCGAGACCAGCGACAGCGGGCGGAGCAGGACGTTCTTCGCCCCGTCGGCGGCGAGGGCGAGCAGCGGCGCCCCGCCCGTCGACTTGTCCACCATCGCCGGGTCGAGCGCGGGCGGCTCGGGGGTCAGCGAGCACAGCTGGGCCATGAGGCCGGCGCCGGTCACCCCGTCGACGCCCGCGTGGTGCATGCGCATCATGATCGCGATCCGGCCGTCGGCCAGGCCCTCGATGACCCACATCTCCCACAGCGGCTTGCTGCGGTCCAGCGCCTGGCCGGCGATGTGCGCGCACAGGTCCGCGAGCTCCTGTTCGCCGCCCGGCGCGGGGACCGCGATGCGGTGCACGTGCGCCTCGATGTCGAAGGACTCGTCCTCCACCCACACGGGATGGTCCAGGTTGGCGACGGAGTCGTGCAGCTTGCGCCGGAACGCGGGCATGGCCGTGATCCGCCGCGCGAGCTCGCTGCGCAGGTCCTCGAACCGGTAGCCGCCCTCGACGGTGGCGGGGTCCAGCTCGAGCAGCCCGCTCACGTGCATGAGCTGGGACCGGGACTCCAGATACAGGAAGGAGGCGTCCAGTCCGCTGAGTCGTTCCATGGCTCTACTCCTACCGTGCGCGGCGCGGCCCCGGAAGTGGAACCTGTTCCACTATAGAAGTCCCGCGGCGCGCCGCGCACGCAGGCATGATGTCGGCAGGGGAGATCGAGGGCGAGGGGGCCGACGATGCTGCGACCGAGACGATCCGTACGACGGCGAGCGAGGCTGGGGGCGGTCGTCGTGCCGCTCGTCGTGGCCGTCGGGCTGACGGCGTGCTCCCGCCCTCCGGCGGAGGAACCACGGCAGCCGGTGCCGCCCGTGTCCGCGACCGCCGCGACCGTCTCGCTGGCCGCCGCTCCGGCCGCACCGAAGTGGAGTTACACGCCGCCGAACCCCGGGCCGGACCAGCGGCTGAGGGGACCGATCGCCGGCGACTCGCGGCACGTCCTGATGGCCAGGTTCGTCGATCCGGGTCGGCCCCGCGAGGCGTTCAAGCAGGTGGTCGACGTGGTCGATGCGACGACCGGCGTCGCGCGGCACGTCGTCGAGATCGGCTTCGACGTCGACAGCTGTTCGGTCGCGGGCAACGGACGGACGGCGCTGTGCGCCGAGCAGGACCTGGCCGGACGGTTCGCGGTGATCGACCTCGAGACCGGCGCCCTGACCCGGGTCGACGACGGGATCCAGGGCAGCTCCGTGGTCGACGCCACCGACGACACCTACCTCGTGGTCGGACTCCCCGCCGGGTCGGAGGCCGGGACGCGGGTGCGCGTGCTCGGCGCCGACGGCGGCACCGTCTGGGACGCCACGGTGCGCGGGGTCCAACTCCTCCCCGGGGCCGGCGTCGTGGCCACGCGCAGCGCTTCGGATTCCGGGCGGGCGACCGTCGAGGCCTACTCGCTCGACGACGGACGCAAGGTGCTGAGCCGGACGTTCGACGTGGCGCGGCCGACCGTCGCGGGGTACGCCGGCGGACTCGTGCTCGATGACGGCCGTCGGGCCGAGATCTACGACTCGCGGGGCCGCACGGTGGCCGCTGCGCCCGAGGGCTGGAGGGCGATGAGTAGCACCGCCCTGCTGGCCACCAGCAACGGACGGGTTCCATCGGTTCCCGTCCTCATCCACGCGGACCGGCCGGAGGTCGCCGCGTTCAGCCCGAACGACGGCGCCCAGCTGTGGAGCCGTGCGCTGCCCGATGCCGCGGACCGGTGCGGGCGGGCCGAGGGGGTGCAGGGCGTCGGCACGAAGGTGATCGTGAGCCTGCCCGTGCAGGACGCCGGGTCCTGCGCCGACCCGGCGGCGGCGAACGAGACCTTCGACGCCTATACCGGCGAACCCGGCCCGCGATTCCGGTTCGGCCCCAAGGACCAGGGCGTCGCCGTCGGTACCGACGGGACGCGCGTCGCCGTCGCGACGGGGTCCCTGCCGCGCACGCTGGCCGTGTGGGGACAGGGGCCGCAGCCGCTGTGGTCGCGCGAGTACCGCGACCGGTTCGGCGGCATGGTCTCGGTGCGTTCCTTCGGCGACGGGATCTACGCCGACACGCAGCGGGTCCTGTAGGTCGACCGGCCGTTCCGCGGCGAACGGCGAGGAAATCGCGTCCCGACTACGACGTGGTCCATGACGCCAGCAGGCGGGCACTGGCGTGGTAGTCGATACGGCCCTCGGCGATGCCGATGACGAGGTCGTAGGCGGGGTCCTCCGGGGCGTCCAGCGTCACGCCGTTGAGGCCGTAGAAGACGACCGTCGCGAGCCAGCCGAGCCGCTTGTTCCCGTCGATGAGCGGGTGGTTGCGGACGATCGACTCCATGAGTGCGGCGGCCTGCTCGTCGAGCGTCGGATACGCGTCGTCGCCGAAGACGGAGGTCTGCGGGCGCAGCGCCGCCGATTCCAGGAGGCCGTGATCCCGAACGCCGGGCAATCCGGCCTGGTCGATGATGGTGAGCAGGAGTTCCAGGTCGAGGTGGGCCGTCACTGCGCGAGCCGGTCGAGCAGCGGGCCGTAGCGCGCGACCGCGTCCCGCGTAAGGCGGCGGACCTCGGAGTCGCGGTCCAGGCGCGCGGACTTCTCGCGGATCGCGCGGAGAGCCGCTTCCTGCTTGTTCACCCCCTCCGCCGCGGCGAGTGCGGTGAGGGCGGCGTCGTCGTCGTCGGTGAGGCGGAGGGTCATGGCCATACCCCGACGATACGCGCGGTGGTATCGAAGTGGTATCGCCTTTCGGGCGGCCCAACGGGGCGGTTTCCGCTGAACTCCTACACCCTGTAGTTGACGAGTTGCGCTCGTTTGGGACACTGGAGGTCGTGAGTTCCCCCATCGCCCCCGGTAGCGACACAGCGGCCCCGGCCAGCGCGGCCCTCTTCGAGCGCGCGGCCCGCTCCATCCCCGGCGGGGTGAACTCCCCGGTGCGCGCCTTCTCGGCCGTCGGCGGCACCCCGCGGTTCATCGTCTCGGCCTCCGGTTCGCAGCTCGTGGACGCCGACGGCAACCGCTACGTCGACCTCGTCTCCAGCTGGGGACCGATGATCCTGGGCCACGCGCACCCCGCCGTCGTCGACGCCGTGGAGCGCGCCGCCACCACCGGCCTGAGCTTCGGCGCCCCCACCGAGGCCGAGATCGCGCTGGCCGAGGAGATCATCGCCCGCGTCGCCCCCGTCGAGCGGGTGCGCCTGGTCAACTCCGGCACCGAGGCCACCATGAGCGCCGTGCGCCTGGCCCGCGGCGTCACCGGCCGCGCCAAGATCATCAAGTTCGCCGGCTGCTACCACGGCCACGTCGACGCGCTGCTCGCCGACGCCGGCTCCGGCGTCGCCACGCTCGGCCTTCCCACCAGCCCCGGCGTGACGGGCGCGCAGGCGGCCGACACCGTCGTCCTGCCCTACAACGACCTCGCCGCCGTGCGCGAGGCCTTCGCGCAGTACCCCGGGCAGATCGCCGCCGTCATCACCGAGGCCGCCGCCGGCAACATGGGCGCCGTCCCGCCGCAGCCGGGCTTCAACGAGGGCCTGCGCGAGATCACCAGGGCCGACGGTGCCCTCCTCATCCTCGACGAGGTCATGACGGGCTTCCGCGTGAGCAAGGCCGGCTGGTACGGCCTCGATCCCGTGGACGCCGACCTGTTCACCTTCGGCAAGGTCATGTCGGGCGGGCTGCCCGCCGCGGCCTTCGGCGGCTCCGCCGACGTGATGGGCCACCTCGCGCCGCTCGGCCCCGTCTACCAGGCCGGCACGCTGTCCGGGAACCCCGTCGCCGTGGCCGCGGGCCTCGCGACGCTGCAGAACGCGACCGACGAGGTGTACGCCAAGCTCAACGCCAACTCGATCCGCCTCGGCGGGCTCATCGGCGACGCGCTCACCGCGGAGGGCGTGCGGCACCACGTCCAGTACGCGGGCAACCTGGTCTCGGTCTTCTTCACCGACGGGCCCGTCAAGGACTACGCGCAGGCCAAGGCCGCCGAGACCTTCCGCTTCGCGCCCTTCTTCCACGCCCTGCTCGAGCAGGGGATCTACCCGCCGCCCAGCGCCTTCGAGGCGTGGTTCGTCTCCGCCGCGCTCAGCGACGACGATTTCGCATCCATCGAGGCGGCGCTGCCCGCCGCCGCCCGCGCCGCCGCCGCGGCGACGCAGTAGGAGACCCAGATGACCCAGACGATCGTGCACGTCATGCGGCACGGCGAGGTGCACAACCCCGACGGCATCCTCTACGGCCGCCTCCCCGGGTTCCGCCTGTCCGAGAAGGGCCGGGCCCAGGCGCAGACGGTGGCCGACGCGCTCGCCGACCACGACATCACCGCCGTGTTCGCCTCGCCGCTGCAGCGCGCCCAGGAGACCGCGACCCCCATCGCCGCGTCGCACGGGCTGCGGATCATCACCGACGACGAGCTCATCGAGGCGGGTAACCAGTTCGAGGGCCTCAAGGTGGCCGTCGGCGACGGTGCCCTGCGCCAGCCCAAGCACTGGGCCAAGCTGCGCGATCCCTTCACCCCGTCGTGGGGCGAGCCCTACCTGCAGATCGCGCACCGCATGGTCGGCGTCGTCGACATCGCGCGCGACCGGGCCCGCGGCCACGAGGCCGTCCTGGTGAGCCACCAGCTGCCCGTCGTGACCCTGCGCCGCCACCTCGAGGGCAAGCGCCTCTGGCACGACCCGCGCAACCGGCAGTGCTCCCTCGCCTCCCTCACCAGCCTCGTCTACGACGGCGACGAGCTCGTTGACATCGTGTACTCCGAGCCGGCGGGCGCCACCGACCCGCTGGTGCGCGGCGCGTGAGGCTCGCCCGCCGCGCCGCCGCCCTCGTGGTCGCCGGCGCGGTCGCCTTCGGCGCGTCCGGCTGCGTCCAGCTCTCCGACCAGGCCGCCAAGGGCGGCGTGATCGCCCCCGGCGGCAAGGTCCGGCAGTTCTACGAGCCCGGGCAGCGCAGCACCGTCGAGAACCTGTCCGGGCGCAGCGTGACCGACCCGAACACCACGATCAAGCTCTCCGACTACGCCGGCAAGGTCGTCGTCATCAACGTCTGGGGCAGCTGGTGCGCCCCGTGCCGCCTCGAATCGCCCGAGCTCGAGCGCACCTTCGTCGCGACCAAGGACAAGGGCGTGCAGTTCCTCGGCATCAACGTGCGCGAGACCGCCGGCGACGACGCCGCCCGCGACTTCATCGGCTCGCAGGGCCTGACCTACCCGTCGATCTACGACCCGCCCGGTAAGACGCTGCTGGCCATCGGCGAGCAGTACCCGACCACCGTCGTGCCGATGACCTTCGTCCTCGACCGGCAGCACCGCGTGGCGGCGTCCTACCTGACCACCGTCGGCGAGAAGGAACTCACGGACACCATCGAGAAGGTGCTGGGGGAGGGCTGATGGGAGAGGCCTTCGCCACCGCGGCCGTCTCGGGCCCGCTGCTGCTCGCACTCGGCGCGTGCCTGCTCGCGGGGCTCGTCTCGTTCGCCTCGCCGTGCATCGTCCCGCTCGTGCCCGGCTACCTGTCGTACCTGGCCGGGCTCGTCGGGGCCGAGGCCCCGGCCGCCACCGTCGACGAGGCGAAGGCGGGCGTGCGCGCCGGGCGCTGGCGCGTCATGGGCGCCGCGATCCTGTTCGTCGCCGGGTTCACCGCCGTCTTCCTGCTGATGACGATGTCGGTCTTCGGGCTCGCCACGTCGATCCGGCTCAACGCCGACACCCTGATGCGGATCGGCGGCGTCGTCACCATCGTCATGGGCCTCGCCTTCATCGGCCTGGTCCCGATGCTCGAGCGCGACGTCCGGTTCGCGCCGCGGCAGTGGACCACCCTCGCGGGCGCGCCGCTACTCGGCGGCGTCTTCGCGCTCGGCTGGACGCCGTGCATCGGCCCGACGCTGGCGGGGATCCTGTCCATCGTCGTCGGCACCGACGCCGAGCCCGCCCGCGGCGCGATCCTCATCGTGGCCTACTGCGCGGGGCTCGGCCTGCCCTTCATCGTCCTGGCCCTCGGGTCGACGGTGGCCGTCCGCGCCGTCGGGTGGCTGCGCCGCAACTCGCGCCGCATCCAGATCTTCGGCGGCGTGCTGATGATCACCGTCGGCGTCGCGCTGGTCACCGGCTACTGGGCCGAGTTCATCGACCTCGTCCGCCGCCTCTTCGTCTCGAACACAGTGATGCCGATCTGATGAGTACCCCCGTCAAGCAGTCCCCGCCCCGCCGCGCCCTCGCCGCGGTCCGCAACACGTGGCGCTCGCTCACGTCGATGAAGACCGCGCTGGTCCTGCTGTTCCTGCTGGCCGTCGCCGCCATGCCCGGCGCGCTGCTGCCCCAGCGCGACGTCGACTCCGCCGCCACCGCGAAGTGGATCGACGACCACGGGACGCTCGGCGAGATCATGGACAAGCTGCAGTTCTTCGGCGTCTTCAAGTCGGTGTGGTTCACGTCGATCTACGCGCTGCTGTTCGTCTCGCTCGTCGGCTGCATCGTGCCGCGCTGCTTCGAGCACTTCCGCGCCCTGCGCACCCCGCCCGTCGCGACGCCGCGCAACCTGTCCCGGCTGCCGCGACACACCACCCGCGAGAGCGACCAGGACCCGGAGGCCGCCGCGCAGACGGTGCTCGCCGGCCTGCGCGGCTGGCGCAAGATCTCCCGCCCCGGCGGTGCGAACGAGGCCGAGGGCACCGTCACCGTCTCCGCCGAGAAGGGCTACCTCCGCGAGGCCGGCAACCTGGTCTTCCACATCTCGCTGGTGGGCATCCTCATCGCGATCGGCGTCGGCCAGCAGTTCTCCTACGAGGGCTCGCGCATCGTGATCGCGGGCGACGACGGCTTCTGCAACACCTCGTCGAACTACGACAACTTCCGCGCCGGCAACCTCGTCGACGGGACCGGGCTCGCGCCCTTCTGCCTCAAGGCCGACGAGGTGCAGGCCACCTTCCTGCCGAACGCGCAGCCCGACATGTTCCGCACGATCGCCTCCTACCAGGACGGCGAGGCGCTGCAGACCGAAACCTGGAAGAAGTACGACATCGAGGTGAACAAGCCGCTCCGGATGGACGGCGTGCGGGTCTACATGCTGGGCCACGGCTACGCCGGCACCTTCACCGTGACCTACCCGAACGGCGCCGTCCGCACGCAGACCATGCAGTTCGCGCCGCAGGACAAGATCAACTTCCTCTCCTCCGGCGCCCTGCGCTTCGACCCGCCGGCCGCGCTGTACCCCACCGAGGACGAGCGGCGCACCAAGCAGATCGGGATCGAGGGGCTGCTCGCCCCCACCAAGCAGCTCGACGGGACGCTGCTCACCTCGCGGTTCCCCGCGCCGAACGATCCGGCCGTCGCGATCGACATCTACCAGGGCGACACCGGCCTCGACACCGGCAAGCCGCAGAACATCTTCTCGCTCAGCCGCGATCAGATCGACTCCGGCCGGCTGTCGAAGAAGGCGCGCGTGAACCTGACCGTCGGGCAGTCGACCACGATCGAGGACGGCACCCAGGTGCGGTTCGACGGGGTCACGAACTTCGCGGCCCTGCAGGTCAGCCACAACCCGGCGCAGAACTGGACGCTGGTCTTCGCGATCGGGATGCTGGGCGGGCTCATCGTCTCGCTCACCGTGCGGCGCCGGCGGGTGTTCGTGCGGCTGACCCCGCGCGAGGGCGGCGGTACCGTGATGGAGATCGCCGGACTGGCCCGCACCGACGAGGCCGGATGGACCGAGGACTTCGAAGCACTGGCCGACCGCCTGGTCGGTCCCGACGGTGAGAAAGTGGCGTGACCATGGGAACCGAGACGAACGTCGACCTGGCGAACTTCGCCGACGTGCTGTTCACCAGCGCGACCGGGATCTACGCGCTCGCGCTGGTCCTGATGGTCATCGAGCTCGCCACGTCGCGCGTGGACGCGACGGCCGCGCGCGACCGCGAGCGCGAACTCGTCGCCGCGGGCGGCGGCCCGATCGCCACCGACTCCACCCCCGGGCGGGTCGTCGACGACGGTCCGCGTCGCACGAAGTCCGAGCGGATCGGCCGGATGGGCTACGCCCTGGTGGTCGCGGGCCTGCTCGTGCACGTCTCCTCGATCGTGCTGCGCGGCGTCGCCACGGGCCGCATGCCCTGGGGCAACATGTACGAGTTCATGTCCATCATGTGCGCGGGCGCGGTCCTGGCCTCGCTGGTGCTGCTGCGCAAGCCCGAGGCCCGTCCGATCCTCGGCTTCGTGCTGGTCCCGATCCTGATCTTCATGTTCGTCGCCGAGGGCGTGCTGTACACGACCGCCGGCCCCGTGGTGCCCTCGCTGAAGTCGTACTGGCTCGCGATCCACGTCTCGATCGTGTCGATCGGCGCCGGCATCTTCCTGGTCTCCGGCGTCGCCAGCCTGCTGTACCTGATCCGCCGCCGGTACGAGCTGCCCGACGGTTCCGTCTCCGTCACCTCCGGCGTCGGCGGCCGGCTGCTGCAGGCCATCCCGTCCACGCAGGTGCTCGACCGCGTGGCGTACGGCACCGTGATCGTCGCCTTCCCGCTGTTCAGCGCGGGCGTGATCTGCGGCGCTGTCTGGGCCGAGGCGGCGTGGGGCCGACCGTGGGGGTGGGACCCGAAGGAGACCACCTCGTTCATCGCGTGGGTCCTCTACGCGGCGTACCTGCACGCGCGGGCGACGTCGGTGTGGCGCAAGGCCGCGCCCTACCTGAACATCCTCGGCTTCGCCGTGATCGTCTTCAACCTGTTCATCATCAACTACTTCGCGACGGGCAGCCTGCACTCCTACGCCGGCTGAGTCCGCGCCGGGTACCCGCGTACGACAAGGGCGCCGCCCCGCCGAGGATCTCGGTGGAGCGGCGCCCTTCGTCGTGTGCGGGGGCTACGCCGTGGTGTTCTGGTTCAACAGAGCAAAGACTTCCGATGCGCGGAAGCGACGGTGCCCGCCGGGCGTGCGGACGGAGCCGAGAAGGCCCGCACCGGCCCATCGGGTGACCGTTTTGGGGTTCACGTTGAACAGCGCGGCCACCTGGCCTGGGGTCATGAGTCGCTCGGGCTGACGGGGAGCAGCGGCCCGGGGGTCCGCTGCGCGCTGGGCGAGGTTCGGGTGTGCCGTGGTCATGATGCCCAGTATGCAGCGATTTGCCCGAGTACTCGAACCTCTATCCGAGTGCCAAGAATTGGTAAAGTCGTATTTCGGACGGGGAGTAAGCTCTTGGTCATGACCGATACGGGTACGGCCAAGCGGGCGCTGGCACGCGACATCTTTTTCTATACGCTGTTCCGCCTGGGGCTCGTCGTCGTCGTCTTCGCGGTGCTCTACGGGCTCGGCATGCTGTTCCTCGACGAGGTGCCGCCCGTTCCCGTGTTCCTGTTCGCGCTCGTGGTGTCCCTGCCGCTGTCGATGGTGCTCGGCAAGAAGCTGCGTACCCGGGTGAACGAGAGCGCCGCCGTGATCGACGAGGCGCGCAAGGAGAAGCGCGACGACTTCCGGCGGCGGCTGCAGGGCGTGGACGAGTGACGACCGTCGTTCACGACCGGTCCGCGGACCGGTCCTGGGTCGACAACGCCGTCCGGCTGATCGAGGCCGACGCGCGCCGCAGCGCCGACACCCACCTGCTGCGCTTCCCGCTGGAGGAGTGGGCGCGGGGCGCGGGGATCGACCTGTACCTCAAGGACGAGACCACGCACATCACGGGCAGCCTGAAGCACCGTCTGGCCCGATCCCTGTTCCTGTACTCCCTGTGCAACGGGTGGGTGCGCGAGGGCACGACGGTGATCGAGGCCTCGTCGGGCTCGACGGCGGTGTCCGAGGCGTACTTCGCGAAGCTGCTGGGCCTGCCGTTCATCGCCGTGATGACGAAGTCGACGTCGCCGGCGAAGGTGGCGCTGATCGAGCGCGAGGGCGGCACGTGCCACTTCGTGGACCGCGCCGACGAGGTGTACACCGAGGCCGCGCGGCTCGCGCACGAGCGCGGCGGGCACTACATGGACCAGTTCACCCACGCCGAGTGCGCGACGGACTGGCGGGGCAACAACAACATCGCCGAGTCGATCTTCTCGCAGCTCTCCCTCGAGGATCACCCGGAGCCGGCGTGGATCGTGGTCGGCGCGGGCACCGGCGGCACGTCGGCGACCATCGGCCGCTACATCCGCTACCGCCGGCACGCGACCCGCCTCTGCGTCGTGGACCCGGAGAACTCCAGCTTCCTGCCCGGCTACGTCGCCGGCGACTGCACGGTGCAGACGGGGCAGTCCTCCCGCATCGAGGGCATCGGCCGCCCGCGCGTGGAACCCTCGTTCATCCCGGAGATCGTCGATCGCATGGTGGGCGTGCCCGACGCCGGCTCGATCGCCGCGGCGCGGATCGCCTCGTCGATGCTCGGCCGCCGCGTGGGCGGCTCCACCGGCACCAACCTCTGGGGCGCCTTCGGCGTGATCGCCGAGATGCTGCAGGCCGGCCGGTCCGGCAGCGTCGTCACCCTCCTCGCCGACGACGGTGACCGCTACCTCGACACCTACTTCGACGACGCCTGGGTGCAGTCCCGCGGCTTCGACCTCATCCCGCCCACGCTCACCGTCGAGCGCTTCCTGGCCGACGGGTCCTGGCGGGAGTAGTGCCGGCCGCGCCTGAAATCGGTCGGTAGCGATGCGCGCGAGGGATGCGCTGCACGCATCACCCTGTTTTCCCAGGTCAAAAGGGTGTTTATCAGGGTGGTGATGCGCGGAACGCATCGCCGCTCGTTCCGGGCGTCGCGTCCGCGGCGCGGCGACGTCGCGATGTTCCGACAGAGCGAACAAGGGTGATGCGCCTCGTGCATCACCCACCAGAAAAAGTATCCTTGACCTGCGGGTATCCGTGATGCGCGTGGCGCATCGCGGATGTGAAGAACCACGCCGGGTCCGGACGATGAGGTCGGCCCTCGGCCGTCGATTTTCTGTCAGGGGTGGGAGTTACCGTCCCGACATGTCCGATATCGAACGACTCAGACTGGTGGCGGCCGTGGCCGGCACGCACAGCATGCACGAGGCGGCGCGGGCGCACGGCGTGGCGCAATCGACCGTGACGAGGGCGGTCGCCGCGACGGAGCAGATGGTCGGCATGCAGCTCTTCCGGCGGGGCACGTCGGGCGCGCAGCTCGCCGCCGGCGCCCGGACCGCGATCACCCTCATCGAGCGGATCGTCGCCGCGTACGACGAACTCGCTGCCCTCGGTGGCGGTGCCGCTGCGGCGGGCCTCAGGTTCGTCCACCGCCAGGGCGTCCCGATTCCGGACCGCCTCGACGGCGCGATCGTCCGCTGGAACCGGGCCGAATCCGTCCGCGCCGAACTGGTCCTCGACGACGATCCGCTCGGAGCGGTGCGCGCGGGCCGGGCCGAGTTCGCCGTCGAGCGATTCGATCGGCAGGAGAAGCACGATCTCGAGGGCGAGGTCATCCGACTCACCCGGTTGGACCGTGTGGAGCTGCTCAATCGGCCGGCCCCGTCGGACACCGTGCGGGCCTTCCTGACGTTCCTCGGCTGAGCTACGCGCCCAGGAACAGCCCGACCGCGGCGCCGATGGACCAGACGAGCATCGCCAGGCCGGTCTGGGCGAGCGCGGGAATGAGCGCGGGGCCCTGGCCGCCGCGGGTCACGGGCAGCGCGGCGCGGACGGCGAGCGGAGCGGAGGCGAGGGAGAGGAGTGCCCACGGGGTGGCGACGGCGGCGAGGGCGAGGCCCAGCACGGTCGGGACGGCGACGAGGACCGAGAACAGGACGCGGGTGCGGGAGTCGCCGAGGCGGACGGCGAGGGTGATCTTGCCGGACTCGCGGTCGGTGGGGATGTCGCGCAGGTTGTTGGCGACGAGCACCGCCGAGCTGTACGAGCCCACCGCGCACGCGGCGAGCACACCGGCCGCGTCGATCCGCCCGGCCTGCACGAACTCGGTACCCAGCACCGCGACCAGGCCGAAGAACACGAACACCGCGATCTCGCCGAAGCCGAGGTAGCCGTAGGGCTTCTTCCCGCCGGTGTAGAACCACGCCCCGGCCACGCACGCCAGGCCCACGAGGATCAGCCACGGCGCCGAGGTCAGCGACAGCACCACGCCGGCGACCCCGCCGACGCCGAAGCACGCGAACGCCGCGCGCTTCACGGCGGCGGGGGAGGCCAGCCCGGACCCGACGAGCCGCAGCGGGCCGACGCGCTCGTCGTCGGTGCCGCGGATGCCGTCGGAGTAGTCGTTAGCGAAGTTCACGCCGAGGATCAGCGACAGCGAGACCACCAGCGCCAGGAGCGCCTTCCACCAGACCGCCTCGCCGAGGAAGCCCGCCGCCCCCGTACCCGCGATCACCGGGGCGATCGCGTTCGGGAGCGTGCGGGGGCGGGCCCCTTCGAGCCACTGCGCTGCGGTTGCCATGCGCCCAGCCTATGCAGTCGCTACAGGACCGAGGTGTCCAGGTCGAGCGTCGTGCGGTCGAGCTTCGCCAGCAGGTCGAACTCGGTGTACGCCTTGGGCAGCTCGTACACGAAGAAGTACTGCGTGGCCGCCCGCTTGCCGCGGTAGAAGGCCTCGTCCTTGGCCGTGCCGTCCTCGGCGTACGTCGCGAGCGCCTGGTCCAGCCACAGCCACGCCACCACGACGTGGCCGAGGCCGTCGAGGTAGGAGGTGGCGTTCGCCAGCGACAGCGCGGGGTCGCCCGTGCCGCCGAGAACCATCGTGATCTCGACCGCGCGCTGGGCGGCGGCCCGCAGTGCGGCGGCGTGCGGCGCGAGCTCCTCGACCTTGTCGGCGCGCGCGGCCGTCGCCTCGAACCGGCCCAGCAGCGCCCCGAAGGCGGCGCCGCCGTGCTGCGGCACCTTGCGGCCGAGCAGGTCCAGGCCGTGGATCGCCTTGGCGCCCTCGTGGATCGCGTTGAGCCGGTTGTCCCGGTAGAGCTGCTCGACGTTGAACTCGCGCGTGTAGCCGTAGCCGCCGTGGATCTGGATGGCGTAGTCGTTGGCCTTCGTGGCCCACTCGCTCGGCCAGCTCTTGATCATCGGGGTGAGGAAGTCGAGCAGCTGCCCGGCGGCGGTCCGCTCCTCCTCCGACGGTGCGGTGTTCGCGTCGTCGACGAGGCGCGCCCCGAACAGGGCGAGCGCCAGCCCGCCCTCGACGTAGCTCTTCTGCGCGAGCAGCATCCGGCGCACGTCGGGGTGCTCGATGATCGGGACCTGCGGCCCCGTCGGGGCGGTGACGGGCCGGCCCTGGACGCGGGTCTTGGCGTACTCGAGCGACTGCAGGTAGCCGGTGTAGCCGATCGACGACGACGCCAGGCCCACGGCCACGCGCGCCTCGTTCATCATCTGGAACATCTGCACGAGGCCGCGGTTCTCGGTGCCCACCAGGTAGCCGGTGGCCCCGTCGAGCGAGAGCAGGCAGTTGGTGGTGCCCTTGTTGCCCATCTTGTGGTTCAGGCTCACCAGGGTGACGGCGTTGCGCTCGCCGACGGACGCGTCGTCGTTCACCAGGTACTTCGGCACGATGAACAGCGAGATGCCCTTGACGCCGTCCGGCGCCCCCGGGACCTTCGCGAGCACCAGGTGCACGATGTTCTCGGACATCTCGTGGTCGCCGCCGGTGATCCACATCTTGGTGCCGGTGATGGCGTAGCTGCCGTCGTCGCGGGGCTCGGCCTTGGCGCTGATGTCGGCGAGCGCGGAGCCGGCGTCGGGCTCCGAGAGGCACATGGTGCCGGTGAACCGGCCCTCGATCATCGGCTCGAGGAAGAGTCGCTTCTGCTCGTCGGTGCCGAAGGAGCGGATCACGTTGCCGTTGCCCAGGGTCAGGCCCGAGTAGACGGTGGTCGACACGTTCGCGGCCTGCATCCATGCGAACGCGGCCTTGCTGATCAGCGAGGGCAGGCCGATGCCGCCCTCCTCGGCGGGCAGCTCGGCGAAGGTGAAGCCGGCCTCGTTGATCGCGTCGAGCCCGGCCTTGGTCGCGGGCAGCGTCTTCGCGGTGCCGTCGGGCTGGATCGTCGGCTCGTTGGCGTCCGCGTCCTTGTAGTGGTTGGACAGCTTCTGCACGGCGATGTCGGCGGCCAGGTCGAGCGCGGCGTCGAAGGTCTCCTTCGAGTGCTCCGCGAAGGCGTCGCGCTTGGTCAGCTCCTCCGCGTTCAGCCACTCGTAGAGCAGGAAGTCGACGTCGCGGGGGTTGAGCAGCGGGGTCTGCGCTGCGATGTTCTGCTTCACGGTTCTCCGATCGGGCTGGTACTGCGGAGCGATCTTACTCGGCGGTAACCTTACCCGAAATTCCTTCAACCGTGAATATTTGTGACGTCGGTCAACCTCTGATCATCGCGCGCGCCACGCCGCCGACTGCTGTGCCGCGATCGAGACCAGGCGGTCCAGGCCGAAGTTCACGTCCAGCAGGTGCGTGCCCATCAGCGGCAGCTCGTTGAGTGGCTGGGGCACCGTCAGCCGGATCCGGTACATGCTGTGCCGGTTGACCTCCGAGCAGCTCCCCACGCCGCGGCTCCTGCTCACCGTCCAGGTGCTGGCCGACGTGGGCAGCGCCTCGGGGAAGGTCGTGTAGTCCATGAGCACGGAGATGATCCCGAAGGCGTAGCGCTCGCTCGGCACCGTCACGCCGACGGGGCTCCAGTCGCCGGAGAGTGGGCCGGGGTCGGTGCAGGCGATGTGCTTGCCCGCGCCGACCGGGAGTTCCATCGTCTGGGAGAGGAGGTCGAGGTCGGTGTTGCCGAACATCGAGATCACGGGCGCGGCGGTGTCCGTGGAGTAGGCGACCGCGCAACCGAACTCCCCGCGGCGGGTGCACAGCGGGACGTTCTGGAAGTCGCCGCCGGTGGTGCGGCCCGCGGCGGTGGTCACGTTGCCGCCCATGAGGAAGGCGCCGACGAGGCGGTTCCGGACGGCGGCGTTGCCGTCGATCTCCTCGCGGATCAGCTTGCGCAGCATCATCGTTCCCTGTGAATGCCCGATGAGGACCACGCCGCGGCCGCCGTTGTCGCGCGCCAGGTACTCGCGCCAGGCCGTCCGCACGGACTCGTACGCGGTGTCGACGACCGGCTTCAGGTGCATCAGCATCGTGGGTGCGAGGCCCGTGAGGGTGATCTGCGGGTAGACCGGCGCGAAGACGCGGCACATCGACCCGAACCGCGCCGCCTGGAACCGGGCGATCGAGTCGACCTCGGGCATGCGCACGGGGTTGGCGTTGAGCGCGACCTGGTTCGTCACCGTCGGATAGACGTAGAAGCAGTCGACCGCCTTCTCGGCGTCGGTCACCTTCCGGGCCGGGGTCGTCTTCCCGGTGCCGAGGTCGGTGGTGTCGGTGGGGAGGGTGCACGGGTTCGCGGTGCCGGGCCGGCACATCCACGTCGTCGACGGTGCGCCCTGGGCCGCGCCCGCCGCCAGGCCCGCGCCGAGCGCGAGAGTCGCCGATACCGCTGCCAGTCGCCGGAGGGCGCGCCGAAGGATCATGCGCAGACCATATACCGAGAGTTTTGAAATTCTCTCAGTATTTCGAGAATCGGTCGACGAGCGCGCACCGGTCGACCTTGCCCGGCCCGCGACGGGGCAGCTCGTCGACGAGGTACAGCGCCCGCGGCGCCGCCGTCCGGTCCAGCTCGGCCTCGACGGCCGCGCGCAGCAGCTCGACGGTGACCTCCGCGCCCGGTCCCGGCACGACCGCCGCGGCCACCCGCTGGCCGAGCCGCGGATCGGGCTGCGCGAAGACGGCGACCTCGGCGACGCCGGGCACCCGCGCCAGGACGGCCTCGACGACCTGGGGGAGGACCGTCAGGCCGCCGGTGGAGATGGCCTCGTCGAGCCGGCCCGTGACGGCGAGGACGCCGTCCGTGAGCGTCCCGGCGTCGTCCGTGCGGAACCAGCCGGGATCGGCGAAGGCGGGGTGCTCGGGCAGGTTCCGGTAGCCGAGGGCCACCGTCGGGCCGCCGAGCACGACGCGCGATTCCGGGCCGTCCAGGCGGATCTCGACGCCCGGCAGGGGCGCACCGTCGTACACGCAGCCCCCGGCCGTCTCGCTCATGCCGTACGTGCGGACCATGCGGATGCCGGCGGCGAGCGCCGCCTCGCGGACGGGGGCGGGGCAGGCGGCGCCGCCGATGAGCACCCCGTCGAACCGGGCCAGGGCCTCCGTGGCGGACGGGTCGGCGAGGACCTTGACCAGCTGGGTCGGGACCAGGGAGACGTATCGACGGTCCGCCGTCATCGTGGCGTGGGCGGGGCCGAGGGCGGCGGGGTCGAAGCCCGCGCGCACGTCGAGCTGGGCGGGCGCGTGGCCGGCGGCGAGGGAGCGCAGCATCACCTGCACGCCCGCGACGTGGTGCGGCGGCATCGCGAGCAGCCACTGCCCGGGCCCGCCGAGCCGCGCGTGCGTGCCCGCGGCGCTGGCGGCGAGGGCCTCGCGGGTGAGCATGGCGCCCTTGGGCGTGCCCGTGGTGCCGGACGTCGCGACCACGAGGGCGACGCGCTCGTCGATCGGGGACCCGGCGGCGAGCGCGTCCGTGAGCCGGGCGGCCTCGCGCGGATCGTGCGCGGGCACGGGCAGCCACGCGGGCGCCGTGCCCTCCAGGAGGGCGGTGAGCCGCGGCAGGGCGGATTCGACGGTGTCGATCGGCAGCGGCTCGAGGTTCACGGGTCGAGGCTACTGCGCGGGGTCCGGCCGGCCCGGCGCGTCCGGGTCGTCGGGGCCGTGCCCGTTCCGAGGGCAGCCCTCCGGGTTGAGCGGGGCGTCGTCGAAGGGCCAGCCCTTGCGCTCGAGGCGCTCGCGGACGCGGGTGATGTCCTTCTCCAGCGGCATCTCGTGGGTGTGGCCGCTGATGGCGACGCCCGCGTCGACGCGGGTGATGGGCTCGAGCCCCTCGGGGGAGAGGTGCGCGTCGTCGATCAGCTCGCGCGTGACCTCCCGCAGCTCCTCCTTCGTCAGCTGCCGGTCGAGCAGCGCGAGGAGCGGCTGGTAGTCGGTGTTGGGCACGCCGTCGGGATAGCCGGCGCGCAGCCAGTCGACGATCCTGGCCAGGAAGCCCGGACTCGGACTCGAACTCATGAAGACCCCACCTCCGGTGCGAGGGTGCGCCCTGGGGCGCGGTTGTGCTGCCGATACGGATACCGATACGGGAACGGCCCCCTATCTGAACTCCAGAATAGGGGGCCGCTCGCGGCTCGGGTGAGCGACAGCGAAGAGAACGTGTTTCAGCTGGCGAAACCGGTGAGCGGCCAGCCGCCGGCGGCCAGCTTGCTCGCGACGTGGCGCAGGTCCTCGTCGCTGGGCTCGGCCTGCGTCACCTTGGTGATCGCGGCCTCGATCTCGTCCTTGTGGACCTCGTCGGGGCGCTGGGCCAGGATACGGCCGATCACCGCGTCGACCTCGGTCTCCGACAGCTGCTTGGTGAGCAGCGCGAGCAGAGGGAAGTAGTCCTTCGGCGGCACGCCCTCGGGGTAACCGGCGCGGAGCCAGTCGAGGACCTGCTGGAGGACGCTGTCCTGGGAGTTCTCGGTGGTCATGCGGTCGCCCCTACTTCTTCTTCTCGAACCACGGGTAGATGTTGTCGAACGTGAGCTCGTACTTGAAGCCCGAGGCCACGATCATCGAGACGCCGAGCACGACCGCGACGATGACGATGAGGAAGGCGATCGCGGCGAGCGCGTTGCCCATCGGATTGGGCTTGTGGACGCTGCCGTCCTCCCGCTCGTGGCCGTTGCCGATCGCGAGGCCGCGGACCCCCACAGCGAAGAGGGCGGGCAGACCGGCGCCGAGGATGAGGCCCACGAGGAGGACCTTCCACACAGCGTCGAGGGCGAGGGAAATCGTATGCATGCTCTGGTCCCCTTAGACCTTGGCCTCGGTGGGCGCGACCGCGTTGGTCTCGTCGTCCCACTCGGCGTTGACGTTGTTGGAGTCGACCTTCTGCTGCTGGGCGCGCCAGTACATGTAGCCCGACAGCGCACACAGGATGGCGAAGGCGACGATCGGACCGGCCAGGGTCGGGATCTTCGCGGCCACGAAGTACATCACCGCGCCGACCAGGGCGGCCGCGGGCAGCGTGATCACCCAGGCGGCGACCATGCGGAGCGCGACGTTCCAGCGGACCGTCGCGCCCGGCTTGCCGACGCCCGAGCCGAGGATCGAGCCGGTGGCGACGTGCGTCGTCGAGAGGGCGAAGCCGAGGTGGCTCGACACGAGGATGATCGTGGCCGACGAGGCCTCGGCCGCCATGCCCTGCGGGGAGCTGATCTCGATCAGGCCCTTGCCCAGGGTGCGGATGATGCGCCAGCCGCCGAGGAAGGTGCCCAGGGCGATCGCGGCGGCGGCGGAGAACTTCACCCACAGCGGGACGCCGTGCGTGTCGTCCCAGAACAGGAGGCTGTCGCTGCTGCCGGGGTTGCCCTGGCTGTAGCCGATGAGCGCGAGGGTGATGACGCCCATGGTCTTCTGCGCGTCGTTGGTGCCGTGCGCCAGCGAGACGAGCGAGGCGGTGCCGATCTGGCCCCAGCGGAAGCCCTCCTCGGTGAACCGCTCCGCGACGCCGGCGACGATCTTGAACACCAGGTACGTGCCGACCGCGGCGACGACGCCCGCGACGACCGGGGCGAACAGAGCGGGGAGGACGACCTTGCCGATGACGCCGTCGAGCTTGGCGGTGCCGTTCCAGACGACGCCGCTGACGCCGAGGGCGGCGATCGCGGCGCCGATCATGCCGCCGAACAGCGCGTGCGAGCTGGAGCTGGGCAGGCCGAGCAGCCAGGTCAGCAGGTTCCAGATGATGCCGCCGATGAGGCCGGCGAGCACGATGATCAGCAGCGCGCGGCCGCCGTTCTCGATGAGCTCGGGCTTCGGCGAGCCGTCCTTGTTCTGGATCTTGATCACCGCGTTGGTCACGGTGAGAGCGACCTCGACGGACAGGAAGGCGCCCACCAGGTTGAGGATCGCCGAGAGGCTGACGGCCGTCTTCGGCTTCAGGGCGCCGGTCGCGATGGAGGTGGCCATCGCATTTCCCGTGTCATGGAAGCCGTTGGTGAAGTCGAAGGCGAGGGCCGTCACGATCACCAACAGCAGGATGATGAGTTCGCTGTTCATGGTGAAAATAGTGAGGCCGAGGGGCCCGTTCCACCAAACGGGTGAGACGGGCTCGACATCCTTCTGACCTGCAGGTTCGTGTTCGTCCGGCGAGCGTTCACCAGATGTTCATTCAGCGCGCTCTCAGAATCCCCTGGTCATGTCCGTTTTGCGCGGATCTTGCGGTCTACCGCGGGACGATTGACGGGCCGTGACTACTATTTGCGCATGGCGTCTTTGGATATCCGCGTGTTGGGCCAGGTGTCGCTCTCCGTGGACGGCGCGCCGAACGAGGTGTCGGGCGTGAAGCCGCGCTCGGTGCTCGCGCTGCTCGTGATGAACCGCGGTCGCGCCGTCACCGTCGACTCCCTGAGCGAGCAGGTGTGGGACGGCAACCCGCCCGCCTCGGCACGCGCCAGCCTGCAGGTGTTCGTCAGCGGGCTGCGCAAGGCGCTGCGCGGTCCGGGCGCCGGTTCGGGCCTCGACGGCCTGCTGGTCACCTCGGGCTCGACCTACCGCCTCGACCTGGACCCGGAGCAGTCCGACATCGGCCGGTTCGACTCGGCCCGCCGCCGCGGCGCCGAGCTGGCCGCCGCCGGCCGGTACGACCGGGCCTCGCTGGCCTTCGCCTCCGCGCTCTCGGAGTTCCGCGGCGACGCGGTCGCCGACCTGCGGGGCCTGCAGTTCGCGGACAACTTCGCCATCGGCATGGCGGAGGAGCGCGCCGCCGTGCAGTCCGCGATGTACGACGCGGAGATCGCCGCGGGCCGCGCCGCGTCGGTCATCGGCGAGCTGCGCCGCCTCGTCTCCGAGCACCCGCTGCAGGAGCCGCTGTGGGGGCAGCTCATCACCGCGCTGTACGTCACCGGTCGCCAGGCCGACGCCCTCGAGGCCGCGCGCGACCTGCGCCGCACCCTCGCCGACGAGCTGGGCGCCGATCCGACGCCGGCCCTCGTCGAGCTGGAGGGCAAGGTGCTGCGGCAGGAGCAGCTGGCCTTCACCGTCGCGCGGCCCGCCGCGCAGCCGGGGGACGGGCGGGCCTTCGAGAAGACCGAGACCGACGTGACCATCGACGGTGCCGGCCCCCGCGGCACGCTCACCGCCGAGGACGGGACCGAGTACCCGGTGCGCGGCGAGGTCCGCCTCGGCCGCCTCCCCGACAACGACATCAGCATCGACGACACCAAGGTCTCGCGCGAGCACGCCGTGATCACCGGCTCCGTCAGCGGGTTCGCCGTCCGCGACCTGCAGTCCTCCAACGGCACCTATGTTGGGGAGCGTCGCGTCGCCGGCCAGCTCCCCCTGTCCGACGGTGACGAGCTCACCCTGGGCAGGACGACCTACGTCTTCCGCGTGATCGAGGAGTAATCGAGGAGTAGCAGGGCGATCCGCGCGCTATGCAATCGTGACCGTCTTGGCCAAAACGGACATTCGGTGGGACTCTGCGGTGGCGCGACGGCGTGTCGTCGCAGAGATGCACCGAAGGTTCGGCGCTACCGTGGGCGGATGATCAACGGGGCGCACATCATCCACTACTCCGGCGACGCGGACGCCGACCGCGCCTTCCTGCGCGACGTCCTCGGCGTCGAGGGGGTCGACGCCGGCCAGGGCTGGCTGATCCTGCCGTTGCCCGCGTCGGAGGTCGCCGTCCATCCCACGGACGGACCGCCGAAGCAGGAGCTGTACCTGATGTGCGACGACGTCGAGGCGGAGGTGGCGGCGCTGCAGGCCAGGGGCGTCGAGACCGCGCCGATCACCGACCAGGGGTGGGGCCTGCTCACGTCGCTGACGCTCCCCGGCGGTGGTGCGATCGGGCTGTACCAGCCGCGGCACCAGCGCGCCCACGGCTGACTCTCTTCCGCTAGGAGGCGTCGATCGCCGCGACGGTCGAGGCGAGGACGCGCCACCGTCGATGACGGTGCCGGAACATCGCGCGCACGAACAGGCCTGTGAGCAGACCCTGAACGCCGTCCTCGATCTCGATCGCGTCGGTGTAGCGGCACCGGCCAGGCCCGAGCGGATCGAAGGTCAGGCGGTGGTTCCACACGCGGATCGGTCCGCCGCGCTCGTTGGTGTAGATCTCGAGCTCGTCGAGCCGCCGCACGATGATCTCGTGCGTCCAACTGGGGAGGACGCCCAGCCAGTGCACCCGGCCGCGCGCGGAGAAGCCCACCTCCACCGGGACGCCCGCGGGCGGGGCCCCGGCCATATCGAAGGACAACACGGGCGCGAGGACGAAGAGCATCACCTCGGGCGTCGCGGCCATCGTCCGGGCGCGGGCGGCCGACAGCGGTAGCTCGGTGCTAATGGAAATGATTCCCATAATTCCGAAGCTACCCGGTGCGGGCGCGTGCGGGAAGGGGTCAGGCGGAGTAGCGCCCGATCGCCTTGCCGACGGTGCCCGGCCCACCGACGGTGAAGGTGACCTTCTTCTCGCCGATCAGCGTGGTGAAGGACCCGTCGGGCCGCGCCTTGACCTCGCCGCCGTAGCGCTTGCCGTCGTTCCACCAGCTCAGGGTGCGCGTCGCGATCTGCGCGCGGGTGCCGGGGTTGTCGACGCACGGCGCGGCGGGGCCGCCGAGCGCGCCCTTGATGCAGTCGGGGCGCACGGTGATCCAGCCCTTCGCGTCGACGGTCCCGGTGTAGTGCACGGTGGGGAAGGGCATCGGATCAGCGAAGCCGGGCGTGGTGACCCAACCGTCGAACCGGACGACGGTGTCGGCGTGCGCGGCGGCGGGCAGTGCTCCCAGTGCGAGTGCGGCGCAGGCGCCGGCGGCCAGGGCGATGCGGGTGGTGCGTGCGGTCATGTGATCTGTGCTCCTCGATGTCGAAGGTGCGTCGTCTCTGACACCGGGACTATCGCGAGGGCCGATCGATTTCGTTACCCAAGGCACTTAAAACGGCGATGTCGGGCAGCGTCAGGCGCGCGGATCGTCGTCGACGAGGAGCCGGCTCAAGAGGTCGAGGTCCTTCGTCATCGCGGACCGCATCGCGCGCGCCATGACGGGAGCGGCGACCCGCGCGAAACCGCTGGGGGTGCCGCGGTTCCGCAGCCGCATGAGCGTGCCGCCCGGCACCGTCTCCCACGTGTACGTGGTCTCCATGGGGAAGGGACCGTCGGCGGTGCGCATCACCATCCGCTCGCCCGCGACGAGCTCCGTCACCTCGTAGGTGTAGGCCAGCGGCCGCCCCAGGAACCGCGCCTCGAAGTCCATCCGCGACCCGAGCCCAACCGGGGGCTCCGTCCGCCAGTCGACGGACCGGATGTTCGCGTACCACTGCGGGGCGTTCGACGGGTCGCCCGCGAACCCCGCGACCCGCTCGCGCGCAACGGGAATCACGCGCTCGACCACCACGTCCACGTCCATGCGAGAACGATACGCGGGCGCGCCTGCGGTGTCAGTCCGGCAGGGCTTCGCGCAGGAGGACGGCGGCACCGTCGGACGTGCGCGGCTTGCGCCGGAGGAAGCGCCCGAGCACGGCGCGCTTGTCGCCCGCGAACCGCGGGATCACGTGCAGGTGTACGTGATCGACGGTCTGGAAGGCGGCGCGGCCGTCGTTGACGACGAGGTTCACCCCGTCGGCCCGGAGCCCGCCGTCGCGCGCGGCCCGGGCCAGACGGTGCCCGAGCGCGAACATCCGCGCGCCGTCGTCGGCGGGTAGGTCGGCGAGGCGCGCCGCGTGCCGCTTCGGGACCACGAGCGTGTGCCCCTCGCTCATCGGGCGGACGTCGAGGAAGGCGATCACCTCGTCCGTCTCGGCGACGACCGCCGCGGGCGCCTCACCCGCGACGATCGCGCAGAACACGCACTGCGCCACCGGGACTCAGTAGTAGTAGGGGAAGGGGGACCAGTCGGGGGCGCGCTTCTCCAGGAAGGAATCGCGGCCCTCGACGGCCTCGTCGGTCATGTACGCCAGGCGCGTCGCCTCGCCGGCGAACAGCTGCTGCCCGACCAGCCCGTCGTCGGGGAGGTTGAAGGCGTACTTGAGCATCCGCTGCGCCTGCGGGCTCTTACCGAGGATCTTCGCGGACCACTCGAGCGCGACGTTCTCGAGCTCGTCGTGGTCGACGACGCGGTTCACGGCGCCCATGCGGTGCATGTCCTCGGCGCTGTAGACGTCGCCCAGGAAGAAGATCTCGCGCGCAAACTTGTTGCCCACCTGCTTGGCGAGGTAGGCGCTGCCGTAGCCGGCGTCGAAGCTGCCCACGTCGGCGTCGGTCTGCTTGAACTTGGCGTGCTCGCGGCTCGCGAGCGTGAGGTCGCAGGTGACGTGCAGCGAGTGCCCGCCGCCCGCGGCCCAGCCGTTGACCAGCGCGATCACGACCTTCGGCATGAACCGGATGAGGCGCTGCACCTCGAGGATGTGCAGGCGGCCGCCCTCGGCCTTCACCCGGGCCTCGTCGACACCGTCGGCGGTCGCGGCCTCGACGTCGGAGTCGTGGCTGGTGGCGTACTGGTAGCCGGAGCGCCCACGGATGCGCTGATCCCCGCCCGAGCAGAACGACCACACGCCGTCCTTCGGCGCCGGGCCGTTGCCGGTGAGCAGCACTGCGCCCACGTCCGGGGTGCACCGTGCGTGGTCCAGCGCGCGGTACAGCTCGTCGACGGTGTGCGGGCGGAAGGCGTTGCGCACCTCCGGCCGGTCGAAGGCCACGCGGACGGTGCCCTGCGTGATGTGCCGGTGGTACGTGATGTCGGTCAGGTCCTCGAATCCGGGGACCGGCTGCCACAGCTCGGGGTTGAAAGTCACGCAGCCGACTCTACTGTTGGGGTCGTGGTGGACGTCGACGAACTGGTGGCCGCGGCGCGCGTGGTGCGCCTGCCGATGCGGGTGCGCTTCCGCGGGATCACGGCCCGCGAGGCCGTCGTCTTCGAGGGGCCGGCCGGCTGGGGCGAGTTCGGCCCCTTCCCCGAGTACGACGATGCCGAGGCCGCGCTCTGGCTGCGGGCCGGGATCGAGGCGGCGTACGAGGGCTTCCCGGCGCCCCTGCGCGACGCGGTGCCGGTGAACGCGACGGTGCCCGCCGTCGGGCCGAGCCGGGTCCCCGAGATCCTGGCGCGGTTCCCCGGCTGCCGGGTCGCGAAGGTGAAGGTCGCCGAGACGGGGCAGACGCTCGCGCAGGACCTGGCCCGGGTGGCGGCCGTGCGGGAGGCGATGCCCGACGGGGCGATCCGCGTCGACGCGAACGGCGGCTGGACCGTGGATCAGGCCGAGCGCGCGATCGCCCGGCTGCTCGAGGGCGGCCCGCTCGACTACGCCGAACAGCCCTGCGCCACCGTCGAGGATCTGGCCGAGGTGCGCCGCCGGCTGGGCGGCGCCTGCGACATCGCCGCCGACGAATCCATCCGCCGCGCCGACGATCCGATGCGCGTCGCGGAGCTCGGCGCGGCCGATGTCGCGGTGGTGAAGGTGGCGCCGCTGGGTGGGGTTAGGTCCGTGCTGGACGTGGCCGCCGCACTGAAAGCGGCTGCGGGCGTGCGGGTGACGGTCTCCTCCGCGCTCGACACCGCCGTCGGGCTGTCCGCCGGAATAGCGGCTGCGGCGTGCGTCCCCGACGGTAACGCCGCGGGCCTCGGCACCGGTGGCTTCTTCACCGCCGACCTCGGCGAGCATCCGCTCGTCGACGGGGCGTTGCGGGTGCGGACCGTCGCGCCGACCGAGGCGCAGCTGGCGGCGGTCGAGGTGACGGGGGAGCGCCGGGACTGGTGGCTCGATCGTCTCCGACGGTGCCACGCGCTCGCCGCGTAGCTCACGATGTCGGGTTCTGGTGCGGTAGAGGTGCGCCTGCGCACGTCCGTTGCCGCAGAAGTCGGCATCGTGAGGCGCCGGCCCTGCGGGCTACTTCCAGGGGGCGTAGGCCCAGCCCAGCAGCCTGGAGTTGGGTGCGATGTCGGGCTCCGGGATGATCTGGATCTGCGAGCCGTCGCCCCAGCCGTTGGACAGCCCCTGGACGCCGCCGCTGAGATACGTGCCGTTCCCGAGCGAGATGTCCACGTGGTAGCCGTAGTCGCTCTGCGAGAAGACGAGCGCGCCGCGCGGCGCGGGCAGTGAGGAGTGGCCGAGGCCCTTGGCCTTCAGTCCCTCGTAGAAGGAGCGGGCGTGGTCGCGCGGGATGCCGGTGGCGGTGGTCTTGCCGTAGGCGAAGTCGACGAAGTCCTCGCAGCCGTACACGCCGAAGGTGTCGGTGCCCACCAGCGTCATCCCGCGCGCGATCGCGGCCTCGACGTCGGCTGCCTGCGCCGGCGGCGCGCCCACCAGCGCGAGCAGCAGCGCGGACAGGGCGGCCACCAGTGTGCGTCTCATCGTTTCTTTGTAGTCCTACGCATGCCGCTACCGGGGGATTTCGCGGCGGGAGTCCGCTGCGGGTTTCCTGTCGGTGCTGGGCGCTAGGGTGCGGGGCATGGAGAACCTGATGACGGAGCTCGGCGCCGCGATGACGGGGGAGCCCGCCGAGCGGAAGCAGAAGCTCGAGGCCACGTGGGCGCGGATCGCGCCGGGTGATCATCCGGCGCGGTGCATCGCCGCGCACTACATCGCGGACGTGCAGGAGGAGCTGGACGCCGAGGTGGAGTGGGACGAGGTCGCGCTCGCGGAGTCGGCGCACGTCTCGGACGCGGAGCTGCAGGCCATCCACCCGTCGCTGAGCGTCGCCGGGTTCATGCCGTCGCTGCATCTCAATCTGGCCGAGGGGTACCGCCGCCAGGGCCGCTTCACCGACGCGGCGGATCGGCTGCAGACCAGTCGGGAGTTCGACTTCGCTCTGGACTCCGCGATTGACCCCGCCTACGCCAGCGGGATCCGCGAGGCGCAGGAGCGGATGGCCGCCCGCATCGCCGCGGGCGACAGCTCGGGCACGCTCGCGCCCGAGCCCAGCTAGCCCGAGCCTTCTAGCCCGAGTCCGGCCGGCCCGGGGCCGGCGAGTCGGCGCGGTCGCGCAGCGCGCGGGCGGCGTCCTCGTGGCCCTTCTCGAACAGCGCGCCGATCAGCATCGTGCGCAGCGCGCGCATTTTGACGGCGATGTCGGCGGCCTCGGGCAGCGCGGAGTCGAGCACCGTGAAGCCGTTGATGAGCGCGACCACACCTCGCGCGGTCTCCGGATCGATCTCGGCGCCGGCGAGCGCGGCCGCGCCCTGCGCCACCGCGTCGGCGGCGCGCAGGTACTCCTCGACCAGCACGCGCGAGGCCGGGTCGCGCGCCGCGCGCAGGTACGCCTCGACGAGCGCGAGGGACTCGTTGCCGCGCGCCTCGGACGACGCGGCGAACGCCGCGATCACCTCGTCGGGGCTCGCGGAGGTGTTCGCGAGGAACGCCGCCAGGACGTCGAGCCGCTCGAACTCCTCCGCCACGAACGTGCGCATCGCCTCGTGGGTGAGGTCGTCGATCGACGCGAAGAAGTAGCCGATCGTCGTGGTGGGCAGGCCCGCGCGGGCGGTCACGGCGCGGTGGGTCACCGAGGCGTACCCGGATTCGCCGACCGTCTCGACCGTCGCCTCGAGGAGCGCGCGCCTGCGTTCGAGCGTGCTCCGCCGGTGTTTGCGCTCCTCCACGCCCCGCAGTCTAGGCCGCGAGCGAAGTCTGTACAAAGTTCCAGACTCGGGCTATCGTCCATTTCTGTAAGTTTGTACAAACTCGGCGTGCGCGCCGGAGGAGCAGCCATGACCACGGAGATCACTCAGGCCGGCACGCGGGCGAACGCCTTCACCGACGACGCCCTCGGCACCCTCGACGCCACCGGCGTGGCCGAGGCGATCGCCGCCGGCACGCTCGGCGTCGCCGAGGCCGCGACGGCCGCGACGGAGCGGATCCGCACCGTCGACCCTGCGACGCGGGCGGTGCGCTGGTGGCTGCCGGAGGGCGGCACGGGGCCGCAGGCCCCGGCGGACGCGGCGTTCCACGGCGTCCCGTCGGCCATCAAGGAGAACACCGCCTTCGCGGGCCTGCCCACCACGATGGGCTCGGCGGCCCTGTCCGTGACGCCCGCGAAGCGCTCCGGGCCGGTGGGCGAGCAGTTCGCCGCGACCGGCGTGAACGTGCTGGCCTCGACGGTGATGCCGGAGTTCGGCATGACCGCGAGTGCCGAGTTCGCCGACCGCGCGCCCGCCCGCAACCCCTGGAACACCGACTACACCGTGGGCGGCTCGTCGTCGGGCTCCGCGGCGCTCGTGGCCTCCGGCGCGCTGCCGATCGCGCACGGGAACGACGGCGGCGGGTCGATCCGGATCCCCGCGGCGCTCAACGGCCTCGTCGGGCTCAAGGGCACGCGCGGCCGGCTCGCCGAGCTGCCCGCGCTCGCGGTGCTGCCGGTGAACGTGGTGTGCGAGGGCGTGCTCACGCGCACCGTCCGCGATACCGCGCGGTACTTCGCCGCGGCCGAGCGGCACCGTCGGAATCCCGCGCTGTCGCCCGTCGGGCACGTGCGCGGGCCCGGCCGGCGGCGGCGGATCGGGCTGGTCACCGAGTCGGTCACCGAATTCGGCATCGCCGCCGAGTGCCTCGCGCCGGTCCGGACCCTGGCCGACGAGCTGACGGATCAGGGGCACGAGATCATCGAGCTGAGCATGACCGACCTACGGATCGACGGCGGATTCGTCGACGACTTCCTGCACTACTGGGGGCTCCTAGCCGGGCTCGAGGTCGCGGTCACCGGGGCGGTCACGCCGGGTCGGTTCGGCGCACTCGATCCCGTGACCCGCAGCCTGCTGCGGTCGGGGCTGTTCGGCGCACCGTCGATCCCGGGGGCGATCGCGCGGCTGCGCGCCGTGACCGGGAACTACGAGCGAATGTTCGTCGAGCGCGGCGTGGACGCGATGCTCTCGCCGACGATGACGAGCACCACCCCGCGGATCGGCCACCTCGACCCGGCGCTGCCCTTCGACGAGTTCATGTCCCGCACCATCGCGATGGTGGGCATCACGCCGCTGAACAACGTCTCGGGCGGTCCGGCGATCTCCGTGCCGTGCGGGTTCGACGACGCCGGGCTCCCGCTGGGTGCCCAGTTCGCGGGTCCTGCGGGGATGGAGGCGACGCTGCTCGAGCTCGCCTACGAGGTGGAGGAGCTGCGCCCCTTCGCGCGCATCGACGGGTAGTGATCGGCTAGCGGCGGAACCAGCCGCGCTTGGCGGGCTGCTCGGCGCCCGACGGGGCCGCGTGACCGTCGCACCAGTCCTCGGGGCGGACGGTGGCGCGGACGGCGTCGACGTGGGAGCCGCAGCCGGTCCAGGTGGTCTTGCCGCACACGCGGCAGGTGATCGCACTGCACATGGGCCGGACCTTACGCGTTCGCGCCGGCGACGAAGCCGCGGAAGGTCTCGAAGGCCCGCGCGCCGTGGATCGTCGCGGGGCCGCCGTGCATGAGGAAGGTGACGCCGATGGCCTCCGCCGCCTCCTGCTCGGCGGCGCCCGCGCGCGCCGCGGCCTGACCGTGCGAGGCGATGCAGCCGTCGCAGCCCTCGACCACGCCGATGGCGAAGGCGATGAGCTCCTTGGTCTTCCTGTCGAGCGCGCCGTCGGCGAAGGCGGCGCTGCTCAGGGCGCCGAAACCGGCGTAGACGTCCGGGATCGCGCGGCGCAGGTCGCGGTGCTGCGGTTGGAGTGCGCGCAGCGTCGCGGCGCCGTCGGTGGGGTGGTCGTGGGTGCTCATCGTCGTCCTTCCGGTAACCCCCTGGGGGGATGTACGTCACGAACCTAGCATCCCCCCGGGGGGATGTGCCACGATGGGTGGGACGGCGACTTCGACGGTCGCGTCGGCGACGGAAGGAACGGACCCATGGCGGAATTCACGATGAGCGCAGCGATCGACGCGCCCTACGACGAGGCGGTGGCGCGCGTGCGCGAGGGCCTCGCGGCGGCCGGTTTCGGCGTGCTGACGGAGATCGACCTGCGGGCAACGCTCAAGGCGAAGCTCGACGTCGACGTGCCGCCGAAGGTGATCCTCGGCGCCTGCCGGCCGCAGCTGGCGCACGAGGCGCTCGACATCGATCCGCGCGTGGCCGCGTTGCTGCCGTGCAACGTCGTGGTGTCGGCGGACGGCGCGGGCGCGCTCGTCGAGGTGATGGACCCGAACGTGATGCCCGAATTCACCGGCACTGCAGCGCTGTCCGGCGTCGCCGCGGACGCGCGGGAGCGACTGGCGGGCATGCTCGACGGGCTGCGCGCATGAAGCTCCCGGAGGAGGGCACGAAGCCCATCGTCACCCGCCTCAAGCGGGCCCACGGCCACCTCGCGACCGTGATCCGCATGCTCGAGGAGGGGGAAGAGTGCGAGGACGTGCTCACCCAGCTCGCCGCCGTGAACAAGGCGCTCGGCCGCAGCGGCTACGCCCTCGTCGCCACCGGCCTGCAGCACTGCATCGCCACCGAGGGCCCGGAGAACGTCGACCAGAAGAAGTTGGAGAAGCTCTTCCTCGCGCTGGCCTGAAAGGCTAGGTCAGCTCCTCGACGGTGACGGTGAAGTCCTGCGCGCGCAGGCGATCCGCGAGCACGTCGCCGAGTGCGACGGCGGGGGTGAGGACGCCGGCTCGGTCGGGGAGCGTCGCGCCGCCGCGGGCGGTGTCGCCGTCGAGCGCCAGCGCCAGGCTGGACTCGCCGAGCATGACGGCGGTGCCGCTGTAGCCGGGGTCGAGCTTCGCGCCGATGGTCGACCGGTAGCGGCGGCCGCTCGTCGTGCGGGTGTAGACGTCGGCGATGAACGAGCCCTTGGCCTGCGAGGACTCGCTCGGGCCCTCGCCGGGCGAGGGGAGGATCTTGTCGAGCACGGGGCGCAGCGGCTTGATCGCGAGCGCCGCCATGCCCACGGCGAGCGCGCCCTGCACGAGGTGCGATCCGACCTTGGAGACCAGCGCCGGGCCGGGCACGGCCATCGTCTCCCGGTACGTGAAGTCGGGGCCGTAGGCGAAGTCGAGCAGGCCGTTGGAGCGGCGCACGACGCGAGTGTTGTAGCTGGCCATGAAGAACGGCGCGAGCGACCCGGACAGCGACGGGTCGACGGTCTTGGCGTCGACGACGGACAGGTCGCCGGGCTGCTTCGGGGTCTCGCGGGTGTGGTCGACGCTCAGCGAGTGCGGGCGGCCGGCGACGCGGCGGGCGTCCCGGTCGGCGCTCACCTCGTCGGCGAGGCCGATCGCGGAGGCGATGGTGCCGCCGCTCGCGCCGCCGCGGATCGAGCGGATCACCAGCGTCGTGGAGCCGAGTGTGCCGGCACCGTCGGCCCGGGCCTTCTCGTAGACGAGGAACGTGCCGAGGTCCGACGGGATGGAATCGAAACCGCAGGAGTGCACGATCTTCGTGCCGTTCGCGGCGGCCTGCTCCTGGAACTTGTCGATCGAGCGGCGCGCGAAGAGCACCTCGCCGGTGAGGTCGGTGTAGTGCGTGCCGGCGTTGACGCAGGCGCCGACGACCGTCTCGCCGTACAGGGCGTAGGGGCCGACGGTGCTGCACAGGACCGTCGTGCGGGCGACCATCGCGTCGAGGGTGGAGGGCTTGTCGACGTCGGCGACGACGATGCCCCAGTCCTTCGCCCGCTCGCCCAGCTCGGCGCGGACCTTCTCCAGCTTGGCCTGTGTGCGGCCGGCGAGCGCGATCCGCACCCCGTCGGGCGCGTGCTTGGCGAGGTGGCGCGCCGTCAGCACGCCGACGAAGCCGGTCGCGCCGAAGACGATGAGGTCGAATTCCCTGGTACCCGCAGTCATGCCGCGATGTTAGCAGTGTTCGCACGGTCGTGCTCGCGCCTCGCGCGCCACCTCTGGAAGGCGCGGGCCGCGGCGGGCGCGAGGAAGAGCATCAGCAGGACGCGGATGAGCTGCGCGGCGACGACGAAGGTGATGTCGACGTTCGACGAGGCGGCCACGGCGAGCACCGCGTAGATGCCGCCCGGCGTGGTCGCGAGGTAGCCGTCGAGTGCGGAGACGCCGGTCATCGCGGACAACGCGAAGCCCAGCCCCGCGCAGCCGATCCCGACGCCGACGATGAGCAGCACGGCCCAGGGCAGCAGCCGCGCCATCGACCGCAGCGACTCGCGGGTGAAGCCCACGCCCGCCTGCCAGCCGATCACGAGGTAGCCCGCGGCGACCAGGACCCACGGCACCGTCGCGCCCGCGGCGACGCCCGACAGCGACAGTGCGGCGGAGGCCACGAGCGGGCCGAGGAGGCCGCCCGCGGGCAGCCTCGTGGCCAGCCCGACGGCGAGGCCGCCGCCGACGCACACTGCGGTGAAGCCGAGGTCGAACCACCAGGCGCGCTCCGGGCCCGAGGCGACCGACGAGGAACCCGGCGTGTGCGGATACAGCGCCGCGACCAGCGGCAGCGAGACCGTCACCAGGCCGACGCGCAGGTACTGGACGACCGCGACCACCTTCTCGTCGCCGCCGAGCTCGCGCGCGATCGCGACCAGCCCCGACGCGCCGCCCGCCACCAGCGCGAGCGAGCCGGTGATCGAGTCCGTGTCGCGGTGCCGGCCCAGGAGCGCGCCCGCGCCGACGGACAGCAGCAGCGTCGCGAAGCCGACGAGCAACGCCGCCGGCCACCGCGACCCCAGCGCCGCGACCGTGTGGGCCTGCATGAGCGTGCCGATGTACGCGCCGAGGACGCCCTGCGCGCCGAGCTGCACCGGCCGCGGAATCGGGCCCGGCGCGCGGCCCGCGAGTGCCGCGACCACCGCGCACACGAGCGCGGCGAACAGGGGCGCGCTCGGCACGCCGGCCGCGATCAGCGCGGCGGAGAGGGCGCAGGAGGCGACGGTCAGGCCCGTCCATCTCGTCAGCTCGCTTCGCATGACGACAAGTATCTGCTTGCAGAAGACGTCGTGCAACTCGCGAAATGCGCAAAAGTATGAAGTAAACTCTTGCTATGTCCGATGTCAGCGAGCTCCGCTACGGCGTGCACTCCCTCAGTCGCGAGATCCGTGCCCATCGCCGGCCCGGCCCGCTCACCGAGACCCAGTACCTGATCCTCGGCAGCCTCGACCGCGGCGGACCGGCCACGCCGGCCGAGCTCGGCGAGGCGCACCACGTCCGCGCGCAGACCCTCACCCCCGCGCTCAACGCCCTCGCCGACGCCGGGCTGGTGTGCCGGCGCCGGGACGAGGCGGACCGTCGGCGGCAGTACGTCGAGCTGACCGACGCGGGCCGCGCCGTGATCGAGGAGGACCGGGCGATCCGCAACGCCTGGCTCGCGTCGGCGATGGCGGAACGGCTCACCGACCTCGAACGGGACCTCCTGCTCCTGGCCGGTCCGGTCCTGGCGAAGCTGGCCGACGGGTGATGCGGTCGTAAGGTGGTCCGCATGCAGAAGCCGCCGAACCCGTCCACGCTCCAGGCGCGCGTGATCGTGGACGAGCTGGTCCGCGGCGGCGTCACCGACGTGGTGCTGTGCCCCGGCTCGCGCAACGCGCCGCTCGCCTTCGCCGTCCACGCGGCGGACGCGCGCGGTGAGCTGCGGCTGCACGTGCGCATCGACGAACGCACCGCGGGCTTCCTCGCCGTCGGCCTCGCCGCGGCCGCCCGCCGCCCCGTCGCGATCATCATGACCTCCGGCACCGCCGTCGCGAACCTCGCGCCCGCCGTCTACGAGGCCAACTACGCCCGCGTCCCGCTGCTGGTCGTCAGCGCGAACCGGCCCTACGAGCTGCTCGGCTCCGGCGCCAACCAGACCGTCGAGCAGTTCGGCATCTTCGGCACCCAGGTCCGCGCGTCGCTGTCCCTCGGCCTCGCCGAGCCCGGCCTCGACCGCAACTCCCAGTGGCGCAGCGCCGTCTGCCGCGCGCTGTCGGCCGCCCGCGGCGCCCGCACCGGCAACGCCGGACCCGTCCAGTTCGACATCCCGCTGCGCGAGCCGCTCGTGCCCGACGACCCGTCGCCCGAGTTCGCGCACGGCCGGCCCGACGGCGGGCCGTGGACCGTCGCGCCCGTCGCCACCCTCGACGTACCGCTGCCGATCGACCTGACCCCCGACACCGTCGTCATCTCCGGGCACGGGGCTGGCGAGAACCCCGCGCTCGCCGGACTGCCCACCGTCGCCGAGCCGACGGCCCCGCACCCCGAGAACGCGCTGCACCCCTGGGCTCTCCCGGCCCTCAAGCCGCGGCAGGCCATCATCTGCGGCCGCCCGACCCTGCACCGCGAGGTGAGCGCCCTGCTCGCCGATCCGGAGGTCACCGTCTACGCCGTGACGACGGGGCCGCGCTGGCCCGACGTCTCCGGCAACGTCGCCGCCACGGGAACGCGGGTGCTGCCCGTCGGCGAGCCCGACGGGGCCTGGCTGCAGCGCTGCGCCGACGCCGACGCCGCCGCGCGGGAGGCCGTGGCCGAGGGACTCGACGCCGAGCCCGTCACCGGCCTGCACGTGGCCCGCGCCGTCTGCGCGGCCCTGCGCACCGGCGACCAGCTGGTGGTCGGGGCGTCCAACCCGGTTCGCGACGTCGCCCTCGCCGGCGACGTCCCGTCCGGCGTCCGCGTGCTGTCCAACCGCGGCGTCGCGGGCATCGACGGCACCGTCAGCACCGCCGTCGGCGCCGCGCTCGCCCACCCGGACCGGCGCACCGTCGCGCTGATGGGCGACCTGACCTTCGTGCACGACGCCTCCGGCCTGCTCATCGGCCCCGAGGAGCCGCGGCCGGCCAACCTCACCATCGTCGTCGCCAACGACAACGGGGGCGGCATCTTCAACCTGCTGGAGCAGGGGGAGGAGCGGTACTCCGGGGCGGAGTACGACGGTGCCGCCGCCCGCGTCTTCGGCACCCCGCACGGCACCGACATCGGCTCCCTCTGCGCCGCCTACGGCGTCGAGTACGTGCGCGCCGAACTGGACGACCTCGCCGCCGCGACCCGCGCCGACGGCCTGCGCGTGGTCGAGGTGCGCACCGAGCGCACCGGCCTGCGCGCGCTGCACGCCGGGATGCGGGCGCGGATCAGCGCAGCGGCGTCGAGCGGCCCGGCCGCGGGGGAGGGCGCGTGAGCCGCACCGCGCTGCGGCGCGTGCAGATCGTCCTGCTGAGCGCGGCGATCCTCATCACCGGGCTCTGCGTGGTGCTGGTCGCGGCCGCCTGGCGCGACGACCGCACCATCGACGCCGACCGCGGCACCGCGACCGCCGAGGTGCTCTCCGCCGGGCCCCGTCGCTCGACGATCAGCTTCTACACGACCGACGGCGTCAACCACAATCCTCCGCTCGGCGTTCTCTACCCCAGCGAGCTCAACGTCGGCGACCGCATCCAGGTCGAGTACAGCCGCTCCGATCCGGAGCTGGTCCGCGTGGCCGGACGGTCCGCGGCCGTCGCGGTGCTGCCCGCCGCGTCCGTCGCCGCGGGGACGTGGCTGGTGGTGGGGGCGATCATGCTGCTCATCGCCGCCGGCTATCACCGGGGTGAGAGTTCACCTGACGTTCCGCGCACCGTCGACCGGTAGGGAACCTCACGGTCACCGCCCCGGGCGACACTGCTGACGTGCGTATCGCGATCGTGGCCGAGTCCTTCCTGCCGAACGTCAACGGAGTCACCAACTCGGTGCTCCGCGTCCTCGAGCACTGCCGCCGCACGGGCGCCGAGGCGATCGTCATCGCGCCCGATGCCGTCGCGGGCGAGGAGCCGGCGCCGACGCAGCACCTCGGGTTCCCCGTGTACCGGGTGCCGGCGCGGATGCTGCCGAAGATCTCGTCGCTGCCGATCGGGCAGCCGAACATGCTGATCGTCGACGTGCTGCGCGACTTCCGCCCCGACGTGGTGCACCTCGCCTCGCCCTACTTCCTGGGCGCGGGCGGCCTCGCCGCGGCGAAGCGGCTCGGCATCCCCGTGGTCGCGATCTTCCAGACCGACGTCGCCGGGTTCGCCGGTTCCTACGGGCTCGGCCCGCTGGAGCGCGCCGCCTGGTGGTGGACCCGGCAGATGCACAAGCAGTGCGACCTGACCCTCGCCCCGTCGTCGGCGTCCGTCGCCGACCTCGAGGCGCACCGCATCCCGCGGGTCAAGACCTGGGCGCGCGGCGTCGACGCGGAGCGCTTCGCCCCGTCGCACCGCTCCGCCGCGCTGCGCGCCGATTGGCTGGGGGACCGCCCCGACCGGCTGGTGGTCGGCTTCGTCGGGCGGCTCGCCGCGGAGAAGCACGTCGAGCGGCTCGCCGGGCTCGCGCACCGCGACGACGTGCAGCTCGTCATCGTCGGCGACGGCCCGGAGCGCGCCCGACTGGAGAAGCTCCTACCGCACGCGGTCTTCACCGGGCAGCTCGGCGGAGAGGACCTCGGCGCCGCGTACGCCTCGCTCGACGTCTTCGTGCACGCCGGCGAGCACGAGACCTTCTGCCAGGCCGTGCAGGAGGCGCTCGCGTCGGGCGTCCCGTCGATCGCGCCCGACCAGGGCGGGCCGCGCGACCTCGTCGCGCACTGCCGCAACGGCTACCTGCTGCCGACCGCGGAGTTCGCCGATCTGCTGCCCGGCGTCATCGACACCCTGGCCGATCCCGCGCTCCGCGCCCGGTTCGGGGAGGCCGCCCGGAAGTCCGTTCTGGCCCGTACCTGGCCGGCCCTCTGCGACCAGCTGTTCGGGCACTACGAGAGCGTGATCGCCGGACCTGCGGCGGGCCGCTCGGTCCGCGCCGTCGTGTAGCTTTCGGGGCATGGCAAGGGCCTCTCTGGACAAGAAACCGGGCGACGTCGCGTCGATGTTCGACGGTGTCGCGCGCCGGTACGACCGGACCAACACGCTCATGACGGGCGGGCTGGACCGGTACTGGCGCGCCCGCACCCGGCGCGCGCTCGACCTCAAGACCGGGGACCGCGTGCTCGACCTCGCCGCCGGCACCGGCGTCTCGACCGTCGACCTGGCCCGCTCCGGCGCGTGGGTCGCGGCCTGCGACTTCTCGACGGGGATGCTCCAGGCCGGCTCCTTCCGCCGGGTGCCGATGGTCGCGGGCGACGCCATGGCGCTGCCGCTCGCCGACGACTCCTTCGACGCCGCCACCATTTCCTTCGGCCTGCGCAACGTGCAGGACACCGTCGCGGGCCTGCGGGAGATGGCGCGCGTCGTGCGCCCCGGCGGCCGCCTCGTGGTGTGCGAGTTCTCCACGCCCACCAACGGCGCCTTCCGCGCGCTGTACGAGAAGGTCGCGCTGGAGGCCATCCAGGTGGTGGCGAAGGGATCGTCGAACCCGGAGGCCTACACCTACCTCGCCGAGTCGATCCGGAACTGGCCGGCGCAGGCCGAGCTCGCGGACCTCCTCCGCGAGGCGGGCTGGGGCGACGTGGCCTGGACGAACCTGACCGGCGGCATCGTCGCGCTGCACACCGCGACCCGCCCGCTAGGCTGAACACGTGGAGAAGACGGTAGCCGGGGTCTCGCTGGGATCCGACGAGTTCGCGGCGGGGATCCGCGCGGACCTCGCCCGCGTCGAGCAGGTCATCGCCGACGGCATCGCCGAGGCCGACGGGTGCGTGATCGAGGAGGCCCTGCACCTCTTCCAGGCCGGCGGCAAGCGCTTCCGGCCCATGTTCACGGTGCTCTCCGGCCGGATCGGCGGAGCCCCGTCCGACCAGGTCATCACCGCCGCCGCGGCGATGGAGCTGACCCACCTCGCGACGCTGTACCACGACGACGTGATGGACGAGGCGGACACGCGCCGCGGCGCACCGTCGGCCAACGCGCGGTGGGGGAACTCGATCGCGATCCTCGCCGGCGACTTCCTCTTCGCCCGCGCCTCCGCGTACGGCGCCGATCTCGGCCCCCGCGCCGTCGGCGTCATCGCGAAGTGCTTCGGTGAGCTGGTCACGGGCCAGATGCTCGAGCTCAAGGGCGCCGGCGACGGCGACCCGGTGCAGCACTACCTCGACACCATCTGGGGCAAGACCGGCAGCCTCATCGCCACCTGCGGCCTGCTCGGCGCGCTGCACGGCGGCGCCGACGAGGCGACGGCGCAGCGGATGTACCGCATCGGTGCCGCCATCGGCATGGCGTTCCAGATCAGCGACGACATCATCGACATCAGCTCGATCGCCCAGGACTCCGGCAAGACGCCCGGCACCGACCTGCGCGAGGGCGTTTTCACCCTGCCGGTGCTCTACGCGCTGCGTGACGAGGGCCCCGAGGCCGATCGGCTGCGCGAGATCCTCGTGGGCCCGGTCACCGACGACGCGCTGGTCGACGAGGCCATCGAGCTCCTCGGCCGCTCCGCGGGCATGAAGGAGGCGCAGGCCACGCTGGCCCGCTACGCCGACGAGGCCCGCGCCGAGCTGGCCGAGCTGCCCGAGTCCGAGCCCCGCTCCTCCCTCGAGTCCCTGGTCACCTTCACGGTCGCCCGCCTGGGCTGAGGACCCCCGAAGTGCAGGGCCTGGGGAGTAGGACCGGCAATCAGATCCGCACCGCGCTGCTCCTGGCGCTGGTCGCGGGCTTCCTCATGGCCACCGGCGCGGTCTTCGGGCAGACGGCCTTCGTGCTCTCGATTGTGCTCGCCGCCGGCGTGTGCGCCTACCTGTACGTCAGCGGGCCGTCGCTGCCGCTGCGCGCCATGCATGCGCGCAGCGTCTCCGAACTGCAGCAACCCGCGCTGTTCCGGCTGGTCCGGGAACTCTCGACCTCCGCGCGGCTGCCCATGCCCGCGATCTACGTCTCGCCCACCGCGGCGCCCACCGCCTTCGCGACCGGCCACGGCCCGACGCACTCCGCGGTGTGCGTGACCATCGGGCTGCTGGAGTTGCTCTCGGAGGACGAGCTGCGGGCCGTCCTGGCGCACCAGCTCGCCCGGATCGGCTCCCGCGACACGCTGACCGCCTCCGTCGCCGGGGCGCTCGGCGCCGTGATCTGCGGTTTCGCCGGCTTCGGCTACCTCCTCGGCTTCGGCGACGGCGGCGCGCGGCGCAGCCGGGTCGTCGACGCCATGCTGTCGGTGCTCGCGCCCATCGCCGGCGCGCTGATCCGCCTCGGCGTCTCGCGGACCGTCGACTACCGCGCCGACCACACGGGCGCGCTGTTGACCGGGTCGCCGTCCACGCTGGCCGGCGCCCTGGAGAAGGTGTCCGACGGTGCCGCCCGCGCACCCCTGCCGCCCGAGCCCGAGATCGCCGTGCACGCCAACACCATGCTGGTCTGCCCCTTCCTCGACAGCGACCGCATGGGCCGGATCTTCCGCACGCAACCGCCCGTCGACCGCCGCGTCGAGCGCCTGCAGGCCCTCACGTCGTAGCCCGACGGTCCCGCTTCGCAGGTCAACGTCACGCGGGGGACGTCGACGCCGCGCGGGGGACGGCCGGTCCCCCATGAGAAGTCGGTCGCGGGGTGGGGAGATGCCGTCCCCCACGCGTGGTCGACGACGCGTGGGGGACGATGTCCCGGTCATGCCGCCCACTCGATGCCGTGCCGGGCGAACGCGCTGCTCAGTTTGCGGCGGAGGAGCGCGTCGTTCGTGAGGTTCGACCAGCCCCATCGGACCACTTCCATGCCGTGAGTGCTGAACAGCGCCTGGCGTTCCTTCTCCGCCTCCAGGGAGGCAGCCCGTTCGGCATCGCGGTCGCCGTATTTGCCCGATCCGTCGAACTCGCCGACGAGCGACCCCCACTCGAAGTCGACGAAGTGTTCCCGCCCGCCGAAGCGGTAGGAGGTCTGCAACCGGGGCATCGGCATGCCCCACGCCATCATCAGCATCCGTGACCAGGACTCGCCTGCCGATTCGGCGCAGTCCACGGAGAGTTCCAGGGCGCGTCGCGCCGTTGCGGATCCGCGGCGCCGGCCGAGGCGGTCGAGGGTCGCGGACAATTCCTCGACCCCGACGGGCGCCGGATCGTTCGCCGACGGAAAACGGCGGATCAGGCGGACGCTGTCGATCGCGGCGACGGCGCGGATCAGGTCGCCGGTCATCGCGACATCGATCGCGGTGCGGGCCCGAGTCGTCACCAGGGCACCGTCGACGTGGGTGATCTCGGCGTCGGTGAGTGGACGCGGGTGCACGTGGACACCCGGCCGCCTCCCTCCGCCGTGGACTCGATCGACGGTGAAGTGCACGTCGGTACGGCTCGGACGGAGGAAGGGAATGTCGTGCAACGCGGCCGCGCTCTCGAAGCTGACCGCGTTCCTGCAGGTCATCGCCGTCGCGAGGACTTTCAGGCGATACACCGCGTGCGCTGGACGGTCGCCCGGCGTCGTGTAGACGCCGCTGGCCAGCCGGATCAGTTCCCCCTCCGCGACTGCACGGCTGATGTCCGGGCTGCTGCGGCCGGTGGCGAGTAGATATGCGCGTGTGAGTAGTTCCCCCATGGAGGCATTGAACCGCCGCGTTCGCCGCCCAGCCGCGCTGCGAGCCGCTTCCTCCACAGGCTACTGGCGAGTATCCCCAACATTTCGTCCCTCACGCGGCGTCGACGAGGCGTGGGGGAGATCACGTCCCCCATCGGAGGGACGGCGTTTAGCGGGGGACCAAACGTCCCCCACGCGGCGTTGACGCGGCGTGGGGGACGTCGGCGTGATGAGGATCATGGGCGGCCGGGCGCGGAGGAGGCCCGGCCGCGAGCGCACCGTCGCACCACCCGGCGCGACGGTGCGCCGTCGGACCTGGGGACCTAGCGGTAGTTGACGAACTGGAGCGCGATGTCGAGGTCGGCGTTCTTGAGCAGCGACTGGACGGACTGCAGGTCGTCGCGCGACTTGCTGGAGACGCGCAGCTCCTCGCCCTGGATCTGCGCCTTGACCGACTTGGGGCCCTCGTCGCGGATGAGCTTGCTGATCTTCTTGGCGTTCTCGCTGGTGATGCCCTCGACGAGGGTGCCGGTGATCTTGTACGTCTTGCCGGAGGCGACGGGGTCGCCGGCGTCGAAGGCCTTGAGCGACAGTCCGCGCTTGATGAGCTTCTCCTGGAAGACCTCGAGGCCGGCCTTGACCCGCTCCTCGGCGTCGGAGGTCAGCACCACCTTGTCCTCGCCGGAGAACTCGACGGTGGTGTTCGTGCCGCGGAAGTCGTACCGCTGGCTCAGCTCCTTCGAGGCCTGGTTGAGGGCGTTGGCGACCTCCTGGCGATCGATCTTGCTCACGACGTCGAACGACGAATCGGCCATCTTCTGTTGCACTCCTATGATGTTGACCTGCGGGTTTGCGTGCCCCCCACGGGGGCGTTGTAGTCTTCTCTCCGCTGCCTTCACAGGCGGTGCAAGGCACGTTGCCCGAGCGGCCAATGGGAGCGGACTGTAAATCCGTCGGCTTAGCCTACGTAGGTTCGAATCCTACACGTGCCACCAGCTGCGGCCTTCGGCGTCCTGGACGTCGGAGGCCGCAGTGATAACGAGTTGACCTGCGGATTTGGATGATCTCGGCCGCAGTGTGTAATCTCGTTGAGGCTCTTGGAGCGCCGGAGACGGTGCCTCGAGGACTCGCCCCCTTAGCTCAGTCGGTAGAGCGTTTCCATGGTAAGGAAAAGGTCAACGGTTCGATTCCGTTAGGGGGCTCGCTAGACCAGTGCAATGTGCTGATAGCTCAGGGCGGTGTAGCTCAGCTGGTTAGAGCGCACGACTCATAATCGTGAGGTCGGGAGATCGAGCCTCCCCACCGCTACAACTGACAAGAGATTTGCGAAAGAGGGACCGTCGTGGCTTCATCGACAGATGTCCGCCCCAAGATCACCTTGGCGTGCGAGGTGTGCAAGCACCGCAACTACATCACCAAGAAGAACCGTCGCAACGATCCCGATCGCCTCGAGCTGAAGAAGTTCTGCCCGAACTGCGGATCGCACCAGGCGCACCGAGAGTCGCGCTGACGTAGACGTCGACAAGGGGGAGGGCATCCACAGCGGATGCCCTCCCTTTTGGCATACTGCCCTTCAGCCCATTCACGATAGGTAGGTTCGTCACGTGAGCAAGGACATCGATGTGCCGGGTGGACCGGTCACCGAGCAGCTCAGCCCCGAAGAAGTCGCGGAGCGCACGCGCGCCGCGGTCGGTTACAACTACGAGTACGACGAGAAGTACTACGTCAGCCGCGAGAAGGTCCGGGAGTTCGCCAACGCGAGCCAGCTGCTGAACCCCGTTCATCACGACGTGGAGGCCGCCAAGGCCGCCGGCTACACGGACCTCGTGGCACCGCCGATCATGTTCTCCCTGATCGGCATCATCGCCCACCGTCCGCTGTTCGAGAACGCGATCGTCGGTTACGGCCGTCGCCCCGTCGTGCAGTCCGAGCAGAAGGTGCAGTTCCACGCGCCGATCCTCGCCGGCATGACGCTGACCACGCACGTCCACTTCGACGCCTTCAAGCAGGCCGCGGGTGTGGACCTGATCGTGACCCGCAACGAGATCTCCGACCAGGACGGCAATCACCTGGTCACCTCGTGGACCACGCTGGCCGGCCGGTCGGGCGAGGACGAGGACGCCGCGTTCGTCGGCGCAATGGAAAAGGTGATGATGTATGGCACTTCGTAACTTCGCGGACGTGACGGTGGGCGAGGAGCTCCCCGAGCGGACCTTCGAGCTGACCCGCGGCGATCTCGTCAACTACGCCGGCGTCACCGGCGACCCGAACCCCATCCACTGGTCCGATCACATCGTGAAGCTGGCCGGCATGGAGGACGTCGTCGCGCAGGGCATGCTCACCATGAGCCTGGGCTCGAACTACATCACCGAGTGGCTGGGCGACCCGGGCGCGCTCAAGGAGTACAGCGTCCGCTTCACCGCGCCGGTGTACGTCCCGGCCGACCAGAAGGCGGAGCTGCTCTACTCGGGCAAGATCAAGTCGCTCGACGAGGAGACCAAGACGGGCGTCGTCTTCCTGACGGTCAAGCAGGGCGAGCGCAAGATCTTCGGCAAGCCGGTCGCCACCGTCCAGTTCGCCTGACGGTCCGCGGCCCGCTCGGGCCGCATGACCGGTGCGTTTTGAGGTGCGGCACCGATGTGCCGTACACTGAACTGTCCGCACAAAACGGCGGGCGTGCGAAAGCGCGCCCTTCGAACGGTGCGGGTGCGGGGCCGGAAGGCTCCGCAAAGGGGTGTAGCTCAGTTGGTAGAGCAGCGGTCTCCAAAACCGCAGGTCGCAGGTTCGAGTCCTGTCGCCCCTGCATAGCGCGGGCCCCGGCCCGGCTGTCGACATCGGCGGGCCGACGCCCGCTGAAAATCCAGCGGAGGGAAGTGCGTGAGCGACGAGAAGGACGACGCGACCACCGGCGAAGCCGCCGGCGACAGCGCCGCCGAAGACGCCCAGCAGGCCCGCCCTTCCGGTAAGCGCTCGAGCGGCCGTGGCGGCCGCACGGCGCTGGCCGAGGCGCCGGAGCCCAGTTCGGCGGTCGAGTCCGGCGTCGCGAAGAAGTCCGCGGCCGAGAAGAAGTCGCGCAATCCGTTCGCCGCCATCTGGCTGTTCATCCGCCAGGTCGTCGCGGAGCTGCGGAAGGTCATCTGGCCGACCCGGTCCCAGATGATCAACTACACGATCATCGTGCTGGTCTTCGTGGTGGTCCTCACCGCGATGATCAGCCTCCTCGACCTCGGCTTCGCGAAGCTGATGTTGTGGGCGTTCGGCAAGTAGCCGGACCACACGAGTAGACGAGACGGAAGGAACTTCGGCGCTGTGAGCACCCCGGAGCACAACGAGGCAGAACTGGACGCCGTTGAGGACGTCCTGGTCGACGACGCTGCCGCGGCGACCGAGGTCGAGCAGGCCGAGGACGCCGCCGAGCAGGCCGAGCAGGCCGACGACGAGGCCCTGATCGAGGTCGAGGAGAGCGTCCTCGGTGCGGACGAGCCCGGCGATGGCGCAGAGATCGTCGCCGAGGAGGAGCCCGAGGAGATCGACCCGGTCGAGGAGCTCAAGGCGCAGCTGCGCACGGCCCCCGGTGACTGGTACGTGATCCACACCTACGCGGGCTACGAGAACAAGGTCAAGGCGAACCTCGAGACCCGTGTCCAGAACCTCGACGTCGGCGACTACATCTTCCAGGTGGAGGTCCCCACCGAAGAGGTCACCGAGATCAAGAACGGTCAGCAGAAGCGGGTCAACCGCAAGGTGCTGCCGGGCTACATCCTGGTGCGCATGGACCTCAACGACGAGTCCTGGGGCGCGGTCCGCAACACCCCCGGTGTCACGGGCTTCGTCGGCCTGACCAGCAAGCCGTCGCCGCTCACGATGAACGAGGTCGTGAAGTTCCTGCTGCCCGAGAGCGCGCGCACCAAGCCCGCCAAGGACAAGGCCGGTGCCGCGTCCGACGGTGCCGCCGGTTCCGGTGGCGCGGCCTCGCAGGGCCCCGCGGTCGAGGTCGACTTCGAGGTCGGCGAGTCGGTCACCGTCATGGACGGCCCGTTCGCGACCCTGCCCGCGTCCATCAGCGAGATCAACGCCGAGCAGCGCAAGCTCAAGGTGCTCGTGTCGATCTTCGGGCGTGAGACGCCCGTCGAGCTCGCCTTCAACCAGGTCGAGAAGATCAGCTGACGCGGTTCGCCGCGTGAAGACTTCCCGCGCCCGCTGCAAGGGCGTGGGGTGAAGAAAAAGGAAACTGAGGATGCCCCCGAAGAAGAAGAAGGTCGCCGGGCTCATCAAGCTGCAGATCCAGGCCGGGCAGGCCAACCCTGCTCCGCCCGTGGGTCCCGCACTTGGCCAGCACGGCGTCAACATCATGGAGTTCTGCAAGGCGTACAACGCCGCGACCGAGTCGCAGCGTGGCAACGTCATCCCGGTCGAGATCACGGTCTACGAGGACCGTTCTTTCGACTTCAAGCTGAAGACTCCTCCGGCCGCCAAGCTGCTGCTCAAGGCAGCCGGCGTGCAGAAGGGCTCGGGCGAGCCGCACAAGACCAAGGTCGCCAAGGTGACCTGGGATCAGGTGCGCGAGATCGCCGAGACCAAGAAGGAAGATCTGAACGCGAACGACATCGATCAGGCCGCGAAGATCATCGCCGGTACTGCTCGCTCGATGGGCATCACCGTCGAGTAAGTCGCCGGGACGCCTCGTGCGTCCCGTGGGAGGGCCCGCTCGGCCCGCAGAACCACTCACTGCCCACTAGCCGGGCAAGAAACGAAAGAGTTTTCATGAGCAAGAACAGCAAGGCCTACAAGGCCGCTGCCGAGAAGGTCGACAAGGACAAGCTGTACAGCCCGCTCGAGGCTGTGTCGCTGGCCAAGGAGACCTCCTCCACCAAGCAGGACGCCACCGTCGAGGTCGCGATGCGCCTCGGTGTCGACCCCCGCAAGGCCGACCAGATGGTGCGCGGCACCGTCAACCTGCCGAACGGCACCGGTAAGACGGCCCGCGTGATCGTCTTCGCCGTCGGCGACAAGGCCGAGGAGGCCAAGGCCGCGGGTGCCGACGAGGTCGGCGCCGAGGACCTGATCGAGAAGATCCAGGGCGGCTGGCTCGAGTTCGACGCCGCGATCGCCACCCCGGACCAGATGGCCAAGGTCGGTCGCATCGCTCGCGTGCTCGGCCCCCGTGGCCTCATGCCGAACCCGAAGACCGGCACCGTCACCCCCGACGTGACCAAGGCCGTGGGCGACATCAAGGGCGGCAAGATCACGTTCCGCGTCGACAAGGCGTCGAACCTGCACTTCGTGATCGGCAAGGCGTCCTTCGACGCCAAGCAGCTGGTGGAGAACTACGGCGCCGCGCTGGACGAGATCCTGCGCGCGAAGCCGTCGGCGGCCAAGGGCCGGTACCTGAAGAAGGTCACCGTCTCGACGACCACCGGACCGGGCATCCAGGTGGATCCGAGTCGTGTGAGCAACCTCACCGAGGACGAGGCCTGAGCCTCTAGACCTCATCGGGTCTGACGTAAGCCCCCGATCGCTCCTCGAGCGGCCGGGGGCTTCGTCGTATCCGGGTCAGAGCAGCGCGTTGCCGGAGCTCGCGACCAGGAAGAAGAGCAGGAAGACGGCGCCGTAGGCCAGGAGCGCGAGCAGCGTCAGTGCGGTGAGGGCGCCGCCGATGATCATGCCGACCGTGGCGATGGTGTTCTTGTAGCCCCGGTCCCGCGACTGCCGGTGGGCGATCCAGCTGACCAGCAGGCCCACGGGATAGCAGCCGAACACCGTCAGGACCAGACCGACGATACCCATCGCCTGGTCCGGATCCTGCAGGCCCTGCGGCGGCGGGTAGCCGGGGTAGGGCTGGTAGGCAGGGTAGGGCTGGGC
>NZ_JAIULG010000023.1 GCF_020169415.1 Tsukamurella sp. M9C
CGCCGAGCCCGAGCCGGCCCCCGCGGCCGCCGCTCCGGCCGAGCCCGCCGCTCCTGCGGCTCCGGCCGCCCCCGCGGCGCCGGCGGCTCCGGCCGCGCCCGCGTCGGGCACCGAGGTGACGATGCCCGAGCTGGGCGAGTCCGTCACCGAGGGCACCGTCACCCGCTGGCTCAAGAACGTCGGCGACGAGATCGCCGTCGACGAGCCGCTGCTCGAGGTCTCCACGGACAAGGTCGACACCGAGATCCCCTCGCCCGTCGCCGGCACGCTGCTGGAGATCAAGGCGAACGAGGACGACGTCATCGCCGTGGGTGGCGTGCTCGCCGTCGTGGGTTCCGGCGCCCCCGCGGCACCGGCCGCGCCGACCCCTACTCCTGCTGCGGCCGCTCCCGCGGCCCCGGCTGCTCCGGCCGCGCCCGCGGCGCCCGCCGCGCCGGCCGCGTCGTCGTCGGATTCGACGCCGTACGTCACCCCGCTGGTGCGCAAGCTGGCCGCGGAGAACAACGTGGACCTGAACGCGGTCAAGGGCACCGGCGTCGGTGGCCGCATCCGCAAGCAGGACGTGCTCGCCGCGGCCGAGGCCGCCAAGGCCCCCGCTCCGGCGGCGGCTGCCGCCCCCGCGGCCGCCGCGGCTCCGGCACCGTCGGCCCCGAAGGGCGCCCGCCCCGAGCTGGCGGCGCTCCGCGGCACCTCGCAGAAGACCAACCGCATCCGCCAGATCACGGCGAAGGTCACCCGGGAGTCGCTGCAGGGTTCCGCGCAGCTCACCCAGGTCTTCGAGGTCGACTTCTCCAAGATCGTGGCGCTGCGCGCGCAGGCCAAGGCCGCGTTCAAGGCGAACGAGGGCGTCAACCTCACCTACCTGCCCTTCATCGCCAAGGCGGTCATCGAGGCGCTCAAGGTGCACCCGAACGTCAACGCGTCGATCAGCGACGATTTCAAGGAGATCACCTACCACGGTGTGGTGAACCTGGGCATCGCCGTCGACACCCCGCAGGGCCTGCTCTCGCCGGTGATCAAGAACGCCGACGACCTGTCGCTGGCCGGCCTGGCCCGCGCGATCGTCGACCTCGCCGAGCGCACCCGCAACAGCGGCCTCAAGCCCGACGAGCTGTCCGGCGGCACGTTCACCATCACCAACATCGGCAGCGAGGGCGCGCTCTTCGACACCCCGATCCTGGTTCCGCCGCAGGCGGCGATGCTGGGCACCGGCGCGATCGTCAAGCGCCCGGTGGTGGTCAAGGACGCCGCGGGCACCGAGTCCATCGGCATCCACCCGATGGCGTTCCTCCCGCTGACCTACGACCACCGCCTCATCGACGGTGCCGACGCGGGCCGCTTCCTCACCACGGTCAAGCACCGTCTCGAGGAGGGCGCGTTCGAGGCCGACCTGGGCCTCTGACCCCACACCCCGGACTCATGGAACGACGGGTCGCCCTCGCCGGATCGTCGGGGCTCATCGGCACTGCGGTGTCGCGAGCGCTGGCGCGGCGGGGCGACACCGTCGTTCCGCTCGTTCGGGGGGAGTCCGCGCGCGGACTCCCCTGGGATCCGGCGCGCGGCGAGGTCCCCGATCTCGCCGGCTTCGACGCGGTGGTCGTGCTCAACGGCTCTCCCCTCGCGGGGCGCCGGTGGACCGGCGCGGTCAAGCAGCAGCTGCGCGACTCCCGGATCGAGGCGTCCGCCGCGCTCGCCGACGCCGCCGCCCGCGGAGGCGTCCCGGTGTTCCTGGGCGCGAGCGCGATCGGTGTCTACGGCGACGCGGGCGAGACGGAGTGCGTCGACGGTCCCTCCGGCACCCCGCCGGGTTCGGGCTTCCTCGCGAGCCTGTGCGTCGAATGGGAGGCGGCCGCGGCTCCCGCCCGCGCCGCCGGGGTCACGGTGGCGCACCTGCGCTTCGGGCACGTCCTCTCCGCAGCGGGCGGCCTCCTGCCGGTACTGCGCCGCGTCTACCGGCTCGGGCTGGGCGGCCGCCTCGGCAGCGGGCATCAGTGGATGTCGTGGGTCTCGCGCGACGACGCCGCCCGCGCGGTCCTGCACGTGCTCGACGGTGCCCTCGCCGGCACGGTCTCCGGGCCCGTCAACGTCGTCGCGCCGGCACCCGTGCGGCAGCAGGCCTTCAGCGAGGCCCTGGGCCGCGAGGTGCACCGCCCGGCCCGCTGGGTGGTACCGCGGATCGCCCTGCGCGCCGCCGTCGGAGAGATCGCCGACGAGGGCCTGCTCACGTCGCAGCGCGCCGTCCCGCGCGTGCTCCACGAGAGCGGATTCCGGTTCGCGCACACCACACTTCCCGCCGCACTCGCCGCGGCCATGGCGGACGAGGCGTAGCGTCGAGGGCATGCCCGCACGCTCCGCCCGCGCCGATTCCGCCCCGATCGTGGTCGAGGACCTCGGCACCATCGGTTACCAGGAGGCCTTCGACCTCCAGCACGACCTCGCGAACCAGCGCGCCGACGGCGCCATCGGCGACCGGTTGCTCCTCCTCGAGCACCCGCCCACCTTCACCGCGGGCAAGCGCACCGAGCCGCAGGACCTGCCGACGGACGGCAGCACCGTCATCGACGTCGACCGCGGCGGCAAGATCACCTGGCACGGCCCGGGGCAGCTCGTCGGCTACCCGATCATCAAGCTCGGCTCCGCGATGGACGTGGTCGACTACGTGCGCCGGATCGAGCAGGCCCTCATCGAGGTCTGCCGCGGCCTCGGGCTCACCGTCGGCCGGGTCGAGGGTCGCTCGGGCGTCTGGTTCCCCGCCGACGGTGCGCGGCCCGAGCGCAAGGTGGCCGCCATCGGCATCCGGGTGGCGCGCGGCGTCACCCTGCACGGCTTCGCACTCAACTGCGACAACACGCTCGGCGGCTTCGACGCGATCATCCCCTGCGGCATCCCCGACGCGGGCGTGACCACGCTGAGCTCCGAGCTCGGCCGCGACGTCACCGTCGGCGAGGTGCGCGACGCCGTCGTCGACGCGGTCCAGCGCGCGCTCGACGGCGACCTCCCCGTCACCGACGAGGCCCTGCACGCCGCCGATCACGCCTGATCGGCCGGGTCCTCCTCCACGCCGTCCCGGACGCCCTTCGCCCACGTCTTGGCCCACAGTTCGAGCGGCCCCAGGGCGATGAGCAGGGCCTTGCCCTGATAGCTGAGGCGGTAGGCACCGTCGGACGTCTGCGTCACGATGTGCGCCGCCGTGAGTTCCGAGAGGCGCTGCGAGAGCGTGCTCGACGAGATGCCCTCGATCTCGGTGCGCAGGTCGGAGAACCGCGACTTCCCGAAGCGCAGCTCCCACACGATCCGCAGGGCCCACCGTCGCCCGAACAGGTCGAGTGCGGCCATCATCGGCCGCCCGGTGTCCGACCCGCGGACCGGCCGCCCGGGTAGCGGGCGATCGACGTCCCCGTCGTTGTGACTCATGTCACTCCCCCTGCCGCTCTGCGTCGGAACCCACATCGAGACGCTCTAGGCGAGCCTCGTCGATAGAGATACGGTTCACACCTATCAGTCTAGTTCGATTTTTGGACCAGGGCCGGATCCCCTCCGGCGGACCGGAAGGTGACCGTGATCGACGCCCATAGTAATTCCGCAGCGAAGCAGCCCTTCTTCGCGCGGCTCGGCCGGCTCTGCGTGCGGTACGCGGCCTGGATCCTGCTGTTCTGGGTCGCCGTCGCCGGCGTCCTCAACGTCGCGGTGCCGCAGCTCGAGGTCACCGTCCACAAGCACTCCGCGCCGTTCATCCCGGGCGACCTGCCCGGCGTCGACGGGCTGCGCGCCATGGCCGAGGAGTTCGGCACCCCGTCGTCGACGGCGCAGGGCAACGTCATCGTCGCCGCCGAGGGGAAGATCGGCCCCGAGCAGGAGCAGTACTACCGCGCCCTCACCGCCGCGCTCGAGGCCGACAAGGAGCACGTCGCCTACGTCATCGACACCTTCGGCAAGCCCGCGGCCCGCGAGGTGGGTCTGAGCCCCGACGGCAAGGCGATCAACCTGCTCGTCGCCGAGGTGGGCGACATCGGCTCCACCCGAGCGCAATCGAGCACCGAGGCGATCCGCGCCACGATCCGCTCGATCCCCGCGCCGGCGGGTACCACCGTGGAGTTCACGGGCACCGCGCCGACCCTCTCGGACCTGTTCACCGCGATCGACGCGTCGCTGCTGGTGATCACCGCGGTCTCGGTGGTGCTGATCATGGCGCTCCTGCTCATCACCTACCGCTCGATCGGCGCGGCGATGGTGCCGCTGTTGACCATCGGGCTCTCGCTCGCCGTCTCGCGGCCCATCGTCTCGCTGCTGGGCGAGCACGAGGTGATCCCCGTGTCCAACTTCTCCATCGCGATCATGACGGCCATGGTGCTCGGCGCCGCCACCGACTACGCGATCTTCGCCGTCGCGGGGTACCACGAGGCGCGCCGCGCCGGAATCCCGTCCGACGAGGCCGCGGTCGCCGCGTCGACGCGGGTGGGACGCATCATCGTCGCCTCCGCGCTCACCATCGCCGTGGCGAGCGGCGCCATGATCTTCTGCAAGGTCGGCATCTTCGTCACCGCCGGCCTGCCCACGACGATCTCCATCATCGTCACCTGCCTCATCGCCCTGACCCTGCCGCCCGCGCTGCTGCGCTACCTCGGCGCGCGCGGCTGGGTGGAGCCGCGGCCCGGCACCGAGAAGCGCTGGCGTCGCACCGGCGCGCGGGTGATGCGCCGCGCCGTGCCGCTCTCGGCCGCAGCGCTCGTGGTGCTGCTCGCCGCCGCGGCGGTGCTCCCCAGCATGGTGATCGGCTTCGACGAGAACCGGATGCAGCTGCGGGCCACGGACTCCCGCAACGGCTACGAGACGGTGCAGGAACACTGGGGCGTCAACGAAGCGGTGCCGGAGTTCCTGCTCATCCGCGCCGATCACGACATGCGCAACACCCACGACCTGGCGGCGCTCGAGGCCATCGCGATCGGGGTGTCGAACCTGCCGCAGGTGGCCTACGTCCGGTCGATCACCCGGCCCGACGGGAAGCCGATCCCCGAGTCCGCGGTCGGCTATCAGACGCAGCAGGTGGCGAACGGCCTCGGCGACGCCAACCGGCAGCTCATTCAGGCCTCGCCGCAGCTCAAGGCGCTCGCCTCCGGTGTCGATCAGCTCAACGCCGGCGCGAGCGAGGCGTCCCGTCGGGTCCCCGAGCTCGTCGCCGGCACGCAGCGCGTGACCGGACTGGCGTCGGGCGTGCTCGACGCGCTGACCTCCGCCCAGCAGGCGCTGGCGACCGCGAGCGGCGGCACCGTCGACGTGAACGCCGCGACCGCCCTACTCCGCAGCGCCGTCTCAACCCTGACCACGGCCGCCGACGCCGTCCGGACCGCGCAACGGCAGAACGCCGGGATCGGCGAGGTGTTCGGCCCGCTCGTGGGCCCGGCCTCCCCCGCCTGCGCCGCCGACGCGAACTGCACCGCCGCGCGCCGGGCCTTCGCCGAGCTCGACCGCGCCACGTCCGGGCGGGCATCGACGGCGGTGCGCGCGGCCACCGTCGTGCTGCCCGCGGGCACCACTGATCGCGCCGCGACCGCGCTCGCGCAGGCCGACGACGCGCTGGCCCGACTGCAGGGGCTGCTCACCGGTCTCGGCGGGCTCAGCCCGGAACAGGTGAAGGGAAAGCTCGCCGAGCTCAATGCGGGCGTCACCCAGCTCTCCACCGGCCTCACGCAGCTCAGCACGGGCCTCGGGCAGGTCAAGACCGGCACCGATCAGGTGGTGGAGATGACGGGCCGCCTGCAGGCCGGCCTCGGCACCGCCACCGACTACCTCACCGGGCTCAGCGCCGGCACCACCGACGGCCCGGGCCGCGGCTTCTACCTGCCCGCGCAGGGGCTGCAGTCGGACCGCTTCGTCGACGGCTCGCGAGTGCTCATGTCGCCGGACGGCCGGTCCGCCCGCATGCTCGTGGTGTGGGGCATCAACCCGTACTCGGACGAGGCGTTGAACACCTCCGCGTCGATCCCCGACGCCGCGCGCGCCGCGGCGAAGGGCACGGTGCTCGAACCCGCCACGATGGACGGCTTCGGCCTGGCGTCGATATCGGCGCAGATGCGCGAGCAGGTGCTGCGCGACTTCCTGCTCTTCGGCCTGGTCGCCGTGATCGGCGTCTTCCTCGTGCTGCTGGTGCTGCTCCGCGCGGTGATCGCGGCGGCGCTCATGGTCGCCACCGTGGTGCTGTCCTTCGCCGCCGCGGCGGGCGCATCGGTGCTCCTCTGGCAGCACGGGCTGGGCATCCCCGTCGACTGGTCGGTACTGCCGATCGCCTTCATGGCGCTGGTCGCGGTGGGCGCCGACTACAGCATGCTGTTCGCGGACCGCATCCGCGAGGAGGCCGCCGGGGATTCGACGGTGCGCGGCGTGCTCCGCGCGTTCGGCACCACGGGCAGCGTGATCACCACCGCCGGGCTGGTCTTCGCGATCACGATGTTCGCGCTGATGAGCGGCAGCGTGATCAACCTGCTGCAGATCGGCTCGACGATCGGCATCGGCCTCCTGATCGACATCGTGGTGGTGCGCACCGTCTTCGTGCCCGCGGCGATCACCGCGCTCGGCGACCGGGTGTGGTGGCCGTCGAAGCCCTGACCGGCCCTGCCCGCGCCCGCTACCCGCGGGCCGGGGCGGTGCCGAGACGGACGGACGCGAAGCACAGGAGCGCGGCCGCCACGGCGAACGCGGTCGCCGTGGCGGCGAACCACGGGCCGCCCACCGCGAGCGCGCCCAGCACCGACGTGCCGGTCGCGACCCCGGCGTTCGTGCACGCGTTGTTCCAGCCGAGCACTGCGGCGCGGTTGTCGGGGTCGGCGGACGACAGGTAGGTCTGCTGCGCGGAGAAGAAGGCGCCGCCGCCCGCACACCAGACCGCCACGGCCGCGATCACCACCGCCGGGACGGTCGCCGTGGTGGCCGTCGCGACCCCCGCGGCGACGACCAGCGCCGCGCCGGCGGGCACCCACGCCGGGTGCACGCCGCGCCGGGCCAGCCGGTCGACGAGCACGCCGGTGGTGACGGACCCGGCCATCGAGCCGATCCCGACCACGAGGCCCACCAGGCCGAGGGCGGTGAGGCCGTAGCCGAACCGCTGGGAGAGGAGGACGCCGACGTAGGTGTAGGCGCCGAGCCGCCCGGCCTGGAGCAGCAGCGACGACGAGAAGGCCAGCGCGATCCGCCGATCGCGCCAGGGGGCGAACAGGCCGCCCCGGTCGGGCCCGGGAGCGGACGGGCCCGCGGACGGCAGGCGCAGGGCCGTCACCGCGGCCACCGCCAGCATCGGCACACCGATCAGCAGGTACGGCGCGCGCCACCCGAGCCCCGTCGCCAGGAGTGCGCCCAGCGGGACGCCCAGCACCTGGCCGCCGGCGTACGCGGCGGCGCCCAGCGAGACCGCGCGGCCGCGCTGCGCGGGCGCGGCGTACTCGGCGAGGTACGCCCAGATCGACGGTGCGCCGAGGGCCGCGCCGAGGCCGGAGAGGGCGCGGGCCGCGACGAGCAGCTCCAGCGAGGGCGCGAGATAGCTGAGGACGTCCGCCACGGCGAAGACCGCCATCCCGGCGGCGATCGCGTGCCGCCGCGCGAGCCGGTCCGAGAGCCGGCCGAAGAGGGGCCCGGTGACGGCGTAGCAGAGGACGTAGGCGGTGACGACGTTGCCCGCAGCGCCGGTCGACGCGTCGAAGGCGCGCGCGATGTCGGGCAGCAGCGGCGCGACGAGGTTCATCTCGGCGCCCATGAGGAAGAACACCAGGTAGAGCACGACGAACGTGCCCCACGGGGTCCGCCCCTGCGCCATCGCCGCACCTCCTGCCCGAGTCAGATTAGATGATCGAACAATCGAGGTCGACGGGGCGTGACCCGCGCCACCGTCGGGCGGCGGGGCCGGGCGTAGCATGGACCGAGTGAGTACCCCGGAGAACCCCCGCAAGCTACTCCGCCTCGAGGTCCGTAACGCACAGACCCCGATCGAGCGCAAGCCGAACTGGATCCGCACGCGCGCGAAGATGGGCCCTGAATTCACCGAGCTCAAGGGCCTCGTCAAGCGTGAGGGCCTCCACACGGTGTGCGAGGAGGCGGGCTGCCCCAACATCTACGAGTGCTGGGAGGACCGCGAGGCCACCTTCCTCATCGGCGGTGAGCAGTGCACCCGCCGGTGCGACTTCTGCCAGATCGACACGGGCAAGCCCGCGGAGCTGGACCGGGACGAGCCGCGCCGCGTCGCCGAGTCGGTGCAGGCGATGGGCCTGCGCTACTCCACCATCACGGGCGTCGCCCGCGACGACCTGCCCGACGAGGGCGTCTGGCTGTACGCCGAGACGGTGCGCCAGATCCACAAGCTGAACCCCAACACGGGCGTCGAGAACCTGATCCCCGACTTCCACGCCAAGCCGGAGCTGCTGGCGGAGGTCTTCGAGTCGCGCCCCGAGGTGCTGGCCCACAACCTGGAGACGGTGCCGCGCATCTTCAAGCGCATCCGCCCGGCGTTCCGGTACGACCGCTCGCTCGACGTGATCCGCCAGGCCCGCGACTTCGGCCTGGTCACCAAGTCGAACCTCATCCTCGGCATGGGCGAGACCCCCGAGGAGGTCACGGAGGCGATGCGCGACCTGCACGACGCGGGCTGCGACATCATCACCATCACGCAGTACCTGCGCCCGTCGCCGCGGCACCACCCCGTCGAGCGGTGGGTCAAGCCCGAGGAGTTCGTCGAGCACACCGCCGCCGCCGAGGAGATGGGCTTCGCCGGCGTCATGGCCGGACCGCTGGTGCGCTCGTCGTACCGCGCGGGCAAGCTCTACGCGAAGGCGATGGCGCACCACGGCCGCCCCATCCCGGAGAACATGGCGCACCTCACGGCCGAGGGTGACGCGGCACAGGAGGCCACCTCGGTGCTGAGCCGCATGGCCGCCGCCGCGAAGTAGAACATTAAGCTGGGAGACATGGCACAGGACAAGGCAGCCGCCGACAAGCTCAAGGCGCAGAAGGCCGCGGCGAAGCAGCAGCGACGGGAGAAGTCCCGCCAGAGCCGCAAGCAGATGTGGCAGGCGTTCCAGATGCAGCGCAAGGAGGACAAGGCGCTGCTGCCGATCATGATCGGCGTGTTCGTCGGCGCGATCGTGCTGTCGATCGGCCTCGGCCTCCTGATCGGCCAGCCGTGGTGGATGTTCCTCATCCTCGGCGTGCTACTCGGTGCGCTCGGCGCGTTCATCGTCTTCACCCGCCGCCTCGAGCGCAGCGTGTACAGCAAGAACGAGGGCCAGGTCGGCGCCGCCGGCTGGGCGCTCGACAACATGCGCGGCTCGTGGCGCGTGACGCAGGCCGTCGCGCGCACCACCCACGCCGACGCTGTGCACCGCGTGATCGGCAAGCCCGGCGTGATCCTCGTGGCCGAGGGCAACGAGGGCCGGATCAAGGGCCTGCTCGCGCAGGAGAAGAAGAAGACGGCCCGCGTCGTGGGCCAGACCCCGATCTACGAGTTCACCGTGGGCAACGAGGAGGGACAGGTCCCGCTGCGGAAGCTGCAGCGCTCCCTGAACAAGCTCCCGTCGAACATCAACGGCAAGAAGATCGACGAGCTCGAGGGCCGCCTCGCGGCGCTCTCCACCCGCACGGGTGGCGCGCAGATGCCGCGCGGCCCGCTGCCGCAGGGCGCCAAGATGCGCAGCGTGCAGCGCACCGTCCGGCGCAAGACCGGCTCGAACTGATCCGCCCCTCAGGGCCCGCCACGGCGGGCCCTGAGTCGTCAGCGGGGCCCGGGACTCAGCGGGCCTTGACGAGGATCGTGCCGGTGGCGCGGTCGTGCATGCCGCGGCCGTCCACGTCCTGGATCAGCGGCGGCACGATGAAGACGATGAGCAGGTTGCGCGCCAGCGCGCGGACGAAGCCCACCCTCATCTGCGGGTTCTCGATCCGCGCGACGCGGAGCCCGACGAAGTACTGGCCGGGCGTGAAGCCGAAGAGCGTCACCGACAGCACGCCGACGGCGAACCAGATGCCCAGCGCGAGCGTGTCGAAGGCCGTGGGCTCCCCCGCGAAGACGCGGCTCGGCCCCACGATCGCCACCGCGATCAGCGCGGACGGCACCCAGTCGAGGAACAGACCCAGCACGCGGCGGCCCGATCCGGCCGCGGACCCGACACCGTCGCGCGGCAGGCCCAGGGCCTGCCCGCGGTAGTCCCCGTGGGAACCCTCCGGCAGGGCCGCGGAGGCTCCGGACAGCCATGATCCCGTTTCTCGACGCATGCACTCAGGGTACGTGGGGTCCGATTCGGCGGCCTTCCGGACGGCCCTCGATGTGTAACACCGATGAAACATTGCGTTAGTTCTCGGGCAACACCTCGTCCATACCGTTCATTCTCGTAACCTCGGTGGTGGTGCGAACGGTACGACCGCGACCGTCACCGCCGGACGACGAAGGAGCCAGTAACAGGTGTTCACTACCAAAGAGGAACTTCTCGACTACCTGAAGAAGGAAGACGTCGAGTACGTCGACATCCGCTTCTGCGATCTGCCCGGCACGATGCAGCACTTCAGCATCCCCGCCTCGGCGTTCGACGAGAGCGTCTTCGAGGACGGCCTGGCCTTCGACGGTTCGTCGATCCGCGGCTTCCAGTCGATCGACGAGTCGGACATGATGCTGCTGCCGGACGTCACCACGGCGCGCATCGACCCCTTCCGTGCGGCGAAGACCCTGAACATCTCGTTCTTCGTGCACGACCCGTTCACCCGCGAGGCCTACAGCCGCGACCCGCGCAACATCGCGCGTAAGGCGGAGGAGTACCTCCAGAGCACCGGCATCGCCGACACCTGCTTCTTCGGTGCCGAGGCCGAGTTCTACATCTTCGACTCGGTCTCCTTCGACTCGACGATCAACGGCTCGTTCTACGAGGTCGACTCGATCTCGGGCTCGTGGAACACCGGCCGCGCGGTCGAGGAGGACGGCTCCCCGAACCTCGGCTACAAGGTCAAGACCAAGGGCGGCTACTTCCCCGTCGCGCCGTACGACCACTACGTGGACCTGCGCGACAAGATCTCGACCAACCTGCAGAACGCCGGCTTCACGCTCGAGCGCGGCCACCACGAGGTGGGCACCGGCGGCCAGGCCGAGATCAACTACAAGTTCGACACGCTGCTGCACGCGGCCGACGACGTCCAGCTCTTCAAGTACATCGTGAAGAACACCGCGTGGCAGGAGGGCAAGACCGTCACGTTCATGCCGAAGCCGCTGTTCGGCGACAACGGCTCGGGCATGCACGCCCACCAGTCGCTCTGGAAGGACGGCAAGCCGCTGTTCTACGACGAGGCCGGCTACGGCGGTCTGTCGGACCTGGCGCGCTGGTACATCGGCGGCATCCTGCACCACGCCCCGTCGCTGCTCGCGTTCACCAACCCGACGATCAACTCGTACAAGCGCCTGGTCCCGGGTTACGAGGCCCCGATCAACCTGGTGTACAGCCAGCGCAACCGCTCGGCGTGCGTCCGTATCCCGATCACGGGCAACAACCCCAAGGCCAAGCGCATCGAGTTCCGTTGCCCCGATTCCTCGGGCAACCCGTACCTGGCCTTCGCCGCCATGATGATGGCGGGCCTCGACGGCATCAAGAACAAGATCGAGCCGCACGCCCCCGTCGACAAGGACCTCTACGAGCTGCCGCCCGAGGAGGCCAAGGGCATCCCGCAGGCCCCGACGCAGCTCGCGGACGTGATCGACCGTCTCGAGGAGGACCACGAGTACCTCACCGCCGGTGGCGTCTTCACCGAGGACCTCATCGAGGAGTGGATCTCCTACAAGCGCGAGAACGAGATCGCGCCGGTGAACCTGCGCCCGCACCCGTACGAGTTCCAGCTCTACTACGACGTGTGATCGACTGAGCTCCACCCGGTTCGGCCCCGCACCTGCTCCAGGTGCGGGGCCGAGCCCGTTCCGGGGCCGCGCGGCGCGGCTACGCTGAACGGGTGACGTTGCAGGTGATCGCGCAGGACTTCATCCGAGTCGACGCCGTCGACGAGGTGCGGCCCCTGATCGACGAGCTGGTCCGCCTCACCCGGCGGGAACCGCTCTGCATCAGCTACGACCTGTTCGTCGACCGCCAGGACGCCGGTCACTTCGTCTACATCGAGACCTGGCCCGACCAGGACGCCCTCGACGCGCACTGCGCCTCCGAGCACTTCCGCAGGCTCGTCCCGCAGATCGACGCCCACCGCCGGCAGGACGGCACCGCCCTCCTCATGGACCGGCTCGCCTGACGCTCGACGCCGGCTCGGAAACGGCCCCGTCGAATCCGCCACGACGCGCGTATCGTCGGTGGAGAACAGGAGGCGACGATGTTCGAGACGAAGCTCAAGGGGAACGACGTGGTCGACCGGTCGGGCGCCGGTTCCGGCCCGGCGCGCCCGCAGATCAGCACGACGCTGCCCGACGGCGAGGTGCTCGTCATCCCCACCGCGGACATGAGCCGGCAGCACGACGCCGAGGAACTCGGCCGAAGCTCCGCACGCCCGAAGCCGTCGCAGCCTTCAACCGGGCAGGGCCGCCAGGACCTCGTCCGCGAGTTCACCCGGACCGAGCCGATCGGAGCGCAGGATCAGGGTTCCCTCGGGCTGCCGGGCCGCGGCGTCGGGATCGAGGCGGCTGAAGGCCCACTCCTCCGCCCCGGGCGGCACCTCGCCCTCGGGAGCGCGACTCAGCAACCGGTCCCGCTGTACCGCGAGGTCCAGATCCAGGAAGACGTGCAGGATCTCCTCCCCCGCGGCGGCCAGCCCGCCCAGGATCTCCTCGCGGTAGGCGTCGCGCACGAGCGCCATCGGGACGATCAGGACCTCCGCGTGGTGCCGGCGCAGAGCCAGCGCGGTGTGCACAACCAGTTCGCGCCAGCTGTCCAGGTCTTGGAAGTCCTCGTTCCGCGGCACCCACCGCCACAGCGTGATGCCCAGTTCCTCCGGGTCGAAGACGACTGCCGCCGGCAGCCGACGGTGCAACTCGCCCGCCAGGGTCGTCTTGCCGGCACCGAAACCGCCGTTGAGCCAGATGATCACGACTCCACGCTAGCGGGAGGCGCGCCGCGAACCCGTTCCTCAGACACTCGGGTACAACCGCGCCGCCAGCGCCGTCTTCCGCGCGACATTGGCCCGACGGTCCGCTTCCGGGAAACCACCGGCATCGGGCCGTGCGGGCACGGGAGAGTCGTCGTGCACGACGGTCCACCGCGACCCGGCATCGACCAGTGATCCGTGCTTGATGTCGTAGTACTCCCGCTTGGGCACCACCGCGACGCCGCTGTCGCCCGCCGCCGCGGCGAGGAGGTGTGGGTGGAACCGGGAGCTGATCCAGGTGCGCCCCTCGCCGACGGGCAGCCCCGCGCGCCAGACGTCGAGGAACGGGATGATCCGCGCACCGTCGATCCTGTCCCCCAACAGCTTCGGGACGGTGTAGTCGTGGCCGGGGATGCCCTCGACGACGGTGACCCGGTCGCCCGGCACGTCCCACGCGTCGAGCACCTCGCGAGCGAGGGCCGCCAGCGCCGGCGCACCGACCAGGCCGCCCCGGACGAAGCCCTCGGACAGGTCCTCCTGCATGCACAGCACCACCCCACCGGGCCGCGCCGGAATCGCTGGCGCTCGACCGAATCCCGATGCGGCGCCGGATCGTCCCGCGGCGGTGCCCAGCCCGAGCCAGATGTCGTCGCCGGTCAGCGACGCGCCCGGCACGTCGCGCAGCGCCGCATAGGACGGGCGGTCCCGCACGTCGAACACCGCGAACGCCGCGGCGTCCGCGAGGAACCGGTCGAGGTCGGCACCGTCGGGCAGCGGGAGCAGACCGAGCCCCGATGCGTAGGCCGCCGCGCCGGTGCGCGCCGTGACGGCGGCGACCGCCGAGATCACCGGGAACCACTGGGGCCACTGCCGGTTCACGTATCCACCGCCGATGACGTGGATGCTGGAGGCGCGCAGCAGATGGTCGACGCCCTCGGCCAGGCCGGGGGCGATCCGCAGGTCGGTGGCGGCGCTCGCGACCCAGTCCTGCGCGGCGGTGCCCTCCTGCAGGTCCGGGTTCTCGTCGGCGGCGCGGGCGAGCCGCCACAGCGTGTCCACGAAGACGGCGCGGGGATGGTCGCCGGCGAACAGCAACGCGGCCTCGCCCACGTGGGCGACGTCCACCACGACCGTGGCCGTGGGCCTGACCCTGGCCAGGTAGCGCAGCCAGATCCGCAGCACCAGTTCGTCGCCCAGGTTGGGATGCCCGGCGACTCCGATGAGGTAGATGATCTCGCCGCGCCCGACGCCGCCGAGGAGCCGCTCCGCGGCGCCCACGGCCCGCCGCGCGGCGCCGTCCAGACGCGCGATCCGCACCAGCTCCGCCACCGTCCCGCGCGTACCCACGGCCACACGCTACCCAAGGGGAGTCCCGGATCCGGTCGGTCCGCCTGGGACGCTGCTGAGAACCTCCGGCGAGGCGGTAGGTTCGAGACCATGCGTGCCTCCCGTTCGACCCTCGCCGTCGCCTCCGTCGTCCTCGCGGCGGCGTCCCTGACCGCCTGCAGCACGCCGGAGGCCTCCGCGGCCTGCCCCACGGGCGCCCCGAGCACGGCGAACTCCCCCGACTGGACCTACCAGGGACAGACCGGCTCCATCGTGGTCACCGGGCCCTCGGACACCGCGTCCCCACAGATCACCGTCGAGAAGCCCTTCTCCGTCGAGCAGACGCACGTCCAGGCCTTCAACCCGCCCGGCGACGGCGCCGTCGTCGGCGACACCGCGACGGTCTCGGTCTGCTACCTCGGTGTGAACGGCCGCACCGGCGAGCGCTTCGACAGCACCTACGACCGCGGCAAGCCCGCCTCGTTCTCGCTGGACGGCGTGATCCCCGGCTTCAAGAAGGCCATCGCGGGCCAGAAGGTCGGCACCTCGGTGGGCGTGGCGATCGCGCCCGCCGACGGCTACGTGACGGGACAGCCCTCCGCCGGCATCCAGGCGGGCGACACGCTGATCTTCGCGATCAAGATCCTCTCCGCGAACTGAGCGGTGGACATCCGCACCAGCCCCGCTCTCGGGCCGCCCATACGTGCGCTCAACTGGTTCAACGCCCGGCATCCTTTCAGCCACAACGACCATTTCCACGGATGGATCCTGCGCAACCTGCCCACGCACCGCGGGCGGGCCCTCGACGTCGGTTGTGGCGAGGGACTCCTCGCGGAGCGCTTGGCGAGGCGATTCCGCGCCGTCGACGCCGCGGACGCCGATGCCGGGATGCGCGCGACCACCGCCGAGCGGGGCGTCGAGAACGTCCGGGTCCTCGACGGGTTCGACGCAGCGGAGGGACCGTACGACCTGGTGACCATGATCGCCACCCTGCACCACCTGGACCTGGAGTCGACGCTGGCCCGGTTCGCGGACCTGCTCGCTCCGGGCGGTCGACTGTCGGTCGTGGGACTGGCTCGGCCCGAGACGATCGCGGACGCACTGTGGGTCAGCCGGTCCGCGCTGGCCAATCCCGTCATGGGCTTCCTCCGGCACCCCATCCCCGTCGCCGAACCTTCCCCGCGCCCGGCGTTCCCGACCCGCGACCCCCAGGAGTCCTTCGACGAGGTCGCGGCCGCGGCGTCCGCGATACTGCCGGGCGCGGTCCTGCACCGGCGGGTGCCTTTCCGGTTCACGCTCGCCTGGCGAGCCCCCTGACGGATCTCAGGGATTCACCGGAGGTGCTGTCCGCGCGTCGCGGCAAGACTGGGAGCACACCGATCCCTGGAGGCGTCATGCGGAAGCTGTCCATCGTCGTCGGAGCCGTGGTGCTCCTCCCCCTCGCGGCGCTGGCCGTGATCCTCGCGGGCATCCGGTTCCGGATACGCCCGGTCCTCGACGTCGTGCGCCGGTTCAACCGGGACTTCACGAACCCGCGCGCGGTCCACGACGCCGAATCGCCCGACTCGACCCGCACCGTGGTGCGGCACGTGGGGCGGCGCAGCGGCACCGCCTACGAGACGCCGGTCGACGCGTTCGCGACCGATCGCGGCACGCTCGTCATCGCGCTGCCCTACGGTCCGGACACCGACTGGGTGCGCAACATCCGCGCGGCCGGCACCGTCGACCTCCTGCGGCAGGGCGCGACGCTGAGCGCGACGGAGCCCCGCGTCGTCGCGACGACGGATGTCATCGACGAGATCCCGGCGGGCGCGCGCCGCACCCTGCGGCTGTTCGGCGTGGAGAACTGCCTGGAACTGACCGTGGCCTGATCGCCGGCCGGCGGCTCAGCCCACCCGGGCGAGCAGCGCCCGGTGATCCGCCCCGGGCACCTCGTGACCGGTGACCTCGGCCGCCCCGAGCCCGCGCAGCAGCACGTGATCGATCCCCACCACGGGCGGGTAGACCTTGTCCGTCGGGTACGTCGGCAGCCAGCCGGCGCCCGCGAGTTGCCCCGCGTCGCGGTAGCCGCCGGTGAGCAGGCTGCGGAAGCGCACGTGGTCGTAGGTGGCGTTGTAGTCGCCGAGGGCCACGACGGGACGGCCCTCGGGCACGCCCTGCAGCAGGGCACCGATCCGGCGCAGCTCGGAGTCCCAGGTCTCGGGGTCCAGGGGCGGCATCGGGTGCAGCGCGAACAACTGCACGTCGCCGCGTCCGGGGACGGTGGCGACGGCGGTCAGCGCGTTCATGACGAAGCCGGGGACGGTGCCGGTGCTCTTGAGGGGGTGACGGCTGTAGAGCGCGGTCCCGTCGGCCAGAGCGGCGGGCCGGACGATCGAGTGCGGCAGGTCCGTGGCGATGCTCGACGCGGCGATCCGCCGGGCAGCGTCGTCCGTCACCTCGAGCACGGCGAGCACGTCGACGCGGTTCTCGCGGACCAGTGTCGCGAGCGCGTCCACGTCGCCCGCACCCACCTGGATGTTCGCGCTGAGCACGGTGAGCGTCGGGCCGGCGGGCGCCGGCTCACCCCGCCACAGCGGCGCCTGCACCCAGATCCCGGCCGCCACCACGGCCACCGCCAGCACGAGGCGCAGCAGCGCGCGGACGTACAGCAGACACACCAGGGCGATCGCGACGCAGGCGACCCAGAGCACCGGCGAGACCGCGGCGGCGGCCACCGTGATCTTGTCGGTGCCGGGCCAGAAGTGCAGCACGAGCGCCAGGAGCGCGCCGAGCAGGGCCGCGGTGCCGACGATGCTCGCCGCCATCCGGAAGAAGATCCTCATGCGGACATCCTGCCCGCTGCGGCGCTATTCGCCCCAGAAGACCCGGTCGACCACGGCGCGCCCGCGCCGCGTGGTGCGCAGGTAGTCGTCGAGGTAGTCCAGCGAGCTGCCCCGCCACCCGGCCACGTAGGCCACGTTGGAGAGCACTGCGCCGGGGCCCGGCAGCTGGTCGACGGGCTTGCCGCGCACCAGGAACAGGGCGTTGCGAGCGCGGGTGGCTGTGAGCCACGCCGCCCGCAGCAGCTCGACGTCGCTCGCCGGGAGCAGCTCGTTGGCGTCGATCGCGTCGAGCGATTCGAGCGTCGAGGTGTTGCGCAGCGCGGGAACGGCACTGGCGTGCCGCAGTTGCTCCAGCTGGACCGTCCACTCGACGTCGGAGAGCCCGCCGCGACCCAGCTTGGTGTGCGTCGCGGGGTCCGCGCCGCGGGGCAGCCGCTCGGAGTCGACGCGGGCCTTGATGCGCCGCAGCTCGTTGACCGTCGCGGGCGAGACGCCGCCCTCGGGGTACCGGGTCTCGTCCACCATGTGCAGGAATTCACGGGCGATGCCCTCGTCGCCGGCGACGTGGGTGGCGCGCAGGAGCGCCTGCACCTCCCAGGGCTGCGCCCACTGCTGGTAGTACGCCCGGTACGCGGCCAGGGTCCGCACGACCGGCCCGTTGCGGCCCTCGGGGCGCAGGCCCGTGTCGACCTCCAGGCCCGGGTCCACCGACGGTGCGCCGAGCCGGGTCCGCACTGCATCGGCCACGTGGTTCGCCCACCGCACCGCGTCGGAATCCTCGTAGCCCTCGTTGGGCACGCAGACGAACAGCACGTCCGCATCGGAGCCGTAGCCGATCTCGTGCCCGCCGAGCCGCCCCATCCCGATGACTGCGATCCGCGCCGGCGCGCCGGGCGCGTAGGCGCTGCGGCTGGACTCGCGCTCGACCACGGACGTCGCGACCTCGGAGACGAGTGCGGCGTCGAGGGCGGCACCCCAGACCGACGAGAGCGCCGCGCAGACCTCGGGCACCGTCATCATGCCGAGGATGTCCGCGGAGGCGACGCGGGCGATCTCGCTGCGCCGCATGGCCCGCGCCACCGCGATCGCCCGGTCGCGGTGCGGCGCACGACTGACCGCCGCGAGCATGCCGTCGTAGACCGACTTCGGCGAGGGCTCCGTGAGCTTCGGTCCCGCAGCGCCGTCGGCGTAGAGGCGGATCACGTCGGGCGAGCGGCCCAGCAGCTCCGCGACGAAAGTCGACGAGCCCAGCACCGTCATGAGCCGCTGCGCGACCACCGACTCGTCGCGCAGCACGCGCAGGTACCACTCGACGTCGCGCAGGTCCTCGGAGAGCTTGCGGTAGTTCAGCAGGCCGGCATCGGGATTCGGGGTCTCGCTGAGCCATTCGAGCAGGGTGGGCAGCAGGATGGTCTGGATCCGGCCGCGCCGCGAGGAGTCGGCCATCGCCTTCAGGTGCGCCAGGGCGTGCTGCGGCTGGAGGAAGCCGAGCGCGGCCAGTCGCGCGACGATCGCGTCGTCGCTCAGGCTCACCGCGTCCGCGTCGAGGTTCGCGATCGAGTCCAGCAGCGGGCGGTAGAAGAGTTTGGTGTGCAGTCGGCGCACCCGCGCCGACTGCCGCTTGAGCTCCGCCCGCAGCACCCCGGCCGCGTCGCGGTCCCCGTCGGGCCGGATGTGCGCGGCGCGGGCCAGCCAGCGCCACGCCTCCTCGTGGTCGGTCGGCGGGAGCAGATGCGTGCGCTCCATGCGACGCAGCTGCAGCCGGTGCTCCAGGGTGCGCAGGAACTCGTAGGAGGCGGTGAAGTTCGCGCCGTCGTCGCGACCCACGTAGCCGCCGACGGTGAGCGCCTCCAGGGCGTCGACGGTGCTCCGCTCCCGCAGCGTCTCGTCGGTGCGACCGTGCACCAATTGCAGGAGCTGGACAGCGAACTCGACGTCGCGGAGGCCGCCTCGGCCCAGCTTCAGCTCGCGCTCGCGGAGGTCGGGAGCGATGTTCTCCTCGACGCGGCGGCGCATCTCCTGCACGTCCTGCACGAAGTCCTCGCGCTCGGCGGCCTCCCACACCATGGGGCTGAGCGCGCCCAGGTAGTCGTGGCCCAGCTCCATGTCGCCGGTCTGCGGGCGGGCCTTGAGGAGCGCCTGGAACTCCCACGTCTTCGCCCACCGCTTGTAGTACGCCACATGGGATTCCAGCGTGCGAGTGAGGCTGCCGGCCTTGCCCTCCGGGCGGAGCGCGGCATCCACGTCGAAGAAGGCCGCGGAGCCGATCCGCATCATCTCGCCGGCGAGCCGCGCCGAGGCCCCGTCGGCGGGCTCGGCGACGAAGATCACGTCCACGTCGGAGACGTAGTTCAGTTCCCGCGCACCGCACTTGCCCATCGCGACCACGGCGAGGCGGCCCTGCGGGTCGGAGTCCGGGAAGACCGAGGCGACGGCGACGGACAGCGCCGCGGTGAGCGCGGCGTCCGCGAGGTCCGCGAGATGCGCGCCCACGATCGCGAAGGGCAGGGTGGGCTCGTTCTCCACGAGCTCGGCCAGGTCCCGCGCGGCGAGCACCATCACCAGGTCGCGGTAGCCGTCCCGCAGCGCGGCGATCGCGGCGCCGCCGGTGACCGCGGCGCGGTAGATCAGGTCGTCGTCGCGGCGACCCGGGACCTTCACCGCGTCGACGGTGGCGAGCATCGCGGCGATCAGGTCGTCGCGCGACTTGAGCGGGGCGGTGTCCCGCAGCAGGCGCCACGACGCGGGGTGGCTGATGAGGTGGTCACCGAGGGCGTCGGACGCGCCGAGCAGCCCGAAGAGCCTGCCGCGAAAGGTGGTGTCGCCGCGGATCAGGCCGTCGATCTCCGCCCAGTCAGCGGCCGCGGATTCCCGCAGCCGCACCAGGGCGCGCAGCGTCCAATCCGGGTCGGCGGCACGGGAGAGCGCCCACAGGACGTCGGCACTCTCGATGTTCGCCCACCCCAGGGATTCGAGGTTCGGCTCGGCGTTGGAGTCCAGGAGCCCCAGCCGGCCCGCACTCGGGCGGCGGACCTCGCGATTCGTGGGCGGCACCGTCGGCCCCGCCCTACAGCGAGAGGAAGCGGTCGAGCTCGAACGGCGTGACCACCGCGCGGTAGTCGTTCCACTCCGACCACTTGTTGCGCAGGAAGTACTCGAAGACGTGCTCCCCCAGCGTCTCCGCGACCAGCTCGCTCTTCTCCATGAGCACGAGCGCATCGTCGAGGCTGGCGGGCAGGTCCTTGAAGCCCATGGAGCGGCGCTCGCGCGCCGTCATCTGCCGCACGTCGTCCTCGGCGGCCTCGGGCAGCTCGTAGCCGCCCTTGATGCCCTCGAGGCCGGCGGCGCACAGGACCGCGAAGGCCAGGTACGGGTTGCAGGCCGAATCGGGCGAGCGCACCTCGATGCGGCGGCTGCTCGCCTTGTTCGGCGTGTACAGGGGCACCCGGACCATCGCGGAGCGGTTGGCGGCGCCCCAGGTGGCCGCGGTCGGCGCCTCGTCGCCCGTCACCAGGCGCTTGTAGGAGTTGACCCATTGGTTGGTGACGGCGGAGATCTCGGGCGCGTGGTGCAGGATGCCCGCGATGAACGCCTTGCCGGTGGTGGAGAGCTGCAGCTCGTCGTCGGGGTCGTGGAAGGCGTTGGAGTCGCCCTCGAAGAGGCTCATGTGGGTGTGCATGCCCGAGCCCGGGTGGATCGAGAAGGGCTTCGGCATGAAGGAGGCCTTCACGCCCTCGGTCATCGCCACCTCCTTGACCAGGTAGCGGAAGGTCATCACGTTGTCGGCCATCGAGAGCGCGTCCGCGTAGCGCAGGTCGATCTCCTGCTGGCCGGGCCCCGCCTCGTGGTGGCTGAACTCGACGGAGATCCCCATCGCCTCGAGCGCCTCGATCGCCTTGCGCCGGAAGTTCGGCGCCGACTCGTGCACCGCCTGGTCGAAGTAGCCGCCGTTGTCGGCGGGGATCGGCATGCCGTGCGGGCCGGACTCCTTCTTCAGGAGGTAGAACTCGATCTCCGGGTGCACGTAGCAGGAGAAGCCCAGATCGGCGGCGCGGTTGAGCTGGCGTCGCAGCACGTGCCGGCTGTCGCCCCACGAGGGCGTCCCGTCGGGCATCGCGATGTCGCAGAACATGCGGACGGAGTGCATCTCCCCGTCGCCGCTGGTCCAGGGCAGCACCTGGAAGGTCGACGGGTCGGGCTTGGCGACGGTGTCCGCCTCCGAGACCCGGGAGAAGCCCTCGATCGAGCTGCCGTCGAAGCCGATCCCCTCCGTGAACGCGCCCTCCAGCTCCGCGGGCGCGATCGCCACGGACTTGAGGAAACCGAGGACGTCGGTGAACCACAGCCGCACGAAGCGGATGTCCCGTTCCTCGATGGTGCGAAGCACGAACTCCTGCTGCCGGTCCATGTCTCAACCCTAAGCGAGGAGGTGTTAACTGCGTGTTACAACCCGAGAAGGTTGCAGGCCACCGAACGCCTCCCCCGGGTTCCGGCCGATTCGCACCTGCGAAGGGGATACCGAGTAGCGTCCCCGGCGTGGATGCACCGTTCGCTCGCCTCACCGTCGCCGCCGCGGCGGCCTGCGCCCTCGCCCTCGCCGGGTGCGGTGCGGCGACGGAGCCCCCCGCCCCGTCCAGGGCGACCGGCACGATCGACACCTGCCCCGCCGCAGCGCCGGCCGCGGATGCCAAGGCGGTCGCCCTGACCGGGGTCACCGGCCGGGCGGTCGTCGTCCCGCCGACCGAGCACACAGCGCCGCGCATCACGGTCGACGCGCCGTACCGGGTCGACCGGTCGCAGGCCGTCGTCGCGGCGGCCGGGTTCGGTGCCGAGCTCACCGAGCGGTCGGTGGTCACCGTCTGCTACCAGGGCGTGAACGGCCGTACGGGGGCGGTCTTCGACGACGCGTTCGGCCGTGCGACCTCGGCCGAGATCGCCCTCCCCGACGTGGTCCCCGGCTTCCGGGCGGCGCTCGTCGGGCAGCGGTCCGGCACGACGGTCATCACCGCGGTCACCGCGGCCGACGGCTACCCGAAGGGCGAGCCGCAGGCCGGCGTCGAGCCGGGCGACACCCTGATCTTCGCGATCCGCGTGCTCGCCGCGAACTGATCAGGCGGTGCAGCGCAGGTCCGCCGCCGGGGTCTTCAGGTCGCGCAGATAGGCGGTCACGGCGTCGTCGACGCAGGCGTTGCCCTCGAGCGAGACGGTGTGCTGGCTGCCCTCGAAGCTGATCAGGGAGGCGCCGAGCTGCTTGGCCAGGCTCACCCCGTTCTCGTACGGCGTCGCCGGGTCGTGCGTGGTCGAGACCACGACCAGCTTCGGCGCGCCGACGGCGTTCACCTCGTGCGGCTTGAGGGTGGGAGCCGCCGCCCAGAACGCGCAGGTGCCCTTCGCGCCGCGGCCGGTGCCGCGGCCGTCGTCGAGGAAGGGCGCGGCCTTGCGGATCTCGGTGTCGAGCCGGGCCAGGTCCGCGGGCGCGGTGACAGCGGGGCCGTCGACGCAGTTGATCGCGGTGTTGGCGTCCATCATCGGCGAATAGCGGCCGATCTCGTCGCGGTTCAGATAGAGGTCGGCGATCCGCTGCAGCAGCGAGCCGTCGCCGCGCTGCAGGCCCGTGAGCGCCCGCCGCAGGGGCTCCCACAGCTGCTGCGCGTACATGGCCTGGATGGTGGCGGTGGTCGCGTCGCTGTAGCTGAGCTGCCGGCCGCCCTGGCCGCGCACCGTCTTGTCGATGAGCGGGCGCACCAACTGCTGGTACCGCGCCGTCGCCTGCGCCGGGTCGGCCCCGACCGGGCACGTGGGGTACTTGGCGCAGTCCTTCGCCCAGTCGTCGAAGACCGTCTGGAAGCCGGCCATCTGCTGCACGTTCGCGGTGATCTGGTCGAGGGCGGGGTCGACGGCACCGTCGAGCACCATGGCCCGGACCCGCTCGGGGAAGGTCTCCGCGTAGATGGCGCCGATGAAGGTGCCGTAGCTGTAGCCGAGGTAGGTGAGCTTCTCGTCGCCGAGCACGGCGCGCAGCACGTCCAGGTCCCGCACCGTCTGCGCGGTGCCGACGTTGGCCAGGAAGGCCTTCCCCATCTTCTCGGCGCACAGGTCCGCCTGGGACTTGTTGAACGCCTCCTGCTTCGCGATGCCCGCCGGGGAGTTGTCGAAGGCGAGGGTGGAGAGGCGGTTCTCATCGCGCTGCTTGTCGCTGAAGCACTTCACGGCGGGCGAGCTGGCACCCACGCCGCGCGGGTCCCAGCCGACCAGGTCGAAGCTCTGCGCGATCTCGAACTTGTCGGCCTCCATCGACTTGCCCGCCACCTGCTGCACGCCGGAGCCGCCGGGGCCGCCGGGGTTCATCAGCAGCGAGCCCCGCCGCTGCCCGGTCGCCTTGACCCGGGCGACGGCGAGCTTCGTCTCGCCCGCCGACGGATCGTCGTAGTCGATCGGCACCGTCACGCGGCCGCACTCGAGTTTCGTCTTGTCGTACTCGGCGATGTCGTCGGCCTTGGCGATCGCGGCGCAGGAGCCCCACTCGACCTTCTGCCCGTAGTACTTCCCGAGGCTCGCGGGCACGCCCGCGACCGACGTCCGAGTGGGGGTGGCGCTGCCCGGCGCGGACGATCCGCCCGCCGGTTCCGCGGTCCCCCCGATCTGGACCGAGCATCCCGCGAGTACCGCCGCGGCGAGGACCGCGGTCGCGGTCAGGAGGGGCTTGCCTGCCTTCATCCTTCCGATCCTGCCACGCGGCGCTCCCGGTTCCCGGGACGCTAGGGTTGAGCCATGACGCCCCTTCGTGTCGCGGCGTGCCAGATCAACCCCGTCGTGGGTGACCTGGACGCGAATGTCACTCGGATCACCGCCGCAGCCCGGGACGCCGCGCAGCGCGGCGCGCAGGTCGCCGTCTTCGGCGAGATGGCCCTCACGGGCTACCCGGTGGAGGACCTGCTCCTGCGCCGGTCCTTCGCCGTCGACTCGCGCGAGGCCGTGCACGAGCTGGCCCGATCGCTGGACGCGGCCGGCTGCGGGGATCTGATCGTGGTGGTCGGCTTCCTCGACCGCGACCCGGACGCGCCGGAGACCAGCACCAACCCCACCGGCGGCGCCCGCAACGCCGCAGGTGTGCTGCACGGCGGCGAGCTCGTCGCGCGGTACGACAAGCACTTCCTGCCGAACTACGGCGTCTTCGACGAGAAGCGCTGGTTCACCCCCGGCGACCGGCTGGTCGTCCTCGACGTCGACGGGGTGCGGCTCGGCCTCGCGATCTGCGAGGACGTCTGGTGGCCCGACGGTCCCGTCGCCGGACTGGCGGAGCTCGGCGTCGACGCGGTGCTGTGCCTCAACGCCAGCCCCTTCGAGGCCGGCAAGCCCGCGCAGCGCCGCGAGGTGGTCGCGGCCCGCGTCGCCGAGGGCGGCGCCCCGGTGGTCTACGTCAACCTCGTCGGCGGGCAGGACGAGCTCGTCTTCGACGGTGACTCCTTCGTCTTCCGGCCCGACGCCGGGGCGCTGACGCCGGGGCCGCAGTTCATCGAGTTCACACAGTTCGCCGACATCGCGCCGCTGGGCCGCGAACGGGCCCGCGCCGTCGATGGGTGGCAGGTCGAGGAGGTCGCCCTCCCCGCGCGGCCGACCGACCTGGTGCCGATCGTCACCGGTTGGACGGAGCTCGACGAGCTCGCGCAGATCTGGGCGGCCCTGGTCACCGGCACGCGGGACTACGTCCACAAGGTGGGCGGGCGCACCGTCGGCCTGGGCATGTCCGGCGGCATCGACTCGGCGCTGGTCGCGGTCATCGCCGCCGACGCGGTGGGCGCTGACAACGTGTACGGCGTGGGCATGCCCTCGAAGTACAGCTCGGACCACTCGAAGGACGACGCCGCGGATCAGGCGCAGCGCATGGGGATCGACTTCCGGTTCGAGCCGATCGAGCACATGGTGGAGGCGTTCGTCGGCCAGTTGCACCTGTCCGGCCTGGCCGAGGAGAACATCCAGGCCCGTTGCCGCGGGATGACGCTGATGTCGCTGTCGAACCTCGACGGCCACCTGGTGCTGGCCACCGGCAACAAGAGCGAACTGGCCGTGGGCTATTCGACGATCTACGGCGACGCTGTGGGCGCCTACGCCCCCATCCGCGACGTGGAGAAGTCGCTCGTCTGGGAGCTGGCGCGGTGGCGCAACAAGGTCGCCGTCGAGCGCGGCGAGACGCCGCCGATCCCGGAGAACTCCATCACCAAGGAGCCCTCGGCGGAGCTGCGCCCCGGCCAGAAGGACAGCGATTCGCTGCCCGATTACGAGATCCTCGACGACATCCTGCGTCGCTATGTGGAGCAGGACCAGGGCGTCGCCGAGATCGCCGCGGAGGGGAACAACGGCGCCGGCTACGACCCGGACCTCATCCGCAAGGTCGCGCGCCTCGTCGACCGCGCCGAGTACAAGCGGCGCCAGTACCCGCTCGGCCCGAAGATCACGCCCAAGGCGTTCGGCCGCGACCGCAGGATGCCGATCACGAACCGCTGGCACGACCCGGCCTAGAGACTGCCCGGACCGGAGATTCCGGCTGGGACTGTTGAAATGGAGTGACGAGATGAGCGAGACCCCGTTGTACGGAGGCGGATCCACTGGGGAGGGCGGCGAGACCGCCGCGAAGCCCCCGCGCAAGAAGGTGCGCATCCACCACCTGGCCGAGCTCAAGGAGCGCGGCGAGAAGTGGGCGATGCTCACCAGCTACGACTTCATGACCGCGTCGATCTTCGACGAGGCCGGCGTCACCGCCCTACTGATCGGCGACAGCGCAGCGAACACCGTGTACGGGTTCGACTCCACGCTGCCGATGGAGCTGGACGTGATGGCGGCGATGGTCGCGGCGGTGCGTCGCGGCACGAAGTACGCACTGGTGGTGGCGGACATGCCCTTCGCCAGCTACGAGGCGTCCCCCGAGCAGGCCTACCGCAGCGCCGCGACGCTGATGAAGGCCGGCGCCGAGGCGGTCAAGCTCGAGGGCGGCGAGCACATGGCGCCCACCATCGAGTTCCTGCAGCGCCGCGGCATCCCGGTGATGGCGCACATCGGCTTCACCCCGCAGTCGGTGAACTCGCTGGGCGGCAACCGGGTTCAGGGCCGCGGCGACGACGCGGCCCACAAGATCCGCCTCGACGCGAAGGCGGTCGACGCCGCCGGTGCCTTCTCGGTCGTGCTGGAGATGGTGCCCTCCGACGTGGCCGCGCAGGTCACGAAGGAGATCGCGATCCCGACGATCGGGATCGGCGCCGGCAACCAGTGCGACGGCCAGGTCCTGGTGTGGCAGGACTTCTCCGGCCTCAACCGCGGCCGCACTGCGCGATTCGTCAAGAAGTACGCGAACATCGGCGACGAGCTGCTGCGCGGCGCCCAGGAGTACGTGGCGGAGGTCGCCTCCGGCGAGTTCCCCGGACCGGAGCACGGATTCTGATGCGAGAGTTCTATCCCGAGATCGAGGCCTACAGCACCGAGCTGCTGGACGTCGGCGACGGACAGCTGCTGTACGTCGAGCAGAGCGGCAACCCCGAGGGCAAGCCCGTGGTGTTCATCCACGGCGGCCCCGGTGGCGGCACCTCCCCCGACTGCCGGCGGTTCTTCGACCCGGCGGCGTACCGCATCGTCGTCTTCGACCAGCGCGGCTGCGGGCAGTCCAAGCCGCACATCGCCGATCCCTCGACGGGCGAGGGTGATTCGCTCGCCGACCGGCTCGCGGTGAACACCACCGCGCACCTCATCGCCGACATCGAGCGGATCCGGGAGCACCTCGGCATCGACCGCTGGCAGGTCTTCGGCGGTTCCTGGGGCTCCACGCTGGGACTGGCCTACGCGCAGACCCATCCGGAGCGGGTGACCGAGCTGGTGCTGCGCGGCATCTTCCTGCTGCGCCGCAGCGAGCTGGACTGGTACTACAACGAGGGCGCCTCGCACGTCTACCCCGACAACTGGGAGGACTACCTGGCGCCGCTCGACGAGGCGGACCGGGCACCGTCGGCCGATAAGATCGCGGCCTACCACCGGCTCCTGCACGCGGACGACCAGGAGGTCGCGCTGGCCGCCGCCAAGGCGTGGTCGAAGTGGGAGCGCAGCACGAGCCACCTCATCAACACGCCCGAGAGCTCGGCCGACGCCGACGACCCGCGGTTCGCGATCCCCTTCGCGCAGATCGAGAACCACTACTTCGTGAACGGCGGCTTCCTCGACGAGGGGCAGCTGCTGCGGGACATCGGCCGCATCGCCGGCATTCCGGGCGTCATCGTGCAGGGCCGCTACGACGTCGTGTGCCCCGCCCGCAGCGCCTGGGACCTGCACCGCGCCTGGCCCACCGCCGACCTGGTGATGGTGCCCGACGCCGGCCACTCGGCCTTCGAGCCGGGGATCCGTTCGGCCCTCATCGAGGCCACCGACCGCTTCGCGAAGGGCTGAGCATGGCCGAGCAGCGTGAGATCGAGACGAAGTACGAGGTCGGCCCCGAGACCGCGGCGCCCTCGCTGGCCGCCGTCCCCGGCGTCGACCACGTCTCGACCGACGAGGTCTTCCACCTGGTGGCGGTGTACTACGACACCGACGCCCTGGACCTCGCCGCCAACCGGATCACGCTGCGCCGCCGCACCGGCGGCAAGGACGACGGGTGGCACCTCAAGCTGCCCGACGGTGCCGACCGCCGCGAGGTGACGGTGCCGCTGGGCGACGAGGAGGACGCGCCGGAGGGCGCCGCCTCCGAGGTGCCCGAGGAGCTGGTGGAGCGCGTCCGCGCCGTCGTGCGCGGGCGCGCTCTCGCCCCCATCGCCATCGTCGAGAACGAGCGGCACACCACCTACTGCCACGCGGTCGACGGCGAGCTCCTCGGCGAGTTCGTCGACGACCACGTGCACTCGGTGTCGCTGCTGCCCGACGGGCCCGAGAAGCAGTGGCGCGAGTGGGAGTTCGAGGTGCCGGACACCTCGCTGGGCCGGAAGACGGCGGTGGCCGTCGACAAGGCGTTGCGGGCTGCGGGCGGCGTCGAGCCGGACGCGGCGTCGAAGCTGGCGCGCGCGATCGACGCCGACGCGGCGCGGGAGCCCGTCGACCTGCCGAAGAAGATCGCGCACGCGACGGCCGGGCAGCTGCTGACCGCGGCGCTGGCGGCGTACCGCGACAAGCTGCTCCGCGAAGATCCGCGGGTGCGGTCCCACGGCGACGACTCCGTGCACCAGATGCGCATCGCGACCCGGCAACTGCGCAGCGTGCTCACCGAATTCTCCGGCTTCTTCGAAGGTCCGGCCCGCGCCGCGCTGAGCTCGGAGCTCAAGCTGCTCGCGTCGATCCTGGGTGCCGTGCGCGACGCCGAGGTGCTCGCGCAGCGGTTCGCGCAGTTCGACGCCGACGGCGAGCTCGGCGGCGCCGGCGCCGCCCTCGCACAGCGGCAGCACGCCGCGGAGGCCCGCGGCTGGACGCGCGTGGACATCGCGCTGAACTCGGACCGGTACTTCGTGCTGCTGGACGCGATCGACGCCTTCCTCGCCGACCCGCCACTGCGGGAGCGGGCCGACCGGCCCGCGGTGAAGAGCCTGGCGCCGCTGCTGGACAAGCGGATCCGCTCCTTCGCCCGGCAGTCTATGGTGCTGCTCGCCGACCCGGCGTGCACCGATCACGACGTGCACGCGATCCGCAAGCACGCGAAGCGCCTGCGCTACGCCTCCGCCGTGGTCGATCCCGTGGTGCGCGGCGACCTGCGCGCCGAGGTCAAGGCGCTCGCGAAGGTGCAGAACCGGCTCGGCGAGTTCCAGGACGCGACGATCGCGCGGGATGCGGTGGCCGAGCTGGCGGCGGAGACCACCGATCCCGCCATCGCCTTCCGCCTCGGCCGCCTCGACGCCGTCGAGGAGTTCCGTGCCGCGCAGGCGCGCGCGAGCCTGGCGGGCATGCTGCGCGGGCTGCGCTGACCCGGGGCCTCCCCGGGCCCGTCAGAGGCCGGCGATGCCGGCCAGCCGGCCGCCGATGTCGGCTCCCGAGTAGGAGTCGTGCGAGTTCGGGACCGTCTTCGCGAGGTCACCGGTCCAGTGGCACACCGGGTCGCCGGAGGTGCAGATGCTCAGGGTGCGGCCGCCGATGCGCGGGGCCAGCGGCGCGGGGTTAGCGCCGCTGATCATCGCCGAGGCCTGCGCCATCCCCTGCGAGCGCGGCGCCGAGCCGAGGTAGCGGGTGGTGTCGTTCGGGATCCGGTCCGGGTCGGCGATGAGTGCCGCCGCCGTGATCTGCTTCCGGTCGCCGAGCCGCTGCAGCGCCCGGTGCACCGCGGACGCGCCTTGGGAGTAGCCGGCGAGCACGATCTTCGTCGATGGGCAGGCCTTGAGGACGATGTCGACGTCCCCCTGGGTGTTCGCGGCGCCGGTGTTCATGCTGGCGAGGAAGCCGCCGAACTGGTCCACCCGGGTGGGGACGGCCGCGGCCGGGTAGTAGATCGGGCGGATCGCCACCGTCTTCCCCGCGGCGCGGGCCCGGCCGGCGAAGGCCTGGGCTGCGGAGTTCACGGTGGCCCCGAGGCCGCCGGCGGAGTGCCCCTCGCCGGAGCCCGCGGCGCCGATGAAGGTGTAGTCGGCGCACTCCGGAGCCGCCGTTGCGGGTGCCGCGAGGGCGGGGATCAGGGGCGCGAGCAGGGCTGCCAACGCGGGGATGAGGACGAGGCGACGGCTCATGGCCTCACGCTAGCGCCTTCTCGTACGCGAAGGACACCTTTCGGGACGCAACGTCGGCCGTCTCGAGCCGCACGGTGACCCTGCTGCCCTCCGGCGGGCCGCCCGTGCAGGGCGCGATGACCGCGGGCTCGTCGAGGAGCACCTGATCGGCGCGCATCGTGACGGCGGCGAACTCCTCACCCACCCGGCCCGCGAGGATCACGGCCTCGGTGACGTCGATGCACGCCCGGTCCACCTTGTTCGCCAGCGTGTTGGTGCGGCGCATCGTCTCGGCGACGTCGTCGAGCGCGCCGCGGGCCCAGTCCGGAATCGGGCTGCCCGCGCACGCGGCGAGGCACACCTCGGTGGCGTAGCGATCGGCCAGGCGGCGCAGCGGCGCGGTGACGTGGGCGTAGGGCGCGCCCACGCCGGCGTGCCCGCGGTCGGCGGGCGGTTCCGGCGCGGCGGCGGTGCCGAAGGCGGCGTAGCCCGAGCCGCGCAGGAGCCGCGCGGCGTCGGTCATCACCGCGAGGCCCTGCGGAGTGGCGACGTCGAGACCGGCGAGGAAGTCGCCGACGGTGACCTCGCGCGGCCAGTCCTGCCCGAGCGCCCCGGCGGTGCGGCGCAGGTCGGCGACCGCGTCCTCGGGCGCGGCCGGCAGAGTGCGGAGCAGCCCCACCCCCGCGCGGAGCATGATGTCGGCGGCGCAGACTCCGGTGAGCAGGGAGATCTGCGCGTTGTGGGCGTCGAAATCGGTGCGCGGCTCGATCCGCACGGTCCAGCCGCCGGGAGCCTCCACCGCCTCCTGCGCAGGCAGCCGCAGGTCGATGGCGCCGTGGGCGCGACCCCACGCGGCGCGGAGCTTCCCCACTTCGGGCAGCAGCGCGATGCTCGGGTGCACGCGGCCGGCGTCGAAGTCGGCCTGCACGCCCGCGTAGTCGAGCTGCGCGCGGGAGCGGACCAGGGCGCGGCGCACGGTCGCCGACGTGACCTCGCCCGCGGCGTCGAGGTGGATCTCCCACAGGGCGGCCGCGCGATCCTCGCCGGGCAACAGGGACCCGGCGCCCTCGGAGAGCGGCCGGGGATGCAGCGGCACGGAACCGTCGGGCAGGTACATCGTCTGGCCGCGGCGGCGGGTCTCCGCCTCGAGCGGGCCGCCGGGCGCGACGAGCGCGCCGACGTCGGCGATCGCGTAGCGCACGAGGTAGCCGTCGCCCTCGGCGGCGATGTGCACCGCCTGGTCGAGGTCCTTCGCTCCGGGCGGGTCGATGGTGACGAACTCGATGTCGCGGCGGTCCTCGCGCCCCTCCGGGAACCGGTCGGTGCTCGCCTGCGCCTCGGCCAGCACGTCGGCCGGGAAGTCCTCGACGAGCTCGAACTCGGTGCGGACGGCCCCGAAGTCGACCGCGCTGGACGGGACGGGGCCGCGCATCGGGATACCGGTCACGTCTACTCCGCCAGCGCCTCGACGCTCATGGCCGCGGCGGTGCGGTCCCCCGCGACGAGCCAGGCGTGCACGACGTCGCCCTCGCGGTGCGCCAGCAACCGCGGCTCGTCCTCGAGCTGCAGCGCCGAGTTGTGCTCGACGACGCCGCGCAGCGGCAGTCGCTCTCGCAGGTCCGGGTAGGTGGCGAGCACCTCCTCGAGCGCCGTCCAGTACACCGCGTTGTTGACGTGCTGGATGATGTCGAGGTCGGCGGCGCGCAGCAGGAAGGGCACCTCGACCGCGTCGGGGTGCGGTGTGGGATCGAGCCACTGCTTCCAGCGCAGCACGCCCGGCTCGGCGGCCGCACCGAAGGTGCTAAGGAAGGTCTCGCTCAGCGCCGACGGGGTGAGGGTGTCGATGTTGAAGTTGATCCAGAAGGCCTCGGTCTCGATCCGGGTGCCCTTCTGCCCGTCGATGCCGATGCGCACGTTGCACCACCGCGAACCCATCTTGGAGCCCCAGCGCTCGACCGTGAGGATGTCGGGCTGCTCGCCGCCCTCGAGAATCTCGATCACAGTGCGCCGCACCACCCAGTACGGGTGGATGTCCTCGTAGTCGACGTGGCGCAGGTGGTCCTGCCCCGTGTCCTGCAGGTAGCGGGCCACCCCGTCGAACTTGAGGCGGCGGTCGGGGCTGACGGCGTCGCCGCGCACGGATCGCTGCGCCGTGTAGATGGCGCCGCTGTCCAGCAGCTCGCGGCGTCGCTCGGGCTCGGTGATGCGCGGGGGCAGGGGGTCTCCGATCACCCGCCCGAGCCTAGTCGACGGTGCGCTTGTTGAAGGCGCGCACGGCCAGCGGCGCGAATACGGCGGTGAGTGCGATCGACCAGATCACGGTCGCGAGCACGGGGTGCTGCAGGGACCACGGCGCGCCGTCGCGCAGCGGCAGGTCATTGCCCCACAGCTCCCGCATGGACTGGACCAGCGACGAAACCGGGTTCCACTCCGCGATCGCCCGCAGCCACGGCGCCATCCCCGCCGTGGGGACGAAGGCGTTCGAGAGGAAGGTGATCGGGAACATCGTCGCGAACATGAAGCCGTTCACGGCCTCGATCGACTGCATCATGCAGCCGACGAGGATGCCGAACCAGATCATGGCGAAGCCGAAGACCAGGAGCACGAGAAAGCCGAGGACCGCGTCCACCGGGTTCGTGCGGATCCGCCACCCGATGGCGAGGCCCGTCAGGCACATGACGACGATGCCGATCGACGAGTGCAGCAGGCTCGCGATGCTGCGCCCGATCAACACGGAGGCGCGGCTGATCGGCAGCGACCGGAATCGGTCGATGACGCCCTTGTCCAGGTCGGTCGTCAGGCCGCCCGCCACGACGAAGCAGGTGAAGACCATCGTCTGCCCCAGGATGCCGGGCAGCAGGTACTCGCGGTAGGAGACGCCTTCGGTGGGGATCGCGGAGCCGAAGACGAACGCGAACAGCACCGTGAACATGATCGGCTGGATCGTCACGTCGGAAAGCATCTCCGGCATGCGCTTGGTGTGGATCATGCTGCGGCGAACCATGATCCAGGACTGCTGCCACAGGCTGGTCTGATGCGTCTCGACGCCGCCCACTCCGGCGGCCTCGGTGGTGGCGGTCATGCGGAGGCCTCCTCGGCGGCGCTGTCGTCGGCTTCGGTGCGGTGCCCGGTGAGGGAGAGGAAGACGTCGTCGAGGCTGGGGCGGGAGAGGCCGAGGTCGTCGACCTTGATCCCGCTCTCCCCCAGCAACGCGCCGGCCCGGTTGAGGTCGTCCAGCCCGTTGGCCGGGCTGCTCACCTGGCGCGCGCCCTCGTCGACGAAGACCTCGCTGCCGAGCTGCGCCAGGATGTCGCGGGCGCGAGGCAGGTCGGCCGCGTCGGACACCGTCAGCACCAGGCTGGCGGCGCCCGCGCGCTCCTTGAGCTGCAGCGGAGTGCCCTGCGCGATGATCCGGCCCTTGTCGATGACGATGATCTCGTCGGCCAGCTGATCGGCCTCCTCGAGGTACTGCGTGGTGAGCAGCAGCGTGGTGCCGTTCGCCACCAGCGTGCGCAGCACGTCCCACAGCTCGGAGCGGGCGCGCGGGTCGAGGCCGGTGGTCGGCTCGTCGAGGAAGAGCACCGGCGGCGCGGTGAGCAGGCTGACGGCCAGGTCGAGCCGGCGGCGCATGCCGCCCGAATAGGCCTTGACCTGCTTGTCCGCCGCCGCGGTCAGCGAGAACTGTTCGAGCAGCTCCGCGCTGCGCCGCTTGAGCGCGGCCCGCGGGATGCCGTAGAGGCCGCCGATCATCGCCAGGTTCTCGCGCCCCGTCAGGATCTCGTCCACCGTGGCGGCCTGCCCGGTGAGGCCCATGTTGCGCCGTACCTCGATGGGGTGTTCCCGCACGTCGTACCCCGCGATGCGGGCCGTGCCCTCGGTGGGCGGCGACAGGGTGGTCATCATGCGGACCGTGGTCGTCTTGCCCGCGCCGTTGGGGCCCAGCAGGCCGAGCACCGAGCCCCGCGGCACCTGGAAACTGACCCCGTCCACCGCCGTGAAGTCACCGAACCGTTTCACCAGGCCGATGGCTTCGATCGCCCAGTCACCGCTCTCACCCTGTGTCATGGCTCACACGGTAGTGGGGACCGCCGACAAGTTTCTATTGCTTTTGCACGTGGGCGCGGGCGCGCTCCAGGAGGTCGACGACGTCGGGCCCGGCCCCGGGGTTCACCACGGACACCCAGCCCAGCTTGGCGTACAGCGGGTGCGGGATCACGACGCCGTCGGCGGCGTAGTCCCACTCGCCCGCGCGGTCGGCGTGCTCCGCGGGCGGATAGCCGATCAGCTCGGTGAAGGCCTCGCGCCCGACGTTGGCGTTGAGCCGGAAGGCGCCGGGCCGGTCCAGGCCGGACTGCTCGTCGTCGGGGTAGTTCTTGGTGATGATCGTGAGGTACGGCATGACGCCGGGCTCGCCGTTCGGCGTGGAGTAGACGAAGGTGTCACCCCAGGCGATCTCGGGCACGGGCGTCTTCCCGTCGGCGGCGATCGCGCCGGGCGCGATGGTGTCGACAGTGGATTCGGGGAGGCTCTGCAGGAGGGCGATGACGGCGTCGCGGGCGCTCGAATCGGTCACCTCTGCACGCTACTCGCCGGCGCGACGGACCGTCAGGACACTGTCGGACTCCCGCTCGGCGCGGTACGCCGCCGCGCCGCCGTTGACCCCGAACAGCCGCTTGCTCCACACGAGCCACGCGACGGCGGCGACGTTGATCAGCAGCGCGCCGGCGCGCAGTGCGGTCACCTTCTCCGTGATCTCGTAGATCTCCAGCGGGAGGAACGCGGAGGTCGCGATCACCGCGAAGTACTCGCCCCAGCGCTTGCCGAGCCAGAGCCCCACCGCCTCGACGACCTCGATCACGGCGTAGGCGACGAGGCCGGCGGCGATCCAGGCGAGCGTCGTACTCGACAGGCCCAGCGCCGTGTCCACGGTCTGCACGATCCTCGAGTCGCCCACGTTGAAGCCGAGCTGACTCAGCACCGGCAGCTTGGACTGGAACACTTCGCGCAGGTGCTCGTGGGTGCCGCGGAACTGCCACACGACGACGCCGGCGGCCGCGAAGACGATCCCGCGCAGCAACCGCTCGACCGCGAGGAAGCGCATGATCAGCTCGTCGCGCAGCGCCCGGCCCCGGGGAACCGACGGTGCGTGCGCGGCCGGTCCCGAACCGTGCGGCGGGCCGACGACGAAGTCGTCGCAGCGCAGGCAGCGCCACGCCTCGCCCTCGGGGGTGTCCGTCCGGACCCGGGCGCGGAGATCCGCCTCGTCGGGGTCGTAGGTGACGTGACCGCGGAGGCCGCAGGACAGCACGGAGAGGTCCATCGGACCAGGTTAAGCCCGGCAGCGGCGGGACGTCGGGGCGGACGAGCTGACGTGTAAGCCGGATCCTGTCCCCCGCCGCATCGCTGCGCCGGGGTGGCGACCATCCATCTGGACACACCGTCGCCGGGTGCCTCGAGCGGTCCACCCGCGCGCTCGGGCGAGCAGCCCTCGATCACGCGCGCAGCGCCACCATGAGGTGGCGCCTTCGACCTTGCTCCGGGTGGGGTTTACCGAGCCGCGACGGTCACCCGCCGCGCTGGTGCGCTCTTACCGCACCGTTTCACCCTTACCCGGGCCGGAGCCCGGGCGGTCTGTTCTCTGTGGCACTGTCCCGCGGGTCACCCCGGGTTGCCGTTAGCAACCACCCTGCCCTGTGGAGTCCGGACTTTCCTCGACGCGGGCGTACTGGTCACCCAGCCGTTCCCGACGCCGCGGCCGCCCGGTCAGCTCGTCCGCGCGGTACAGAGTACCCGAGCCTCAGAGCCCCGCGGTCCGGTTGACCTGCCGCACGGAGGCGCCGCCGTCGGGGTAGAAGTCGGCGATCGAGATCGAGGCCAGGTCGAGGTGCAGCCGGTAGAGCAGCTGCGGGCCGACGTCGAGGGCGATCCGCAGCGCCGTCTTGATCGGCGTGACGTGCGAGACCAGCAGCACGGTGCGGCCGGCGTGCTCGGCGGTGACCCGCTCCAGCAGCGCCGCGACGCGGCTGTGCACCTCGTCGAAGCTCTCGCCGCCGGGCGCCGCCACCGCGGTGTCGCCGAGCCATCGGGCGTGCAGCTCCGGGTCGCGGTCCCGGGCCTCGCCGAACGAGAGACCCTCCCACGCACCGAAGTCCGTCTCGATCAGCGCGTCCTCGATCTCGACGGTGAGCGCCCGGCCGGCGGCCACGGCGTCGGCGGTCTGCCGCGCGCGGTCGAGCGGCGACGAGAGGACGGCGTCGATCGGCGTGAGCCGCAGCAGTTCCGCGGCCTCGGCGGCCTGCTCGCGCCCGAGGTCGGTGAGCGACGGATTGCCGCGGCCCGAGTACAGCCGCCGCACCGATGCCGGAGTCTGCCCGTGCCGCAACAGGATCACGCGGGTGGGCTCGTGCGCGGAGGCGGTCCAGCCCCCGCGCTGCGCTCCCGTCACTCCTCGGGCTTGGGCTGGGGCAGCCCGGACTCGTTGGTCCGCACCAGGATCGCGCCGCACTCGTCGCAGTGCACCACGAGATCGGCGGGCTTGCGGTTCACACCGTCGAGGAAGCCCCGGTCGAGCTCCAGGCGGCAGGCGCCGCACCGTCGGGCCTGCAGGAGCCCCGCGCCGGCACCGGAGTTCTTGCGGCACCGCTCGTACTCGGCGTACAGGTCCTCCGGCAGCTTCCCGACGACGTCCTCGCGGGTGGCGGTCGTGCGGTTGCGCGCGACGTCGATGTCCTTGACGGTCTCCTCGCGGCGGCGCTGCACCGCGGCGATCTCGTCGCTCGTCGCGGTCACCACGGCCTCGGCGCGCTGCTGATCGAGCTCGACCGCCTCACGCTTCTCCATGAGCTCGAGCTCCTCGTCCTCCAGCACCGACTGGCGCCGCTCGAGGCCGCGCAGCTCGTGCTCGATCTCCGTGAGCTGCTTCGCCGGGACGGCGCCGGCGGCGAGCAGCTCGCGGTCCTTCTGCTCCCGGAGGCGGGTCTGCTCGACCTCCTTCTCGAGCTTGCTGATGTCGCGGTCCAGGTCCTCGACCAGGATCGACACGCGCACCGATTCGTCGCGCTCGGTGGTCGCGCGCTTCTCGAGCTCGGCGAGCTCGGCGTCCTCGGGCAGGTGGGTGGCGCGGTGGGCCAGACGGGAGATCTCCGCGTCGACCTCGGCGAGGTCCAGCAGGATGCGTTGGGCGGCCGGATCAGCGTTCATCTGCGCCACTCTACGCATCCGGTGCGGGCGCGGCCCGCACCGTGAACGGATCCGTCGGGGCGTCGTGCACGGCGACGTCGAGGTAGGGCCACAGCAGCTCGGCGACGGTAGCGCACCAGGGGAACTCGGTGCCCCAGTGCCCGCCATCCACGAGTGCGGGCCCGCCGGCGCGCAGGTGCTCGTCGACGGGGTGGTGTCGCAGGTCGCCGGTCACGTAGGCGTCCACGCCGAGGCGCGCGACGGTGCCCAGCAGCGAATCCCCCGCTCCCCCGCAGACCGCGACGGTGCGGATCAGGGCGGCGGGGTCGCCCGCGGCCCGGGCCGGCGCGCCGAGCGCCGACGCGACGTGGGCGGTGAACGCCTCCAGGGTCATCGGCTCGGGCAGTGCGCCGACGCGGCCGAGGCCCCATTCCCGCTCGCCGCCGACGAGCTCGACGATGTCGTGGGCGGGCTCCTCGTACGGGTGGGCGCTGCGCAGCGCGGCGAGGACGTCGGCGCGACGGCCGCGGGCGGCCACCAGCTCGGCCCGCGTCTCGGCGACCGTCGTCAGCTCGCCGTTCTCCCCGATCGCCGGGTTCGCCGACGCGCCGGGCCGGAACTGGCCGACACCGTCGACCCGCCAGGCGCACTCGGAGTACTCCCCGACCTCGCCGGCCCCGGCCTCGAACATCGCGGAGAGCACTTCGTCGGCATGGGCGGGCGGGACCATCACGCCCCATCTGTCGAGCGCGAGCGGCGCGTCGAGGTGTTCGACGGGGCCGGTCACCTCGAGGCCGAGCGCGGCTGCGAGGGCGTCGTTGACACCGCCCCGCGCGCGGTCGGCGTTGGTGTGCGCCGTGAACAGCGCGCAGCCGCCACGGATCAGGCGGTGGATGAGCGCGCCCTTCGGCGTGCTCGCCGCGACGGTGTCCACGCCGCGCAGCAGCAGCGGGTGGTGGGCGATCACCAGCTGCGCGCCGCGGGCGAGCGCGGCGTCCACCACGTCCGCGGTCACGTCCACGCAGACCAGGACGTGCGTGACCTCGGATTCCGGGTCGCCGCACACGAGCCCGACGCTGTCCCACCCCTCCGCGAGCCGGGGCGGATACGCCTGATCGAGCACCTCGATGACCTCTGCCAGCTTCATGGCTGTCAGCGTAGATCCGTCGGGACCGTCTGGAGCCGAGGCCGCCCGCTCACCCGCTATGAAATCGTGACCGCCAGTGACACGATTTCATAGCCGGACGCGAACGGCATGCGCTCCGTCACCGTCGGGTGCGGCGGCCTGGCCCGCACCGTTTCGGGCAAGATGGAGGCGTGATTACTCCGCTGCATGTCACCTTCGTGTGCACCGGCAACATCTGCCGTTCGCCGATCGCCAAGATCGTCTACGAGCAGTCGGTCGCTGACGCCGGACTGGCCGAGGCGGTGCGGGTCACCAGCGCCGGCACCGACGGCTGGCACGAGGGAGGACTGGCGGACCGGCGCGCACGGGACGTCCTCGCGGAGGCCGGCTACCCCACCGAACACACCGCCGCGGAGCTGACGGACGACCACCTCGCCGCGGACCTGGTCGTGGCGCTGCATCGCTCCCACGTCGGGCCGCTGCGGCAGCGCGGCGTCCCCGCGGAGCGGATCCGCCTGCTCCGCAGCTTCGACCCCGAGGCCGCTCACGAGAGCGTGCCCGATCCCTACTACGGCGACCACGACGACTTCCGCGCGACGCTCGCGCAGGTCGAGGGCGCGATGCCCGGGCTCCTCGAGTGGACGCGAGCGAATCTTGCCTAGCTGGATCAAGGTGATCTTCCAGCCGCGGTGGATCGCCCTCGCCGTCGCAGCCATCGCCTTCACCGCGCTGTGCTGGTCGGTGCTCGCGCCGTGGCAGCTGGGCAAGAACTCCTCCACCAGCCACCGCAACCAGCAGATCGCCGACTCCGTTAACGCCGAGCCCGTGCCGGCGGCGCAGGTCCTCGGCGGTCGCACCGAGGTGCCGAAGGACGCCGAATGGCGACGCGTCGTGCTCACCGGGCAGTACCTCGCCGACAAGCAGTCGCTCGCCCGCCTGCGGAACCAGAACGGCAAGCCCGCGTACGAGGTGCTGGTGCCCTTCGCCGCGAACGACGGCGCGACCTACCTCGTGGACCGCGGTTTCGTGCAGACCCCGACCGGCGGCGTCGTGCCGGAGTTCGCGCCGCCACCGTCGGGCACGGTGACGGTCCAGGCGCGCGTCCGCGCGCCGGAGAAGACCGACCCGGCCCGCGGGCCGCGCACGGAGGGCGGTTACCTGCAGGTCTTCGCGATCGACCCGGGGGCGATCGGGCCCGCGCAGGGCGTCGCCTTCGCGCCCGGCTACCTCAATCTCGACGAGGGCCAGCCCGGCGGCCTCGACCCGATCCCGCTCCCGATGCTCGACGCGGGCCCGTACCTCTCGTACGGCCTGCAGTGGCTGGCGTTCGGCATCATGGCGCCGCTCGCGATCGGCTACTTCGTGTGGTCGGAGGTGCGCCGCCGGCGCGAGGACAAGGCGGTGTTCGACGCGGGTACGGCGGACGCCGGGGAGACGCCGGAGGACGAGCCGTCGCCGGAGATCACGCCCGAGGCCGCGCGCGCCGCACGGCTCGCCGACCGGTACGGACGCAAAGGACAGTAGCGGCCAGCGCGCCCAGTTCGACGGTCAGCGACAGGCGGGCCGCCCGCGCCAGGTCGCGCGGCTCGGGCGCGCGACCGTCGCCCAGGGTGGGGCGCAGTTCCACGCCGTGCGCGTACTGCGTCCGCCCGCCCAGTTGCAGGCCCAGCGCGCCCGCGGCGGTCGCCTCCGCCACCCCGGCGTTGGGGCTGGGGTGCTTCGCCGCGTCCCGCCACCACGCCCGCGCCGCGTCCGACGGTGCCCCGGCGACGGCCGGCGCGAGCCCGACGGTGACCGCTCCGGCGAGCCGGGCGGGGACGTAGTTGAGCACGTCGTCGAGGCGCGCGGACGCCCAGCCGAAGTCGGCGTAGCGGTCGTTGCGGTAGCCGACCATCGCGTCGAGGGTGTTGGCCGCGCGGTACGCGAGCAGGCCGGGCAGGCCCGCGACGGCGCCCCAGAACAGCGGCGCGACCGCCGCGTCGGAGGTGTTCTCGGCGACCGACTCCGTGGCCGCGCGGGCGAGCCCCGCGGTGTCGAGCACCGACGGATCGCGCCCGCACAGGCTGGGCAGCAGGGTGCGCGCGCCGTCGAGGTCGCCGCGCTCGAGGTCGGCGCCCAGCGTGGAGCCGACCTTCCGCAGGCCCGCTCCCCCGACCACCGCCCAGGTGCCGACGGCGGTGGCGCCCGGCACGTTCCGCAGCGTGTATCCGAGCGCGGCGGCGCCCCCGACGAGGATCGCGGTGTAGGCGGCGCCCCGCAGCTTCGACGGCGCGTACATCCGCGCCTCCAGCGCCTGCGCGACGGTGCCGAAGCCCGCGACCGGGTGGTACCGGCGCGGGTCGCCGAAGACCTCGTCGGCGAGGACGCCGAGTGCGAGCTCGGTGGAACGGTTCACGGGGCTCGACGCTACCGGTCGTCGTCCCGGCCGGTCGTCACTGCCAGACGAAGCCGTCGGGGTCGGTGAGGGATCCGAGCGCACCGTCGATGCGGAGGCGGTGGGAGCCGCTCCCCTCCGCCGGGACCCCTGCGTCCTTGGCCGCGGCCTTGCGGCCGTAGAGCGCGAGCTTCACCGCGCCGGGCGCGGCGTCGAACTCGACGTACTTGCGGCCGAAGCTCTTCGCGACGGTGAGCCCGCGCTCGGTGTAGAAGGCCTTGGTGACCGCGACGTCGTCGACGCCGAGGAGCAGCACGATGTCGTCGATGGTGCGCAGCGGCGCTCCGGTGTTCTTCTTCGACGAGGAGGCGATCTTCCAGACGGTGCCGTCGGGCGCGCGGAAGACGGCGCCGTAGCCCCAGAAGGACTTCCGGGCGGGCTTGATCTCCGTCGCGCCCGCCGCGAGGGCGGGCGCGACGAAGGAGTCGACGACAGCGGGTTCCGCCACGACGAGGGAGACCACGAAGCCGCGGAAGCCCTCGGACGGGCCGCCGGCGGGCGCGGACCGGAGCCGCGGGTCGGGGCCGAACGCGGCGTCGTAGAAGGCCTGGGCGGAGGCCGGGTCGGCCGCCTCCAGGGTGAGGGACCGGACCGGGGTGCTGAGCGAGGTTGTCATGCCGACAACGCTATGAGCTGCGCTTTCGGGACGCTTCTCGATTCCTGACCGATCCGGCCCCGCCGTCAGTTCCGGTAGCGGAAGACGATCCGGCCTCGACTGAGGTCGTAGGGACTGATCTCCACGAGCACGCGGTCGAGCGGGACGATCTTGATGTAGTTCTTCCGGATCTTCCCGCTGATGTGCGCCAGGACGACGTGCCCGTTGTCGAGCTCCACCCGGAACGTGGCCGCGCGGAGCCCTTCGATGACGGTGCCGGCGGCCTCGATGCCGCGCGAGGTCTTGGTCATGACCGCACCAGCTCGACGGTGGTCTCGACCGCGATGCCGCCGGCCTGCTCGATCACGGCGACGGCGGCACCGTCGGCGGGATCGGCCTGCGCCGCCAGGAAGGGCGCGACCCCGGGCGCGGATCGGACCCGCCACGCCCCGGGCGGGGTGACGGCGGGCGGCGGGTCGAGCGGGATCCGGTACAGCGCCTCCCGCCGGTGCGGGGCGAAGCCGTGCCGGCGCCAGGCGGCGAGCAACTCATGGTCGCCGTCCGCCACGAGGGTGAACAGCGGTGGCGGCAGCTCGGCGAGGAGCGCTGCGGCGAGCAGGTCGAAAGCCGCTGCGGTCCAGGCGTCGACGCTGATGAATCCGGCCCGTCGTGACGGTCCGGCGCGGCCGATGACGCGGTCCTCGGCGTCGATCGCGAGCCAGTCGCCGTCCTCGGCGCGCACGAGAGTGAGAGGGGAGTCGTTCATGGTGATGCCTTCCAGGAATGCCTGCGTGCGGCGCTCCTGGTGGCGACACCTAGGTCGACCGTGAGAACGGAGGGAGCACCCACATGCGTGAAACGTTCACGGGTCTCACCTCCTCAGGTCCTGTCACGGTTGCGCCCAGCGTATCCCCCGGCCCGGACCGTCCGCATCCCCTTTTTCGCGGGCCCGCCGCCGGCGGACGTACGGTGGTCGAAGGAGGTGCGCCATGGACGAATTCGACGTGGTCGTGATCGGCGGTGGGCCGGTGGGCGAGAACGTGGCCGACCGCGCGGTGCGGGGCGGGCTCACCGCCGCGCTGGTGGAGAGCGAGAAGTTCGGCGGTGAGTGCTCCTACTGGGCGTGCATGCCGTCGAAGGCGCTGCTTCGGCCGGGACAGGCGCTGCGCGAGGCGCAGCACGTCCGCGGCGCGCTCGCCGGCGAGGCCTCGCTCGACCCGTCGGAGGTCTTCGCCCGACGGGACGCCGTGGTCGGGAACTGGGACGACGCCGGGCAGGTGCGGTGGGCGACGAACGCCGGGATCACCGCGATCCGCGGCCAGGGGCGACTCTCCGGGCCGCGCCGGGTCACCGTCGTCGGGCCCGACGGTGCCGAGACCGCCCTGTCCGCGAAGCACGCCGTCGTCCTCGCGACGGGCACCGATGCGGCCGTTCCCGACATCCCGGGCCTGCGGGCCGCGCGCCCGTGGACCAGCCGCGAGGCCACCAGCGCGAAGGCGGCGCCGCGGCGTCTCGCGGTGATCGGCGGTGGCGTGGTCGCTGCCGAAATGGCCACGGCGTACGCGTCTCTCGGCTCGGAGGTGACGCTGCTCGCGCGCAGCGGGTTGCTCACCGGCCTGGAGCCCTTCGCGGGCGAGGCGGTCGGCGACGGCCTCCGCGCGCTCGGCGTGGAGGTGGTGACCGGCGAGTCCCCGACCCGGGTCACCCGCGCGGACGGCGAGGTGACGATCGAGACCTCGGCCGGGCGGACCGTCGTCGCCGACGAGGTGCTCGCGGCCACCGGGCGTACGCCGCGGACCGTCGACCTGGGGCTGGAGACCGTCGGGCTGGAGCCCGGGTCGTGGCTCGCCGTGGACGACACGCTGCGGGTCGAGGGCTTCGACTGGCTGTACGCGGCGGGCGATGTGAACCACCGGGCGCTGCTCACGCACCAGGGCAAGTACCAGGCGCGGGCGGTCGGCGACGCGATCGCCGCCCGGGCGCGCGGAGCCGCCGTGGACGACGCGCCCTGGGGCGCGCACGTCGCGACGGCGGACCACACCGCGGTGCCGCAGGTGATCTTCACCGAGCCGGAGGTCGCGGCCATCGGCGTCACGGAGGCGCAGGCGCGGAAGGCCGGCACGGACGTGGCCGTAGTCGACTACGACCTCGGCTGGGTGGCCGGCGCAACCCTGTACGCCGACGGCTACGCGGGCCGCGCGCGGATGGTCGTCGACGAGGCCCGCGGTGTGGTGATCGGCATGACGCTGGTGGGTCCCGCGGTCGCGGAACTGCTGCACGCGGCCACGATCGCCGTGGTGGGAGAGGTGCCGATCGCGCGGCTGTGGCACGCGGTGCCCGCCTACCCCACGATCAGCGAGGTGTGGCTGCGACTCCTGGAGGCGTACCGGGACCGGTGAGGCCGTGGTGCGCACAGAGGGACTCGAACCCCCGACAACCGGTGTGTAAGACCGGGACTCTAACCAACTGAGCTATGTGCGCTTGCCGGTCGAAGATAGCGCAGCGAGGGCGTCTTCCCAAAGCGACTGATCGCGGGGCACGCCGGGCTCGTTCATCTCGGAGAACCGGATCACGCCCTCGCGGTCGATGACGAAGGTGCCGCGGTTCGGGTAGCCGTTCTTGCCGTTGAGCACGCCGTACGCGTTCGCGACGTCGCCGTGCGGCCAGAAGTCCGAGAGGATCGGGAACAGGTAGCCCTGCGAGCCGGACCACACCTTGTGCGTGGGCGGCGGGCCCACGGAGACGGCGAGAACGGCGGCATCGTCGTTCTCGAACGACGGGAGGGAATCGCGGATCCCGCCCAGCTCGCTCTCGCAGGTGCCCGTGAAGGCCAGCGGGAAGAACACGAGCAGCACGTTCTTGCGGCCGCGGTAGGACTCCAGCGAGACCGGCCGGTTGTTCTGATCACGCAGCGTGAACGACGGCGCCTCGGCACCGACCTCCAGCGGACCGTCGAGCCGGGGAGATGTCACCTCTTGGCCACGCGGCCGGACTTCGGCTGCACGAGCCGCGAGCCGATCCAGGAGCCGAGATTGGTCGACGAGGTCTGCGTGAGGCCAGCCGTCGGCGCGGCCTCGGCGATCTCGCTGGGCTGCACGTGCCCCGGCTGACCGGTCTTGGGGCTGAGCACCCAGACGTAGCCGTCGTCGGAGAGCGGGGTGATCACGTCCATGAGGGTGTCGACGAGGTCCCCGTCGTCGTCGCGCCACCACAGCACGACCACGTCGATCACCTCATCGGTGTCCTCGTCGAGCATCTCCGCGCCGGTGAGCTCCTCGATGGCAAGGCGCAGGTCGTCGTCGGTGTCGTCGTCCCAACCGATCTCCTGCACGATGTTGCCGGGCTGCAGGCCCATCTTCTGGGCGAATGACCCATTCGTGGACACCGGTGGGAGCCTCCTCGCGTCAGCGCGGGCGGCCCGTTGCCACCCGCATACAGCTGTTCGGTGTCAACTTACGGCACCTGCGCGTGCGCGCAAGCGGGGTACGCCGAACTCGCGCTGCAGACCTGGCGAATTCCACCACGCGGAATACGACTGTCGAGTAACTTTCGAATGCGGCAGGATGGGATCTGCGACACACCGCAGACCTACGCACCGCCTTCGCGACCCGTGAGGAGCACCAGTGACAGACTCGATCGCCACCACCCCGGCACCCGCCTCAGGAGAGGGTCCCGCACCGTCGAACGACGGTCGCCCGGACCGCGTCCGCGTGATTCGCGAGGGGGTGGCGTCGTATCTCCCGGACATCGATCCGGACGAGACCGGCGAGTGGATCGAGTCCTTCGACGATCTGATCGCGACCCACGGCCCCGCCCGCGCCCGCTACCTGATGCTGCGCCTGCTTGAGCGCGCGAGCGAGCAGCGCGTCTCCATCCCGTCGCTCACGTCGACCGACTACGTCAACACCATCCCCACCGATCTCGAGCCCTGGTTCCCGGGCGACGAGGAGATCGAGCGCCGCTACCGCGCCTACATCCGGTGGAACGCCGCGATCATGGTGCACCGCGCGCAGCGGCCCGGCGTCGGCGTCGGCGGCCACATCTCGACGTACGCCGGCGCGGCGTCGCTGTACGAGGTGGGCTTCAACCACTTCTTCCGCGGCAAGGAGCACCCCGGCGGCGGCGACCAGGTCTTCATCCAGGGCCACGCCTCCCCCGGCATCTACGCCCGCGCCTTCCTCGAGGGCCGCATCCCCGCGGAGCGCCTCGACGGCTTCCGCCAGGAGAAGTCGCACGAGGACAAAGGCAAGGGCCTCCCCTCCTACCCGCACCCCCGGCTGCTGTCGAACTTCTGGGAGTTCCCGACGGTGTCGATGGGCCTCGGCCCGATGAACGCCATCCAGCAGGCGCGGTTCAACCACTACCTGCACGACCGCGGCATCAAGGACACGTCCGACCAGCACGTCTGGGCGTTCCTCGGCGACGGCGAGATGGACGAGCCCGAATCGCGCGGCCAGATCCAGATCGCCGCGACCGAGGGGCTCGACAACCTCACCTTCGTCGTGAACTGCAACCTGCAGCGCCTCGACGGGCCCGTCCGCGGCAACGGCAAGATCATCCAGGAGCTGGAGTCCTTCTTCCGCGGCGCCGGCTGGAACGTGATCAAGGTGATCTGGGGCCGCGAGTGGGACGAGTTGCTGCACAAGGACCGCGACGGCGCCCTCGTCAACATCATGAACAACACGCCCGACGGCGACTACCAGACGTTCAAGGCGAACGACGGCGCGTTCGTGCGTGAGCACTTCTTCGGCCGCGACCCGCGGACCAAGGAACTGGTCCAGGACATGACCGACGAGCAGATCTGGGGCCTGCGCCGCGGCGGCCACGACTACCGCAAGCTGTACGCGGCCTACAAGTCGGCGATGGAGCACAAGGGCCAGCCGACGGTGATCCTGGCGCACACCGTCAAGGGCTTCGGCCTGGGCCACAACTTCGAGGGCCGCAACGCCACGCACCAGATGAAGAAGCTCACCCTCGACGACCTCAAGGGCTTCCGCGATCACCTGCGGATCCCGATCTCGGACGCCGAGCTCGAGAAGGACCCCTACCTCCCGCCGTACTACAACCCGGGACCGGAGTCGAAGGAGATCCAGTACATGCTGGATCGCCGCAAGCAGCTCGGCGGCTTCCTGCCGACCCGCCGCACGCAGGCCCAGGTTCTCCAGACCCCCGGCATCGACGCGGTGAAGGTGATGCTCAAGGGCTCGGGCAAGCAGGAGGTCGCGACCACGCAGGCCGTGGTGCGCATCTTCAAGGAGCTGCTGCGCGATAAGGAGGTGGGCCCGCGGATCGTCCCGATCATCCCCGACGAGGCGCGCACCTTCGGCATGGACAGCTGGTTCCCCACGCTGAAGATCTACAACCGCCTCGGCCAGACGTACACGGCCGTCGACGCACAGCTGATGCTCGCGTACAAGGAGAACCCGCAGGGCGTGATCCTGCACGAGGGCATCAACGAGGCCGGCTCGACCGCGTCGTTCACCGCGGTGGGTACCTCATATGCCACGCACGACGTGCCGATGATCCCGCTGTACATCTTCTACTCGATGTTCGGCTTCCAGCGCACGGGCGACGGCCTGTGGGCGGCCGCCGACCAGATGGCCCGCGGCTTCGTGCTCGGCGCCACCGCCGGCCGCACCACACTGACCGGCGAGGGCCTGCAGCACGCCGACGGCCACAGCCACGTGCTCGCGTCGACCAACCCGGCGGTCGTCGCCTACGACCCCGCGTTCGCCTACGAGCTGGCGCACATCGTGATCGACGGCCTGCGGCGGATGTACGGGGAGAACCCGGAGAACATCTACTACTACATCACCGTCTACAACGAGCCGATCCACCAGCCGGCGGAGCCGGAGAACCTGGACGTCGACGGTCTGCTCAAGGGCCTGTACCTGTTCAAGCCCGCCGACACCGCGCACGAGAAGAAGGCGAACATCCTCGCCTCCGGCGTCACGATGCCCGACGCGCTCAAGGCCCAGCAGATGCTGGCCGAGGAGTGGGGCGTCTCCGCGTCGGTGTTCTCGGTGACCAGCTGGGTCGAACTGTCGCGCGACGGCATCGAGTCCGAGAAGGCGGCGCTGCGCGACCCGGGCGCCGAATTCCGCACCCCGCACGTCACCAAGATCCTCGGCGGCACCGAGGGCCCGACGATCGCGGCGTCCGACTTCATGCGCGGCACGCAGGACCTCATCCGGCAGTGGGTGCCCGGCACCTACGTCACCCTGGGCACCGACGGCTTCGGCTTCTCGGACACGCGCCCGGCGGCCCGGCGGTACTTCAACGTGGACGCCGAGTCGATCGTCGTGGGCGTTCTCCTGGGGCTCGCCCGGGACGGAGCACTCGATTTCTCGGTCGCCGCGGACGCCGCGAAGCGGTACCGGATCGACGACGTGCTCGCCGCCCCGAAGCAGACGTCGGACCCCGGCGTAGCCTAGGACTCCATGACCGCTGATACGGGCTCGTTCCCCCTCCCCGGGAAGCCGGGGAAGGGGAGCTTCAACCGGAAGCGTCCCGAGCCTCGCGACGTGCTGCCCGAAGCGATCCTCGCCAGGATTCGCCAGTACTCGGGCCGCGTCGCGACGGAGGCGGTGCGCTCCATGGAGGAGCAGCTCCCGTACTTTGCGGACCTGGAGGCCAGTCAGCGGGCGTCGATCCAGCTGGTCGTGCAGACGGCGGTGGTCAACTTCGCCGAGTGGATCGAGAACCCGAGCAACGTCGAGTACACGGTCGCCTCCTTCCAGACGGTGCCGCAGGACCTGGCCCGCAAGGTCTCGCTCCTGCAGACCGTGGAGATGGTCCGCGTGGCGATGGAGTTCTTCGAGCGCTGGCTGCCGCTGCTGGCCCGCAACGAGGACCAGCTCATCGCGCTCACCGAGGCCGTCCTGCGGTACGGCCGGGAGATCGGCTTCGGCGCCGCGTCGATCTACGCCTCGGCCGCCGAGGCCCGGGGCGCGTGGGACTCGCGGATGGAGGCGCTGGTGGTCGACGCGGTGGTCCGCGGCGACACCGGCGCCAACCTGCTCTCCCGCGCCGCGGCGCTGAACTGGGATCCGGTGGCGTCGGCCACCGTCATCGTCGGCAATCCCCCGCCGGACCAGAACGTCTCCGTCGCGGGATCGGTGCACGACACCGCTCGATCGCACGGCCGGTCGGCGCTCGCCGTTGTACAAGGCACCAAATTGGTGGTCATCGTCAGCGGTGCCGTCACGACAGGGGACCCCTTCGCGGACGCCCTCATGCGCCACTTCGCCGACGGCCCCGTCGTGATCGGGCACACCACGCCGACGCTGGAGGACGCCCACGCCTCGGCGGTCGAGGCCATCGCGGGCGTCAACGCCGTCGCCGGCTGGCCAGGCGCGCCGCGTCCGGTGCACAGCTGGGAGCTCCTGCCCGAGCGCGCGCTGATCGGCGACACGCACGCCGGCCGCACCCTCTACGAGCTCCTGGTGAAACCCCTCGAAGAGGCCGGATCCGCCCTGTCGGACACGCTGGACGCCTATCTGGACTCCGGCGGCGCGGTCGAATCGTGCGCCCGCGAGCTGTTCGTTCACCCCAACACGGTGCGGTACCGCCTGAAGAAGATCGCCGAGATCACCGGGCGGGACCCGCAGGACCCGCGCGACGCCTTCGTGTTGCGTGTGGCAGCGACGATCGGGCGTCTCGCGGCAGCGAATCCTGACCGCTTCACCCCCGCCGCTATGACGCGGATCACAGACATCTCGCTGAGCTAATCCAGTCACACATAACACTCTGGTAACAGGCAGGACTCGCTGAGCAGCACTTTTGTGGAAACCCCACAAATTCGATGAGCCAGGTTCTCAGGCTCCAACACCTTCTTTTCAGGTTCCCGGGGTGTTTCCTGGTACACGTGATTGCACTGCTCGCACCCGGACAGGGTTCCCAGAAGCCCGGCATGCTGACCGCATGGCTCGATCAGCCTTCTGCCGTGGAGCGCCTGCGCGCTTGGTCCGAGATCGCCGATCTCGACCTGGTCCGCCTCGGCACCATCGCCGAGGCCGACGAGATCACGGACACCGCCGTGACTCAGCCCCTCGTGGTCGCCGCCGCACTGCTCGCCTTCGAGCAGATGGGCACGCAGCCCTCGGACACGGTCGTCGCCGGCCACTCCGTCGGTGAGCTCGCCGCCGCCGCCGTCGCCGGTGTCATCACGGCCGACGACGCCGTGCGCCTGGCCGCCATCCGCGGCCGCGCCATGGCCGCCGCGTGCGCCCTGGTCCCCACCTCGATGACCGCCGTCCTCGGCGGCGACGAGGCGGACGTGCTCGCCACGCTCGAGTCCTTCGACCTGATCCCCGCCAACATGAACGCCTCCGGGCAGATCGTGGCCGCGGGCACCGTCGAGAACCTGCAGAAGCTCGCCGACAACGCCCCCGAGAAGGCGCGCCTGCGCCCGCTCGCCGTGGCCGGCGCCTTCCACACCGAGTTCATGGCCCCCGCACAGGAGGCCGTTGCGGCCGCCGCGCAGGCCATCACCCCGCGCGACCCGCAGTTGACGCTGCTCTCGAACCGCGACGGCAAGCCCGTCGTCTCCGGCGAGGCCGCCCTGGCGCAGATCGTCGCGCAGGTCACCCGCCCGGTCCGCTGGGACCTGTGCACCGCCACCATGCGCGAGGCCGAGGTCTCGATGGTCGTGGAGCTGCCCCCGGCCGGCGCCCTCGTGGGCATCGCCAAGCGCGAGCTCAAGGGTGTGCCGCAGGTCGCCGTCAAGACCCCGGCCGACCTCACCGAGCTGCTCGCCCCCGCGCAGTAGCGAGAAGACCACCCGACGGGCCGCCCGGCACCGTCGAACCCCGCGACGCCCGTCGTCGCACGGATAGACTCCCGTCTCCGCGAAATCGCGGGTCGGGTCACACAAGGAAAGGGACCCACTGTGGCCACCAGCCAGGACGAAATCGTCGCCGCCATCGCCGAGATCATCGAAGAGGTCACCGGCATCGAGCCCTCCGAGGTCACCCTGGACAAGGCGTTCATCGACGACCTGGACATCGACTCGCTGTCGATGGTCGAGATCGCCGTGCAGCTCGAGGACAAGTACGGCGTCAAGGTGCCGGACGAGGACCTCGCGGGCCTGAAGACCGTCGGCGACGCCGTCGCGTACATCCAGAAGCTCGAGGCCGAGAACGCTGATCTCGCTGCCGAGCTCAAGGGCAAGTACGAGGCCGAGAAGGGCAAGTAAGCCCTTGCCTTCGCTGAGGAATTTCTCGACGCGCGGTGGCGACTTCCCGAGTGTCGTCGTCACCGCCATCGAGCTGACCACGTCGATCGGCGTCGATACCGACTCCACTTGGCAGGGTCTGCTCGAGGGTAAGAGCGGCATCCGTCCGCTCGAGGGAGATTTCATCGGCGTGCAGATCCCCGATCTGCCGGTGCGGTTCGGCGGCCAGCTGCTGTCGGACCCGTCGGACGACGTACCCGAGCGGCCCGACCGCCAGTACGCCGGGGACATCAGCAAGCAGCATGTGTCGAAGCGGCGCATGTCCTACGTCGAGCAGGTCTCCCACGTGATGACCAAGCGGCTGTGGGACGGCGCCGGACGCCCGGATGTCGACCCGACGCGCCTCGCGGCGGTTGTCGGCACCGGGCTCGGCGGCGGCGAGACGATGGTGGAGGCCGTGGACGCGCTGCGCGATCACGGTGTCCGCAAGGTCTCGCCGTTCGCCGTGCAGATGTCCATGCCGAACGGCGCGTGCGCCGTCTCGGCATTGGAGATCGGTGCCCGCGCGGGTGCCATCGCGCCGGTCTCGGCCTGTTCGACGGGCAACGAGGCCATCGCGCACGCCTGGCGCCAGATCGTGCTCGGCGATGCCGACATCGCGGTCTGCGGTGGCGTGGAGGGCCGGATCGACTCGCCGCCCATCGCCTCCTTCGCGATGATGCGCGCACTGTCGACCCGCAACGACGACCCGCAGGCCGCTTCGCGTCCGTTCGACAAGGACCGCGACGGCTTCGTCTTCGGCGAGGCACAGGCCCTCATGATCATCGAGACCGAGGAGCACGCCCTGGCGCGCGGCGCGAAGCCGATCGCGCGGCTGCTCGGCGCCGGCATCACCTCCGACGGCTATCACATGGTCTCCCCCGACGTGGAGGGCGGCGGCGCCGCCCGCGCGATGAAGAGGGCGATGGAGACCGCGGGCCTGTCCCGCTCCGACATCGACTTCATCAACGCGCATGCCACGGCCACGCCGATCGGCGACGCCGCGGAGGCGAAGGCCATCAACGCCGTCGTCGGCACGGACGCCGCGATCTACGCGCCCAAGGGCGCGCTGGGCCACTCCATCGGCGCCGTGGGTGCTCTCGAAGCCGCACTGACCGTACTCTCGATCCGCGACGGGATCATCCCGCCCACCCTGAACCTGGAGAACCAGGATCCGGAGATCGAGCTGGACGTGGTCCACGGTTCCGCCCGCACGGGCGACATCTCCTACGCGCTGAACAACTCCTTCGGATTCGGCGGCCACAACGTGGCGCTGGCGTTCGGCAAGTACTGAAACTTCTCTCCAGAAGCCGGTCGTCGAGGATCTCCTCGGCGGCCGGTTTCGCATGTCCCGACGGTGCCGATCGAGTAGTCCGCAGGGCACCGTCCCTGCAGGTCGAGTAGTCCGCTACGCGTGTCAACGCGCCTGGGGCACCGCCATTCTGATCCGGCAAGCACTCCCCGAATCAGAAGGACAAGCCCATGAACACCTCCGCCAAGCGTCTGGCCGCCACGGCCGCCGCCCTCGCACTCGTTCCCGCCGCCGGCGTCGTCGGCTCCGGCGTCGCCAACGCCTGGACGACCGTGACGTTCAGCAATCCGGTCGCCACGTGGGCCGGCGCCCGGGTGATCGTCCGGAATCAGACGTACGGCGACGCCGGGTGGTGCACCTACCACTCGCGTCCGTCCGGCTGGAACTTCGACACCGTCAACATCCCGTTCCCCCTGCCGGGCAAGGCGGTTCGCGAGGTGATCGTGCCCGGCGCCCAGCCCACCGGGAAGTGGTACTGGGTGCGGGTCACCTGCAGCAGCGCGCCCACGACGGCGCGCTGGGTCAAGTACTGAACGCACCGACGGTGCCGGCGGCCCCGGCACCGTCGGGCGATCCATCGTGAGGTCGGCGCCGAGCCAGTGCTCGGGCTCGAGGACCACGGTGAGGTGCTCCCCCAGCTGGCCGAAGGCGAACTCGAGGTAGCCGTCGAGCGCGGCGCCGGAGAGGTAGCGGGCCGCCATCGCGCGGACCTCCTCGTCGGTCGACGGCCGCGATTCGGCGACCGCTCCCTCGACGCTCACGTACATCGTGCGGGGCTCGACCGTGTCGACCATCAGCGAGAACCGGCCGGCCGCAGCGAGCGCCGTCGCCTTGCGGGACCCGGGACCGATGGTGATCCAGGGCTTTCCGCCCGGCTCGTAGGCGTACCAGACGGGCACTGTGAGCGGCCCGCGACCGGGTTCGGCGACGGAGAACGCCGCGACGTGGGGTTGTGCGAGGAATTCCTGCTTCTCAGACGTGGAGAGTGCCATGTCCCGATGGTGGCAGATCGGGCCGACAACTTTTCGCGCTCGAGGAATCGCACGGGAATCCTCACCCGTGTCCCGGTCCCGGCGGGGCGCCGTCGCCACAGCGCCGCGCTCGCCCGCCAGGGCCGGGTTTCAGGCAGGTCTCAGCCGACGGCCTGGGACAGCCAGGTGACCTCAGCGCCCTGGCCGCCCATGCGGAAGGGCTCGAGGGCCTCGTCCCAGGCGGTGCCCAGGAGCGAGTCGAGGGACGTCTGCAGGCCCTCGGGACCCTGGTCGAGCATCATCGAGCGCAGCTGCGCCTCGCCCAGCAGGGTGTCGCCGGACGCGCTCATGGTGCCGCGCCACAGCCCCAGACCCGGGGCGTAGCAGAACCGCTCACCGTCGACCCCCTCGGAGGGGTCCTCGGTGACCTCGAACCTGAGGGAGTTCCACTCCCTCAGGGTGTTCGCCATCCGCGCACCGCTGCCGACCGGGCCCACCCAGTCGACGACGGCACGCTGCATGCCGGGGACGGCCTCCTGCGCGGACCACTTGAGGGTGGCCCGGGCGTCGAGGGTCCTCGACAGTGCCCACTCCACGTGCGGGCACAGGGCAGCAGGTGCGGCGTGGATCCACACGACTCCCGTCGTCACCTCTGCAAACTGACTCAGCTGCTGCATGGTTGCCACCTTCTTCGTTTCGACGAGGACGTCTTCCCCAAGCCACCTGTCGAAACGTGCCGGCTACCAGCTGCGCTTTATCACATCGATGTAGTTATGAAGCCATTGTGCACCATGATGCGCGTGTTGCGCCAGTTACTCGCCTTGAAGTTCCTGAGAAATCAGCCGATCGTTGAACTCGGACCACAGCGCCTTGGCCCAGGCGCCGAAGGGCCGGTCGGTGAGGACGACCGCGGCGAGCTGCAGATCGGGGTCGATCCACAGGAAGGTTCCCGCCTGTCCGAAGTGCCCGACGGTCCGCGGCGAGTTCCGCGTACCCGTCCAGTGCGCCCGCTTGTCGCCCTTCACCTCGAAGCCGAGCCCCCAGGTGTTGTTCGCGAACTTCCCGTAGCCGGGCACGAAGCCCGGCAGGCCCGGGAAGTGGACGCCGCGCGCACGGTCGACGGTGCCCGGGTCGAGCAGCGTGGGCGCGGCGACCTCCGCGGCGAACCGCGCCAGATCGGACACCGTCGACCGGGCGCCGTGCCCGGCCGGCCCCACGAGCTCCGAGTTCCCCATCCCCAGGGGCTCGAAGACGGCCTCGCCGAGGTACTCGGGAAATGCGATTCCGGCTTCCTTTTCGATCAGATCGGCCAGGAGCTCGTACCCGTACGAGCTGTAGATGCGCTGCGTTGCCGGCGGAGCCACGACGTCGGGGGAATCGAACGCGACGCCCGACGCGTGCGCCAGGAGATGCTCGACGGTGCTGCCCTCCGGTCCGGCCGGCTGCCGGAGGTCGATCGCCTCCTCCTCGATCGCGACAAGGACGCCGTAGGCCACGAGAAGTTTGGTGACGGAAGCCAATTCGTATTGCCGATCCAGGCCCCCATGGGTCTCGACGGTGCCCGCCCCATCCGTGCGCAGGAGCGCACCGGCGGCCGTGCCGACCGGCCATTCCGACAGTTCCGCGAGGCTCATCCGAATCCCTTCGATCGTTCCCCCAGACCCTATCGCGACGCCGTCGAGGACCTTAGATTCGGTCAATAGCAGAGCGTCGAATCGGTGACGTAGAACTCCGGATATTTGCTGTAGCGCAAAGGAAGTTCTTTCAGGCTTCAACACTCTTATTCTCACCGTGGATGCGCGATTGCGGCATCTGCATTTCGTCCGAGAGGAACCTCCCACCATGAGTGCGAAGCATCGCAAGGCCTCGAAGCTGGCCGCCAAGCGCACCGCCGTCGCCGCGACTGCCATCGGCGCCACTGCGGCCGTCGGCCTGATGAGCGCCCCGGCGCAGGCGGCCGCGCCCGACTACAGCAAGGCGATCAGCGACTACTCGCACGCGCTGGACAACTTCCTCAACGCCTCGAACAACGTCACCAACAGCGCCGGCTCCGTGTGGAACCCGATCGCGGGCCAGACCGGCGGCATCCTGCCGACCTTCGGCTCGTCGTACAACAAGGTCGATGTCACCAAGATCTCGAGCCTCCCGGCCGTCCTCCGCAACATCGCAGGCCTGAACCTGCCCACCGGAGTCCCCGGCGTGGTGCCCAACGTCGTGCTCCCCGGTGGCACGCAGCTCGACCTGTCGAAGATCCTGCCCACGTCGATGCCGGGCGGCGCGCTCCTGAACGGCGCCGCGACGGTGCTCGACGGTGCGCTCGGCCTCCCGGTCATCGGCCAGTACATCAGCGATCTCCCCGCGCTCAGCGAGATCGTCGACGGCCTCACCGCCACGCAAAGCAAGTACACCAGCTCGTACGCGTGGAAGCTCCTGCAGCTGAGCGGGACGACCAACGTCCTCAACACCTTCGTCCAGACCCCGAGTGGGCTGGCGATCAAGAAGTTCATCCTCCCCAACCCTATTCCCGGCCTGCCCGATATTCCGCTAGGGCCGCTGGAGATCCTCCCCGAGGGCAGCCTCCCCTCGGGGACCGTCTGGCTGCCGCAGGCCGACGGCACCTACACCTTCCCGCTGGGCGCGAAGGCGGGCTTCTGGGGTGCTGCTCCCACCGCGGCGCTGAAGATCCCCGGGTGGCTCGGCGGCTCCGAGACTGTGGTGTCGGTGCCGATCGGCGCGGCCGGCGTGGAGCTGCCGCTCGGTCTCGCGAAGGCCGGCGTGCTCGGCGCGAACGTGCTGCTGCCCACGCAGAACGGCGTCTACTCCCCCATCGGCCTCACGATGACGAACGTCAACACGATCCTGCCGGTCGGTTTCACCAACATCAACGTGACGACGGGCAACTACGTCGGCACCAACGGGATCAACGTCAACAACGGCCAGAACCTGCTGTTGCTGCAGAACCCGCTGGGCGTGCCTCTGCCGATCCTCTACGGCCTGGGCGGATTCAACTTCGGCGTCGAGGGTGCCGGACTCACGTCGCCGTCGCTCTTCGGCGTCAAGCTGTTCTCGGACAACCTGCTCCAGGTCGGGAGCCAGACCGGCCCCAACTCCAGCGCGGGCCTGATTCCTGACGGCCTCCTGCCGACGGATCCGCTGAGCCAGATCATCACGGGTGTGACATCGCCGCTCGGCGTCAGCTCGTTGACCCAGCTCCTCGGGATCGACGCGTTCATCAAGCCCGTGATGACGGCGTTCGGCCCCGTCTACCAGGCGATCTCCGCCGTCACGCTCAAGCCGCTGTCGGACTTCGCCACCAGCCAGTACGGCCCGTTCATCAACGGCTCGGCCTCGCAGCTGCTGGACCTGTCGAAGACCTTGTCCGAGCAGACGGCGGGCCTGCCCGGCGCCCCGGCACAGTCCGCCGCGGATTCGAATGCGAGCGCACGGTCGACGACCTTGACCGCGACCGGGCAAGAGGCGGTCTCCGACACCTCGTCGAAGGTCGCCGTGCCCGAGACCGGCGGCGACCACAGTCTCGACAAGGGCGGCGAGCCGTTGCCCGACCTGCTGGCACGACTCCAGGGCGACAAGGACAAGCGTGACGACGGCAAGTCGACGCCGATCACTCAGACCCCGGCGAGCGATCCGGCACCCGAGCCCTCTGCACCCGACCCGGCACCGTCGGCTGGAGATCCCGCGCCCGAACCTCCCGCAGCGGATCCCGTGACGGCTCCCGAACCGGCCGCCGCAGAGACGGAGACAGCGACCGCACCGTCGACCACCGACACCACGACGACCACGGACGACGGGACCACGGGCGCCGGGGACGCCGGCGCGGACAAGGCCGCGTAACCCGCGGACTCGATCACCGGCCCGGCCGCCCCTCCGGGCCGGTGATCGTTCTACCGCACGGGGATTCCCGTCGGGAAACCGTCGATGCTGTGGGTGTTGCGCTCGCGGTGATACCGCTCGATGCCCTCGTCGCCCTTGTTCTCGGCCCACGAGTCCATGAGCGTGCGCTGCCCGTCGTACTCGTAGAGCGGCACGCCGAAACCACACGACGTCTGCACCAGATCGACGGTCACGTCGAAGACGTTGCGGGCGCCGCGCATCGGCGGGAACAACGCAATCAGCTCATCCCAGTCCGCGTCACCGTCGTGGACGGCCCGCGCCGTTCCGTACAGCCGCAGGATGAGCGGCTTGCCCTCGAAGGCGCAGAACATCACGGTGATCCGCGGGTTCCGCAGCAGGTGCGCCGCGGTCTCGTTGCCGCTCCCGGTGCCGTTGAGCCACGCCACGCGGTTCGGGCCGAGCACGCGCAGGGAGTCGAGTCCCTTCGGGGACACGTTGACCCGCCCGTCGGGCGCCGCGGTGCCCACGAAGAACATCTGCTGCCCCTCGATGAACCGCTGGAGCCGATCGCTGATCCGGTCGTACTGCGTCGCCATGCACCCCAGTATCGCGCCGGCGGCCCCGCCACCCCAATCGATTTACACGACCAGTCGCCGGGGCGCACCGAGATACCCCGGCGTGCGCAGACTGGTCTCAGCGCACGAGCTCGTCCGGAACACGAAGATCCGCATGTTCGTATATCGACGCGACAGCGGTTGCATCCTCCGAGGCACACGCGTCAGCGATCTCGTCGAGGAGAGAATCGTAGTCGGGCCCCGTCTCGCCGTCGTACGCCTCGGTCATCCGTCCCCACTCGTCCCACGGCAACATCTCGACCTTGTTCAGAGCGGCGAGATCCTTGACCACATTGCCGCGGATCTCCGCAGGTCCCCAATTCGCGGTCCCATGTACGCCGAACCGCGACGCGTCGATCGCCCCTCGACGGTAGGCCATCCACGCCTCACACCCTGACAAGAACTGACCATCCGCAAGGTCGTCGGGATTCCCGACGACCTTCTGCCCGAGAATCTCCGGGTCCAGGCGAACCCAACGACGATTGTCGGCGACGCGATACTCAACGATCCAATGGTCCACCGCCCTATCGTGCTCGAAGTAGGTCGCGAAGCCGCAGCGGACCCGGGCGGCAATACCTCGATACCGAAGCAGGGCACAGGCGAGTACAGCGAAGTGGCGGCACGTACCGACCACGCGTAGCAGCGGCTCTCGAAACTCGGCAAGCGACCTTGAATCCAGCCCCTGGAGGCGGGCGATCACTTCAGCAGCGGGTCGGATCTGATTCTCCGCCAAGCGATGTTCAGGGAAGCCGCGAGCCTCCGCGTCACCGGGCTGAATGATCAACGCGTGAACGGGCGCGCAGATGTCCACCGGCTCGGTACCCAGCCCCTCGAGCAGCCCGGAAGGTACCGCATCCAGGTCGGTCAGAGCCCCTGGCAGGCGATAGTCGATCGTCACCCCTGTCAGCGTAGACACATGGGCACCCGGGCGGCGTTCGCGGCGGGACCGCCCGTCGGCCGACACCACTGCTAACACGCTCCTACCGGTCGCTTTCTACGACCAGTCGCCGGGTGCGGCACCGACGACGAGGCGCGATCCGGTGCCGAACAGGGCCGTGGCGCTGAGCCCGAACATCGCGAGGAAGGCGTCGCTGAAATGCGACGGCGAGGCGAAGCCCGCATCGGCGGCGGCCCTCGTCAGATCGGCGCCCGCGGCGATCGACTCGGCGGCCCGCAGCATCCGCACCCACAGTCGGTACCGCCGGAAACTCGTGCCGGTCTCCCTGCCGAACACCCGGAGGAAGTACGGCGTCGACAGGTGCTCGGCCTGCGCCAGCACCGTCGCGGAGCAGCCGGCCGGGTCCGCCCGCACCCGCTCGATGGAACGCCGCACCCTGGGCTCCGGCGGCGCCCCCGCACCGAAGGCCGCCGCGACCAGCGCCGCGCCCGAGGGATCGCGCTCCTCGCACAACCGCAGCAACTCGGCCTCGGCCCGGTGGCCCGTCGCGGACTCCCCGGGCTCCGTCATCCGAGCCGTCAGGTCCCGCGCGCGCACCGCGGTCGCGTCGTTGTAGCAGAACAGGATCCGGGCTCCGGGCTCGGCGACTACGCGGTGCACGGTCCGCGGCGGCACCAGGATGCTGCGGGCCGACACCGTGCGGGAACCCACCTGCACGTCGAGCGGACCGTCGACCCCGACGACGAGGCAGTGCACGGACGTCGAGTGGGCCGCGAGCCCCAACGACGGCCCCAGGTACAGCGCGGTCGCGGGCGAGACCCACAGCACGCCCGGGACTGCGCACGTTTCCGGAAGCGCGGTGGTGGTCACCTCACCGATGCTAGGAGCATCACTCGCCGACCACCGGAGGTTCCACCCGTGACCATGCACCGTATCGCCGGCCCGCTCCTCGCCGCCGTGGGCGTTGCGCACCTGCTGCCCGCCACCGCCGTCCTCTCCCGCGATCGCGTCGAACGCGCCTACGGCGTGACGGTGCCGGACCCCGACACCGAGCTCCTGTTGCGGCACCGCGCGACCTTCTTCGGGATCCTGGGCACCGCCCTCCTCGCCGGCTCCGCGGACCAACGCTTCCGCTGGCCCGCGATCGCCGCCGGGACCGCGTCCGTCGGTTCCTTCCTCGTCCTGGCGGCTGCCGCCGAGGGCCCCAGCGCGCAGCTGAGGCGGGTACAGCACGTCGACGTGGTCCTGCTGGCCGCCCTGGGTGCCGCGGCCGCCTGCGAGGCGCTGGGCGCGCGAACCTCCGCTTGAGCGGCCGCGCGGCTATCGTCGCGCTGTGTCCACCTACGACCGGCACGCCGCCGACTACGACGCCACCCGCGGCGGTGCTCCCCGCGCCTCCGCTGCGGCCGAGGCGATCAGCTCGCTCCTCCCGCAGGGAGGCACGGTGCTGGACCTCGCCACCGGCACGGGCATCGTCGCGGCGGAGCTCCGCCGTCTCGGGCACTCCGTCGTCGGCGTCGACGTCTCCGACGGCATGCTGCGGCACGCCGCGAACCGGCTACCGGGGTCGGTCGCTCGAGCCGACGCGGAGGCCATCCCTCTGCACACCGCGAGCGCCGCGGCGGTGGTGGCGATCTGGTTCCTCCACCTGCTCGACGATGCGACGCCGGTGCTGAACGAGGTCGCCCGCGTACTGGCGCCGGGCGGGGTGTTCGTCACGACCGCGGACAAGCGCGCGGCGAGCAGATTGTCGTGGGGCGCCTCCGTCGACGACGGGACCGAGGCGGACCGTCCCGCGCTCCTCGTGCGGGACTGCGCAGCAGTCGGTCTGGACCTGGCGGCGGCCACCACGTTCGTCGGCGTCGGGCAGGCCACCGGTGCCCGGCAGGACCCCGTCTACCCGGTTCTCGCCTTCCGCCGCACGTAGCCATCCCGAAAAGCAGAAAACCGCCTCCGAAGAGGCGGTTTCACTTGCTCCCCCAACTGGACTCGAACCAGTAACCCTTCGATTAACAGTCGAATGCTCTGCCAATTGAGCTATGGGGGATTGAACTTTGACCGAGAAGAGACTCTAGCGCATACGCGCTCGGGGAGACCAATCGGCAGGTCAGAGGGCCTGCCGGAGGTCTCCCCGAGGGCGTCGGCGATCAGTTACCGGTGGTGCAGGTACCCGCCTCGACCTGAGCCGGGGCGCAGGTGGGAGCGGTCGCCGGCTTGGTGGCCGTCGGCGCCTGGGTCTGCGTCCGGGTCGCGGCCTGCGGGGTCGCGGCCGGGGTGGTGGTCGTCGGCTGAGCCTGCGTCGGCTGCTGCGTCTGCGTCTGCGTCGGCTCCTGGGTCTGCGTCTGCGTCTGCGTGGGCTGCTGCGTCTGCGTCTGCGTCGGGGTCGCCGGGCGCTCGGCCGGCTTGGTGGTGGTCGTGGTGGCCGCACCGGCACCGCCGGTCACGGTCGCACCCGCACCGCCGGACACCGTCTCACCCGCACCGCCGGGCACCGTGGCGCCCGCACCGGCACCCGCACCGCCGGTGACGGTGCCGTTACCCGCACCGGCGCCGCCGGTCACGGTCGCACCCGCACCCGCACCGCCGGAGACGGTCGCGCCGGCGTTGCCGTCGACCGCGACGCGATTGCCGTTGTCGGAGCTGGGCTTCGCGACGGTCGCCTCGACCGAGGTGCCCACGGCCGCGTTCAGCGAGGCGGTGGTACCGGCCTGGATCGTCGCGCCCTTGAGCGCGGCGGCGGTCGGAACGGTCACGTTCGCGTCGAGGTTCACGTTGCCGGTCACCTTCGCACCGGGCACCGCGGTCACGGGAACCACCGTCGCCGAGGTCGGCAGCGGGGCGAGAACCGTGCCCGGGAAGACGGGCGCCGTCGTGGTGGTGGTCGTGGTGGTCGTCGACGTGGTGGTCGTGGTGGTGTAGATCGGCGCCACGACGCGAGCCTGGTCACGCACGTCGATCACGCGACCGGGGGTGACCGCCCACACGGGGTAGTACGGCTGATCCCACGCCGGGTTGACGCGGCGGTACGGGTTGTTGCCCAGGTTCAGGCTGATCGACACCGAGATGATCGGCTGCGGGCGCGGCTGGGTCCAGTTCTGGGGGTAGACCCAGAAGACCGGCACGTCGACCTTGAAGTCGGCCGAGAACCACGGCTTCGGGTAATCCGGGCGCTGCCACGGACGCGGCTGGCTCGGGTGCCACGGCTTCACGCCGAGCTGGCGGCCGTAGAGGGTGTAGCAGGTCTGGGTCTGCACCTCGGTGCTGACGGTGCCACCCGGGCCGGACGCGGTCTGCTTCCAGGAGCCCGTCTCACAGATCTGCTGGTAGACGGCGATCTCCGCCGGGGTGTAGTTCCACGGCTTGTAGTTCGCCGGGCGCACCATGGGCGCGGGGGGCGCCGGCTGGGGCGCGACGCGCAGGCCGGGGATCGACGGGGCCGGCGGGTAGTACACGGTGGTGTTGTTCGCGGTCGACGTGATCGTGCCCTGCGGCAGGCCGGAGTTCGCCACGGCCTGCGCGGCGACGGTGTTACCCACCATCGTCACTTCCTTGGGCGGCACGGCGACGCCGTCGGTCTGGAAGGCGCCCGGGTTCGCGGTGAACTGGTCGCCCGTCACGGGCGAGAAGGCGACGGGGCTGTCACCCTCGGTCGACTTGCCACATCCGGCGAGGAGGCCGGCGGCGGCCACGACGGCGAACGACGCGGCTCCGATCTTCTTCGTATTCATCTGGTTCCCATCCTTGGAAATGGAGACGGGGCACGAAGGCCGCCGCTGGACTCTAGGACTCAAGTCACACGCTCTATAGGGACCTTGCCACGGTTCGTTACAGCCCGGCTCCGGTATTTCGGGAAGTTCAGGGAAATCCCGGAGGTTCAGTACAGCGGGCGCACAGAGAAGACCTGTAGCTTCTGGGGCGCGCCCTTGGCCTTGAATCGGCGCGGTCGCACCTGGTAGCGGGCCTTATCGGCGATGGTGAAGACGGTCTCCGAGGCCAGCACCTCGCCCCCGTTCGCCGCCTCCGCGACGCGTGCCGCGATGTTCACGTCGACGCCGATGAGATCGCCCTTGACCCGCCGCGGGGTGCCGGTGTGCAGGCCCGCGCGCAGTGTCGGCCGGTAGCCCTCGGCCACCTCGATGGCCCCGACGGCCTCGATCGCCTCGTACGCCGCCTCGATCGCGGTCTCGCCGTCGAAGGCGACCAGGGCACCGTCGCCCATGGTCTTGACCACGACGCCGCCGTGCCGCCCGACGATCTCCGCGGTCGTCCGGTTGACGGCGTGCAGCAGCCGCACGATCTCGTCGTCCGTGCGATCCAATGCCCAGGTCGAGAACGCCACGAGGTCGGTGAACAGGATCGTGATGGGCTTCGGCGGCAGGTAGTCGCGGTCGCGGCGGCTGATCATCGCCTGCCACGTCGCGGTCGCCAGGTTGCCGAGCTCGCGCGTCACCGTCGGCTCGTCGCCGACGATGCGATCGACCAGACTCGCCAGTCGCTCCGTCGACTCCGCATCGGGCTGGAACAGGTCCTTCTTGGGCCCGCCGGGCAGATTCTCCCGCGCGGCCCGCACGAGGCCCGTCATCGCCGCGCTGCGATTCGCGCGGTGCGCGGCCTCCGCACCCCTGGCCAGCAGCTTCCGCCCCTTACCCGCGTCGGCCGCGGCACCGTCGTCGTCGGGCAGCTGGCGTGCGTCGTCGGCCATGCGACCGAGACTAGCCGTGCGGCCCCGGTGCTACGACGGTGCCCAGCGCTCGCCGTGCGCTCCGTGTCGCGCGGCGCAGACGTAGACGTCGAGCTCGGCGGCGGAGTTGAGCACCGCCTTGATCACGCGCCACACCCCCAGGCCTGCTCGCCGGCCCGCGGGCGGACGGATTCCCAGACTGAACTCACCGCTGCGCACGTCGTAGTGATCGAGCACTCCGACCCCCTCGTTCGATTCGAGTGACCTGAGCCACACGTTAGGCGTCGTTCTCACGCGGCGGGAGGAATTGGCGCACGACGCGCCGATCGGCGGGCCCGGTCAGCGTTGCTGGTTGCAGCCCGGGTCGTCGGCGCGGTCGAGGTAGACGTCGGGCGACGAGATCGTGGGCGTGAGGAACCGGATGTGCTCGATCAGCGCGTCCGGCAGCCCCTGGGGTGCCTGGGCGTACGTCGTGCCGTCGAGGGTGCTGCGCGCGTACAACGCGAAAACGTCCCCGTGATCGGCGTTGAAACCGCCGTACACCTGTAGGGCGCGGGCGACCATGAGCTGGAAGGGCGTCAGCCCGAACCGGGTGAGATCGAGGCTCGGGTCGAGCTGGAGGCGCGTCCCCTGCGGCACGCCGCCCAGCACGGAGCCGTCGGACCGCGTGCCCGGGTAGACGAAAGTGGGAGAGCCGCCCGGCAATGCGTACCGCAGTGCGTGGTCGATGACGCCGGCCTGCACGTCCTGCGGCGTGATCATCCCCGCGAGATAGGACAGATCGCCGCCCGCGTGACTCGGCCCCGCGGTGTGACCGCCGGATCCCGTGTACACCCGGTAGGTCGCCGACGCGTTGGCCGTCCGGCTCCACTGATTGAAGGTCTGGAACTCGTAGAGGCAGCCGGTGGCGTCGTCGATCACCGCGAGGTGCGCATCCCCGTCCGTGGTGGGCCGATACGACGACAGATACGGAATCGTGAGTCGGCGATTGGAATTGCTCACGTGAATGTCGGTGGTCGGCGTTCCGGGCGGAGCGTTGTAGACCGTGGTCGTCCAGTCCCGGCTGTTCACCGAGATGCCGTTGCTACTCGCGTTCACCGCGGCGACCCACCCGGGGCTCCGCGGATCGACGGTGGCGTTGGGCGGCACGGGCTGGTTCCAGAAGGAATCGGCCGCGAAGTAGTTGCCGTTGTTCGACGGCGCGCTCGGCGTCGCCCGGGAGAACGAGGCGCCGAAGTGCGCGATCCCCGAGGTGTTGAGGTAGGTCGCGCGCACTCGGTGCTGTCCCGCGGACACCGTGCGCGGGACGTTGGTCGTACCCCATTGCGGAGTCGCCCTGTCGATGACGAGTGCGTCGTCGAGCCAGACGCGTGCGCCGACGTTGCCGAGCGTCGCCGACACGATGTAGGTGGTGGTCTGCGGGAAGGTGAGGACGCCGTTGTAGTCGACGGAGAAGTTGTCGGCGTTGACGCCGGCGAGGGGCTGGCCGGTGAAGGAGCCACCGGGGGCGTTCTCGCACTGCACCGCGACCGGGGTCCCGGTCGCCGAGGTGTTGTTGAAGTACCGCGCCTGGAACTGGTTGACCGGGCAGCCGGTCGGCGGGACGGTCGTCGTCGGCACCGTCGTCGTCGGGACCGTCGTGGTGGGCGCCGTCGTCGTCGGGACCGTCGTGGTGGGCACTGTCGTCGTCGGGACCGTCGTGGTGGGCACCGTCGTCGTCGGGACGGTTGTCGTCGGCACCGTCGTCGTGGGCACCGTGGTCGTAGGTGTCGGGGTG
>NZ_JAIULG010000024.1 GCF_020169415.1 Tsukamurella sp. M9C
TCGAAGAACGGGTCGCGCGTACCGGCAACATTAGCACGGGCACCGTCGGCCGCGACGGGCCATCACCACCGGTCGAAACTCTGCGCCGAGACGAAGAATCCGCGCCCGCCGGTGCTGCCGGATCCGCCCGCGCAGGACCCCCCGTCGCGCCGGGGCCGGCACTCCGCCGACTGAGACGAGCACGTCCGGTCATTCGTCCTCACGATCGTGAGAACGGATGACCGGACATTCGGCGGCGAGCCCGCCGGGCGATCAGCTCTGGAAGTTGAGGTACGCCTTCGAGGGCGTCGGGCCGCGCTGGCCCTGGTACTTCGAGCCCACGGCGGAGCTGCCGTAGGGGTTCTCGGCCGGGCTGGTGAGCCGGAACAGGCACAGCTGGCCGATCTTCATGCCCGGCCACAGCGTGATCGGCAGGTTCGCGACGTTCGACAGCTCCAGCGTGATGTGGCCGGAGAAGCCGGGATCGATGAAGCCCGCGGTCGAGTGCGTGAGCAGGCCGAGGCGGCCCAGCGAGGACTTGCCCTCGAGGCGTCCGGCTAGGTCGTCGGGGAGGCTGCAGACCTCCAGCGTGGAGCCGAGGACGAACTCGCCGGGGTGCAGCACGAACGGCTCGTCCGGGTCCGGTTCGACCAGGGTGGTCAGCTCGTCCTGCCGCTGCTTGGGGTCGATGTGGGTGTAGCGGGTGTTGTTGAACACCCGGAACAGGCCGTCGAGCCGCACGTCCACGCTGGACGGCTGCACCATCTGCGGGTCGAAGGGATCGATCCCCAGGCGGCCGGATTCCACATGGGCGCGGATGTCGCGATCGGAGAGCAGCACGGGTTCAGCGTAGGGCAGGCCACACGGACCGCGAGCGTTGCCACGGGTAACGATCTCCGTGCGCGGACCGACCACAGGGCATGAAGCCCGCACGGATCGTGCTCCCCGCCCTCCTGGCCGCCGTCCTCACCGCGTGCGGATCCGGGTCCTACGGTCCGCCGACAGGCACCGTTCCGCCGCCGGTCACGGCGCCCGAGACCGGCGTATCCGTGCCGGTCACGGCCTCGGACACCGTCTCTCCCACGGCCACGGCCCCGCCGGCGGGGATCGTCGCCGATGCGCCCGAGCTCTACCGGCCCGCCAACGGCCAGGGCGTGTACTTCTTCACCCCGAGCCGCAACATCGCCTGCGGCCTCGACGCCTCGACGGTGGGCTGCCAGGTCTTCAAAACCAGCGTCATCCCGCCCGGCGCCGACTGCGACCACGGCACGATGCCCCGCGACCAACTGTCGAAGGGCTACGTGTCGGACAAGGGCGGCGCGTTCACCCCGTCGTGCTTCAACCAGGGCCTGTTCTTCATGGTCGTTCCCGAGCAGAAGACCCTGCAGTACGGGCACAGCGTCACCGCAGGCGGCATGACCTGCGTGTCCGAGGCCCGGGGCGTGACCTGCCGGCGCGGCGAGCGCGGATTCTTCGTCTCGGCGCAGAGTTTCGACCGGTGGTGATGGCCCGTCGCGGCCGACGGTGCCCGTGCTAATGTTGCCGGTACGCGCGACCCGTTCTTCGACGGTGCCGCGTCTGCCGATGTAGTTCAATGGTAGAACTCCTGCTTCCCAAGCAGGTAGCGCGGGTTCGATTCCCGTCATCGGCTCCACGAACCCGCGGTATGTATGATCGCGAATCATGGATAACGCGATGCTGCGACTCAATGCTGCGGTACTGGTGGGGATGGTCGTACTAGGCCTCGGCGTCGCAGCCTGGAACACCGCACACGAGCTGACGTTCGTCTTCCTCGTTCTCGCCGGCTCTGTACTGCTCGGCTGCGAGCGCATCGCCGTCGCGATCAGGGCGCGCGACCGTGACTGAGTCCGCGGAGAAGCCCGCGTTCCGTGACTTATTGAGGGCGTTCCTTCGGCGTCCTGGCGTTCTACCGGCATTGATCGTGCTCGTGGGTCTGCTGATGCACGGCCTCATGGTCTGGCAGCCGTGGGCATCGCCTCAGGGCGACAAGGTCGTCACTTGGAAAGATCCGTACGGGAAGAACGACGACACGGTGACGTGTGTTTCGTACAAGGGCGCGGTCACCTGCAATTGGCGGTGACCCGGCGTGGCCGCGCGTCACGCACGTCGAGCGCGACCTCCGACGATGCACATCGACGGCGGCTCCGATGACGGCGCGGATTTGAACCCCGGATCGTCAGTCCTCGTACGGATTCCACTGTGCGCCAGTGCCACCGGTTCGCACGTGATCTCCTACGCCGTCACGCCGGTCTCACACCGCGCCACCTGATCGGCGTAGAGCTGCGCATTGGTGACGATGAGGAAGGGCAGGACGACGATCTGCCCGACCACCCACCCGACGGTCGCGAACAGCAGGCTGGCGAGACTCTGGGAGGCGAGGTCGTCCCCCGGGCCCTGGACCCCGGAGGCGAGCGAGAACGGCAGGCTCACGACGGTCGAGACCACACCCAGCAGCAGGTAGGTGCACAGCACCCGGCCGAGCAGCCGCCAGTACCCGCGACGCTGGAGGGCGAAGGCGCCCCACAGCGCGTCGACGGGCCGCAGCTTCTCGATCACCAGCATCGGACCCGCGATCACCAGCGTCGGCAGGACGGCGAGCACGGCGACTGCGGCGAGCGCGAACAGCACCATCGTGGTCAGGTGCGCGGATTCCGGACCGGCCCGGACGGCGAGCGCGATCGCGGCCGCAGCAGCGACGACGATCGGCACAAGGACCACCACCACATCGAGGACACCCAGCCCCACGGCGGCCATGAGGCGCGGCCGGGCCTGCCGCCAAGCGAGGCGGAGCGGGGTCCGCTCGCCCGCGAGGTGCCGGACCGCAACGATGGAGCCGATCGCCGTCACGGCGACGCTGACCACCATCCACACGATCATCACGAGGAACGTGCCCGCAGGGTAGAGGCCGAGCGCCACCGCCACCTGGAGGCTGTCGCGGTCGGCCGTGGGCATCCAGCGCGGGTCCCCGATGAGCGGCAGGCGGGCGAGTACGCCGAGCGCCGCGATCGTGCTGATGAGCACGACCGAGAGCCCCAGCGTCGCGCCGGGGTTCGCGCGGAGCACCGCGAGGGAGGAGCGGTAGATGCTGCCCAAGCCGCGCGGCTGGGCGGCGTTCAGTCCTTGTCCTCGGGTGATTCCGAGTGGTTGCGGGCGTCCATCTCCTTGGCCCGGCGCCGCTGCTGCTCGGCGCGCTCGCGGCACTGCCGCAGGAACTCGTCGTCGTCGTCCGCGTACTGCGCGATGTGCCGGCCCGGACGCTCGTACTCCGGGAAACCCGTGGCGCGCGACGGTGCGCCCCCACCCGCGGGGGCGCCGACCGGCCGGCCCAGCAGGAACCAGATGAGCGAGCCGGCGAGCGGGATCAGGATGACGACGATCAGCCAGCCGCCCTTGGGCAGATGACGCACGCGGTACTCGTCCGAGACGATCACGTCGATGAGCGCGGCGACCCACATCAGCATCACGATCGCACCGAAGTACGGCATCTTGAACCCCCACCCTTAGGAAAACGGATAGCCGATGCTACCGCGAACCCCACAGCCGAATCGACCTATTGTGGCAGCGTGAGTGATCTCAGCCGGCAGGCGACCCGCGTCCTCCGAATCGGCAAGCGTTCCGGCGCCGTTCGGGGGCATCTCGAACTGACCGATACACACCTGAGGTTCCGCCCCGCGGGGGTGGCGTCGAAGCTGCAGGGCACGCCCTTCTCCGTCCAGCTCAAGCACGTCGCGGCGGTCGGCATCGTCGAGGAGACGGTCGGCCTGCTCAAGCGCACCCGGCAGCGGCTGTGCGTGACGCTCGGCGACGGCTCCGAGCAGTTCTTCGAGGTCGGGCGACCCGACGAGGTCGCCGAGGCCATCCGCGTCCGGCTCGGAGGCCGCGCGTGATCGGCGTGATCGGCGGCACGGGCCTGTACCGCTTCCTGCCCGCCGGGAGCGAACAGCGCACCGTCGACACCCCGTACGGGCGGCCGAGCGCGCCGATCACCGTCGGCGAGGTCGCCGGTCGCCAGGTGGCCTTCCTGCCCCGGCACGGCCGGGGCCACGAGTTCTCGCCGCACACCGTGCCCTACCGGGCGAACCTGTGGGCGCTGCGCAGCCTCGGGGTGCGCAAGGTGCTCGCGCCGTGCGCAGTCGGGAGCCTCGACGGTGCCGCCGGCCCCGGCACCATCGCGATCCCCGAGCAGCTCGTGGACCGGACGTTCTCCCGCCCGTCCACGTACTTCGACGGTGGCGGGGTGCACGTGAGCTTCGCCGATCCGTACTGCCCCGTGCTGCGCGCCGCGGCCGCGGCGCACGCGGACCGCGCCGATTCGACGATGGTCGTCATCGAGGGCCCGCGGTTCTCCACCCGCGCCGAGAGCCGCTGGTACGCGGCGCAGGGCTGGGACCTGGTGAACATGACGGGCCTTCCCGAGGCGGCGTTGGCCCGCGAGCTGAAGCTCTGTTATGCCTCGATCGCGCTGGTCACCGACCTGGATGCCGGCATCGAGGCCGGCGAGGGTGTGCGCACCGAGGACGTGCTCGCGCAGTTCCGCGCGAATCTGCCGCGGCTGACCGACGTGCTGACGAAGACGATCGCCGCGACCGATCCCGCCGCACCCTGCGACTGCGCCGCGGGCGATCACGACCTGCCGCCCGGCCTGGACCCGATCCGGGTCTGAGGCTCAGCCGTCCGCAAGGATCTTCGCGCGGGCGGCGGCGCGTTCGTCGGCGTCGATGACGCCGCGTTCCGCGAGGTCGTCGATCTCCGCGAGCCGCTCCTCGATCGATCGCTCACCGCCCAGCGCGCGGCTCTGCAGCGCCTGCACCTGCAGGTCGGTCTCCAGCGTGAAGTAGTCCTCGCCCCGGCTGGCCGCGGCGTTGTAGTTGCTCAGCCAGATGACCCCACGCACGACGAGGCTGATCACGGCGATGATCGCGATCGCCCCGAAGAAATAGGGGAACGCCGCGTCGAGGAAGGCGAAGAATCCGTCCTGCTGCGATTGCTGACCACCCGGGTTCATACGCCGACAGTAGCGGAAAATGCAGAATCCGCACGACCCGATTCGGCTGTGCGGATTCTGCAGTGCTGGTGGCTACGCCGAGCCGAGGTACCGCTCGGTGTCGCGCTGCAGCCACTTCACGACGAGCCCTACCGGGAGCCCGCTGAGGCCGATCACGCGGTCGCCGCCGACCGGCTCGATGAGCAGCGTCCAGGTGAACGTCGAGCCGCCGTCGGGGTGCGCCTCCACGCGGTACTTCTCCGCGAGCCGCGCCAGGCCGGGGGCGGTGGCGGACTGCACGTAGAAGGCCTTCTCGCACAGCGTCTCCGACTCCTCCCAGGAGTAGAAGAGCTCGTCGGCGCTGATGCCCGGGCCGAGGTGCACGCGGCGGGTGGAGCCGGCGGCGAAGGGCCGCGGGCTGGTCCACTCGATCTTGCGGATCCCCTTGCACCAGTGCAGGGGACGGTCCGAGGTCAGTTCACCCCACACCCACGAGACGGGGCGCGCGGAGCGCACCGAGAACTCGTACACGCCGGGACGCCCGGCCTGCAGTTCGGCGGGGAGGACGGGCTTGAGAGCGGGCATGTCGGGCTCCTGGCTTCTTCGGGGGTCAGACGGTGTGCGCGTCCGCGACGTTCAGCGCCTCGTCGATGATGGCGAGGCCCTCGCGGGCCTCCTCGGCGGAGACGTTGCACGGCGGCACGACGTGGATGCGGTTGTAGTTGGCGAAGGGCAGCATGCCGCCCTTCTTCAGCGCGGCGACGGTCTCGTTCATCGCGGGGCTGCTGCCGCCGTAGGGCGCCAGCGGCTCGCGGGTCTCCTTGTCGCGGACCAGCTCGATCGCGAAGAAGACGCCCTCGCCGCGGACGTCGCCGACCGACGGGTGCTTCGCCTTGAAGCCCTCGAGGGTGGGCCGGATGATCTCGTCGCCGATCGTCGCGGCGTTCTCGACCATGCCCTCCTCTGCCATGGCGTTGATCGTCGCGACCGCGGAGGCGGTGGCGAGCGGGTGGCCCGAGTAGGTGAGGCCGCCGGGGTAGGGCTTGTCGGCGAAGGTCGCGGCGATCTCGGCGCCGATGGCGACGCCGCCGAGCGGCACGTAGCCGCTGTTCACGCCCTTGGCGAAGGTCAGCAGGTCGGGGACGACGGGGCCGGCGGCGGTGGCGGCGTGCTCGATGGCGAACCACTTGCCGGTGCGGCCGAAGCCTGCCATGACCTCGTCGGCGATCATGACGATCCCGTACTTGGTGCACAGCTCGCGGACGCCGGCGAGGTAGCCGGGCGGCGGGACCATGATGCCGGGGGTGCCGGGGATGGACTCGAGGATGATCGCAGCGATGGTGTTCGGGCCCTCGAGCACGATGGTGCGCTCCAGGTGCTCGAGCGCGCGCTGCGACTCCTGCTCCTCGGTCTCGGCGTAGAAGGACGACCGGTAGAGGAAGGGTCCGTCGAAGTGGGCGACGGACTCGCCGCCGAAGTCGCTGGCGAACCGGCGGGTGTCGCCGGTGACGTTGATCGCGAGCTCGGTGCCGCCGTGGTAGCTGCGGTAGCGGCTGAGCACCTTGCGGCGGCCGGTGTGCACGCGCGCCATGCGAATGGCGTGCTCCACGGCGTCGGCGCCGCCGTTGGTGAAGAAGACCTTGTCGAGATCGCCCGGGGTGCGCTCGGCGATGAGCCGCGCGGCCTCGCTGCGGGATTCGTTGACGTGCTGGGGCGCGATGGTGCAGATCTTCGCGGCCTGCTCCGCGATGGCCGCGACGACCTTCGGGTGCTGGTGGCCGATGTTGGTATTGACCATCTGCGAGCTGAAGTCGAGGAGCTTGCGCCCCTCGCCGTCCCAGACGTAGGAGCCCTCGGAGGCGAGGATCGTCATGGGAGTGATCTGCGCCTGCGCCGACCACGAGTGGAAGACATGGGCGCGGTCGAGCTCGTAGGCGCGGGCTCCTGCGGCGACGGCGTCGTCGAGAGTCCGGCCGTCGGGCAGCGTGTTCGTCATAGCTGTTCTCCAAGAAATGTCTGCGGCAATGCCGGCTGGCGATATCCGCGGGTATGCGCTGCTCACCTGGTCACGTCACGGTGACTGCAACGATACTCGCCGGATCCGCGGCTCTCTCGGGCCGGTGATCGGCCCCGGCGACGCCGGGGTCAGGCGAGCGCGTCGGCGATGTCGCGGGCCGTGGACCTGGCGAGTTCCACGTACATCGGCACGCGCTCGGGGGTCATCAGCTCCACCGGGCCGCGCAGGCCGAGGGCGAACCGGCAGGTGCCGTCCGCGCGCAGGACGGGGAGGCCGATGGTGCGGAATCCCGCGTCCAGCTCCTCGTCGTTGAAGGCGTAGCCGCGGTCCCGGGTCCGCTCCAATTCGGCGGCCAGCTCGTCCGGCCCGGTCACGGAACGGTCGGTGCCGCCCTCGTAGGGCAGGAGCTCCAAGAGGTCGTCGGCGGCGTCGCCCCAGACGAGCAGCGCCTTGCCCAGCGCGCTCGCGTGCACGGGGAGCCGGATCCCTTGCAGCCGATCGCCGTCCGCCTCGCGCCAGCGGCTCGTCGCCACCAGCACCGCGTCCCCGGCCTGCCGGATCGCGATGGACGCGTTCGCCCCCACGGTGGTGGCGAGGAGTTCGAGGTGCGGCTCCGCGCGGTAGGCCCCGTACTGCCGGTGCGCGAGCTGGCCGAACTCGGTGAGCGCGCCGCCCACGCGGTACCGGTTGCCGTCCTTGTCGAGGAAGCCGGCGGCGACGAGGCTCCCCATCAGGCGGTGCGTGGTGCTCACGGCGAGACCGCACCGTCGCGCGACCTCCGAGACACCCAGCGCGTCGCCGTCGCGGAAGCAGGCGAGGATCTCGAACGCCCGCGCGACGGTTTGCACCCCTGAATTCTCCACGCCGCCACCCTAGCGACGACCCGCTGAATTTTCCATAGAGCGGGAAACTTCTTGCTCGTCCGCCGGAAATCGGTGTCAAACATTCCGATCACCGGAAGGCAATGTCTACGCCTGCCGCCTCTCGCCGCCTAGATTCACCAGTCATCCGTTCCCCTTCGTGAGGAGTTCGACCATGACCGCCAACCGGTTCCGCGCCGGCGCCATCGCCCTCGGCATCACCGCCCTCGTGGCCGTCGGAACGACCGCGTGCGGCGGCTCGTCCCAGGAGCCCGCCGCCGGCGACTTCGTGCTCAAGGTGACCGCGCCGCAGAACGCCGGTGCGCTCGCCGTCGGCAAGCGCGACCACGTCTTCGACGACGCCCTCAAGCCGCTCGGCGCCCGCATCGAGTGGGTGGAGGCCCCGCCCGCGTTCAGCGCGAACCTCAAGCTGTTCAACGCCGGCCAGCTCGACGTCTCGGAGGGCGCGTACAGCCCCGTCGTCGGGGCGCTGTCGAAGAACGTGCCGGTCCGGATCGTCGCCGTGGCGCACAACGAGGACCGCAGCCGCAGCGGCATCATCGTCCGGCCCGACTCCGGCATCCGCTCCGTCGCCGATCTCCCCGGCAAGCGCGTCGCCGTCAACGCCGCCGCCAAGGGCGACTACATCACGCTGAAGGCGCTGCAGCAGGCCAAGATCCCCGTCGACCGCGTCGAGCGGGTCGCCCTGCAGCCCTCCGACGCGACGGCCGCCTTCTCGACCGGCAGGGTCGACGCGTGGGCGTCGTTCAACGACCCGTACGAGGAGGCCCGGGCCCGCGGCGGCGTCGAGATCGCCACCGAGGAGTCCATCGACTCGCGCGACCACACGATCCTCGCCTTCCGCACCGCGGTGCTGGACGCCCGGCCCGACGTGGCCGCCGCCTTCCTCACCGCGCTCCAGGGCCTCAAGGAGCGGCAGCGCACGGATCCGGCCGCCTTCCAGAACGTCTTCGACCAGGCCGGGCCCCGCGCCGTGACCGGCGACCGGCTCGCCCGCGCCATCGCCTCCGACAGGGTCGTCGGCGTGCCGCGCTACCCGACGGCCGAGGACGAGGCCGACCTGCAGTCGGTGATCGACCTGTTCGCCGACAACGCCGTCATCAGCCGCCGCGTCCCCGCCTCCGAGGTGCTGTACCCGCTGCGGAGCAAGGCGGCCGAATACAGCGCGGCCGCCGGCAAGGGGCGCTGACATGGCGGTCCTCGACCTCCGACGCCAGGCGTCGACGGTGCCCGACGCCCTGATCGTGCCCGACGTCCGCAGCAGCCGGCCGCGCTCGCGTGCGCAGTCGATCGCGCTGCGCCTGCTCGTCCCGGCGCTGCTCGTGCTCGCCTGGTGGGCCGGCTCCGCTTCGGGGCTGCTCCGGCCCGAGATCCTCGCCTCCCCCGGTCAGGTCGGCTCCGCGTTCCTCGAGCTGGCGCGGACCGGGCAGCTGCTGGACTTCAGCATCGCCTCCTTCCGGCGTGCCGGGGCGGGCGTCCTGCTCGGCGTCGGCGTGGGCCTGACGCTGGGCGTGATCTCCGGGCTGTCGGCCCTCGGCGAGGAGCTCGTGGATTCGACGATGCAGATCGTGCGCGCGGTGCCCTTCCTCGCCCTGGTGCCACTGTTCATCGCCTGGTTCGGCATCGACGACGTCTTCAAGGTCCTGCTCATCGCGGTCGCCACCGTCGCGCCGATGTACGCCTACACCTACCTCGGCGTCCGCAACATCGACCGCAAGACCGTCGAGGCGGCCCGCGAGTTCGGGCTCACCGGGCCGCGATTGGTGGCCGAGGTGGTGCTGCCCGCGGCGCTGCCCGCGATCCTCATGGCCCTGCGGATCTGCCTCGCGATCAGCATCACCGGCCTCATCGCGGCCGAGCAGGTGGGCACCAAGGAGGGCATCGGCTACCTGGTGACGCTGGCGCAGGAGTACAACCGCACCGACTACATGGTGCTGTGCGTCGTGCTCTACGGCGCCCTCGGCCTGATCTTCGACGCGATCGTCCGCGTCGCGGAGCGGTACGGGATGCCGTGGCGGCGACAGGTGGCGTTCCGATGAGCGCGCCTGCCTCCGAATCCGCGCTGCCCCCGCTCGCCGAGCGCGGCCCGTCGCCCGCCACCGCCGCCGATCGCCGCGCCGGCGAGCCCGTGGCCGTCCGGCTGACCGGGGTGCGGAAGAGCTTCGACGACAAGACCGTCCTCGACGACATCGACCTCACCGTGCACCGCGGCGAGTTCGTGGTGCTGCTCGGCCCCAGCGGCACCGGCAAGACCACGCTGCTGCGCCTGTTGAGCGGGCAGCTGGCGCCGGACGAGGGCACCGTCGAGGTCCCTCCCGCCCGCACGTCCGTCTACCAGGAGCCGCGGCTCATCCCGAACAAGCGGGTGCTGCGCAACGTCACCGTCGGCCAGCCCCGCGGCCGCGACACCGACGAGCGTGCGCTCGCCGCGCTCCGCGAGGTCAACCTCGGCGAGGAGGCCCGGCAGTGGCCCGCCACCCTGTCCGGCGGCGAGGCCCAGCGGGTCGCGCTGGCCCGGGCCCTGGTGCGCGAGCCCCGGCTGCTGCTTCTCGACGAGCCCTTCGCCGCACTGGACGCACTCACCCGGCTCCAGATGCAGGACCTGGTGGGCGATCTCGTCGCGCGGCACCGTCCCGCGGTCCTCATGGTCACCCACGACGTCGACGAGGCCGTCCGCCTCGCCGACCGGGTGATCGTGCTCCACGGCGGCGCCTTCGTGCTGGACGAGGACATCGACCTCGTCCGTCCCCGCGACCGCGCCGACCCCGCGGCGCTCGACTACCGAACCCGCCTGCTCTCCCACCTCGGGGTGGGGCGCGGGCACACACCGTCCCCTCGAGGAGAGGCCAGGCCATGACCAGCACGCTCACCGACACCCTCTGGTACACCCGCTGCCCCGTGCCCACCGCGAGCGGCGTCGCGCACGCCCGCGGCTGGCTCGCGGACGCCGCCGTCGACGCCGGGCTCACGCTGAGGGTGCTGCAGGACAGTGCCCCCGACGTCGCGGCGCGGCACTTCGACCACGACCTCCCCGGCCTGATCCGCGAGGGTGGCAACGTCCCCGCGCTCGCGGCCCGGGCGGAGGGCTCGCCGACCCGCCTCCTCGGACTCACCTGGATCGACGAGGCGCAGGCGATCGTCGTCCGGCCGGACTCCCCCATCGCCGACGCGGCGGACCTGCGGGGCGCCCGGCTCGCGCTGCCGACCTGGGCGGCGGACCGCGCCCGCAGCTTCCCGCGCGCGATGGCCCTGCACGGCTTCCGGAACGCACTCCGGCTCGCCGGCCTCGACGTCGCCGACGCCCGCCTCGTCGAGGTCCCCGCGGAGGGCGACCCGCAGGTCGTCGGCGCGGCCCGCTCCACCACGTGGGGCGTCGACCGGCTGATCGCCGGCGACGTGGACGCGGTGTACGTCAAGGGCGCCCGCGCCCGCGACGTGGTGCGCGAGCACGGGCTGCGCACCGTCGTCGACCTGGACGCGACCGCCGACCGCGCGGCGCGGGTGAACAACGGCACGCCCCGCCCGATCACCGTGCACCAGGCGCTGCTCGATGAGCGGCCCGACCTGGTCACGGACTTCCTCGTGCGCAGCCTCCGCGCCGCGGACTGGGCTGCGGAGCACCCCGGTGAGGCCCGCGCGGTGCTGCAGCGCGAGACCGGCTCCGCGTCCGAGGGCGCCGCCGCCGCGTACCCCGACCACGTGATCGCCGGCCTGCACCCCTCGCTCGACGAGGACCGGCTCGAGCTGCTCGGCCGCCAGCAGCAGTTCCTGCTGGCGCACGGTTTCCTCGCGGCCGACTTCGACCTGGAGTCCTGGGTCGCGCCGGAGCCACTGCTGCGCGCCCGGGCGATCATCGCGGAGCGCGCCGGGGTCACCCGATGACGGGCGTGGACTGGCGGCTCTCCGTCCGCGGCGACGCCCGCCGCGCGGGAACGCCGCCCGCCCGCACCGCCTTCCGCGACCTGCTCGACGCCGTCGACGCCGCCGAGCTGGCGGGGGTCGACGGGGTCCTGGTGCCCCGCGACCCCGCCGGGGACGAGTCCTGGGTGGTCGCCGGCGCCGCCCTGCGCGCGACCCGGCACCTGCGGGTGACGGCGGAGTTCGACCCCACCTTCGGCAGCCCGGTGTACGCCGCCAAGGTCTCCGCGACCCTGCAGCGGCTCTCCCGCGGCCGGTTCGGCTGGCGGCTGCAGGCCGAGCCCGACGCGGACGAGGCTCGCACCCGCGGCGACGTGCTCGCGAGCGCGGAGCGGTACCGCCGCGCCGCCGAGTTCCTCGAGGTCGCACGCGGCGTGTGGAACAGCGACCCGGTGGGCGGGAACGGCTTCGAGGGCACGGGATTCGAGTACGACGGCGACCACTTCCACGTGGCGGGCGGCGGCTTCCGCGGCATCCTTTCGGGGTTGCCCTTCCCCCGCGTGGAGATCGCCGGGGACGACGGTGCCGCCCTCGCCCTGTCCGCCCGCCTCGGTGACGTGCACGTCTTCACCGAGCGACGGGACGCGCCGCTCGAGGACCGGCTCATCGCCCTGCGCTCCGCCGCCGCGGCGACGGGACGCACGGTGGGCGTCGCGCTGGAGGTGCCCGTCATCGCCCGCGAGACCGACGACGAGGCCTGGCACCGCGCCGACCGGCTGACCCGCCAGGCCGGCGCGGAGCCCGACGCGGCGGACCGCCTCGACGCCGTGCGCTGGGCGGGCTTCCGGGCCGCCGGTTTCGGCGACGAGATCGGTCTTGTCGGCTCGTATTCGACGGTGGCGCACCGCCTGCGGGAGTACGCCGAGGCGGGCGTCGACACGGTGATCCTCACCGGCCGCCCGCACATCGAGGAGATCCACCGCGTCGGCGAGCACCTGCTGCACCTGACCGACCCGTCGGCGCGCCTGCTCCGCGCGCCCCGTCCCGAGGAGGCGAACGCGTGACCGTCGACTTCTACTGGCGCATCGGCATGGAGGGCGACCACGCCTCCCTGCGCGAGCCGCGCCGCTACAACCGGGGCGAGGCGCAGGGCATCGGCCCCGGCAACATCGCCCCGGCGATCCGCGGCGGCGAGCCCGACGGCTACGCCTACATCGACCACGCCGCGGCGGTGGTGCGCGCCTCCGAGCGGGCGGGCTTCGTCGGCGGCCTGCTGCCGAGCTTCCCCGTCACCGAGGATCCGTGGGCCTTCGCGTCGGCCCTGGCCGCCGAATCGGAGACCTACCGCTTCATGGTCGCCTTCCAGCCGGGCTTCCTGCATCCCGTGCAGGCGGCGCGGATGTCGGCGACCCTTCAGCGCGCCACCGGCGGCCGGCTCGTCTACAACATCATCAGCGGGGGCGGCGGCCGCCCGCAGCTGTGGTGGGGCGACAAGGTGGACCACGACGACCGGTACGCCCGCACCAGCGAGTTCCTCGACGTGCTGCGCGGAGTCTGGCGGGGCGAGCCCCTCCACCACGACGGCCGGTTCTACCGCACCGACGGTGCCGCGCTGCCGCCGCTGCTCGCGGAGCAGTCCTTCCCCGAGGTGTACTTCTCCGGCTCCTCCGGCGCGGCCGTCGAGGCCGCGGGGCGGCACGCCGACTACTACCTCTCCTGGCTGGAGCCCTACGCCGACCTCCGCGCCAAGTTCGACGGGGTGCGCGCGCACTCGGAGAAGCTCGGCCGCACACCGAAGTTCGCGGTCCGGATCGACGTCGTCGCCCGGCACACGGAGGAGGCCGCCTGGGCCGAGATCGAGAAGGGCTGGGCGTTCGTCGACCGCGGCGCCGCCGAACGCGCCGCGCAGGGCGACTCCGTGGGCGCCGCCCGGATCGCCGGCTGGGTGCCCACCACCATCACCGGCTACCGCGACCTCGAGGTGCAGCCCAACGTGTGGTGCGGCTTCAGCCTGATCCGCGGCGGCCCGGCCTTCGGCCTCGTCGGCAGCTACGAGCAGGTCGCCGAGCGGCTCGACGAGCTCCGCGAGCTCGGCGTCGACGCCTTCATCCTGGCCGGCAATCCGCACCTCGAGGAGGCCTACCGGGTCGGCGAAGAGGTCCTCCCCCTGCTCCGGAGCAGCATTCCCACCGATCTGCGCGCGCCCGCCCTGCGCGCCGGATGACCACCACCGAAAGGACCGTCATGACCACCGTGCTCCCCCTCGACGACACGGCGCTCGCCTTCGTCGACGCCACCGCCCGCGACGCGCAGAAGGCCTTCCGCGTCTTCCGCGAGACCGGCACCGTCTCCGCCAACGGCACCGTCAACTTCGTCGAGCGCATCCCCGGCACCGAGGCCGCGGTCGCTCTCAACGAGCCCGGCCCGTGGGCCGACGCCCCGATCGCCCGCCCCGTCGTCGCCACGTTCGACGGCGAGGTCCTGCAGGGCGAGGGCGGCGCGGGCTTCGTCACCGCCTACGCGGACCTGTTCCGCGCGCACCCCGAGATCACCTCGGTCGTGCACGTGCACACCCCGTGGCTCGGCGGGTTCGCGCAGACGCACCGTCCGCTCCCGATCCGCTACGCCGCGTCCCAGCGGCTCACCCTCTCGCGCTCGATCCCGCCGCACATCGACCGCACGATCGGCGCCGGCGAGTTCATCCTCGGCGAGCTGGAGCGGGACCCCCACCTGGCGGCGATCTTCGAGGCCAACGGCGGCGTCAACGTGATCGGCCGCGATGGCCTCCTGGCGCTCGCGAAGTTCGTGGTGCTGCTGGAGGAGGGCGCCCAGTACCAGGCCATCGGCGAGGCGGTCGGCGGTACGCAGGAGTTCGATCCCAGCAACCTCGTCGCGCAGTGGGGCCGCAGCGGCCTCCTCGACCGCGCCCGCGCGCACGGCCTCGTCTGACCCGGAAATCCAAGGAGCACACACCATGACGCTGCGCGTCGGATACTTCCCGCACAACAACTCCCTGTTCGTCCTGCGCCACCGCGGCATCCTCGAACGGTCGATCCCCGACGTCGAGTGGGTCGACCTGCGCGACCTCCCCGAGCCGCCGGCCGTCGACCCGCGGTCGGGCCTGCCGACGCTGCACTCGGACTGGCTCTTCGCCGACGGCGGCTACGACGTGATCGGCACCGGCTTCACGCCGCCGATCACGGCGCTCGGCGCCGGGCACGACGTGGTCTACCTGGGCATCTCGGGGCCGCGCGTCGAGAACGGGCGGATCGTCGCGCTGGCCGGCAGCGGGATCACCTCCCCCGCTGACCTGCGCGGCAAGCGCGTGGGCGTGGCGCACGGGTCGTGGCAGACCACCCTCGTGCTGTTCGCGCTCGACGACGCCGGGCTCACCTGGGCCGACATCGAGCCCGTCGACGTCGACGTGCACGCGGGCGGCGAGGCGCTACTGGCGGGCGACATCGACGCCTGGGTCGGAGCCTACCCCGGCCTCGCCGCCGTGGAGTCGCGGGCGGAGCTGGTGACGCTCGTGGACACCGCGTCGGTGTTCAGCCACCCGTCGCTGTGGTTCACCTCCCGCCGGCTCGCCGAGGAGAACCCGGAGGCTGTGCGCGCCGTCCTGGCCGCGCTCGCCGAGTCCGACGCCTGGGTCACCGCGAACCCGCGAGAGGCGGCCGCGTACTTCGCCGACGACGCCGCGGCGCGCGGATTGCCCGCGGATCTCGACGCCTGGGAGGCCGCGGTGCGCGGGCGCCCCTTCGGCGTCGGCCCCGTGACCGAGGACTTCCTCGACGAACAGCAGCGCGCCGCCGACCTGTTCGTCGCCGGTGGCCTGCTGCCCCGGCGGGTCGACGTGCGCGCCGCGGTGCTGCCCTGGATCGGCGAGGCGGCGGGGGCGGTCACCGTCGGATAGCTTGGCGGTATGAGCGAGACGAGCACGGACCAGCGCCCCGGCGGCCTCACCGGGTTCACCGACAACCCCGTCAACGCGGCGATGGCCCGCGTGCTCGACGACGTGCGCCGCGAGGAGCACCCGGGCGCCGTCGCCGACTACATCCCCCAGTTGGCGACGGCGGACCCGGAGGCCTTCGGCGTGGCGTCGGTGTCCGTCCACGGGCACAGCTACGGCGCCGGCGACTACCGCGTTCCCTTCACCATCCAGTCGATGAGCAAGCCCTTCGTGTACGCGCTGGCCCTCGAGGCGCTGGGGACCGAGGCGGTGCTGGAGCGGATCGGCGTCGAGCCCAGCGGCGAGGCCTTCAACGGCATCAGCTTCGACCCGTCGGGCCGGCCGGAGAACCCCCTCATCAACGCGGGCGCGATCGTCTCGACGTCGCTGATCCCGGGGGCCGACGGTGCCGAACGGTTCGCCGCGATCCGGGAGGGACTGTCGCGCTTCGCCGGCCGCGACCTGGAGCTGGACGAGGCGGTCTACCGGTCGGAGTCGGAGACGGGCTTCCGCAACCTCGCCCTGGCCGCGCTCGCCCGGTCGACGGACGCGCTGCGCGTCCCCATCGAGGACGCGCTCGACCCGTACTTCCGGCAGTGCTCTCTCCTGGTGGACGCGCACGACGTCGCGGTGATGGGCGGCACCCTCGCCAACGGCGGCGTCAACCCCGTCACCGGCGAGCGGGTGGTGAGTGCGGCGGTCGCGCAGCACACGCTCTCGGTGATGACGGGCTGCGGCATGTACGACCGCTCGGGCGCCTGGATGGTGTCCGTGGGCATCCCCGCCAAGTCCGGCGTGGGTGGCGGCATCGTCGCCGCGACGCCGGGCGAGTACGGCATCTGCGTGTTCAGCCCGCCGCTCGACGAGGCCGGCAACTCCAGCCGCGGCGTCGCGGTACTGCAGCGGATGAGCAGCGAGTTCGGGCTGCACCTGCTGAACCGGTCGATCACCCCGGTGAGCGCCGTCGCGTCCGTCACCACCGACCCGTCGACCGGCCGGACGGTGCTGCGCCTGCGCGGCGAGGTGGACTTCGTCGCCGTGGAGGAGGTCGTGCACGAGGCCCTGAGCCTGGGCCGCGCGCAGAGCGGCAGCACCATCGTCCTCGACCTCACGGACGTCACCCGGATCTCGACGGTGGCCGCCTACCTGCTGACCCAGCTCTCCTCCGACGTGGGCTACGGCGTGCGCGTGGTGATGGAGGACCCGTCCAGCCTGTGCGTCGCTGGACGCTGACCATGCGATTCATCGCGAGTGACGAATTCACCCCCGATCGGCCGTGGGATGCGCTGCCCCTCGCCACGATCTCCCCCGCGACCGTGCGCCTGCACTGGACCGACTCGGAGTACGTGTGGCACCGGAACGACGGAACGGAGGTGTTCATCGTCGTCGCCGGCGAGGTCGACATGCACTACCGCGACGACTGCGGCGACGAGCACGTGCGGCGGCTCGCCCCCGGGCTCGTCTGCGTGGCGGAGATCGGCGACGAGCACAAGGCTGTGCCCGTCAGCGCCGCCAGCATCGTCGTCGTCGAGCAGGAAGGCTCCATCTAGATAGACGGCGCCGAGCGCCTCAGCGGGCGACGACGCTGACGCGGTGCCATCCGGTGGCACCGTCGGGGGCGGGCGGCGCCTTCGCGTCGGTCTGGACCCTGCCCTCGGCGTCGGTGGCGCGCACCTCGAGGGTGTGCTCGCCGCGGTCGAGCGGGAGGGAGACGCTCCACTGCCGCCAGGTGTCCGGGCCGACGGTGTCGGCGAGGCGGGTGGGCACCCACGCGCCGGAGTCGGCGCGGACCTCGACGCCGCCGATGCCGGTGTGCTGCGCCCAGGCGACCCCCGCCACCGTAACCGCGCCGGCGGAGACGGGGCCGCGCGGCACGTCGATCCTCGACTGCACCTTGATCGGTCCGAGCGCCGACCAGCCCCGCGGAGTCCAGTAACCCTGATCCTCCGCGAAGGTCGTGACCTTGAGCGAGGTCACCCACTTGGTCGCCGACACATAGCCGTACAGGCCGGGGACCACGAGCCGGGCGGGGAAGCCGTGGATCACGGGCAGCGGCGCCCCGTTCATGCCGATCGCCAGCAGGGAGGCGCGGGCGGGGTCGCGCAGCACCTCCAAAGGGGTGCCCGCGGTGAAGCCGTCGCTGCTGCGCGAGAGCACCATGTCGGCGCCGGCTCGGGGCCGCGCCCGCTCCAGCAGGTTCCGGATCGGGTGGCCGAGCCAGAGCGCGTTACCGATGAGGTCGCCGCCCACCTCGTTGCTGACGCACGCGAGCGTGGCGTGGTGCTCCTCCAGCGGCAGCGCGAGCAGCTCGTCCCAGGTGAGGGTGAAGGGAGCGTCGACCATGCCGTGGACGCGGAGCGACCAGTCCGCGGGGTCGAGTTGCGGGATGCGCAGGGCGGTGTCGATGCGGTAGAAGTCCGCCGTGGGCGTGACGTAGGGAGTGAGCCCGGCGATCGGCGGGTCGGCCGGGGCCGGTGGTGCGAGGGTCCGCGGCGCGGGCAGGCGGAGCGTCTCGCGCGCCGCCTTCACCGCCGTCGCGCCCGCCGAGAGCAGGCGGGCCCCGGCGAGGGCCAGCACCGTCGTCCCCGCGGCTGCGCCGGCGACGAGGAGGAAGCCGCGCCGGTCCATCCCGGCGGCGTCCTCCGGGGCGTCGGGCGCGGGGCGGAGGCGGAGGCGGCGGATCGCCAGGCGCAGGACGAGGATCGACGTCGCGATGCCCACGAGGCTCGGGACCGCCCAGGTCGCCGTGGCGTCCGGGCGCAGGATCGCGATCAGCGCGCCGACGATCCCGACGAGGCCGAACAGCCCTGCGCCCCAGGGCGGGCGGCGCAGTTCGAGCAGGCCCGCGGCCGCGGCCCCCAGAGCGAGCACCACGCCCATCGAGCCGAGCAGGACCGCCTTGTCGGCGGTACCGAAGGACTCGACGGCGAAGTCCTTGAGCCACGGCGGCGCGGCGTCGATGACCGCGGCCCCGCCCGCGAACAGCGTGCTGGCGCCGGGCGCGACGACGGCGGCGACGAGTTCCGCCACCGCCAGCCCGGCCGTCCCGGCCAGGACACCCGCCAGCGCGGCGGCCCAGGCGGTCGTGTGGCTCGCGGTCTCCTCGGTCATGGATCCAGCGTGGCACGCGGACAGCCCGCGGGCGAGGGTCGTCCGCATACCTCACGGAATCGTAAGAATCGCCGGAAAGAACAAGGGCCGCCGCAGCCTTCCGGCTGCGGCGGCCCCGTCGTCAGTGCTGCGTCAGCCGCGCGACTCCACGACGGTGTAGGTCCCGTCGGCGTACTCGGCGCGGATGAGCTTCTTGTCGAACTTGCCGACAGAGGTCTTGGGCACCTCGGTGACGAAGGCCCAGCGCTCGGGGACCTGCCACTTCGGCAGCAGATCGGTGAGGAAAGCGCGCTGCGCCTCGGCGTCCGCGTCGGCGGCGTCCTTGACCACGGCCAGCACGAAGGGACGCTCGTCCCACTTCTCGTCGGGCACGCCGACGACGGCGGCCTCGGCGATGGTGGGGTTGCTCATGACCGTGTTCTCGAGCTCGACGGAGCTGATCCACTCGCCGCCGGTCTTGATCATGTCCTTGGTGCGGTCGCGGATGGTCATGAAGCCGTCCGGGCTGATCGACGCGACGTCGCCGGTGCGGAGCCAGCCGTCGTGGAACTTCGACTCGTCGGAGACGTTGCCCTCGGGCGAGTAGTAGGCACCCGTGATCCAGGGCCCGCGCACCTCGAGCTCGCCGGCGGCCTCGCCGTCCCAGGGCTGCTCGTTGCCCTCGTCGTCGATGAGGCGGGCTTGCACCGACGCGGGGAAGCGGCCCTGCGTGACGCGGTAGGCGAACTCCTCGGTCTCGTCCTCGATGCCGAAGGGCGGGCGCGAGACCGAGCCGAGCGGCGAGGTCTCCGTCATGCCCCAGGCGTGCACGATGCGGGTGCCGAGCTTGTCGAAGGCGCGGATCATCGACGGGGGCACGGCCGCGCCGCCGACGACGACCTCGCGCAGGTGCGAGATGTCCTGCGGCTTCACGGCGAGCTGCGCGGCGACGCCGGCCCAGATGGTGGGCACGGCCGCGGCGAAGGTGGCCTTCGTGGCGTCGAGGATCTGCAGCAGCGGCTCGGGCTGCAGGAAGCGGTCGGGCATGATCAGCGTGATGCCGCCCATCATCGCCGCGAAGGGCAGGCCCCACGACATGACGTGGAACATCGGCACGATCGCGAGCACGGAGTCGGCATTGCCGAGCGCCATGCCCGACGACGAGTTCACCTGCATCGAGTGCAACCAGATGCTGCGGTGGCTGTAGACGACGCCCTTGGGGTCGCCCGTGGTGCCGGAGGTGTAACACATGACGGCCGCGTCGCGCTCCGAGATCTCGGGCCACGCGAACGTGGTCGGCTCGCCCGCGATGAGCTCGTCGAAGGAGTGCACCGTGATGCCCTCGGGCGCCTCGAGCGCCTCCTTCGGGCCGTTCGCGACGATGACGTGCTGCACGTTCGGGGTCGCGGCCAGGTACTTGCCGAGCAGCGGCGCGACGGAGGCGTCGACGAGGATCACCTTGTCGTCGGCCTGGTTGATGATGAACACGGCCTGCTCGGGCGAGAGGCGCAGATTCAGGGTGTGGAGCACGGCGCCCATCGCGGGCACGCCGGCGTAGGCCACCTGGTGCTCGTTGTTGTTCCACATGAACGTCGCCACACGGTCGCCCCGCTGCACGCCCAGCTTGGTCAGGGCGTGGGCCAGCTGCGCGGCCTTGTCGCCGACCTCGGCGAAGGACAGATCGCGCAGGCCCTCACCGGTCCACGTGGTGATCTTGGCCTCGGGGAAGACGCGGCGGCTGTACTCGACGAGACGGGCGATAGTCAGCTCGCCGTCCTGCATCGTGGTCTGAATCACGGTGGTGGAGACTCCTTCTCGGATGGGAAATGCAGCCGGCGGGTACTACTGGCTGGTGATCTGGTTGATCAGCCGCACGACCGACCTCGGGGCGAATTTACTCGAATTGGACAGCAGCGTGGTCAGGGTTCCGACGGAATAGTGGACCCGGGGCAGGAAGGGCACCCGGATTCCGGGGTGCACGGAGTTCCACACCTGCTCTGCGACCTCTTCGGGCGTGATGTTCACGCCGAGGGTGCGCGTGCTCTTGGCGTCGGTCTCGGCGAGCGCCGTCTTCGCCCACAGCGGCCAGATCGCGACGACGCGGATGCCGTGCTTCTCCCACTCCAGCTCCAGCGCCTCGGTGAAGCCGGAGACGTAGAACTTCGCGGCGCTGTAGGTCGCGATGCCGGGCTGGCCGTAGATCGCCGACGCCGAGCTGATGTTCACCAGGTGCGCGCCCGGCTGCCCCCTGAGGTAGGGCAGCGCCGCCTTCGCGCCGTAGGTGACGCCGAGCGCGTCGATGTCGATCTGCAGCTTGATCTGCTGCGGCGTGATCTCGTCGAGGTCGCCGCCGAAGAGCACGCCCGCGTTGTTGTCGAGCACCGTCAGGCCGCCGCCGGTGTGCTGCGTGAAATCGGCGAGCGCGGCCTCCCACTGGTCGTAGTCGGTCACGTCGAGCGTGCCGGTCACGATCGCGGGGTGCTCGGCCTTCAACTCCTCCAGCGCGGCGGCGTTGACGTCGTAGACGCCCACCGTCCACCCCTCGGACAGGAAGCGCAGGGCAGTGGCCCGGCCGATGCCCGAGGCACCGCCGGAGATGAAGATCGATGGCATGGCGTCCAACCTACCCGCTGGTCAGGCCGGGGTAAAGACCCTACTGAGGGTCACTCAATTAGCAGTGCGTAGCGGCGCCCGGCCCGCGCACGGGAGGCCCGACGGTGCCGTCGCCGCGCCCGTGAAACCATCGTTTCACCGCACGCTTCACGAGAGGAACGGATGACCTCGCTCTTCGACCACGTCAACACCGGCATCGGTTGGCTCAGCACGAACCTGTACAACTACGTGCTGATCTACCTGCTGCTGGGCGTCGGCGCCTACATGACGATCCGCACCCGGTTCGTCCAGGTCCGACTGCTGCCCAAGATGATCCGCGCGATCGGCTCGTCCCGCTCGGACGCCGAGGGCGGCATCTCGTCGTTCCAGGCGTTCTGCGTGGGCCTCGCCTCGCGCGTGGGCACCGGCAACATCGCGGGCGTGAGCGTTGCGCTCGTCCTCGGCGGCCCGGGCGCGGTGTTCTGGATGTGGGTCGTGGCGCTGGTCGGCATGGCGACGGCGTTCGTCGAGGCGACGCTCGCGCAGATGTTCAAGGTGCGCAACGCGGACGGCAGCTTCCGGGGCGGGCCGGCGTACTACATCCAGCGCGGACTCGGCTCGCGCCGCTGGGGCATGGTCTTCGCCGTGCTGCTGATCTTCGCTTTCGGTTTCGCCTTCAACATGGTGCAGGCCAACACGATCGGCGGCTCCCTCGCCGCCACGTTCCACGTCGACACCGCGTGGATCGCCGTGGGCCTCATGGTGATCACGGCACCGATCCTCTACGGCGGGGTGCGACGGATCGCGAGGGTCGCCGAGGTGATCCTGCCCGTCATGGCGCTGATCTACGTCGCCATCGCACTGGTGATCGTGGCCCTCAACATCACGGCCTTCCCCGAGGTGATCCGGCAGATCGTGGCCGGCGCGTTCGGGCTCGACGAGGCCCTCGCAGGCACCGCCGGCGGCATCCTGGCCGCCCTGCTCAACGGCGTGAAGCGCGGCCTGTTCTCCAACGAGGCCGGCATGGGCAGCGCGCCCAACACCGCGGCGACCGCGACCGTCTCGCATCCGGTGAAGCAGGGTCTGATCCAGTCGTTCGGCGTCTTCGTCGACACCATCGTCGTGTGCACCGCGACCGCCTTCATCGTGCTGGTCTCCGGCGTCTACACGCCGGGCAGCGAGCCCGAGTCCGGCGGCGCCGTGCTCACGCAGGACTCGATCTCGGCCGTCCTCGGTACCTGGACGACGGTGCCGATGGCCCTGCTGGTCTTCGTCTTCGCGTTCTCGTCGATCATCGGCAACTACTCCTACGCCGAGATCAACCTCAACTTCCTCGGCCTGGAGGGACAGCGACTGCGCGTCCTGCAGACCCTCGTCCTCGCCGCCGTCGGCGTCGGCACCCTCGCCGAGCTCGACACCGTCTGGATGCTCGCCGACGTCGCGATGGCGCTCATGGCGACGGTGAACCTGATCGCGATCGCCCTGCTCGGCAAGTGGGCCTTCGGTGCGCTCCGCGACTACGACGCGATGACCAAGCGCGGCGTCGATGACCGGTTCGTCGGGCGCGGCAACCCGAACCTCCCCGGCGACCTGCCGGGTGATGTGTGGGACCCCGTCGACGAGACGGCGTCCACCCGCTGACCTACTCCCGACGGCCGGTCCGCCGTCAGGGCGCCCCGTCGACCATGCGGGCGACGACGGCCAGCAGTCCGGCCATCTGCTCATCGGTGGCGCGGCGGCGGCCGCCGCTGAGGGCGGCGTCGTAGTAGAGGCCGTCGCCGAGGAGCAGGACCGCGCGGGCGGTGGCCTCGTCGGGCACCTGGTCCTGCACCGTCGCGAGGAAGCGGTCCTGCATCGAGCGGATCGCGCGCTCGGCGCGATCGTTCGCCGCCTGGCTCAGCCGCAGCACCGCGACGATCGCGCGGTCGAGCTGCGAGTCGTCGTAGTTCGACGTGCGCACGTAGTACTCCACCGCTCCCTCGGGCGCGGCGGCCATCAGCTCGACGTCGGCGGCGACGAGCTCGTCGAGCCAGTCGCACAGCCCGTCGACCAGGGCCTTCTTCGACCCGAAGTGGTAGAGCAGCCCGCCCTTACTGACGCCGGCCTCCGCGGCGACGGCCTCGAGCGTCGCGGCGCGTTCGCCGTGCTCGATGAGGATCTTCACGAAGGCGTCGAGCAGTTTGGCGCGGGCGGCGGGAGGGGGTGGCACACCTCGCATCGTAGGGGTGATCGCGGTCTCTCGTTTCTGTACCGTCCAGCTGGTACAGTAACGACGAACTCGAAAAGCCACGACACCTCAGGAAGTGCCGCCATGACCACCACGCTCCCCACCACGACCGCGTCCCCGCGCGCCACGGTGCGCGACTGGGGTGCGCTCGCGGTCCTGATGCTCCCCGTCCTCCTGGTCTCGATCGACGGGACCGTGCTCGGCTTCGCGCTGCCCTCGATCGCCGCCACGCTCGGCCCGACGGCGGCGCAGCAGCTGTGGATCATCGACGTCTACCCGCTGGTGCTGGCCGGCCTGCTCGTCTCCATGGGCAGCCTGGGCGACAGGCTGGGCCGGCGCCGCCTCCTCCTGCTGGGCGCGACGGGTTTCGCCGCGATGTCGGTCGTGGCCGCGTACGCCCCCACCGCGGGCGCGCTCATCGCCGCCCGCGCGGGCCTCGGCTTCTTCGGCGCGATGCTGATGCCGTCCACGCTCTCGTTGCTGCGCAACATCTTCACCGATCCGCAGCAGCGTCGGCTCGCGATCGCCGTGTGGGCGTCGTGCTTCGCCGGCGGCGCCGCGCTCGGCCCCATCGTGGGCGGCTTCCTGCTGGAGCACTACTGGTGGGGCTCGGTCTTCCTCATGGCCGTGCCCGTGCTGATCCCGCTCCTGGTGCTGGCGCCCATCTTCGTCCCCGAGTCGCGCGACCCCAATCCGGGCCGCATCGACCCGGTGTCGATCGTGCTCTCGCTGCTCGCGCTGACCCCGATCGTCTACGCGGTGAAGACCCTCGCCAAGGGCGGCGACCTCGCGATCGTCGCGGTGGCGCTGGTCGTCGGCGTGGTGTCCACCGGACTGTTCCTGCGCCGGCAGCTGCGCCGCCCGGACCCGATGCTGGACGTGCGGCTGTTCGCGGACCGTCGCTTCTCGGGCGCCGTCGCGGTGAACCTGCTCAGCGTCTTCTCGCTGGTCGGCTTCATGTTCTTCGTCTCGCAGCACCTCCAGCTGGTGGTGGGGATGAGCCCGATGGACGCCGGCTGGGCGCTGGTCCCGGGTCTGATCACGATGATGGTCGCGGGCCTGTACGTGGTGCGGGTCGTGCGGTGGATCGCCCCGTCGACCGTGGTGGTGGGCGGCATGCTCGTCTCCGCCGCCGCGTACGCCGTGGTGATGGCCTTCGCCTCGCCGGAGTCCACGCTCGCCGTGCTCATCGCCTTCGCGATGCTCGGCGTGGGCATCGGCGCCGCCGAGACGCTGTCGAACGACCTCATCGTCTCGTCGGTGCCCGCCGAGAAGGCGGGCGCGGCCTCGGCCGTCTCGGAGACCGCGTACGAGCTCGGCTCCGTGCTCGGCACCGCCGTCCTCGGCTCGATCCTCGCCGGGGCCTACGCCGCGAAGCTCGCGCTGCCCGCCGGCCTCACCGCCGAGCAGGCGGCCGACGCCGGCGAGACCCTCGCCGGGGCGCACCACGTCGCCACGCAGCTGCCGGCCGAGGCTGCCGACGGCCTGGTCCGGGCCGCCGGTCAGGCCTTCGACGCGGGCGTCTCGGTGACCTCCGCGATCGGCGTGGTGCTCATGCTGGCCGCGGCCTGGATCGCGCACCGCACGCTGCGGGCGCCGTCCTCGTCCGCCGCCACGACCGTCGCGCAGTAGTCCCGCAGCCGCCGCGCCGCGGCGCTCGCCGCCTCCCCATGGGCGGTGAGCGTCGCGGCCGCGCGGGCCGCGAAGGCCAGCACCTCCGGCGGCCCCGTCGCCGCCCGCCACCGCGCGGCCTGCTCGGCGAACCCCTCGGCCGCGTCCTCCCACCCCGCGGCGACGCGTTCCAGCTCCCCGATGTCCACCTCGTCACCGGACATCCGCTCCCCCTCCCGTCAGGATCGTCGCGAACGCGTCCAGCGCCCGCGAGCCCTCATCGAAGTACCCCGAGTGCGCCCCCATGCCGAATCCGGTGGGCCCCTCGGCGTCCACCGCCGTCGCCCCGAACGACGGTGCCGCCGGGTCCATCCCGAGCCCCAGCTCCACGCCGAACCACCGGCGAAGCCCCTGCGCGGCGCCGTCCGTCGCGCCGACCCGAGGGATCGGATCGTCGGAATCGCGGGCCACGAAGACCGGCATCCCCAGCTCCGACGCGGACCGCACCGGGCCGGCACCCGGGGAGCCGAGCAGCACCATCGCGTCGACGGTGCCCGCCAGCGCCCCGCCCGCGCCCGCCGTGGTCGCCGTGGTCGCGCCGTAGCTGTGGCCGAACACCACGACCCGCGGATCGTCGGGCCGCATCCGCGCGAGGTCGTCGAGGTCTGCCCGCAGCTCGGCGGCGCCCCGTCGGGCGTGGGCACCGGTGAGGACCTGCGCGACGGCCGCCCGGCCCGACGGGGCGTCGTACCCGATCCACGCCAGGGTCGCGGTCGACGTCGCCGGGTCCGCGCGCCGGGCGGCGACCTGCAGGTTCGCGGCGTTGCGGGTGACCGCCCCGATCGACACCGCCGTGGTGCCCATGCCCGGGACCACGACGCCGATGGTGCGGGCGGTGTCGAGATCGCCGATCGCGACCGCCACCGCGCCGTCGCCGCCGAAGGCGTCCGGGTCGTACTCGAACAGCTGCACCGTCTCGCCGCCGCGGCCCAGCTCGCGCAGCCGCGCGTCGATCGTCTCGAGCAACCGCCGCCGCGGACCGGGCGATGCGGCTGCCAGATCCGCGGCGAGGCGGGCGCGGTTCTCCCGGTCCCGCTGCGCGGCGGACGCCGGCCGGCCCGGCCCCCGCACCGGGGTCGACGGTGCCGGCACCCCGCCGCCAGGCGGCACGGCGGCGGGGAGCTCGATCGTGGCGAGACGGGCCGCGAGTTCGCCACCTCCACTGCGGATTTCCGCCGCCGCGCGGTCGAGCGCCGCGTCGAGCTCCTCCGCGGCGCGTGCCTCGAGTCCCGCCCAGCGCTCGTACGCGTCCGCGGGTTCGCCCCTCCACGCCGTCGTCCGCACGACCATCATGGCGTCACGCTAAGCCGCCGCCCTCCCGCGCTCGGACCGCGAACCGGGTGCGCGGGCACCGTCATCCACAGGACCGCGGTCCTCCACAGGCACGCCGAGACAGCGCGGCCACAGCGATCATCCCCCGCGCCGCGTCGACGGGGCGTGGGGGACGGTTCCTCCCCCACCGAACGCCGCTCCTCCCGTGGGGGAGCGGTTGTCCCCCACGCGGCGTCGACGTCCCCCGCGCGGCGCTCGTGGTCGCTCCACGGAGGCGATCTCCGTCGCCGGGTCGCCGCACGACCGGGCACGACGGCGGACCACCGAGACCGGGACATGCGTCCGACGCATGGCATTCCTCACGGATTCGCCTTCTACCTGCGAAGACCGGGCCATGCGTCGCACGCATGGCTCCCGCAGGAGAGACACCGACCCGCCGACCCGCGGGCGGGCGAGCCACTACGCTGGACGCATGCGCATCGGAGCCCATGTCCGCAGTGACACCCACCCCGTCGAGACGGCCGAACAGCTGGGGGTGGACGTGATCCAGATGTTCGTCTCCGACCCTCAGAGCTGGAAGAAGCCGGAGCCGCACCCGCAGACACAGGCGCTCAAGGATTCGCCGCTGGAGATCGTGGTGCACTCGGCCTACGTCATCAACGTCGCGAGCCTGAACAACCGGCTCCGGATGCCGAGCCGCAAGGCCGTCGAGCAGCAGGCCGCGGCGGCCGCCGACCTCGGCGCCTTCGGGCTCGTCGTGCACGGCGGACACTTGCGCGACGGCGAGGACCTGCTGGCCGGAATCGACAACTGGCGCAAGCTCTTCACCCGCCAGGAGGAGAAGGGCGGCTTCGGCGTGCCGATCCTCATCGAGAACACCGCGGGCGGCGACGGGGCGATCGCGCGCCAGCTCGAGACCATCGACCGGCTGTGGGACGCGGTCGGCGACCAGGGCGCAGGCTTCTGCCTCGACACCTGCCACGCCTGGGCGGGCGGCGAGGAGCTGATGGGCATCGTCGAGCGGGTCAAAGCGATCACCGGCCGCATCGACCTCGTGCACCTGAACAACTCGCGCGACGAGTTCGACTCCGCCCGCGACCGGCACGCCAACCTGCAGGACGGCACCATCGACCCCGATCTGCTGGCCGACGTCGCCCGCGCCGCCGGCGCCCCGATCATCCTCGAGACCCCGTCCGAGGGCCTCGCCGACGACGTGGCCTACCTCAAGGAGGCCCTGCTGTGAGCACCCCCGACACCACCCCGGACGGCATCGACCGCACCGATCAGGAGCGGGAGGAGGGCGGCATCGGGCCGCTCTCCCCCGCCGCGCTGGCACGCGAGGAGAAGCAGGTCCGCGGCGCGCAGGAGTGGGACGACCGGTACCGCGCCACCGAGCTGGTGTGGGGAACGCCACCCGACCCGTGGATCGTCGAGCAGGTGACCGTGCTGCCGCCCGGCCGGGCCCTCGACGTGGGCGCCGGCGAGGGGCGGCACGCGCTGTGGCTCGCGACCCGCGCGTGGGACGTGACCGCGGTCGACTTCTCGCGCGTCGGGCTCGACAAGGCGGCGACGGTGGCCGCCCGCTCGCCGCGCACCGTCCGCGCCCGGCTGCACTGGACCCCGCTCGACATCACCACCGACGACATCCCCGATCAGCCCTACGACCTGGCCGTCTGGGCGTACCTGCACCCCGATCCGGAGGACCGGGCGGCGGCGATCGCGAAGGTCGCGCAGTCACTGGCACCGGGCGGGCTGCTGCTTCTGTTGGCCCACGAGAAGGCGGACTCGCACCCCGGCCTGCCGACCTTCGGCGCCGCCGAGCTGTCGGAGGCGCTCCCCGAGGACATGGTGGTGGAGCACGTGGAATGGCGCGAGAGTGATCCGTACCACGGCACAGGTACTGACCTGGCCGTTCGCGCACGTCGTCGGCGCGGGGAGGCGATCGCACCCTAGGGGTGCTTGCACTTGTTCGCACGCGGCGAGCGCGTTATCCTATGGATATTACCGAGCGGTAACTTACCGAGAGGTAACAGTCCGACAGCCTGATCTGAGAAGGTGGAACAGCCCCATGGGCCATTACAAGAGCAACGTCCGCGACATCGAGTTCAACCTCTTCGAGGATCTCGGCGTCGGCGAGGTGCTGGCTTCCGGTGCGTACGGCGACCTCGACGAGGACACCGCCAAGGAGATGCTGCGCGAGGCGGCCCGTCAGGCCGAGGGCCCCATCGCGGAGTCCTTCGCCGAGGCCGACCGCAACCCGCCGGTCTTCAACCCGGAGACCCACGAGGTCAAGATCAACGAGGCCTTCAAGAAGTCGCAGGCGATCTTCGCCGACGGCGGCTGGGCCTACCTGGGCCTGAACGACGAGCTGGGCGGCACCGACGTCCCCCGCAACCTGTACTGGGGCATCGGCGAGCTCTTCCTCGGCGCCAACCCGCCCGTCTTCATGTTCGCCGCGGGCCCCGGCTTCGCGCAGATCCTCTTCGACGAGGGCACTGACGAGCAGAAGAAGTGGGCGAAGATCGCCGCCGAGCGCAACTGGAACGCCACCATGGTGCTCACCGAGCCGGACGCCGGCTCGGACGTGGGCGCCGGCCGCACCAAGGCCATCAAGCAGGAGGACGGCTCCTGGCACATCGAGGGCGTGAAGCGCTTCATCACGTCCGCGGTGATGGACGGCATGTTCGAGTCGACCTTCCACCTCGTGCTCGCGCGCCCCGAGGGCGGCGCCCCGGGTACCAAGGGCCTGGGCCTGTACTTCGTGCCGAAGCACCACTTCGACGAGCAGGGCAACCTCGGCGAGGAGAACGGCGTCTACGTCACCGGCGTCGAGCACAAGATGGGCATCAAGACCTCCACCACCTGTGAGGTCACCTTCGGCGGCCACGGCAAGCCCGCCAAGGGCTGGCTCGTGGGCGAGGAGATCAAGGGCATCGCGCAGATGTTCAAGGTCATCGAGCACGCCCGCATGATGGTCGGCACCAAGGCCATCGGCACCCTCTCGACCGGCTACCTCAACGCGCTGGACTACGCCAAGCAGCGCGTCCAGGGCGCCGACCTGACCCAGATGGCCGACAAGACCGCGCCGCGCGTGACCATCACGCACCACCCGGACGTGCGTCGCTCGCTGCTCACGCAGAAGGCGTACGCCGAGGGCCTGCGCGCCGTGTACCTGTACACCGCCGCGCACCAGGACGTCCGCACCGCGACCCCCGTCTCGGGTGCCGACGAGGAGATGGCGTTCAAGGTCAACGACCTGCTGCTCCCGATCGTCAAGGGCGTCGGCTCCGAGCGCGCGTTCACGCTGCTCGGCACCGAGTCGCTGCAGACCTTCGGCGGCTCCGGCTTCCTGCAGGACTACCCGATCGAGCAGTACGTCCGCGACTCTAAGATCGACTCGCTGTACGAGGGCACCACCGCCATCCAGGCGCAGGACTTCTTCTTCCGCAAGATCCTCCGCGACCGCGGCGCCGCGCTCGGCCACATCGCCGGCCAGATCACCGCGTTCATCGAGGCCAACGCCGGTGGCGCCTTCGCCGCCGACGTCGCGCTGCTGAAGACCGCCGCCGAGGACGTGCAGGCCATGGCCGCCACGCTCACCGGTTTCGCGCTCGCCTCGCAGCAGGAGCCGTCGGAGCTGTACAAGGTGGGCCTCGGCTCGGTGCGCTTCCTCATGGCCTTCGGCGACCTCATGATCGGCTGGCGTCTGCTGCACCAGGCCGTCATCGCGCAGGCCGCGATCGACGGTGGCGCCGCCGGTGCCGACAAGTCCTTCTACGAGGGCAAGGTCGGCGTCGCGAAGTTCTTCGCCGCCAACATGCTGCCGCTGCTGACCTCCGTCAAGGACGTCGTCGCGGCCGTCGACAACCAGGCGATGGACCTCGACGAGGCCGCGTTCTGATCGTCGCTTCGTAGCAACGAGCACCCGAGGGCGCTCCGACCACCGGTCGGGGCGCCCTCGCCCGTTCCCGGGGTCGACCGTGCGGCCACCGCGCGCCCGACGGTGGGCGCGGCACCGTCGGGCAGCCACCGTAGGATTGCTACCGACCTGCGCCGACGACCCTCCGGAGAGCCCCGCATGGATGACGACCAGCCGAACGACGTACAGCTCACGGCGGTGAACATCGGCGTCGACGGGGAGCACGGTCCCCTGTTCCAGGGCATCGACCTGCAGTTCGGCCCCGGCCTGCACGCCGTGCAGATGCCCGCCGGCCGCGACCAGGACGCGCTGCTCCTCACCCTGGCCGGCCGGCTCAAGCCGAGTCACGGCACCGTCGACGCGCTCGGTGCGACCACCCCGGGCGCGATCCGGAAGAAGTGCGCCATCGCCGCCTTCGAGGACATCGACGACCTGGACGAGTCGGTCACCGTCGAGACGGTGCTCGCGGAGCAGCGGCGCTGGCTGGCGCCCTGGTACTCGATGGTGCCGCTCAGCGCGGGCAGCCTCGAGATGGATCAGGTCTTCGGCGATCTGGACCGGCCCGGGGCGAAGACCCGCATCGTCGAGCTGACAGACCTGCAGCTGTTCCTGCTGCGGATCACCCTGGCTCTGCTGGGGAACCGGCCGATCCTCATCGTCGGCGACCTGGAGCAGGTCCGCGACAACCCGGGACGCGCCGAGGCCGTACAGCGGCTCGGCGCGATCTCCACCCGCTACACCGTGATCGTCGGGGTCACCAACCCCCTCGGCGGCACCGCCCCGGAGCACACCCTGCACGACCGCCGCGCCCTGACCCGGAAGGACTGATCCCGATGTCCGAGAAGAACTCCGACGACACGTCCGCGAAGAAGAGCTCCTCGAAGGGCAGCCTGGTCCCCATCGCCGCCGGCCTCGCCTTCGGCTCCGAGATCAAGCGCTTCGGGCGCAGTCGGCTCACGCGCGCCGCGATCGTCGTGATGATGCTGCTGCCGCTGGTCTACGGCGCGCTGTACCTGTGGGCCTTCTGGGATCCGTTCGGCCACGTCAACAAGATGCCGGTCGCTCTGGTCAACGCCGACAAGGGGACCGAGGTCAAGGGCCAGAAGATCAACGCGGGCGCCGAGGTGGAGAAGTCCCTCGCCGACGACAAGAGTCTCGACTGGAACATCGTCTCCCCCGCCGAGGCGCAGCAGGGCGTCAAGGACGGCACCTACTACTTCATGCTGGAGCTGCCGGAGAACTTCTCCTCCGCCATCGCCTCCCCCATGACCGGCAAGCCCGAGAAGGCGCAGCTGCGCGCCGTCTACAACGACGCCAACAACTACATCAGCTCCACCATCGGCCAGACCGCGATGTCGCAGGTGCTCAACGCCGTCTCCACCCGCATCTCGGGGCAGGCCGTGAACCAGGTGCTGTCGATGATGATCACCGCCGGGTCCGGGATCGAACAGGCCGCCGACGGGGCCGGGAAGCTCCACGACGGCCTGGTCACCGCGAACGACGGTGCCGCCCAGCTCGCCTCGGGCCTCGGGACCGCGAAGACCGGTTCGGCGCAGCTGCGCGCGGGCTCGCAGCAGCTCTCCGACGGCATCACCCAGGCCACCGATCCGCTTCTCGCCGTGACGAAGGCGCTGTCCGGGCTGGGCGGGAACACCGCGCAGCTGCAGCAGAGCGCGGCCGCGCTGGTCGAGGCCGCCGACAAGGCCGGCGTCTTCGTCAAGACGCAGGACACCGCGCTGGCCGGGATCGATGCCGCGATCAGGCAGCTCGCCGTCAGCCCCGACCCCGCGGCGCGACAGTCCGCCGAGGGCCTGCGCGCCGTGCGGGCACAGCTCGCCCAGGCGTCCGTGACGCCCGCCGCGAAGCAGCAGATCATCGCCGCGACCGACGCCGCGGCCACCCTGACCGAGCAGCTCCGCACGCCCGGCAGCCCGCTGCAGACCGTCCTCGCCCAGGTCGGCGCCACCGGCGGCGACCTCACCGCCAAGCTCACCGAACTGCGGTCGGGCGCGCAGCAACTCGCCGCGGGCAACGCCACCCTCGACGACGGCATCACGCAGTTGTCCGACGGTGCCACCCGGCTCTCCGCCGGCACGGTGCAGCTGCGCGACGGCAGCCAGGAGCTGTCCACCAAGCTGCGCGAGGGCGCGGGCGCCGTGCCCAAGTGGTCGCAGGAGCAGACCTCGCAGGTCGCGCAGACCATCGGCGGCCCCGTCCAACTGGACGCGCAACACGAGAACCGCGCCCCGAACTTCGGCACCGGCATGGCGCCGTTCTTCCTCACGCTGGCGCTGTTCTTCGGCGCACTGGTGCTGTGGATGGTGTTCCGGCCGTTGCAGAACCGCGCCATCGCCGCCGAGGTGCTGGCGATCCGCGTGGTGATGGCGAGCTACCTGCCCGCGGCCGCGATCGGCCTGTTCCAGGCCGCGATCCTGTACTGCGTGGTGCGCTTCGGATTGGGCCTCGAGGTGGCCCATCCCATCGCGATGGTCTTCTTCATGATGGGGGTGTCGCTGTCCTTCATCGCGTTCACCCAGGCGGTGAACGCCTTCGTCGGGCCCGCCGTCGGCCGCGTGCTCATCATGGCGCTGCTGATGCTGCAGCTGGTGAGCTCCGGCGGCATGTATCCGGTGGAGACCACCGCCAGACCCTTCCAGATCCTGCACAAGTACGACCCGATGACGTACGGCGTCAACGGATTGCGGCAGCTGATCCTGGGCGGCATCGACAACCGCCTGTGGCAGGCGATCGCGGTGCTGGTGTTCCTGTGGGTCGCGTCGGTCACGGTGTCGTGCCTGTCCGCCCGGCGGAACCGGCTGTGGAACCTCGACCGGCTCATCCCCGCGATCAAGATCTGAGCCGCCATCGACACCGCCCCGCGCTCCGGCCACGTCCCCGCCCTCACCGGGTTGCGGGCGCTGGCGGCGTTCGGGGTGTGCGTCACGCACGCCGCGTTCTGGGGCGGCGACTTCACCCCGGACGCGCTCGGCGCCGCCTACGCGCGGCTCGAGACCGCGGTGCCCGTGTTCTTCGCACTGTCGGGGTTCCTGTTGGTGCGGCCGTGGATTCGCGCGCGGGCCGGAGGCGCGTTGCCGGACGTGCGGCGGTACCTCGTCGCGCGGGCCTGGCGGATCCTGCCGGCGTACTGGGTGGTGGTCACCGTCGTCTACGCGATCTACCTGTGGCGGCCCGACGGTTCGCCGCACGGGCACGGGTGGTTCGGATACCTGCGGCACCTGACCTTCACGCAGATCTACAGCGTGGGGTACGTGCACACGGGGCTGACGCAGATGTGGTCGATGTGCGTGGAAGTCGCCTTCTACCTGGCACTTCCACTGCTGGGGCTGTGGCTGGTGAGCGCCCGTCGGGCGTGGGCGGTGCCGGCGGCGATGGTCGCGCTCTCGGTCGGTTGGCTGCTGGTGGCCACGGCGACGGAGGTCTTCGGGAAGACGGCACGCTCGTGGCCGCCGGCGTTCGCGGCCGCCTTCGCCGCGGGGATCGTGGTGGCGCTGCTCGTGGACCGGGTGCGGCTCCCGCGGCTGCCGCTGCTGCTGGCGGTCGCGGCGGCCTACGCCGTGCTGCTGACACCGCTCGCCGGGCCGATCGACCTGCGGCTGCCCACGCCGGCGCAGGGGGTCACGAAGTTCCTGCTCGAGGCGCTGATCGGCGGGCTTCTGGTGGCGGCGTTCGCGACCGGGCCCTCGCGCGTGCTGGGTTCGCGGCCGATGGTCTGGCTCGGCTCCATCAGCTACGAGTTCTTCCTCATCCACGTGATCGTCATGGAGTTCGTGGTGCTCGACCTCTTCGGCTGGTCGCTGTTCACCGGATCGACGTGGCCGATCGTCGCCGTGACCACCGCGATCACCATCGTGCTGTCGTGGGGGCTGCGCGTGGGTGTGGAGCGGTTCCGCGCGGCGGTGAGGCGGCAGCGGGCAGCGGCGGTCGCGGGCGGTCGCTGATTCCCGGAGCGGCGGCACCGCGGGCACAGCTCGCGCCGTAGGCGATCCTCGCACCGGGTCCGTGTTGTTCCATGGAACCGATGCGTCCCGCGCATACCCTCGAAACCTCCAGGTCAGAGACGCTTTTCCACGATCAGGTGATGCGCCTGACGCATAGCCCTGCCAGGACGTACACGGCGACGGGGCGGCGGACCGTGGAGCTGGAAGACGGGGGTATGCGCCAGACGCATGGCCCGGCCCGAAGAAAATAGCGTCTACCTGCGGGTTTCGGGGGTATGCGTGGGACGCATGACTGCTCCGAACAACACACCGCCCCGCGCGGGCGACGAGCTCAGCGGAGGAGCGTGGCGGCGGCGTCGTCGAGGATCGGGCGGCGCTGGGCGGACGGGGCGTCCCAGAGCTTGCCGGTCAGGCCCTCCAGGGCCACGACCTTGGGCTCGAGCTCGCCGAGGGCCTTCGTGCGCTCCTCGCCCGACAGCTGGGCGGCGGCGATGATGCGGTCGTCGAGGGCGAAGACGGCGTCGTCGAGGGCGGCGAGATCGGACTCGGGGCCGTCGATCGCGGAATCGGCGGGCGGCGGGACGGCGGGCGCGAAGGCGCCGCGGTGCACGTCGGCGATGGCGTAGCGGGTGCGCTGATGCAGCAGCGCCTCGGTGGAGGTGGCGTTCGCCCACTCGGCGGGCGCGCGGCCGGGCCGCCCGGGGATGAGGTCGCCGGAGTTGGCGAAGTCCTGGATCCGTTTGTTGGAGTCGCGGAGGAACCAGATCACGCCGACCAGCAGGAGAACCGCCACCACCGCGATCCCGATGACGATCACGATGCCGAAACTCATGCGGTCCTCCTCGAGATGCGGGTGCGACGCTGTTCGATGATGAGGCAGCGGTCCTCGACGTAGAGCAGCCCCGCGGCCTCGGCGATCTCGCGCGCCTCCGCGGAGCGGATCCCCAGCTGCAACCAGAGCGCCGTCGCCCCGGCGGCGACGGCCTGCCGGGCGATGTCGGGCGTGAACTCCGAGGGCCGGAAGACGTCGACCAGACCGACCTGTTCGGGCACGTCGGCCAGTGTGCGGTACACCGGCTCGCCGAGGATCTCGTCGGCGTGCGGGTTCACCGGGATGATGCGCCAGCCCCGGTGCTGCATGTAGGCGGGCACGTCGTGCGCCGCCTTCGCCGGATCGACGCTGGCCCCGACCACCGTGATGGTGTCGTAGTCGCGCAGGATCCTGTCGATCAGATCGTCCGTCGCGCTCATGACACCAGCTTAGGCGGCCGGGGCCGGCTGCATCAGTCCTCGGGGGCGTCAGCCCTGAGACATCACGCCTGGGGCATCAGCCCTCGATGATGGCGGTGATGCCCTGGCCGCCGGCGGCGCAGATCGAGATCAGCGCGCGACCGCCGCCGTTCTCCTTGATCTGCTTCGCGGCCGAGGCCACGATCCGGCCGCCGGTCGCGGCGAACGGGTGGCCGGCCGCGAGCGACGAGCCGTTGACGTTGAGCTTGCTGCGGTCGATGGAGCCGAGCGGCTTGTCGAGGCCGAGGCGGTCCTTGCAGTACTCGGGCGACTCCCAGGCCTGCAGCGTCGCCAGCACCACGGAGGCGAAGGCCTCGTGGATCTCGTAGAAGTCGAAGTCCTGCAGCGTGAGGCCGTTGCGGGCCAGCAGCTTCGGCACCGCGTAGGTCGGCGCCATGAGCAGGCCGTCCTTGCCGCCGACGTAATCCACGGCCGAGTACTCGACGTCCTTGAGGTACGCGAGCACGGGCAGGCCGCGCTCGGCCGCCCACTCGTCGGAGGACAGCAGCACCGTCGACGCGCCGTCGGTGAGCGGCGTGGAGTTGCCGGCCGTCATGGTCGCGTCGCCCAGCGAGACGCCGAAGACGGGCTTGAGGGTCGAGAGCTTCTCGACGGTGCTGCCCGGGCGCAGGTTGTCGTCGCGAGTGAGGCCGAGGTACGGGGTGACCAGGTCCTCGAAGAAGCCGCGGTCGTAGGCGGCGGCCATGTTGGTGTGGCTGAGGTAGGCCAGCTCGTCCTGCTCGGCGCGGGAGACGCCCATCTCCTTGGCGGTGATGGCGGCGTGCTCGCCCATCGACATGCCGGTGCGGGGCTCGCCGTTGCGCGGGATGTCGATGCCGAGGTTCGCGGGGAGCTTCCCGAGCAGCTTGAGGCGGTCGACGGTGCTGCCCGTGCGGTTGAGCTCGAGCATCACCTTGCGCATGCCCTCGGAGACGCCGATCGGGGCGTCGGAGGTGGTGTCGACGCCGCCGCCGACGGCCGCCTCGTAGCGGCCGAGCTGGATGCCCTGGGCCGCGGCGTTGATCGCCTGCAGACCGGTGGCGCAGGCCTGCTGCACGTCGAAGGCGGGGGTGTACGGGCTCAGGGGGCTGCCGAGCACCGACTCGCGGATCAGGTTGAAGTCACGGCTGTGCTTGAGCACGGCGCCGCCGACCACGGCGCCCAGCTGCTCGCCCTGCAGGTTGAAGCGGCTCACGAGACCATTGAGGGCAGCGGTGAACATGTCCTGGTTGCTGGCCTTCGCGTACGCACGGTCCGAACGCGCGAAGGGGATCCGGTTTCCACCGAGGATGGCGACCGGACGGGTTTCGATGTTTGCCACGGGTTTCTCCCAGTGATCGAGGGTTGCTACTACCGAGTATTCTTACTCTGGAGTAAGTTGCTTGTCGATAGCCTATCGGAACCCCACACGGATGAGGTACCTCACATGCCTGATGCACCCAGCACGGACTTCTACGCGGCCTTCGTGAAGTCGGGCCCCGGCTCCTTCCTGGCCAGCCGCCTCGGCCTGCCGCAGCCGCCCGTCCTGCGCCGCTACCAGGCCGGCAAGCCCGCGCTCGCCGGCCCCGTCCTCCTCGGCGGCAAGGGCCGCCTCGTCGAGCCCGTCCGCGAGCTGCTCGCCGACTACGACCTCGTGGTCAACAACGGCGGCGCCCGCGGCGCCGAGAAGCTCGGCGGCGCGGTCTTCGACGCCACCGGCATCACCAACATCGACGACCTCAAGGGCCTGTACGAGTTCTTCGGCCCGCAGATCCGCTCCCTGGGCAACAGCGCCCGCCTCGTGGTGCTCGGCACCACCCCGGAGCTGATCGAGGACCTCGACGAGCACATCGTCCAGCGCTCCCTCGAGGGCTTCACCCGCTCCGTCGCCAAGGAGCTGCGCGACGGCGCCACCGCCCAGCTCGTCTACGTGCACCCGGACGCCGCGACCGGCGCCTCGGGCCTCGCGTCGACGCTGCGCTTCCTCCTGTCGGGCAAGTCGGCGTACGTCGACGCGCAGGTCATCCGCATCACCGACAAGGACGCCGCCGCCCCGGCCGACTGGGACAAGCCGCTCGCCGGCAAGGTCGCGCTCGTGACCGGCGCCGCGCGCGGCATCGGCGCCACCATCGCCGAGGTCCTCGCGCGCGACGGTGCCCACGTCATCGCCGCCGACATCCCCGCCGCCGGCGAGGCCCTGTCCGAGGTCGCGAACAAGGTCGGCGGCACCGCGCTGCCGCTGGACGTGACCGCGGCGGACGCCGGCGCGAAGATCGCCGAGCTGGTGAAGTCGCGCCACAGCGGCCTCGACATCGTCGTCAACAACGCCGGCATCACCCGCGACAAGCTGCTCGCCAACATGGACGAGGGCAAGTGGAACTCGGTCATGGCCGTCAACCTCAAGGCCCCGAAGCAGCTGGTCGACGACCTGCTCGCCGCCGGCGCGCTGAACGAGGGCGGCTCCGTCGTCGACGTCTCGTCGATCGCCGGCATCGCGGGCAACCGCGGCCAGACCAACTACGGCGCGACCAAGGCCGGCGTCATCGGCATCGTCGACGCCTACACCCCGGTCCTGGCGAAGAAGAACATCACCATCAACGCGGTGGCGCCCGGTTTCATCGAGACCGCCATGACCGCCGCGATCCCGCTGGCCACGCGCCAGGCCGGCCGCCTCATGAACTCGCTGCAACAGGGCGGCCAGACCGTCGACGTCGCGGAGACCATCGCCTACTTCGCCGCGCCCGCCTCGGCCGCCGTGACCGGCAACGTCGTGCGCGTCTGCGGTCAGAGCCTGCTGGGGGCCTGATCATGGCGAAGAACGTGACCGTGCTGCAGGCGCCGCCGTCGAGCCTGTCCGTGCTCACGCGCGGGCTGCGCGGCGTCCTGCCGGTGGTCGGTAAGCAGGGGAAACTCACCCCGGAGACCGCGCTGCCGGACCGGACCGTCGAGCTCACCGTCGACGTGGATCCCGCGCGAGTCGGCGAGTACTGCGAGGCCGTCGGGCTGAAGAACACCGGCGAGGTGCCCGTGATGTACCTCTACGTGCTCTCCTTCCCGCTGATCATGGACCTGTTCCTCTCGGACGACTTCCCCGCCGCGGCGGTGGGGTCGGTGCACGTGGAGAACACGATCACGCGCCGCCGCCGGGTGGAGCCGGGCGAGAAGCTGACGCTGCGCACGTCCGTCGGCAACCTGCGCGAGCACCGCAAGGGCATGCTCATCGACTTCACGACGGAGTTCACGGACGCGTCCGGCGCGTCGGTGGCGTCCGAGGTGTCGACGATGCTGATCCAGCAGCGGACCTCGCTCTCCGGTGAGCCGTCCGGTCCCGCGCCGAAGGAGGGCCGCCCCGGCGCTCCCGACGCGCTGCTCTCGGCCGACGGCGGACTGATCCGCCGCTACGCCGGCGTGAGCGGCGACCGGAACCCGATTCACATGTCGCCCATCGGCGGCAAGGCGTTCGGTTTCCCGTCGTCGATCGCGCACGGCGCGTGGACGGCGGCGGCGATGCTGCGCGTCGTCGAGGGCCACATCCCCGACGCGGTCGTGCACCACGTGCGCTTCGGCAAGCCGGTCATCCTGCCCGCGAAGATCGGGCTGTACGTCTCGCGCGACGAGGCGACCGGCGGCACCGAGATCGTCGCGAAGGACCTGAAGAAGGGCTTCCCGCACGTGACGGCCACCGTCACCCCGCTGTAAGTCCAGTTCTCCGACGGTGCCCGCCCGGCTTCGGCCGCGGCGGGCATCGTCGTCTCCGGGCTCGGGCGGTGGCTCTGGCTGCGGCTCGCGCACGCGACGGCAGAAGGGCGGTGTAGTCGTTCGGAGAAGCTATGCGCACCACGCATACCCCCTGTATGTGCAGGTCAGGCACATATTCGATCGCTCGAGCGATGCGCCACGCGCATTGCGCTTGCCGTACTCTCGATTCATGTCGACAGATCGCGCAGTCGAGCGGCGCAATTGGACCCACTTCGGGTACGGACTGGCGCTGTTCGTACTGCTCGACGTCACGGCATTACTCTGGGCCGGAACCTTCCCCGGTGACCCCGGCCTGGGACTGCTGTCGTTCCTCGGCGGTGCGTTTCTCGTCGTGGCTTGGCTGGTGTATCTGGCGGCGTGGGCGCGGACGATCCGCCGCTTCGTGTGGCAGTTGCTGATCATTCCGCTCATCGGGGCGACCGCCATCGCACTGTTGTGGACGAACGCCGTACCCGACACCCGGTGGAACTACGACGAACCCCGGCTGCGAGCCGCCGCCGAAAGAATGCTCGCCGACCCGCGGGCGGACGTCGACGACTACGCAGCACGGTCGATCGGCACGCAGGACGTGTATTCGGCGTCCAAGAGGGAAGGTGTCGTGCGATTCCACATCGCAGGTCCGTCGATCAGCACCACCTCCCTGGCATACCACCCCGACGGCGCGATTCCGACCGATGCGACTCGAACCAGGGTCACGCACCTCTCCGGCCGGTGGTGGCTGGAACTGTCGGACTAGCGCATAGGCGATGCGCAGCACGCATCGCCCCTATCCGAAGATCGGCTTCTGACCTGGCACTACCGGGGTATGCGTCGGACGCATCGCTTCGCGGAGCGACTACACCCGCCGTGCCCGGGCACCCGCCCACCGGGCCGGGCACCGTCGGACGATTACTCCGGGCGCTCGCCGCGGATGCCGCCCCAGAGGAACGAGGTCATGATCTCGACGGCGCGGTCGAGTTCGACCTTGCCGGTGGCCAGACGGTCCGCGATCGCCTCACCGGAGCCGACGAGGGCGACGGCGTAGAGCTCGAAGTCGGTGTCCTCCGGCGCGTACTTGGCGGCCTCGCGGAGCAGCACCGCGGTCATCTCGACCACCCGCTCGCGGTTCACCTCGGTGAGCGCGGCGAACGCCGCCTGGCCGGTCGCCTCGCGGTAGATCACGCGCCAGGCGTCGCGGTTCTCGTCGACGTACTTCAGGAAGCCGGCGATCACCGAACGCAGGCGCTGCAGGGGCGGCAGCGTGGGGCTGGCGTCGAACTCGATGCTGCGCATGAACCGGCCGGCCTCGCGGGTGACGCACGCGGCGAAGAGCTCGTCCTTCGACCCGTAGTACAGGTACAGCATCGGCTTGCTGATCTGCGCCTCGCGGGCCACCGCGTCCATCGACGTCTCGTAGAAGCCGTTGCGCGAGAACACCTTGATGGCGGCGTCCAGCATCTGCTGCTCGCGCACCGCGCGCGGCAAACGCTTCGTCCCACCGGCCATCGGCGTCCTCCTTACTCTCGAGTCAGATCCTAGCCCACGAGGTTACTCGCAAGTAAGTTCCGGTGAAATCCGTTCGGAATCAGCAGCGTACGGCGTGCTTCGCGCGCGCCACTCGCAGCACCGAATCGTCGAGCTGCTTCGCCGTGATCCGCTTCGCCTTCACCGACGCCTCCACCGCATCGATCGCCGCGCTCAGCTGATCGGTCGAGATCCACAGCGCCACGTCGGCGCCGGCCTCGAGCGACTTCGCGACGGCCTGCGGCACGCTGAACCGGTCGGTGATCGCCTTCATGCCCGACAGGTCGTCCGTGAAGATCGGGCCGTCGAAGCGCTTCGCCCCGTACCCGACACCGTCGCGCAGGAGCCGCATCGTCGCGGGACTGAGGCTGGTCGGCAGGCCCGGCTCGGTGAGCCCCGGCACCGTCAGGTGGCCGACCATGACGCCCGCATCCCCGGTGTTCACCGCGGCGCGGAACGGGATGAGGTCCTTCTGCTTGAGCTGATTCAGCGGCGGCACGCTCACGCCGCCCTGATGCGAGTCGCCCGACGAGCTGCCGTGCCCCGGGAAGTGCTTGAACACCGGGTACACGCCGCCGTCGCGCAGGCCCGCGGCGAAGGCCTGCGAGTACTGCACCACCACAGTGGGATCCGCGGAGTAGGAGCGGTCGCCGATCACGGAGTCGTCGGGTTGGGCGGAGACGTCGGCGTCGGGCGCGAAGTCCACGGTGATCCCCTTGGACTTGAGCAGCTTCCCGATCCGTGCGCCCTCGGCGCGCGCCTGCGGCACCGTCATCGTCTTCGCCAACTCGCGCGCCGAGACGAGGTCGGCGCCGGGCACGCGCGAGACGCGGCCGCCCTCCTCGTCGACGGAGACCATGGCCGGCACCTTCCCCGCCTTCGCGACCGCCTGCAGGGTCCCGCCCGAGAACACCGCGCGATCGGTCCAGCTGCCGATGAACACGCCGCCCACGCCCTGCTGCACGGCACGCCGGGCGTCGGCGGCGTCGCGCACGCCGACCATGAGCAGCTGCCCGACCTTCTCGCGCACCGAGAGCTTCGCGAGGAAGTCCGTACCGCACGTCGCAGGGCGTCCCGCACCCGACGACGGTGCCGTCGACATGGTCGCCGACGGGGCCTGCACCGCGGTCGTCGTGGACGGCGGGGCGTCGGGAGTGGACGGGCCGCACGCCGCGACGCCGGCCGCGGCGATCACCAGGATCGTGAGGTTCCGAAACTTCTGCATCGGGGCCAGTCTGTCAGATCGGGTCGGCTATCGGGACAGTCGAAGCAGCTTGCCGGTGAGGGTCGTCGCGTACAGCGCGGCGCCGTCCCATCCCGGGCCGCGGCCGAACCGCACCGACGTCACGCCGCGGTGGCCGGTCGCGATCGTGCACTGCGCGCCGGTCGCCGGATCGAGCCGCACGACGGTCCCGGGCAGGTCGAGCGCGACGTAGACGGCACCGTCGGGCCCCACGGTGAGGTCGTCGGCGAAGTGCCCCGGCCCGAACCCGGGCACCTCGTAGCGGCGCGGCCGGTCGGGCCGCGCGGGATCGATGGCGTAGAGCCGCGTGGTCGCGGTGGTGGCCGTCGAGGCCCACAGGCGGCCGGAGGCACCGTCGAACCAGAGGCCGTTGACGGGCTCGCCGCGCAGCGCGAAGGGCACGGCCGCGCCGCCGGGCGCGGTGGCGACGATCCCCTGCCGCGGGCCGAGGACGGTGCTGGTCACGGCGCGGCCGTCGGGCAGGAGCGCGAGGCCGTTGGGCATGGTCAGCCCGGACGCGACGACGCGAGCCGCGCCGGTGGCCGGGTCCACGACAGTCACCGTGCCGTCCGTCCTCCCCAGCAGCCCCGACGGTGCGCTGTTCGCCGTCGCGACGTGCACCGCGCCGTCGCGCACCACGATCCCGCCGGGGTTCGGCAGGTCGACGACGGTGCGCAGCGCGCCGGGCGCGGCGCCCGCGAGCAGGCTCCCCTTCCCTGTCACCACGTTCTGCCGGGCCAGGTAGACGGTGCCGGCACCGTCGAAGGCGAGGTTCTCGAGCGTGCCCATCCCGGACCGCAGGACCGTCGTGCGCCAGCCTCCGCAAGCCTGGTTCGACGGTGCCGCTCCCGCCGTCGCGGGAGTCACCGCGAGCGCGGCGATCGCGGCGGAGGCGAGGGCGGCGGCGCGGAGCGGAGTGCGGCTTCTTCGCATGCGCGCAGTCTGGCAGGCGGGGGAAAACCAGCCCGGGGGCGCGTCCGCGACGCGCCGGACTCGCCCGGACTTGCATCTTGCAACCGAGGCGTTTCGGCGTAGCCTGGAGGCATCAGGTAACCGTGAAGATCGAGGTGATCCGCATGAGTGTCCCCGTCAAGGTTCTGATCGCGTACGACGGCTCCGAGTCCTCCCAGCGCGCCGTCAAGTACGCCAGCAAGGTGCTCGCGCAGGGCCGCGACGCCGAGGCGATCGTCGTCACCGCGTGGGAGTCCACCATCCACCAGGCCGCCCGGCTGTCCGCCATGTCGGGCGTCGCGGGGGCCGGAGCCGCCGAGACCGCGCTCACCCGCGAGAGCGACGTGGTGCACGCCGAGGCGAAGAAGACGAACCAGCAGGGCGTCGACCTGGCGGCCGCGGCCGGCTTCACGGCGCACGGCGAGCTCATCGAGGTCTCCACCACCGTGTGGACCGCGCTCATCGCCGCGTCGGACACCTTCGACGTCGACGTCATCGTCTCCGGCAGTCGCGGCGTCTCGGGCATCCGGTCGCTGTGGCATTCGTCCGTTTCCGAGCACGTGCTGCGCGGATGCAAGCGGCCGGTCATGATCGTGCCGTCGGGCTGCGCGGAGCTGGACCTGTAGACTTTCCCGCATGGACCGCACCTCGATCATCGCCAGCGCCACCGCAGCGCTCGCCGGCATCGTCGTCGCCGTGGCCCTCGCACTGGTGAGCGGCGCGGCCGTCGCGCAGACGTCGCCGACCACGGATGTCAACACCGTGTCGAAGGACAAGGGCTTCCTGCAGGGCTCGTCGAACTACGGCGAGCGCGACGACTCGGGTGCCAACAAGTAGCCCCCACTTCTCCGACGAACCCCTGACCCGCCGCGCAGGCGCGTGGGCGTTCGTCGCCCTGCTCGCGCTGAGCTTCCTCAGCGCGCCCGGGAAGGTCGTCGCCGACACCAAGCTCGACCTCACGGCCAACCCCATCGGCTTCCTCGCCCGCGCGGCCAACGTCTGGTCCAGCCAGTCCCCGCTCGGCCAGGTGCAGAACCAGGCCTACGGCTACTTCTTCCCGCACGGCGCGTTCTTCGCGCTGGGCCAGTTCCTGCACGTCCCGCCGTGGATCACGCAGCGCCTGTGGTGGGCTCTGCTGCTGTTCGCGGGCTTCTGGGGCATCGTCCGGCTCGCCGAGGCGCTGGGCACCGGCTCGCGCGGCAGCCGCGTCGTGGCCGCGGCCGCGTTCGTGCTGGCCCCGCAGGTGCTCACGACGCTGGGCGCGATCAGCTCCGAAACCGCGCCGGTGATGCTCGCGCCGTGGGTGCTGCTCCCCCTGGTCCTGCTGTTGCAGGGCGCGGACGTGCCGCTGCGGAACCTGGCCGCCCGCTCGGCGGTTGCGGTCGCGCTGATGGGCGCGGTGAACGCCGTGGCCACGGGCTTCGCGTGCGCGGTGGCCGCGCTGTGGTGGCTGCTGCACGTGCGCTTCGGCGCCGGGACCGGCCGGTTCTGGCGGTTCAGCGCCTGGTGGGCGGTGTGCGTGGCGCTGGCGACCACCTGGTGGATCGTGCCGCTGCTCATCATGGGCCGCGTCAGCCCGCCGTTCCTCGAGTTCATCGAGTCCTCCCGCGCGACCACGCAATGGGCGTCGGTGCCGGAGGTGCTGCGCGGCACCACGTCGTGGAGCCCGTTCATCTCCGACGAGCGCGGCGCCGGCGCCATGCTCACCACCTCCCCCGCCGCGGTCGTCGTCACCGGCCTGGTCGCGTGCGCCGGCATCGCCGGGCTCACCATGCGGCGCATGCCCAAGCGCGGGGTCTGGGCGACGGTGCTGCTCGTGGGGCTGGCGGGGATCGGCGCGGGCTACGCCAGCGGCCTGGGTTCCCCGGTGGCCGAGCCGGTGCGGGTCTTCCTCGACAGCGTCGGCGCGCCCCTGCGCAACGTCTACAAGCTCGAGCCCTTCCTGCGGTTGCCGCTGGTCCTGGGCATGGCGCACCTGCTGGCCCGGGCGCCGCTGCCCGGCACCGTCGGCCTGGCGAAGGTGCGGCGGGCGCTGGCGCACCCCGAGCAGGACCGCCTCGCCGCGGGCGCCCTCGCCGTGGTCGTGGTGCTCGCGCTAGCGGGCGGCATGGCGTGGACGGGCAAGCTCGCGCCCCGCGGGCCGTACGACAAGATCCCCGACTACTGGTCGCAGGCCGCGGACTGGCTGTCCGCGCACGCCGCCGGGACCGCGCCCGGCCAGGCCCGCGCCGAACGCGCCCTCGTCGTGCCGGGCGCGCCCTTCGGCGCGCAGCTGTGGGGCCTCACGCGCGACGAGCCGATCCAGCCCCTGGCCGAGACGCCGTGGGCCGTGCGCGACGCGATCCCCCTCAACCCGCCCGGCGCGATCCGCGCCCTCGACTCGGTGCAGCGGCTGTTCAGCGCGGGCACACCGTCGGCGGGGCTGGCCGCGACGCTGCGCCGCCAGGGCATCTCCTACCTCGTGCTGCGGGCCGACCTCGACCCCGGCACGTCGCGCTCCGCCCGGCCCGCGCTGGCCCGCGCCGCGATCGAGGGCTCGCCCGGGATCAGCGAGGTCGCCCGGTTCGGCGCGGACATCGCGCCGCCGACCGTCGAGAAGGTGGTCGTCGACTCCGGGTTGCGGCCACCGCTGCCGGCCATCACGATCTACCGCGTCGACGGCGGCGCCCCGACCGGCCCGTACGTGGCCGACCTGGCGACGATGCCGCGCGTCGCGGGCGGGCCGGAGGCGCTGCTGGGGCTGCAGGCCGACGCCGCCGCGTCGGGCCGGCGCGAGCTGGGCGCGGCGCTGCTCGCCTCGGACGCGAAGGACGCGGGCCTGCCCGACGGTCCGCTGACCGTCACCGACACGCCCAAGCGGCGCGAGACCGACTACGGCCGCGTCGACGACCACAGCTCCGCGATCCGCACCGCCTCCGATCCCCGCCGAACGCTGAACCGGCTGCCCGACTACCCGGCGGCGGGGCTGGTCGACGGGACGTGGCAGGGCGCGACGGTATCCGCGTCCAGCTCGGCCGCCGACGCCACGCAGCTCGGCACCGTGCTCCCCGGCGCGGGGACCGCCGCCGCGGTGGACGGCGACAAGAACACCGCGTGGGTCTCCTCCGGGCTGGACCATGCGATCAACCAGTGGCTGCAGTTCACGCTGCCCGAGCCGCGGGCGGACCTGTCGGTGACGGTCACCGTCGGGCGCGCACTGGGCCCCGCGGTCACGCGCCTGCTCATCACCACCGAGGCGGGCACCGTCTACTCCGATCCCGTCACGGCGGGCACGCCTATCACGCTGGTCGCGCCGTCGGAGCCGACGCGCTGGGTGCGGATCACCGCCGCCGAGACCGCGGACCGCACCTGGGGCAACCAGTTCGCCATCACCGAGGCCGAGCTCACGGACACCCGGTCGAAGCAGTCGATCCCCGCGCGGCACGACGTCGCGCTGCCCGCGTCCGGGCCGGCGCAGCGCTGGGTCTTCGGTCAGGACACGATGGGCCGCTCCGGCTGCGTCGTCACGCCCGGCGAGAACGGCGCGCCGGGACCGGTCCAGTGCGCCGACATCGCCATCGGGCCGGAGGAGCCGGGGCCCCTGCGGCGCACCGTCGACGGTCCCGGGGCAGCTGCGGTGACGCCGTCGCTGACGGTCCGCGCCCGCCCGGGCCAGGCGCTGTCGGCGCTGCTCGGGGCGGCGGGCGCGCCGTCGGCGTTCGCGGAGTCGGCGGTCGGCGACGGCCGGGCGAGCTCCGCCGCGGCCGTCGACGGGGATCCGAACACGGTCTGGTCGGCGCCGCAGTCGGTCACCGAGCCCACGTCGCCGAAGCCGGTGCTGCGGCTGCGGCTGCCGTCGCCGCAGGTCGTCGGCGGCCTGACGCTGCGGCTGCCCGGCGGCGAGGCGCCCGCGCGGCCGACGCGGATCGGCGTCGACCTGGGGACGGGGCGGCAGGTACGCGAGCTGCCGTCGGGCGATTCCGTCACCGTGAAGGTCGAACCGGCCGTGACGGATTCGATCTCGATCTCGCTGCTCGACTGGGACGAGCGGATCAACATCAACGACTTCGGCTTCCCGGAGAAGATGGCGCCCGGGCTCGCCGAGGTGCGGGCCGTCGGCCCCGACGGGGCGCCCGTCCCCGGATCCGATCCCGCGCCCGCGGACCGTCCGGTCGTGGTGCCGTGCGAGACCGGCCCGACGGTGCGGATCGGCGACCGGCTGCTGCGCTTCCGGATCGAGGCGGGAGCGCGGGAGCTGCGCGACGGTGCGCCCGTCCGCGCCGTGGCCTGCGACCCCGCGCCGGTGCCGCTGCCGGCCGGGAAGGCGCAGGTCGTGGCGTCGCCGGGGCTCGCCTTCAGCGTGGACTCGCTGTCGTTGGACACGCCGGCGGCCGCCGAGGCATCGCCCCGGGACGAGAGCGTGAAGGTGCAGAGCTGGACCCCAGACCGCCGGGTGGTGACGGTCAGCCGCGCCGACGCCGATCAGGTGCTCGTCGTCCCCGAGAGCCGCAACTCCGGCTGGGCCGCGACGGGGCCGGACGGCACGCCGCTGCGCGCCGTGACGGTGAACGGCTGGCAGCAGGGTTGGGTGGTGCCCGCCGGGACCGACGGTGCCGTGACCCTGCGGTTCGCGCTCAACGCGCCGTACCGGATCGGGCTCTTCGGCGGGCTCGCCCTGCTGGTGATCCTCGCGGCGCTGGCCCTGGTCCCGGGCTCGCGGCCGCGTGCCGACGGCGGGCCGGTGCGCGCCTGGCAGCCGGGGGTCGCGGCGGGCCTGGGGATCGGCGCGGTCGCCTTCGTGCTCAGCGGCTGGCCCGGGCTCGCGCTGTGGGCGGCCGCCGGTCTCGCGACGTGGGTGGTCTCCGGGCTGCACGTCTCGGCGGACCGTCGGGCGGCGATCCGGGTGTTCGGCGCCTCCGGCTTCGTGCTGGCGGGGATGCTGCTGCTCGCGACCGGCCCGTGGCACGCCGAGGCCGGTTACGTGGGCCACGGCCCCTGGCCGCAGGGCCTGGCCCTGGTCGGCGTGCTGCTGATGGCCTGGTCGACGGTGCCGCCCACCCGATTCCTCCGCCGGCGCGGCGGCGCGTCCGGCGAGGACGAGCGCGAGGCCGGCGGCGCGAAGTAGGCCTGCGGGCTGGGTGTTGTCTCGCAGAGAAGCGATGCGCGCCACGCATACCCCATGAACCTGCAGGTCAGTGGCTCATTTTGCTGTTCGAGCGATGCGTCCGGCGCATACCCCCGCAGCTCCCCACGATTCCGCAGTGCTCGTTCGACGTCCCCACGCGGCGTTCCTTCCCCCACGCCGCACCGAATCCCCCAGGAAACGCCGTGGACCGGTGCGCAAGGCACACGCTCGGACGTCCCCGGGCAGACTCCGGGTGATGCGCCGCGCGCGTCACCCGCTGCCGAAATGCGCCTCTGACCTACAACGACGAAGGGGCATGCGTGGCACGCATCGCTTCCGTGCAGAACTACCCCACCGGCGCGACGGGCTCCGCGGCCGGCGGCTCGATCCGCGCCTGCGCGGCCTCGGCGGGCGAGGAGGCGGCGGACCGTCGGGCCTCGCGGCGAGCCAGCCAGCGACGGGCCGGCTCCTCCACCCAGGCGTAGCTCAGGGCCGCGACGGCGACCGAGAAGACCAGCGTCAGCAGGGTCACCTTCAGGAAGGCGCCGTTGAAGGGCACGATCGCGAACAGCGGGAAGATCGCGGTGAGCACCACGAGGTGCCAGATGAAGATGCCGTACGACCAGCGGCCGAGCGCCAGCATGAACCCCGAGCCGAGCCACCGCGAGGGCTCCGAGGCGGGCGCCAACACGAGCGGCGCCAGCAGCAGGAAGCCCAGCACCCCGCCGAGTCCCATGCGCAGGGCGAACTGCCAGGCCTCGGGGGTGTCGAGCGTGACGGGCCCGCCCAGCGGCGTGCAGATCACGGCGAACACCACGAGCGCCGCCGGCCAGCACACGCGACGGCGCGCCAGGCGCCGCACCGGAGCGAACCAGGCGACCGGAGCGCTCACGATCTCGGCGAGGACGATGCCCGCGACGAACCACGGCACGTACGAGGGCAGCCAGTTGTGGTGGTTCACCCCCGGCGGCAGGGGCAGCGCCGCGCCGACCCACGCCCAGCTCAGCGACACCGCCGCCACGGCGAGTAGCGCCGGCACCCGCCACCGCGCGGCCGAACCGCGCAGCCGCACGAGTGCCAGCGCGGCCAACGGCAGCAGCAGGTAGAAGAGCATCTCCACGGAGAGCGACCACATCTGGGTCAGCCCGTCGGTGAGGGAGTAGGGCACGAAGACCTGGGTCAGCGAGAGGTTGGCGAGCCAGGTGGAGCCCGACGGGGCCGTCGACCGCGGGAGCAGGGCCAGCGCGACCACGGCGACCAGGAGATACGCGGGCATGATCCGCACGAATCGCGACCGGTAGTACCGCCCCGTCGGCGGGCCGTCGGAGGACGTCCAGGCGGCCCGGGCGTGCGCGCGCCACAGCAGGAACCCGGACAGCCCGAAGAACAGGGCGACCGCCATGTCGAACCGGCCCCACACCCGGCCCATCACCGAATGACCCACCTGACCGGTCTGGAAGGCGGTGTGGGTGAGCATCACGGCGATCGCCGCGCACGCGCGCATGCCCTCGAGTGCGGGCACGAAACCGGCCGCACCCGCAGGCTTTGCAGATGCGAATTCGCTGGTCCCGACGGTGCTCATCGTCCACCGAATCTACCCGGGATCCGGGCGCCGCCCGCGCGCGTGGCCCATGCCACCCCGGCACCACCTGTAGGCTCGGGTACTTGTAAGGGAGCGCGACCGCGTGCCCCGACGGCGTGTGCGAACCCCGTACGCGCTCCACGAGAGCTGTGAGGAGACACTTCGATGGCGGTAGGCCGTAGCCGGCTGGCGCGCGTTATCGGTCCGATCCTGATCTTCTTGGGCGCGCTGCTGATCACGGCCGCGATCGCCGGACCGGCGTACGTCGCGGGCAAGCTGACGACGATCCCGCTGGACATCGACACCACGACGGTGGCGAAGTCCGAGAAGGTCGCGGACTCCCAGGCGGATGCCGACTTCCCCGCGAAGTCGCTGGACATGTGCTCGATCAACCGGGACAAGGCCGTCGTCAACGACGTCTCGGTGACGACCCAGACCCGCACGCTGGTGACCACTCCGTCGGACGAGTCGACGATGACGGTGCAGTCCGGCAGCTCGATGGTCGTCCCGTCGATCAAGACCAAGGGCGAGCCGCGGCACCCGCAGCTGACCGGCGCCGTGCAGGACAAGCGTCCCTGCGACGACGGCCTGGTGCAGGCCTGGCTCGACCGTGTCTCCCTCGACCGCGAGACGGGTGAGCCCACCGGCAAGACCTCGGAGGCGACCTACCAGCCCGGCGAGAGCACCCCGGCCGTGAAGATCGCCGACCGCAAGGGCCTGCAGTACCGCTTCCCCGCCGGCACCACGCAGGACGGCAAGTACGAGTTCTTCGACCTCATCACGCGCAGCAACGTGGGCCTGAAGTTCGTCGAGGAGAAGGAGGTCAGCGGCACCAAGACGCTGCACTTCCAGGGCCAGCAGAGCTGGGTGGACCTCTCCACGATCCGCGACAGCAACGACCCGACGCTGGGCACCGTGCTCACCATGCCCGCGAGCTGGTGGGGCATCGGCGGCGTCGATCCCAAGGACGACATCACGCTGAACCGCTGGGCGAAGACCGACGTGGACCTGTGGGTCGACCCGACCTCGGGCGTCATCGTCGACCAGTCGCTGCACTACACGCAGCAGTTCCGCCTCCCCGGCCAGGTCGCCCCGAACACGCCGAAGCAGGTCCGCGACTTCAAGCTCGACGTCTTCGACGCCAAGCAGCGCTGGGTCGATGCGACGGTCCGCTCGCAGGCGGAGGTCGCGAAGTCGGCGCAGAACAAGATCGCTGTCGCCAAGTACGTGGCGCCCGTCGCGGGCGGCGTCCTCGGCCTGATCGCCCTGGGCCTCGGCGTCTTCGCCCTGTTCCTGGGCCGCAACCCGGCCACCGCGGGCGGACCGGGCACGGGCCGGGCGGCCGCCGCCGGTTCCGGCGATGCCGCTCCCACCGCACCGCTCGACGAGGACCCGATCACCACGCCCGACGTCGGCGGCGATCCGGCGACGGAGGCGTTCAGCGCCCAGCCCCGGCCGGACGAGTCGCAGACCGAGGCGATCGACTTCCGGAAGCGCGACGAGCGCTGACGGTCACGACCGCACCGATCACCATCACCGCCGCGAGCGCACACAGCGCCGCGGCGGTGATCATTTCGGCGGGGGTGCGCGGCAAGGTGAGCAGTATCGCCGCCTCGGCCGCGACCACCGCCCACGCGAACAGCGCCATGCGGGTGCGTTCGATCGCGATGGCGTAGAGCAGCAGGCCCTGCAGCAGCGCCAGGAGCGCACCCTGCGCCGCGAACAGCCACAGCAGCCCCTGCACGGGCCGGTAGTCCTCGCCGGCGAGCAGCGTCGCGAGCGGGGCGCACACCGCCGCCCCGGCGACGCACGCCAGGCCCAGGGCCGTCAGCAGCCCCACGACGGTGCGCAGCGCGCCACGGGCCCGGCCCGGGGTCGCGAGCTGCGGGTAGAAGACGACGCCGACGGCCTGCGGCAGCCAGAACGCGACCTTCGACGCCACGGCGCCGAGGGCGTAGGTGCCGGCCGCGGCCGCGCCGAGGACGGGCCGCGAGAGCAGCAGGTCGAGCGAGGCGAAGACGACGAGCACCAGCTGCACGGAGCTGGCGCCGAGCACCGCGCGCACCCCCGCGTCGGGCCCGGCCTCGTGCCCCGCCGGGGCCCCGGCCAGCGCCCGGCCGACCGCGGCGGCGACGAGCGCGCCCACCGTCGTACCGAGGAGCGCCGGCCCCGGGCCCAGCAGCAGTCCGGGCACGGTGAAGATCAGCTTGCCCAGGCCGGCCAAACCGAGCAGCGCCGCGAGCCGGCCGAAGCGCCGCTCGCCCTGCAGCAGGCCCTGCTCGACGGCCAGCAGCACGAGCGCGGGCGCGGCGGCCAGCGCGGCTGCGGCCGTGATCGCCCGGGTGTGCAGGCCGGCGGCGGCCAGCGGCACCGCGATCGCGGCGAGCACGCCCGCGCCCAGCGCGATCCGGTAGCCCAGCGCCCGCATCTGGGCGGCCCCGGCGCCGCGGACCACCTGGCGCGCGACGACGGTCTGCAGCGCGAGCGCGGGCACGGCGAGGATCAGCGTCAGCTGCAGGAGGGAGGCGAACTCGCCGTATCCGGCGGGCCCGAGCCAGCGGCTCGCGGGCAGGTGCACCAGGTACGAACAGAGGTTGGCCAGCATCGAGCCGATCGTGACCCACGCCAAACCTCGCACCCGGCCATTGTGTCAGTAGGCTCGGGTCGATGAGATCGCGCGACCTGGCCCTCGCCGCCTGGTCCGCCGTGCTCGCCGCCGTGATCCTGGGCCCGCTGGCCGTCGGCGGCCGCTACCTCCTGCTGCGCGACGCGGTCTCCACGCCCCGCTCGTACCTCACCGACACCGCGCTCGGGCTCGGCGACAACGCCGCCCGCGCGACGCCGCAGGACTGGCTCCTGGCCGTCGGCTCGCAGGTGGTCGACGGTGGCCTCCTGGTGACGGCGCTGCTGTTCGTCGCGCTGGTCGCGGCCGGCTGGGGCTTCGGGCGGTGCGCGCTGGCGATCCTCGCCGCCGTGGGGCGCGAGGCCGGCCTCGGGGCGGGCCTGGCCGCGGCGACGGTGGGCCTGTGGAATCCGTTCGTCGCCGAGCGGCTGCTGCAGGGGCACTGGAGCCTGCTGGCCGGGTACGCGGCGATCGGCTGGGCGGTCGTCGTGGGATTGCGGCTGGAGGGCCGGGCACAGCTCGGCGGCTTCGCGGCGTGCCTCGCCGCGGGCGGCCTGACGCCGACGGGTGCGGTCCTCGCGCTGATCGCTGGCCTGGTGGCGGCGCCGCGGCGGTGGGCCTGGCAGCTGGGGCTGTTCGTGTGCGCGGCCGCGCCGTGGCTGTACCCGTCGCTGGTCTCGGGCAGCGGGGTGCGCGCCGACCCGGCGAGCGTCGCCGTCTTCGCCGCCCGGGCCGAGCCGGGCCTGGGGACGCTGGGCTCCCTGCTGGGGCTCGGGGGCATCTGGAACCGGCAGGCCGTGCCCGACGGTGCCCCCTGGCTCTGGACCGCGCTCGCCCTCGCGCTGGTGGTCGGCGGGCTGCTCGTGCTCCGCGCGCGGGTGTTCTCCCCGCCCCTGGGCCGGTTCGCGCTGCTCGCGCTGTGCGCGGTGGTGCTGCCCGCGCTGGCGGCGACGGGCCCGGGGACGGCGCTGCTCGAGGCCGTGGTGCAGGCGATCCCCGGCAGCGGGCTGCTGCGCGACGGGCAGAAGTGGGTGGCGCTGGCCCTGCCGCTGTACGCGACCTGCACCGCGGCACTGGTCGCCGCGGTGCCCGCCGCCGCGCGGGCCGCGGGCGCCGTGATGGCGGTGGCGGTGCCGATCGCGGTGCTGCCGGGCCTGGCGTGGGGCGTGGGCGGGGCGCTCGCCCCGGTGACCTACCCGGAGTCGTGGCGGACCGTCGCCGAGGCGGTGCCCGCGGACCGCGGATCGGTCGCGGTGCTGCCGCCGGGCATGTTCCGGACGTACGCGTACGGGCCCGGCGCGCCGGTCCTCGACCCCGCGCCGCGGATGCTGCGGGCGCCCGTCCTGCAGACGGGTGAACTCCGCGTCGGCGGGCGCTCCGTCGACCGGGTGCCCGGCGCGGCGTCCGACGCGGAGGACGCGCTCGCCGCCGGCGGCGACGCCCTGGCGGGCCGCCTGGCGGAGCTGGGCGTCGGCTGGGTTCTCGTGGAGGCCGTGCTCGTGGACGGCGAGACGGCCTTCCCGGCGGTGCCGCTCCCCGGTCTCACGCTCGCCGTCGATACCCCCGACCTGCGGCTCTACCGGGTGCCCGGCGAGATCGCGACCGTCTCCGCGTCAGCGGCGGAGCGGGCCGGGGCGTGGACCGCGCACCTGCTGTGGGCGACGGTGCTGCTGGGCGGGGCGACGGTGGCCGCGACGGGCCGCGCGCGGCGGATCTCGGGGGCCGACGGTGCCGGCGCGCCGACCCCCTCGCAGTGACCCGAATTCCCGTACGGCGTGTAGGAAATCTGCTGTTCATTTGCATTCCGCATGGCACGACACCCCCCATTACTTCGTTCTGTAATTAGCGATGCACATGATGCGTCATGCACGACGAAATGTGAACCCCCGACAATTGTCGGGTTTCTCACTGTTCGTGCGTCTTTTGCCGCGCTATGGACTTAGTCATCATGTTCTTCATGATCTCGGGTTTCTCAGAGCAGTGGCAGTGCCCGGCGGGAGAGTGGACCGTCTGGGCTCCGGACGCGACCACCAAGGAGGCGATGCGCACCGCCCCTGACCTGGACGTCTGCACGTCCTACGTGCAGGCCGACCACCTGCGCAGCGGCATCGACGGCGAGGCCTGCACCCGGCGTCTCGTCTTCACCACATTCACGATCCACGATGTTTTCGATGAAAGAACCGTCGAATCGGTCTTCACCGAATTCGTGCGCGGGCACGGCGTCTTCCACACCGCATTTCCGGTGTCGACGGATCCGAATCCGCGCGGACGCACGCTTTCTCCGGAGCAGATCGCTCTCGCCGTCGAGGCCTCGTCGGAAACGCATCCCGGCGCGACAGTCAAGGACTACCTCATGTCGTCGGTGCCGGAGCTGCACGAGTGGGCGGCCTTCGCCTTCGCCGTGACCGGCGTCGAGCACGCGCGCCCCGGCACAGCCGACCCGCACTTCCAGGTGGTGGTCTGCTCGGACCACCTGTACACCGACGGGGTCTCGCAGGCCGTGAGCTTCTTCGAGCTCGTCTCGCGGTACACCGCGGCCCGCAGCGGCACCCCGTACGTGCCGGTGCCGGTGCGCCCGCACCGCGAGTTCACCCGCGAGCAGCGCACGCTGGCCGCCACCCTCACGCCCACGCATCCCGACGTGGTGCAGTGGCGCGAGACGCTCAGGCGCGCGGGCGGCATGCCGCGCTTCCCCCTGCCGCTGGGGCTCGCCGACGGCGAGGCGGCACCGGGCCGCATCGCCGTGCACGCCTCGTTCATCGACGCCGACCGCACCGCCCGCTTCAGCGCGGCGGCGAAGCGGGCCGGCGCGAACATGAGCAGCGCGCTCCTCGCGGTGCTCGGGCAGGTCCACAACAACCTCACGGGCGACGAGCTGTTCACCATGCTCATCCCGCGCGCCGACCGGTCCGCGACGGGCGACGCGATGGCCGTCGGCTGGTACGTCACCCTGGTCCCGGTGCAGTTCTCGGCCTCGGGGACGTTCGACGAGGTCGCGCGCAACGCGCACGAGGCGGTCGCGACGGCGAAGCAGCTGGACCGCACCCCGGTCTACCCGGTCATCGACCTGCTGGCCGACGATCCGGGCTTCCCCGTGCAGCACGGCTTCACCGCGCCGATGCTCTCCTACATCGACGTCACGCGGGTTCCGGGCGCGGAACTGGCTCGGCAGCACGACTTCTCGGTGTTCGCCAACGCCACGCCCTCGCGCGAGGTGTTCACCTGGATCAACCGCGACGAGTCGGGCCTGGACTTCAACGCGATGCATCCGGACACGACGCAGGCGACCCGCTCGGTGGACACGGTGTTCCGCCTCCTCCGCGACCGCATCGTCGAGGTGGCCGACCACTCCCCCGCCCTCATCTCGGCGTAGCGGTCTCCGCCCGCGCGGGCGGGACGGTGCGGGCGGGGCGGAGATCGGCGGGGAAGCCGCCGACGCGGGCGTGCAGCTCGGCCTGCAGGGTGCCCCGGGCGCGGCTGTCGAGAGCGGGCGCGTAGGCGGCGGGCGCGACGCCGAAGGCGATCCACGGGCCGGCGGGATCGACGGCCACCGACGTCACCACGAGCCGGGCGCGGCGGTCGGCACCGTCGGGCAGCGGACCGAAGGGGACGGGCACGAGGACGGGCGCACCGAGATCGCCCGGCTGACGGTCGCGCGGGTAGCCGAGCAGCCGCTCGGCCTGCGGCACCGTGCGGCCGACGAGTTCCTCGGTGCGGATTCGCCCGCCCGACCCCTCCCGGAGCGCGAGCGGGACCAGTGCGGCCAGCACGAGGGCCGCCACCAGGCCGAAGACGCCCCAGAAGACGTCGCCCGCGGCGAAGGCGATCTCCGCGGACAGCGCCGCGAAGGCGCAGGCCACGATGTGCACGGCGAGCTGCAGCAGCAGGGAGCCGGCCGTCGTGACGAGGCCCGCGATCAGGATCGCCGTGACCAGCGCGGCGGTGCCCCACCGCCGGTCCAGCAGCGCGCCGAGCAGTGCGGCGCCGAAGACGAGCAGGTAGGCGATCCACCACCTGCTCGCCCGCGGCCCCATCTGCACCCTGGTCATGCAAAGAAGATACAACCCGGGTTCGGATTAGGGCGGGGGATCAGTGCCCCCGGCGGATCCACTCCTCGAGGTGGGGCGATTCGGTGCCCAGCGTCGTCCCGTCGCCGTGGCCGGTGTTCACCACGGTCTCCGGCGGCAGCGCGAACAGCCGGTCGCGGATCGACTCGATGATCACGGAGAAGTCGCTGTACGAGCGGCCGGTGGCGCCGGGCCCGCCGGCGAACAGCGTGTCGCCGCTGAACAGCTGCCCCGCCTCCGGGAGGTACAGGCACACCGATCCCGGCGAGTGACCGGGCGCGTGGATCACGCGGATCTCGGTGCCGCCGACCGCGATCCGGCTGTCGTCTGCGAGGTCCTCGTGTCCGACACCCGGGTGGGTCAGGTCCCAGAGCACGTCGTCTCCCGGGTGCAGCAGGATCGCGGCGTCGAGCCGTTCGGACAGCTCCGGCGCGACGGTCACGTGGTCGTTGTGCCCATGGGTGCAGACGATTCCGCGCACCGTGCGGCCACCGACGGCGTCGACGATCGGGGCGGCGGAGTGCGCGGCGTCGATCACCACGACCTCGCTGTCGTCGCCGACGAGCCAGACGTTGTTGTCGACGTCCCAGGTGCCACCGTCGAGGCTGAATACACCTGAGGTGACAACGCGTTCCACGCGCAGCGTCACAGGACCACCACCGAGCGCAGCACCTCTCCGCGGTGCATGGTCGCGAAGGCCTGCTCCACCTCGTCGAGGCCGATCCGCTCGGTGACGAACTTCTCCAGCGGCAGGCGGCCCTGCCGGTAGAGGTCGACGAGCTGCGGGAAGTCCCGCTCGGGCAGGCAGTCGCCGTACCAGGACGACTTGAGAGCCCCACCGCGCGAGAAGAAGTCGATGAGCGGCATGTCCAGCGTCAGGTCCGGAGTGGGCACGCCCACCAGGACGACGGTGCCCGCCAGGTCGCGGGCGTAGAAGGCCTGCTTCCACGTCTCGGGGCGGCCGACGGCGTCGATCACGACGTCGGCGCCGAAGCCGTCGGTGAGCTCCTGGATCGCCTCCACCGCATCGGTTTCCGCGGCGTTGACGGTGTGCGTGGCGCCCAGCTCGCGGGCCCACTCCAGCTTCTTCGGGTCCCGGTCGACGGCGATGATGGTGCGCGCACCCACGAGGCGGGCGCCCGCGATGGCCGCGTCTCCCACACCGCCGCAACCGATCACGGCCACGGTATCGCCGCGGGAGACGCCGCCGGTGTTCACGGCGGCACCCAGGCCGGCCATCACGCCGCAGCCGAGGAGCCCCACGACGGCGGGGTCGGCCTCGGGATCGACCTTGGTGCACTGGCCCTGGTGCACGAGGGTCTTCTCCGCGAAGGCGCCGATGCCGAGGGCGGGCGAGAGCTCGGTGCCGTCCTCGAGAGTCATCTTCTGCGTGGCGTTGAAGGTGTCGAAGCAGTACTGCGGCTTGCCGCGCTTGCAGGCGCGGCACTGCCCGCACACGGCACGCCAGTTCAGCACGACGAAGTCGCCGGGCGCGACGTGATCGACTCCCTCGCCCACGGTTTCGACGACGCCGGCGGCCTCGTGTCCCAGCAGGAACGGGAACTCGTCGTTGATGCCGCCCTCGCGGTAGTGCAGGTCGGTGTGGCAGACGCCGCACGCCTGCACCGCGACCACCACCTCACCGGGCCCCGGGTCGGGGATCACGATCGGGAGGACCTCGACGGGCTCCCCCTTCGCGCGGGCGACGATTCCTCTGACGGTCTGCGGCACGGTTCTCCTCCTGGTCCGGATACGGCTATTGCCATCCTCGCATTGATCGCGGCGACGAGAACTCGGACAGCTCGCGCAGGTGCGATCCGGCGGGGGCGTCCCGGTGCCGCAAGTAGTGGACGAACAGCTCCTCCGCGTCCGCCGTGGCGTGCACCTCCGCGGGCCGGACCCGGTGCTCGAACTCGCCCTGGACGACGGTCTCCGTCTCCGTCTCGGCGGCCGCCGCCGGGCGGCCGATCACGTACTGGCGGAGGGCACCGTCGGGCTCGCGGCGCTTGATCTCGACCACGAGGCGGTCGTCCGTTCCCGCGGCCTGGAGGAACTCCAGCGACGTGGGCTCCTCCGTCACCGCGGCGTCCGGCGCCAGCGGGAACACCGAGTAGAAGGTGTGCGGCAGGATCGCGTCGGCGGCGCCGATGCGCCGCACCGACCAGCGGACGCGCTCCTCGAGGTCATCGGGGATCCACGTGGTCCACTGGGCACGGCGGTCGTCGCGCTCCGCGAAGTCGGGGCGCCGCCAGGACGCTCCCACGGCGCGCGCGGGCTCGGGCCCCGCGACGGGCGGGCCTGCGGCACCGTCGTCGAAGAAGGCGACCAGGTCCGGCCCGATCCCGTACCGGGGCAGCGCGTCGATCTGCCGCCGCACGGCGAGCGAGGTGTACCGACCGTTGCGCAGCAGCGGCCCCTCGGGCTCGGTCTGCGGCTTGCGGCGCGTGCGCCGCAGCTCGCGCGGGGCGCCTTCGCAGACGTAGACGGCAGCGGTCGCGCACGCCCGCGCCAGCGGGTTCACCCGGCCGTACAGGTACCCGGCCACCTGGAACACCCGCTCGAGTTCCTCGTCGGAGCACCGCAGCACCCACGCGGCGGCCTCGTCCTCGCCGTAGCGGCGCAGGTCGGCGGCCGTCATCTCAGCGGTCGTCATCACGCCGCTCAATGCACGTGGGTCCTCCAGTCGGCGGGCACGCGGCCCGCGGGGCCGGGCACGGCCTGGTCGACGGGGCGGTTCTGCGGGTCGGCGAGGCGCGGACCGTCGTAGTAGTCCTCGGAGACGTAGTCCCAGAACCAGTCCTCCCCCGGCTCGAAACTCTGCACGATGGGGTGTCCGCTCACGCGGGCGTGGGCGCTGGCGTGCTGCGACGGCGACGAGTCGCAGCAGCCGATGTGGCCGCATTTCGCGCAGCGGCGCAGGTGAACCCACCAGCCACCCGCAGCGTCGCACTCCACGCAGCCGGCGCCGCTGGGCGGCACGGCGGGATCGATCGGATCGGTCGGTGCGCTCATGCTTGAGTCCCTTCTCCCGGGTCGCCGGGGTCGGCGATCTCGTCCCGCTGCGGGCCGGCGATGGGCAGTTCCACAGTGAACACCGTGTTCCCCGGAACCGAGCGCACCGACAGGTCACCCTGGTGCTTGTTCACCACGATGCGCCACGAGATGTCCAGTCCCAGACCGGTTCCCTGGCCGACGTCCTTGGTCGTGAAGAAGGGCTCGAAGATGCGGGGCACCACGTCGGCGGGGATGCCGCTGCCGGTGTCGGCCACCTCGACCACCACCGAATCGTCCTTGCGGTGGGCCCGCAGCGTGAGGGTGCCGCTGCCGTCCATCGCCTGCACGGCGTTGTCGATCAGGTTGGTCCACACCTGGTTCAGCTCGGCGCCGTAGCCCTGGATGTCCGGCAGGTCGGGGTCGTAGTCCCGGACCACCGTGACGTCGCCCTGCCCCAACTTGCGGCTGAGCATGACGACGGTGCTGTCGAGCAGCTCGCGGACGTCGAGCACCTGGAAGGGCGCGCGGTCCATCTGCGAGTACTGCTTGGCCGCCTGCAGCAGGGTGGAGATCCGGTTGGTGGAGTCGGTGATCTCGTTCATGAGCAGCTCGGTTTCGACCGTGTAGTACAGCCAGCGCAGCGCGCCCGACAGCGTCTGGACGTCGTCGAGCGAGCCCGCGACGCGGTCGAGGAAGTCCGTCTGCAGGCCCGCGGCCACGAAGACGGGGGCGAGCACGTGCCCGTCGCCGATGTCGTGGTCGTCGAGCCAGTCCATGAGCTCGTCCTCGCGGTCGGAGGCCTCCAGCGGGCCGAGATCGGGGGCGACCGCGACCGCCTCGACGGCCTCCTCCTGGAACTTCACGAGGTCCACCAGGCGGGTGCGGTCGAGCTTCCCGCTCGCGATGCCGGCCAGCTTGTGCCGCATGCCGCCGACGCGGGTGCGCAGCTCCGCCGCCGCGCGGGTGGCGGCACCGGCGGGGTTGTTCAGTTCGTGGGTGAGGCCGGCGGACAGCGAGCCCAGCGCCAGCAGCCGCTCCCGCTGCTCGATCATCTGGCGGCTGCGCTGGCCGCCGTAGAAGACGCCCTCCAGCAGGTGCACCGCCATCGGGAACCAGTCGTGCATCGCCTCGTTGAAGTCGGCGGCGGGCAGCATGAAGAACTGCGCCTCCGTCACCGCACGCATGGACGAGTTGTATTGCGTCTGCGCCGGGCCGCCCTTGCCGAGGAACGCCGACCACGCACCGGAGTAGGCGCCGCGCTGGTCGGAGCGGGTGGTCTCGACCTCCGCGTCGCCCACCTTCTGCGACAGCGCAATCGTCCCCTTGAGCAGGACGTACAGCCAGTCCGCGGGGTCGCCGGTCGAGTAGACGGGGCCGGCGGGGAAGGTCTCCACGTGGCCGCGTTCGCACAGCCACTCCAGTTGCTCGTCGCTGAGCTTCTCGAACAGGAATAGAGTGCGCAGTTCGTCGACGAAGCACGGGTCATGAGTGCTCACGAGTCGACTCCTTCCAGATAGCGGTGGACGAACATCACGGCCATCGCGCCCTCGCCCACCGCGGAGGCGACGCGCTTCGCCGATTCGGATCGGACGTCGCCGGCCACGAAGATGCCCGGCACGTTCGACTCCAAGTGGAACGGCGGACGGTCCAGTTCCCATCCCGGCGGGGCGGCACCGTCGGGCGTGAGGTCCGGGCCGGTCAGCAGGAAGCCCCGCCCGTCGCGCTCGACGACGCCGTCGAGCCAGTCCGTGCGCGGCTCCGCACCGATGAAGACGAACAGGAAGTCGGCCGGGACCTGCTCCGTCTCGCCCGACTGGGTGTCGCGCAGGGTGAGCTGCGTCAGGTGGTCGTCGCCGTGCGCCTCGATCACCTGGGTATGCGGCTTGACGTGCACGTTCTCGATCGCGTTCAGCTGCTGGATGAGGTAGTACGACATCGACGCCTCCAGCGACGGGCCGCGCACCAGCAGGGTGACCGAGCGGGCGCCCTTCGACAGGTAGGCCGCGGCCTGGCCCGCGGAGTTGGCGCCGCCCACGATGTAGACGTTCTGCCCCGCGCAGGCCGGCGCCTCCGTCATCGCCGAGCCGTAGAAGATGCCCGCGCCGGTGAGCCGGTCCAAGCCCGGGGCGTCGAGCTGCCGGTACGCGACGCCCGTCGCAAGGATGACGGTGTGCGCGCCCACGACGGTGCCGTCGGAGAAGCGCACGCGCCGCCCGGCGCCGGTCACCTCGAGGGCGACGACGTCGGCGGCCGTGATCATCTCGGCGCCGAACTTGGTGGCCTGCCGCCGCGCCCGGTCGGTGAGCTGCGTGCCCGAGACGCCGTCGGGGAAGCCGAGGTAGTTCTCGATGCGGGAGCTCTGCCCCGCCTGGCCGCCGGTCGCGGACCGCTCTACGAGCACCGTCCGCAGCCCCTCGGACGCGCCGTACACCGCGGCGCCGAGTCCGGCCGGTCCGGCGCCGACGACCACCAGGTCGTAGAACTCCTCCGACGGGGTGGTGTTCAGGCCCACGTGCGCCGCGAGCTCGCTGTCCGACGGTGCGCTCAGCGCGGTCCCGTCTGCCGCGGCGACGAGCGGCAACTGCTGCCCGTCGCTGCCCGCCGCGGCGAGCAGCCGCTGCCCCTCGGGCGACTCGGCGGTGTACCAGCGGTACGGGATCTGGTTGCGGGCCAGGAACTCCCGCACCTCAGACGAGCGTGCCGACCAGCGGTGCCCGACGACCTTCGTCTCCGGCACGGGCCGGTGGTCGCTGCACAGCCAGGCCTCCAGCTGCGCGTCGATGACGGGGTAGAGCTTCTCCTCCGGCGGGTCCCAGGGCTTGAGCAGGTAGTGGTCCAGGTCGACCACGTTGATCGCCTCGATCGCCGCGCCCGTGTCCGCGTACGCGGTGAGCAGGAGCCGGCGCGCGCCCGGGTAGACATCCATCGCCGCCTCGAGGAACTCGAGCCCCGTCATGCCCGGCATGCGGTAGTCGGCCAGGATCACGGCCACCAGGTCGCCGCGGAGCTTGAGCTCCTTGAGCGCCTCGAGGGCCTGCTCGCCGCTCTCCGCGCGCACGATCCGGTACTCATCGCCGTACTTGCGCCGCAGGTCGCGGGCGACCGCGCGGGACACGCTCGGATCGTCGTCGACGGTCAGGATCGCGGGGCGCCGTTTCTCGGATTCAGCCACCGTTTCAGATTACGGCGGTCGCGGCTTCCGCGTCGGCGAGTGCAGCTGTGAGCGAACGCAGCGGGTCCGGGCCGTAGGAGACCCGCTCGAGCGTGCCCGCCGGCGTCCCGATCGACCAGCGGGTGACCCAGCGGTCGTGCAGGCCCTCCGGTTGCCCGATGCGGACCTCGCGATCGCCGCGGGCCGTCCGCACCGTCATCGCCGCGATCGGCGCCACGATCTCGCCCTTGTGTCGCCGCCGGTCGCGGAGGTTGAGGACGGCCAGCACGATCATCGCCGCGAAGAGGAGGATGACCGCCGCGATGCGCCAGGGCGCCCAAGCGCCGTAGTCCATCCACGTGAGTGCTATCGCCGGGATCAGGAGCGCGACGCCCCCGAGCAGGTAGCGGGCGTCGCTCGCGCTCGTCGCGGGTTCCATCCCGATCGCGGTCCGCCACAGTTGGCCCGCTACCGTCGCGAGGGTCAGGCCGATCGCGAGCAACAAGCCGTGCGCGATCCGCTGACTCGGCGGGCCGCGAACGGCCAATCGAGGAGCGTGAAGGCCGCTAACAGCACGAGCCACAGCAGGAACACCACCCCGGCGAACGCCTTGAGCGCCGCGACCGGGACGGTCCGGGTCTCGACGTCAGCGCGCTTCGCCATCGCGCCCCCTCCTCGCTCGCCACAGCGCGTGGACGCCGACGACGATCTCGCCCGCTCCGAAGACCGCCATCACCGCACCGAGGATCGTGCGGAGATCGGGCCACGTCGACCAGTCGCGGTACAGCGCGGCGGCCAGGACGACTGCACCGAGGCCGATGAAGAGCCACGCCATCCGCGGCGTCACCTCACGTTGCCTCATCATGTGTTTACGGTAGCGGATAACGGTCGGCGCCTCGACGAGCTTCGGCGCGAGTCGGCGACGACAGGCCGATGGACCGCCGCAGAGTCCCACCGAATCTCAGCCCGCGAGGGTCGATGCCCTCAGCTGGCGTCGTCCCCCGCGCGACGCCGATCCGCCCGCCCCACGTTCGAACCC
>NZ_JAIULG010000025.1 GCF_020169415.1 Tsukamurella sp. M9C
GGGCCCGGGACCGGGACCGCGGGGAACTGCCCCGTCGGATACGGGGGCGGGGGCGCGAACTGCCCCGGTCCCGGTCCCGGGCCCGGGACCGGCGGCTGCGGCGGGCGGGCGCCGCCGAGGCGGTCGGCGAAGGACATCGCGAGCAGCATGCAGAGCGAGACGAACAGGACCAGGACGTAGGCCGGGTGCACCTGCACCGCGACCAGACCCAACAGCATGAGCACACCCCAGATGCAGCAGCTGGCGACGCGGGCCGGGAGCGACCCGCGCGCGACGAAGACGGAGAGGCCGATGAGCGGCACGAACAGGAGCGCGACCTGGATCAGCGTGGGCGCCAGCAGGATGAACATCATCCCGCCGAAGCCGAGGTCGTCCTCGTAGTCGTCCCCCATCGACGAGTACGACGACATCCACCAGATCACGAGCCCCACCAGGGTGAGCGCGGCGATCATCGCCTGGATCAGCGCGAGCGCGCGATAGATGCGCGGAATCGGTACGGCGTTCGGATACATGCGGGCCCTCCCCCTCGACGTTTGCGTCTGCACCCACGGTAGCGGGCGGACCGTCGCCGGAGAAGGGCGAAAGCCGCGTGCGGCGGCCCGGAAACCGATCCGGGCCGCCGCTCAGCAGCTGCTACTTCTTGTCGCGGTCCAGGCCCAGGACATCCGTGATGTAGAAGAACGGGTCGGTCTGGTCCGTCAGCCCCACGACGTTGGCGGCGCCGGGGCCGTACGCGGCGATGCGGACGTGGCCGCCGGTGTGCTGCTCCTCGCCCGGCTCGAGCGAGGTGCCGTAGTTGACGGTGAGCAGGCCGCCGTCCTTCGTGTTCAGCGTGCGGGTCAGCCCGGGCGTGACGGTGCCCGCCTCGATGATCTGGCTGGTGTGCGCGTGATCGCCGGTGACGATGACGAGGGTGTCCTTATCCTGCTTGGCGAACTCGAGCGCCGCGGTGACCGCCTCGGAGAGCTGGACCGTCTCGCCGATCTGGCCGCAGGGGTCGGCGTCGTGGTTGGCCTTGTCGACGGATCCGGACTCCACCTGAAGGAAAAAGCCCTTGTCGCCCTTGAGCAGGTCGATGGCCTTCTTCGTCATCGACGCGAGCTTCGGGGTGGCGCCGAAGGCGGGGTTGGGCGCGCAGGTGACGGCGGGCTCCCTGCCGCCGTCCTTGGTGGCGGTGGCCTTGTCCCACAGGCGCGGGAGGTTGCCGTCGGCGAAGACGCCGAGCACCGGCTTGTCCTGGTTCGCGGTGCTGATCGCGTCGAGCTCGGAGCCCGACCGCACGATCTGGTAGCCGCGCTCCTTGGCCTGCGCCTCGAGCGTCTTGTCCCGGTACTCGCCGCCGGTCGCGGTCTCCTGGAAGGTCTTCCAGCCGCCGCCGAGGGTGACGTCGGCACGGGCCGCGATCAGCTGCTCCGTGATCGACCCGAGGCCGCCGTTCTCCAGCGCGTCCGAGCTGCACTTCTCCTTGGTGGCGACGGGGCCGTAGCACTTGCGCTGGGCCACGTGCGCGACCTGCACGGCGGGGGTGGCGTCCTGCAGCTCGGTGGTGGTGACGTTGCCGGTCTTGCGGCCGTTGGCCCGGGCGATCTCGAGGATCGAACGCTGCGGCTTGCCGTTCACGTCGACGCCGACGGCGCCGTTGTAGGTCTTGGTGCCGGTGGACCACGCGGTGCCGGAGGCGGCGGAATCGGTGGTGTAGTCGGGCTTCTTCGTCGTCTTGTCCAGCGCGTACGTGGTGTAGTCGCCCGACAGCGGCAGCTCGTCGATGCCGGGGATCTTCCCGCCCGCGCCCCACTGGTAGTCCCGGGCGAGGGTCAGCTCCTGGTTGGCGGTGCCGTCGCCGATCACGAGGATCACGTTCTTGGCCTTGGAGCGCTGGATGGACTCGGCGATGGCCTGCGTCTGGTCGCCGGCGAGGCGCTTGGCGCCGCCGTGCGTGGTGATGTCGCCCGCGGCCTGGCGGTTGATCTCCACCTTCGACGCGGTGTCGCCGGACGTGCCGGGGCCACCGTCGTTGCTCCCGCACGCGCCGACCACGCCGAGAACCGCCACCGCGCTGACGGCGAGCGCCGTCCGAGCCTTGCCCCTACCGAGATTCGTCATTGCTGCAGCGAAACATGCGCATGTGAACATAAGTCCATGCGCGGGTGAACTTTCCGTGATCGCGGCTAACGAACCCGCTCGGCGCGCCCGATCATCGCTTGCGCGAGCGCCGAGCCGAACAGCAGGCCGAGGGCGAGGGCGCAGATCACGGCCGCCACGTCCACGACGGTACGCGCGCCCTGTTCGGGATCGATCCCCACCGACGTGACGGACAGCAACCCGAGGCTGCCCGGCACCAGCACCCAGAACGCCGGCAGGAAGACCACCAGACGCGGCAACTGCGGCCGCACGTACGCGACCAGCGAGGCGCCGAGGCTGCCCGCGATCGCCCCGAGGAAGCCGCCGAGCACGGCGCCGGAGACGTGCTGCCCCGCGAGCTGCGCCCCGAACGCGGCCGCCACCACGAGGCCGATCGCCGGGAACAGCCGCATCGACGCGCCCTCGTTGAGGCACACGCCCACGCAGATCAGCGCGAGCCCGACGGGCGGCCCCCACCACCCGAGCTGGTTCACCCGCTCGTTGACCATCAGCTCCGGCCCGACGCCCAGCGCGGTCGTCGCGGCGAGGATGCCGAGCGAGAACATCAGCAGCTGGACGGTCCCGAAGGTGAGGCGGGCGCTGCCCGCGACCATCGCGCCGGCCGCGAGCTCCGACATCCCCGTCACCATGAGCGCGCCCGGGAGGAGCACCGCGAGCGGCGCGAGGAGGGTGCGCAGCGGACCGTCGAGCCAGCCCGCCTGCGCGGCCGCGAAGACCCCCGCGCCAACCGTGAAGGCGGCGATCGTGGGCAGCAGCGTCGCGGCCAGCCGCACCCGGCCGGCCAGCTTGACCAACAGCATCACGACGACACCGCCGATCGCCGCGGCCGCGATGTTGGGCCAGCCGGGCTGCAGCAGCATCGCGATGCCGACGGCGATCACCGGCCACGAGACGTCCTGCACCCACTGGGGGTAGTGGTGCGGCAGCGAGCGCAGGGTCCCGAGTCGCGCGAAGGCCTCGTCGACGGAGAGCGTCCGGGCGACGAGGCCCCGGCGCACGTCGGCGACCACGGCCGACTGGTCGAGCCGCATCGGCCCGTCGACGGACTCGAAGGTCGCGGCGGCGCCCGGCTCGAGGCCCAGCGTGAGCCCGGTGGGGGTGGCGCCGATCTGCGCGAGCGGGTGCCCCATCGCGGTGGCGACGCTCTTGAGCTCGTCCTCGACCTCGTGCACGGGCTGGCCGCCCGCGATCATCGCGGCGCCGAGGTAGGCGAGCAGGCGGCGGTCGTCCTCGACCCGGTCAGGCTGCACGGGCGGCCGGCTCCGCGCTCGCCGGCACGGACCCGTCCGTGCTCCGCAGGTACCAGGCCGATCCGATCAGGGTCGCGACGAAGATCCACACGTAGACCCCGCCCGCGAGGGCCTTGAGCACCGGGTTGTCCATCGGCCGCAGGAAGATGCCGATCGCGTAAGTGTCGTGGACGTCGTCGACCCCCGTCGGCTGCAGCGTCGGGAAGTAGGTGACCCAGATGAAGGTCGCGGCGACGAGACCGGCGGCGGCGACCAGCGCGAGCACCCGCCGGCGCGGGTCGTCGGTGAGCATCGCGAGGGCGAGGAGGAGTACCAGCAGCGGCACGATCCACACCCAGTGGTGGCCCCACGAGAAGGGCGAGACCGCGCACGCCGTGAGCCCGACGACGGTGACTGCGAGCAGCACCACCCCACGCCGATAGGCCCACGCCGCGACCGCGAGGCCCGCGAGGGCCGCGGGCACGGCGACCGCCAGCCAGACGACCGTCGACGGCTTCTCCGCGTTGGTGAGGTAGGCGATGAGACCGTTGATCGACTGGTTGCCCACCTGGTTCGGCTCGCCCACGCGGTTCGCGTCGAGGAACGTGCCCGACCAGTACTGCCACGACTGCTGCGGGATCACGATGAAACCGATCACGACGGTGCCGGCCAGCGTCGCCAGCGCCGTGCGGGCCTCGCGCCACTGCCGGGTGACGACGAGGTAGGCGAGGAAGAACAGCGGCGTGAGCTTGATGCCGGCGGCGATGCCGATGCTGAAGCCCTTGAACCGCGCGCCCGGGGGCCGGCCGAGGTCCCACAGCAGGAGCAGCATGAGGAAGACGTTGATCTGGCCGAACCAGAGGGTCGTGCGGACGGGCTCGAGCACCGTCGCCACCAGCGTCAGGCAGATCGCCGCGAACCACACCCGCCCGTCGCGGACGAAGCCGACGAGCCGGAGCGCGATGAGGATGCAGGCGAGCAGCGCGAGCATCACGGCGATGGACCACACCCACCGCAGCACGTCGGTCGACATCCAGCTCAGCGGCACGAACAGCACGCCGGCGAACGGGGTGTAGGTGAAGGGCAGGATCTCGTTGAGCAGCGGACCGTCGTACAGCCCGTCGCCCCCGTGCGCGACGATCTCGCCGCCCTTGCGGTAGACCTCGGCGTCGATCTGGTTGTGGAACAGCCCGTACATCGGCGTGGAGAACGGGATCCGCACGAACTGCTGCCACACGGCCACGCCCGCGGCGACCGCGAAGAGGGCCAGCACCCACCACTGCCGGGGGAACCGCCGGCTGTTCTCGTCCGCCACCGGCGCGATCCTCCTGCTCAGGCGCGGCCCCTATTCGGGCTGCGACATCAGCTTTTCAGCAGAAGCCAAGAGTACACAGGTCGCCACGCCGTCCATTGCGGTCTCAAGCTCCGCGATGGACGGGAAGGTCGGCGCGAGCCGGATGTTGCGGTCGTGCGGGTCCTCGCCGTGCGGGAAGGTGGCGCCGGCGGCGGTCAGGGCGATGCCCGCCTCCTTCGCCAGCGCGATGGTCCGCTTCGCCGTCCCGTCGAGCACGTCGAGGCTGATGAAGTAGCCGCCCGTCGGCTCGCTCCAGGACGCGACCTTCGCCGCCCCGAGCCGGTCCTCGAGAATCTCCAGGACGCGCGCGAACTTGGGCGCGATGAGGTCTCGGTGCTTGCGCATGTGCGCCCGCACGCCCTCGGCGTCGCCGAAGAAGCGGGCGTGCCGCAGCTGGTTGACCTTGTCCGGGCCGATCGAGGTCAGGCCCGTGTACTTGCCGTACCAGGCCAGGTTCTCAGCGGAGGCGCCGAAGAAGCTGACGCCGGCGCCCGCGAAGGTGATCTTCGAGGTGCTGGCCAGCACGTACGGCCGGTTCGGGTGGCCGGCCTCGGCGGCCAGGCCCAGGATGTCGGGGTCCGACGGTGCGTCGCCCACCAGGGCGTGGACGGCGTAGGCGTTGTCCCAGAAGATCCGGAAATCGGGCGCGGCGGTCGGCATCGACGCCAGCTCGCGGGTGATCTCCTCGGAGAACACCGAGCCCGTCGGGTTGGAGAACTTCGGGACGGCCCAGATGCCCTTGATCGCGGGGTCGTTCGCGACGAGTTCCTTGACGACCGTCATGTCGGGGCCGTCGGGGTTGAGCGGCACCACGATCATCTCGATGCCGAACTCGGCGGTGATCGCGAAGTGCCGGTCGTAGCCGGGCGCGGGGCAGAGGAACTTCACCGTCTCCTCGGCGCCCCAGGGACGCTCGCCGTCGACGGTGCCGTGGATCCACGCCAGGGTGATCAGGCGGTGCATGATCTCCAGGCTGGAGTTGTTCTGCGCGTAGAGGTTCGCGGCCGGAATACCCAGCAACTCGCCGAAGATCGCGCGCAGTTCGGGCAGGCCTGCGAGGCCGCCGTAGTTGCGGGTGTCGGTGCCGTCGGCGGCGCGGTAGTCGCCCTCGCCGGGCAGCGCCAGCAGCGCGTTCGACAGGTCCAGCTGGTCGGGGGCGGGCTTGCCGCGGGTGAGGTCCAGCTTCAGCCCCTGCGCCTTCAGCGTCTCGAACAGCCCCGTCAGCTTCGCGTGGACGTCGGCGAGTTCGGACTGACTCAGGGACACGTACGTGGACATCGGATGCGCCTCCGGCGGTCTTCGGGCCCGGACATAAAAGGGGACTCCGCGCACCCGCCAGAGCCCGTTGACCCTTGCTGCGTTCCCGCCCTGGGGGAGTTCACAGGATGGACGCCGCGCGGAGTCCGTGGACCACTATACGGGTCCGGGCTGGTTTGGGTCGACGGGGGCCTTCGTCTACAGTGGTCCACGGAGGATTCGCCTAGTGGCCTATGGCGCTCGCCTGGAACGCGGGTTGGGTTAATAGCCCTCAGGGGTTCAAATCCCCTATCCTCCGCAGATCAGGGGCGGTTTCCGAGCAATCGGAGGCCGCCCCTGAGTCATTCCCACCCCGATCGACCGGCGAAAACCACCGCTCTTGCCTGCTGCCCCTGGTCATCGCAGGGACCACGGCTGCCACCGGCGGTCTGGGCGGGCATCGAGGAGCGCGGCGGCCGCACGTCGTTCGTCGGTCATCGCCACATAGGTCGTGCCGTCCTCGGACGCTCCCCTGGCAGGGTCTTCGATCCTGTATCCGACCGTGCACCTCTCGCCCGGCACGTCCCAGTCCGTGTCCGACTCGATCGCCTCGTTGAACCTTCCCGCTGCGACCGCGAGCACCAGGTGCTCGATGTCCTCAGCGCAGGTCTTCCACGTCTCATCGCACGCATCGCACGAACACCTGGGGAAGTCGACGTGGTGAGCGAGCCCCGAATCCACATCCACCGACGGATAGTCGGTGAGACGGAACCGCAGGGACGCCCGACCCTCGCCGGTGGGTGTCAGCCTCACTGCTCTGATCGTCGAGCAGTTCCATCCGGTGTCATCGAAATCGAAGGGCGCGCTCGTGACCTCGTACGTGCTCACCAGGTGGTCGATGAGCGCTTCAGCAACGAGCAGCAGGGGCTCGAACCTGTCCAGGTTGCTCGTGCGGGTATAGCTGTCGTCGGGCGGGGACTCGACACCCCAGCGATTCCCGTAGTCGATCACCGCGCCCGACTCGTCGCGGTACACCTGCTCAGGCACCGACGGTCTCACGTAGCCGTTCACACTCGTAACCCTATGGCGCGACGGTGCGCCGTCGCGATGAGATTTCCTTTGGAGCAGCGACTTCGCAGAGCGAAACTGCCTAGATGTGTCGCACTGCCGCCGGCGGGAGAGTGAGCACGCTCAGACCCTCGACCGTCTCGACCCCGTGCCTCAGCGAAATCGTCACGCGCTCGTCCGCGGCTTGAACCAGGTCCGCGTCGATCCACAGCTCGGTCGGCAAGTCCGAGACGGGAGTGTCGGGATACAGATCGAGTGCGGTCAGAACGGGCACCTTCTCGCTGATCCGATGCGTCCGACCGTCCGCGTCCGTCACCTCCACCTCGACCCAGCCTGGGTATCCATCCCAGTGCCACCGCACAATGCTGACGCGCGTCGCCGAGATGCCTACGGTCGGAGAATCTGCTGGAACCACATCACCGCTGGCAACGGACACATATGCGAACCACGGGAACTCATCAGGGGTCACCGGGAACCGCTCGCCGCGCTCGATGCGCGCACCCTCCTCCCGCGCGTGAGGGCAGATCACATCGAGGACCGACTCTGCCACCTTCCGCGCATCCGCCTCCGTGACATCGGCAGCCAGGTGGCGCACTCGTCGATCGTTCAGGGGCTCGTTCGGATGCTCGACTTTCCACTGCTCGGCGAGGGCTTCATGCGAAGGTTCATCGGCGACGGCGTCCACAAACTCGAACCGAGGTGCCGATTCACCCGAAGCGGCGGTTACCGCTTCGATCACACGGGTCTCATCACCCGGTCGGATAAGCACATCGAACAGAACACGGCTCTCGCTCATGACAGCGAACCTATCGAGACCGCGGGCGCGAACGCATCGGGATTTCCACCCATTTCGACCCGTCGTGGACATCGCGATGATGCCCATCGCCACGGACGAGTTGGCCACTGGTTCGGTACTGCGATCAGCCGTCGAGGGCGAGGGCGGCGTCAGCCAGCTTGGGGATCAGGGTGTTGCGGTAGCCGCGCTCGGCGGCGTTGCGGGCGAACAACTGCTGCCGATCGTCGACGTCGAAGCCCGACATCGTCAGGACCACACGGGTGCCCTTCCCCTCCGGAACCAGCCGCCAGTCCACGATCCAGCGCGCGGGCCGGGCGGCGCGGAGGTCGGTGTAGCTGTGCGTGAAGCGCTCGCCGGCGACGGCGGCGGTGACCTCGCAGGACACCTCCCCGGGCGGATCCGACGGGATCTCGAGAATGAACGTCGTGCCCTCCTCGGGCCGGAGCCCGACGGAGCGCACCAGCCACTGCTCCACGACCTCGGGCTCGGTGAGCGCCCGCCACACCACCGCAGGCGCGCACGGCACGAAGCGGTCCAGCTCCACGATCGCCGGGTCGCGCTCCATCTCGAACACGCGATCAGTACAGCACGGTCCTGTCCTGCGCCCGGGCGCTTCGGTGCTGCCAGACTGGTGCGGACGAGGGGGATGCGATGACCGACGACCGATTCCGCAGCAACGAGGGCGCCCGCGCGGTGCGCGACGAGTACGACCGGCTGCTGTCGGCACACCTGCCGGACGTGGAGCGCACCGTCGTCGACGGGACGCACGTCCTCAGCGCCGGGCCCGACGGTGCGCCCGCGGTCGTACTCCTGCACGGCTCGGGCGGCACGTCGCTGAACTGGGCGACCGAGATCCCACGGCTGGCGCAGTCCCACCGCGTGCACGCCCTGGACCTGCCCGGCGAGCCGGGCGGCACCGTCGTCGAGCGGCTGCCGCTGGAGCCCGGGGCGCACGCCGCGTGGCTCGCAGGCGTGACCGACGCCCTGGGCGCTCCGCACGCCGCGGTGATCGGCGAGTCCCTGGGCGGCTGGGTGGCGCTGGACTACGCCACGGAGCACCCGTCCCGCGTGCGGTCGCTGGGCCTGCTGGTGCCGGGCGGGCTCGGGCCGCGCCGGACGGCTCCGCTCCTGGTCGCGGGCCTGCTGAGCCTGCTGGGCGCGCCCGGCCGGCGGGCCGCGATGCGCTACTTCACGGGCTGGACGCCGTCGGACGAGCCGGGCCTCGAGCGCGACCTCGCCGCCTTCAGCGACCTCACGTTCCGGGCCTTCCGGCCGCGCACCGACGGCCTGCCCGTCTTCGCCGACGAGGCCCTGGCGCGGATCACCGCGCCGGTCACCGCCGCGTTCGGCGGCCGGGACAAGATGCTCGACGGTCCGCGGGCCGCCGCGCATGCGCGGACGGCCTTCGGCGACGACGCGGTGACCCTGCTGCCCGGCGCGGGGCACCTGCTCCCCGACCGCGCGAACCGGGCGCTGGCGGCCGCCGACCGGTAGCCGCCTGCGAGCGATTGAGTTCGCAAGCACAACGAGACGAGTCGTGCGAAACTGAGCGCAACCTGAACACGAGAGGTCGCCCCGTCATGCGCGATACCGCCCGCAAGCTCGGATACGCCCTGGTCGCAGTACTCGGTGCGATCGCCCTCACCTTCGTCTCCGCGGTCGCCTGGGCGGCCACGACGGTGCTCGTCGTCCCCGGGACGGGGACGAAGGACCCGTCGAAGGTGACGGGTTACCAGGAGAACGTCATCGGCTACTACGTGCAACCGACCGGCGCGTGCGGGGCGACCGCCTGCGTCGCGAAGCCGGTGCCCTACATCGCCGAGTTCTGGCCGATCCCGCTCGAGGGCTGGGGCGGGCTCGAGGGAACGAAGTGGGACGACTCGGTCGCGAGCGGCGTGACGAGCCTGAACGAGCAGTACGCCGCCGCCGACAAGGACTCCCCGATCGTGATCTTCGGGTACTCCCAGGGCGGCACCGTGGTCACGGCGGTGAAGAAGCAGCTGGCCGAGAACGGCGGCATCCCCGACAACGTCTCCTTCGTGGTCATCGGCAACGCCAGCCGCCCCAACGGCGGTCTCTTCACCCGGCCGTCCTTCCTCGGGCACATCCCGATCCTCGACGTCACCTTCGGAACCGGCACCCCCACGAACACCGGCACCCCGACCCGTCCGATCAACACCACCGACGTGGGCTTCCAATACGACGGCGTCACCGACTTCCCCAAGTACCCGGCGAACCTGCTGGCGACCGCGAACGCGCTCGCGGGGTTCTGGTACGTGCACGGGAAGATGCTGGCTCCCAAGGGCTCCGACGCCCCGTCCGCCACGCCGATCGGCTACACCCCGGACGAGGTCCGCGCGGCCGTCGAGGCGGCCACCGCGAACTGCACCGCCGGAAACCACTGCCAGGTCAGCGGCGACACCCGCTACGTGACGCTGCCGGCGAAGATCCTGCCGCTCATGCTGCCGCTGCTGGATCTGGGTAAGGCCACGGGCACCACCGGACTGGTGACACCCTTCGTCGATCTGGTCTCACCGGTGGCCCGCGTGCTGATCGAGACCGGTTACGACCGTCGCGATTACGGCGCCGCGAGCCCCTTCGGGCTGTTCCCGGTGATCGATCCGCTGCGCCTCGGCGTGGACCTGATCGGCGCCGCCGTGCAGGGCATCGGCCAGGCCACGACCGGCACCGGCGACGCCTCGAAGTTCCTGGCGCCGAAGCCCACAGCCCCCGCAGCGACCGACGCCGCGGACACGGCCGCGTCGAAGACCACGGAGACCTCCGCGCCGCAGACGACGCAGGAGCAGTCGCCGGTGCTGCAGCTCGTGAAGACCACGGAGCCGAAGACCACGGAGCCGCAGTCCGATCCGTCCCCGACGACCGCACCGACCGGCACCGTCGGGACGACCGGCACCGTCGGGACGAGCGAGCCGAGCGCGCCGAGCACGACGGCCGAGCAGACCACCGAGCCGGCTGCGAGCGCGACGGAGAAGACCACGGCACCGACGGCGACCGAGCCGAAGACCGAGACCGCCGGGCCCGCCGCGGACGAGCCGACGGTGGCGGCGTCCGCAGCCTGAGCGACTACTCGCCCGAGAAGAAGGCGGCGGTGCGCTCACCCTGCGCGAGAGCCTGATCCGCGGGCACGCCGGCGGCGATCGTCGCCTCGGCCCACGCCTTCGCCGACGCCGCGACAAGGTTCTTGGCGGCGGGCGTCGTGAAGAACGCCTCGGCGTCCTCCGGGCGGTCCTGCCCCGTGGTGAGGAGTGCGTTCAGGCCCAGGAACGCGAGGTCCCAGCCGACGCCGGTGGCGCCGGGGCCGAACTGCTCGTAGAAGTCCCGCACGTTCTCGCCCGAGTGCGTGAGCGTCAGGCGCGCGCCGTCACCGTCGGGCTCGACGACGACCTCGACCTGCGAGGTGCCGCCCATGATCTCCCACGAGACGAGGTAGCGGTGCGGGGCGTCGCATTCGAGGACGGTGCCGGCGGCGTTGCCCTCCACCTGGAAGCGGCCGCCCAGCGCGAGCTCCCCGTGGACGGGCGCGAACCAGCGCGGCAGGCGCTCGGCGCTGGTCACCGCGTCCCAGAGGTCGGCGACGTCAGTGGGATAGGTCTGGCCGAGCGAGCCGGAGACGTAGACGTCCCCCTCGCCGCTGTCGCGCACCTCGGCGCGCCGGGTGACCGCTGCGGGCTGGGCCGCGGCGAGATCGTCGATGTCGTAGGTCATGATTCGTCCTTCTCGGTAGCCGTTCGGCGCGCCTTCTTGCCGCGCGAGATCTCCGTCCCCAGGGCCCACAGCTTGGGCTCCCAGAAGTGCCGGAACGGGACCAGCCAGTCGTCGACCTCCCGCAGGGGTTCGGGCTGCACCGCGTACAGGCGGCGCGTCCCCTCCGGCCGGACGGTGACGAATCCCGCTTCCCGCAACACCTTCAGGTGCTGCGAGACCGCGGGCTGGCTGATGCCGAAACGTGCACGCACGTCGTCGCTCAGCTCGCCCGCCGAGAGCTCGCCCTGAGCGAGGAGCTCGATCAGGTGGCGGCGGACGGGATCACCGAGGACGTCGAAGGCGTGCACGTGATCGAGTATTTCATTCGTCACTTATATAAGTCAAGGATGAAATAGACCGGACGCGGACCGCCGGGCCGCGCTACCCGACGGTGACGGTGATCGTGCGCTCGGCGGTGGGCTCGTTCAGCTTGGTGGTGTCGACCTTGAGCACCTCGAGGCTGTCCTGCAGACCGTTGGCGAGGATCTTCGCCTTGAGCTGGAACGGCGTCTTCGGGCCCGCGATGCCGGCCAGGCCGAAGTCGCTGTCATTGGCGATGAACAGCGTCGTGCCGCCGTCGGGCGAGGCGAGGCCCTCCACCTTGTCGTGGCCGAAGAACGTCCCGGCGGGGTTGAGCTTGTCGACCAGCCCGCTGAGGTCGAGGGCCACCGACTTGCGGACCGGGGTGATGCCCGCGCCCTTGAGCGCGGCCTCCGCCTCCGCGGTGCCGGTCACGCCGGCGATGGTCTCGGGGTTCTGCTCGCCGAGCACGGTCGCGCCGTCGAGGCTGATCCGGTAGATCGTCTTGTTCGCCTTGGGCGCGGTCTTCCCGTCGCGCTCGTCGACGAGGAACTCCGTGTTCGAGATCGCGGTGATCTCGGAGACGGCCTTCTTGGTGTCCTTCGGGTTGTCCAGGAGGTAGGCGTACTGCTGGACGGCCTTGGTGGCGAGGTCGATCGCGACGATCCGCGTGACGGGCACCTCCTTGGCGTTGCCGCTCAGGCCGGGAACGTTCAAGGCGGACTGCATGATTCCCACGAGCCGCTTGCCGTCGGGGGTCACCGTCAGGCCCTCCATGCCCTGGTTGGGCGTGCGACTGCGGAGGACCTCGGGCAGCCCCTTGCCGGGCAGGAGGCGCTCGAGCTCCTGGCCGTTGGCGTCGAAGTGGACGAGGAAGGGCCCGTACTCGTCCGAGACCCAGAACGAGCCGTCGGGCAGGGCGACGAGGCCCTCGGAGTCGATGCCGTGGTCGGTGGGCGGGAGCTCGGCGCCGTCGAGGTCGAGCATCTTCTCACCCGTGGGCGCGGCGGTATCGTTGCGGCCGTTGAGCGGGCGGCCGTCGCGGCCCTTGAGGGTGATGACGCTCTGCAGGACCGCGGCGCCGTCCTCGAGCTTGAACCGGCCGATCTGCGGGGTGAAGTCCGGCGTAGCGGCGATCTTCTCGTCCTTGCCCGGGCCGTCGACGTTGGGCCCGCGGTCGGTGAGGCCGTAGAACTCGCCGGGCGCGCCCGGGACCGGCGTCCACGACGAGCCGTAGCCGCTGCCGTCGATGGAGACGCCGCCGACGGTGGCGAGCGGCGGGATGTCCGACGAGTACAGCGCGACCGCCGGCGAGACGACGGCCTTCAGCTGCACCGAGCCGGTGAAGCCCGCCTTGGGCTTGAAGACGAGGGCGCCGCCCTTCGCCGCCTCGACGGTACCGTCGGGCGTGGGCTTGACGTCGACGACCGCGCCGCCCTGCGCGAGCCCGGCGAGCTGCGCCGCGGTGATGGTGAGCGGCGAATTCGTGCCGGTCTTGAGGTCGAGCTTGGCGGCGTCGTCACCCCCACCCGAGGAGCAGGCGGCGAGCGAGCCGCCCGCGAGGACGGCGACGAGGGCAACGGCGAGGCGGCGGTTCGAGCGCATGCCCTGTGCTTACCAGACCCATATGAACCGTGCGTGGATCGCGCCGTCTGGGCGGGACCCGCCACGCATCAGTCGTCCGCAGCCACGATCAGGTGGAGCACTCCCGACCCGCGGTCGATGACGACGAACTCGTGGTAGCCGCTACAGCCGACGATGCCGCCGAATCATGGAAGGCCTCGTCCCCGGGCGGCCGGAGCTCGAACACCTCGCCCCCGGCGAACAGCGAGAGGACCTCGTCCCGCAGGGTGTCGCGGGTCTCGTCAGTGGGACCGGTGTAGCCGTCGCTCCACTCCTGGTCCACCGCCCACGACGTCACTGTGTCCACTGCGTCATCGGCCGCGACTCGCGTGAACATGGACGGCGCGAGGCGGTCGAGCCACCAATTGGCATGGCGCGAGGCGCCGGGATAGTCCATGCGTGCCGGGTCGAAGGGCGAGCAGTAGTCGTCGCGATAGGCGGACGTCGCCATCAGTGCGGCCAGCAGCTCGGCGTCGGTGGCGGCAGCCGTGATCACGAACGTCTTGAGGTCGACCCACATGTAGGTACCCCGGTCCATGTGGACGAGGGAGAAGTCTCGAAGAGTCAGCACCGACGGTTACAGCCTGTTGCCCTCGGCGTCCCAGTGCTCGGCGACCTTCTTGCTGGGCTGCACGCGCGGGGGCTCGCCGGGCATCTTGGGGTAGTCGGGCGGGTAGTTCAGCTCGACGGGGTGCTGCTCCCACAGGTCCAGCAGGGGCGTGAGGTCGTGCGCGACCTCGTCCATGTCGGCCCACGGGTTCCCGTCGGCGAGGCGCTCGGGGACGGTGAACAGGTTGAGCTCGTGCGGGTCCTGCAGCTCGGCCAACTGATCCCACGTGAGCGGGGTGGAGACGGTGGCGCCCTGCACTGCGCGCAGCGACCACGCGGAGGCGATGGTGCGGTCGCGGCTGTTCTGGTTGTAATCCACGAAGATCCGCTCCCCCCGCTCCTCCTTCCACCACGCGGTGGTGACGCCGCTGTCGCGCTTCTCCAGCTCGCGGCCGAAGGCGATCGCGGCGTGGCGCACGTCCACGAAGTCCCAGCGCGGCGCGATGCGGATGAAGACGTGCACGCCGCGGTTGCCGGAGGTCTTGCAGTACGCCCGGAGGCCGAGGTCGTCGGCGAGCTCGCGGGCGACACCCGCGACCCGCACGGCGTCGCGGAAATCGGTGCCCGGCTGGGGATCGAGGTCGATCCGCAGCTCGTCGGGGTGGTCGACGTCGGCGCTGCGCACCGGCCACGGATGGAAGGTGATGGTGCCCATCTGCGCGCACCACACCGGGATCGCGATCTCGGAGGGGCACAGCTCGTCGGCAGGGCGGCCGGACGGGAAGGCGATCCGCACCGTCTGCGCGTACTCAGGCGCGCCCTTCATCATCCGCTTCTGATAGAAGCCGTCGGCGTCCTTGTCCTGCGGGCCCTGCGCGAGCCGGCCGCCGGGGTGGACACCGCCGGGCCACCGCTCGAGCGCGGTGGGGCGGTCGCCGATGGCCGCGAGCAGCGGCTCGCCGACGGCCGCGAAGTACTGCGCCACCTGGAGTTTGGAGACCTCGGGGGTGAGGTCGGTGCCGGGGTAGATGATCCGATCCGGACTCGAGACCCGGACGGGGCGGTCACCGTCGGGCCCGAGGACGATCACCTCGGCTGCCGGGGCCTTGACCATCACTCACCCTCCTGCAGGACGTCGTCGAGGTCGTAGTTGACGGGGACCTCGAGCTGGTCGTAGCCGCAGCTCGACGGTTCGCGGTCGGGGCGCCAGCGCTTGAACTTGGCGGTGTGCCGCAGGCGCATGCCCTCCATCTGGTCGTAGTCGAACTCGACGACCAGCTCGGGGCGGACGGGCACCCACTCCCCCGTCTTCTCCGGGGTGGCCCAGCGGTTGGGCTCGCCCTGGACGGAGTCGGCGGTGCGCATGGGCTCGAGGAGCTGCAGGTACTCCTCCCGCTTGGCAGCGGTGAAGGCGCCGATGCCGCCGATCGGCAGCAGCTGCCCGTCCTGGTAGAGGCCGAGCAGGACCGAGCCGACGGCGTTCGGCTGCGACTTGTGCGGGCGGTAGCCGATGACCACGGCCTCGCCCGTGCGGGCGTGCTTGACCTTGATCATCTCGCGCTTGCCGGGCAGGTAGTGGCCGTCGATCCGCTTGGAGATCACCCCGTCGAGGCCCGCGCCCTCGAACCGCTCGAACCAGTCGGCGGCGGCTTCGGCGTCGGTGGTGACACGGCTGATCTTGCAGGTCCCGGTGCCGGCGTACGCGGAGACGAGCACCTGGCGGCGCGCGCTGAAGGGCTTGCCGGTGAGGTCGACGTCGGCCATCGCGATCGCGTCGAAGCCGATGAAGATCGCCGGGGTCTCCTCCGAGAGCTTCGTGATGCGCGACTCGGCGGGGTGGATCCGCGCGGAGAGCGACTCCCAGTCGAGCCGCTTGCGGCCCTCGCGGTGCACGGCGACGGCGATCTCCCCGTCGAGCACGCAGCGCTCGGGCAGTTCCTCCCGTGCGGCCGCGACGACCTCGGGGAAGTAGCGGCCGAGGTCCTTGCCGCTGCGCGAGCCGATGAACACCTCGTCGCCGTCGCGGAAGATCAGGGCGCGGAAGCCGTCCCACTTGGGCTCGTGGGAGTAGCCCTCGCCGGGCACCGCCTTCGCGGCCTTGGCGAGCATCGGATCGAGCGGCGGGTTCACGGGGAGGTCCACGCCTCGATCCTAGGCGCGAGCACCGACGAAACGCCCGAAAGCGGGACCCCGCACCCGCGGGGTCCCGCTGCGAGGATCCGTCAGCCCATGCTCTTCTGGCCGTCGATGGCCTCGCGGATGATGTCGGCGTGACCCGAGTGGTGCGCGGTCTCGGCGGCGACGTGCAGGAACACGCGGCGCACGGTCCAGAACACCCCGGCGGGCTGCCAGGGCGCCTCGGGCAGCTCGTACGAGGCGTCGAGGTCGAGGGTGCGCACCAGCTCATCGGTGCGGGCAGCCGCGGCGTCGAAATCGGCGAGGATGCCCGCGAGGGTCTCGCCCTCGGCGATCCGGAACTTGTCCGCCCACTGCGCGAGCACCTCGGGGCTGGGGTTCTCCCAGTCGACGTCCGCATAAGCGTTGTCGGGCTTGGCCTCCGCGAAATCGGCCCAGCTCTTCTCCACCTCTGCGCAATGCTTGATCAGTCCGCCCACGGTCAGCTCGCTGACGGTGCTGCGGGTGTTGGCCTGCTCGTCGGTGAGGCCCTCCGCCGTGTGGCGGAGGAACTGCCGGCGATCGGCGAGGAGGCTGAGGATGTCGGCGCGTTCGCCGGTGGCGGTCTGCTGTGTCTCGTTCATGAGATAAGACTATTGAGCCAAGTGCCAGTTTCTGTCCTCAATTGAAGGAATTCTGAAAGACATGGCGAACACGAGCTCCCGAACCCTGCGGCTGCTGTCCCTCCTGCAGACCCACCGCTACTGGCCGGGCTCCGAGCTGGCGGACCGGCTCGAGGTGTCGGTGCGCACCCTGCGGCGCGACATCGAGCGCCTGCGCGACCTCGGCTACCCCGTCTCCGCGTCCCGCGGCGTCGACGGCGGCTATCAGCTGGCGGCCGGCGCCGCGCTGCCGCCGCTGGTCCTCGACGACGAGGAGGCGGTGGCGATCGCCGTGGGCCTGCAGACCGCCGCGCAGGGCGGGATCGCGGGCATCGCCGAGACCTCGGTGCGCGCGCTGGGCAAGGTGGCCGCGGTGATGCCGCCGCGGCTGCGCAAACGCGTCGAGGCGCTGGGCGCCGTGACCCAGCCCGCCGTCCTCACCGGTGGCCCGGCCGTCGATCCGCGGATCCTCACCGGGCTCGCGGAGGCGTGCCGCGCGGAGGAGCGGATCGAGTTCGGCTACACCGCCGCCGACGGTGCGCGCACCGACCGTCTCGCCGAGCCGATGCGGCTCGTGCCGCTCGGGCGCCGCTGGTACCTCGTGGCCTACGACCTGTACCGCCACGACTGGCGCAGCTTCCGGCTCGACCGGATCAGCGGACCGTCGAGCACGGGCGTGCGCTTCCGGCCGCGCGAGCTCCCCGCCGAGGACGCCGCCGCCTACGTCCGCGCGTCCGTCGGCCAACGCACGCCCGCGCACCGGATCGAGTTCCACGTGGCCGCGCCCGTCGAGCACGTGCGGCCGCTCATCGGCCGGTACGCGCGGCTCGAGGAGGTGCCCGACGGCACCGTCGTGCGGATGGAGGCCGACACGCTGGACTGGCCCGCGATGGCGATCGCCGTGCTCGACGCGGAGGTCACCGTCGTCGAGCCGGCGGAACTGACGGCCCACCTCGCGCGCTGGGCCGGGAACCTCGCGCGGGTGCGCTCGTAAGCTGGGGCGGTGACAGCTGGACGGTACGCGCCGAGCCCGTCGGGCGACCTGCACGTGGGCAACCTGCGCACGGCCCTGCTCGCCTGGCTCTTCGCCCGCTCGACGGGGCGGGACTTCCTGATGCGCGTCGAGGACCTGGACACCGGGCGCACGGCCGACGGTGCCGAGGCGCGCCAGCTCGCCGACCTCGCCGCGCTGGGCCTGGACTGGGACGGCGACGTGGTGCGCCAGTCGTCGCGGACGGAGCGCTACGCGGCCGCGCTGGAGCGGCTCGACGTCTACGAGTGCTACTGCACCCGCCGGGAGATCCTCGCCGCCCCGTCGGCGCCGCACGCCCCGGAAGGCGCGTACCCGGGCACGTGCCGCGATCTCACCGAGGCCGAGCGGGACGTGCGGCGGCGGGGGGAGCGGCCCGCGGCGGTGCGCCTGCGCGCGACCGTCGACCGGTTCACGGTGACCGACGTGCTGCACGGCGAGTTCACCGGCGCCGTCGACGATGTCGTGCTCCTCCGGGGCGACGGGACGTACGCCTACAACCTCGCCGTCGTGGTCGACGACGCCGCGCAGGGCATCGACCAGGTGGTGCGCGGCGACGACCTGCTCTCCTCCGCGCCGCGGCAGGCCTACCTGACGAGCCTGCTGGGCGGTACGCCGCCGACTTACGCCCACGTGCCGATGGTGCTGGGGCCCACCGGCGTCCGGCTCGCCAAGCGCGACGGTGCCGTCACCCTCGCCGAGCGCGGCGGGCCGTCGGTCGTGCTGCCGGAGCTCGCCGCGAGCCTGGGGCTGCAGGGCCGCACGCCGCAGGAGATGCTCGACCGCTTCGACCCCGCGCGGCTACCGCGCGAGCCCTGGACGCTACCGCTCTGACGCGTGCCGCCCCGCGGGTGCCTGCCCCAGGCGGGGCCGCTCGCAGATCCGCGACCCGTGCGCGCCGGGGACGCCGGCGCCGTGCCGGACGAGGTTGCCCGCCGCGACGCCGGAGGCGAACTCCCGCAACCATCCCGGGGACCGGTTCGTCGTCGTCGGGGCCGCCCGGGTGCCGCCGAAGACCTTCCTCATCTGCTGAATCCTCATGTCCCAAACGCTATCCGGGGTGCGCCGCGCCGCCCAGGTGTGCGGTGCCGGAATTCCTCAAGATCCGGCCACGGGCCGGGCGGAGCTGCGGCCCACCTCGCTGCCGCGGAAGCGCTCGCGGTAGGCCGTCGGCGCGAGTCCGGTCTGTCGCTTGAAGTGGTAGCGCAGCGTCTCCTCGGCGTCGAAGCCCGCCCGGCCGGTGATCACGGCGACGGAGTCGTTGGTCGTCTCCAGCAGCCGCATGGCGCGGTAGACCCGTTGCCGCATCAGCCATTCCAGCGGAGCGATGCCGGTGTACTGCCGGAACCGGCGGTGCAGGGTGCGGCGGGAGACGCCCGCGCGGGCCGCCATGTCGTCGAGGCCCTTGACCCCGCTGATGCCGTGCGCGAGCCCCTGCAGGAAGTCGGCGAAGCGCTTGTCCATGTCGGGCCGCAGGGTGTCGATGTTGACGAACTGCGACTGGTCGCCGTCGCGGTGCGGCGCGACCACCAGGCGTCGGGCGACCTCGTTCGCGGTGGCGGCGCCGTGGTCGGTGCGGATGAGGTGCAGGCACAGGTCGAGCCCCGCCGCGGAGCCCGCGCCGGTGAGCACCGGGCCGTCCTGGATGTACAGCTCCGACGGCGTGACGTGCACCCGCGGGAAGCGGTACTGCAGCAGCCCCGCGTGCCGCCAGTGCGTCGTGGCCCGCCGGCCGTCGAGCAGGCCCGCCGCGGCGAGCGCGAAGGCGCCGGTGCAGATGGAGACGATCCGCGCGCCGTTCGCCGCCGCCGCGCGCAGCGGCTCGTGCCACTCCGGGTTCGAATCGGTCCGCGGGTCCGAGACCGCCGTGATGATGACGGTGTCGGCGCCCGCGATCTCGTCGAGGCCGTACGCGGGCTGCAGCACGGCGCCGCCGAGCGTCCGTACCCCGTCGGCCGGGCCGCAGCCGCGCACGTCGTACCCGAGCGACGGGAGGTCGTTCCACTCGAAGCTCAGCGCCTCGAGCACGGTGCCGTACTCGAGCATCGTCATCCCGTCGCAGACGGGCAGCGCCACCACGTGGGACATGTCCGAATCCTACGGGGCGGCGGGCCCCCGCGGCCTAGTCGGACTTGGCGAGGTGCTGCTGGGTGCCCTTGTAGTAGCGACCCAGGAACTCCTCCTTGAAGTCCCAGTACGTGCCGTCGAGCATCGACTGCCGGATCTTCGCGACCAGGGAGACGATGAACTGCTCGTTGTGGATGGTGGCCAGCGTGGCCGCGAGGCCCTCCTTCGCCTTGAACAGGTGATGGATGTACGCGCGGGTGTACTGCGAGGTGTAGTTCTGCGTCTCCGGGTCCAGCGGGCGGAAGTCCGTCTTGAACCGCGAATTGGTCACGTTGTAGCGGCCGTCGAGCGAGTAGATCGCGCCGTTGCGGGCCACCCGCGACGGCGAGACGCAGTCGAAGGTGTCGATGCCCTGCTCGACCGCGGCGAAGATGTCGTCCGGCTCGGAGATGCCCAGCAGGTGCTTCGGCCGGTCCTCCTCGAGCTCCTGGTTCACCCAGCGCACGATGGTCGACAGGTTCGCCTTCTCCAGCGCGCCGCCGATGCCGTAGCCGCCGAAGCCGAGTCCGCCGGAGAGCCGGTCCTCCTCGCTCAGCGCGCGCAGGTCACGGGCCGCCTTGCGGCGCAGGTCCTCGTACTGCGCGCCCTGCACGACGCCCCACAACGAGATCGCGTCCCGCCGCTGCGCGGTGAGCCAGTTGTGCTCGGAGAGGCAGCGCCGCGCCCACAGGCGGGTGCGCTCCAGCGACTCCACCTGGTACGCGCGGCTGTTGTGCAGCGTCGTCAGCTCGTCGAAGGCGAAGATGACGTCGGCGCCCAGCTGATGCTGGATCTGCATCGACACCTCGGGCGTGAACCGGTGCTCGGTGCCGTCGAGGTGACTCAGGAAGGTCACGCCGTCGTCGTCGACGCGGGAGAGCCGGTCCTTGCCCTCGGCGATCGCGTCGTCACCCTGCAGCTCCTCGCCGCCGGTCATGTCGATGACCTTCTTGAACCCGGAGCCGAGCGACATCACCTGGAAGCCACCGGAATCGGTGAAGGTGGGGCCGTCCCAGTTCATGAACGCACCGAGGCCGCCGGCCTGCTCCACGATCTCCGGGCCGGGCTGCAGGTACAGGTGGTAGGCGTTCGCCAGCACCGCCTGCGCGCCCAGCTCCGAGACCGCCTCGGGCAGCACCGTCTTCACCGTGGCCTTGGTGCCGACGGGGATGAAGGCGGGGGTGAGCATCTCGCCGTGCGGCGTGAGCAGCCGGCCGGCGCGGCCGAGCGGACCGTCGGGGCCCTCGAGGCGCCCCTCGATCTCGAACCGCGTGGGGTCGCTGATGTGCTCGCTCTGCAGCCGCGTGCGGCTCGTCATCGAGCGGTAGTCGGAGCGCAGCGCGCTGAGCTCTGCCGCGATCGCCTTGTTCTGCTCGCGCAGCTGGGCGATCTCGTCGCGGGTGCGGTCGCGGGCGACGATCGGGCCGGTCGCGGTCTGGTCCGGGCGCGGGACGCCGGGCCGTGCGACCGGGTACTCGCCGGTGTCCGGCGCGACCGTATCCGGTGCCGCGGTGGCCACCTGTTCCGTGTCGGCGTACACGGGCGCCTGCTCGGTGACGTGCTCGTCGTCCTTGCCGAGGGGCACCAGCGGCACGGGCACCGTCGGTGCGGCCGTGGGGAGCTCGGCGCCGTTGGCGTGGCCGTTGGCGTGGCCGTTCACGCCGGCCTGCGCGACCCGCGCCTTGCCGCGGGCGTGCACGTCGGTCGCGCCGGCGGCGACGAGCTGCTCGGTCGGGACCGGGATCTCGGCCGTGGTCTGCGCGGGGATCGCGGCGGTGTCGGCGTTCGCGTCGCCGCGGCCGAGCTGGGCGACGAGCGCCTCTCCCTCGATGTCGACGTTGGGCAGGATCTTGTCGAGCCACTTCGGCAGCCACCATGCCCACTTACCGAGGAGCATCATCACCGACGGGATGATCACCAGGCGCACCACGAAGGCGTCCAGCAGCACGGCGGCGGCGAGGCCGAAGCCGATCTCCTTGATGAAGACCTGTTCGTTGAGGATGAACGAGGCGAAGACCGAGATCATGATGATCGCCGCGGCGGTCACGACGCGGGCGCCGTACTGCACGCCCGTCACCACGGACTGCGTGGCGTCGCCGGTGTGCACGAATTCCTCGCGCATCCGGGAGACGAGGAAGACCTGGTAGTCCATCGCGAGGCCGAAAACGATGCCGATCATGAAGATCGGCAGGAACGAGACCAACGGCTGCGTGTTGTCGATGAGGCCGAGGGCACCGTCGGTGAAGATCGCGGAGGTCACGCCGAACGTCGCGACCACGGACAGCAGGAAGCCCAGCGCGGCCGTGAGCGGCACCAGGATCGAGCGGAAGGCGACGAGCAGCAGCAGGAACGCCAGCCCGACGACGATCGCCAGGTACTTGGGCAGCGCGTTCTTGTTGAGCTCCTCCGAGATGTCCATCTCGATGGCGGTGCTGCCCGCGACGCCGAGGTCCACGCCGAGCCGCGCCTTCGTGCCGGCCTCGCCGTTGACCATGGTGCGGAGCTTGGTCACCAGGGTCTTCGTTTCGTCGTCGTTCGGCCCGGACTTGGGCGTCACGATGATCGTGGCCGCCGCGTTGTCCGCCGCGAGCTGCGCGATCTGCGCGTTCGCGATCAGCGGCGCGATGTTGGGGTTGCTGTTCAGTTGGTCGACGATCTGCTTGTAGGCGCCGAGGCGCTGGTTGGGCTGGGCCCCGGCACCGTCGACCGCGACGAGGAGGGTGCCGTTGGCGCCCTTGCCCCAGGCGTCGGAGATCAGGTCGTAGGCCTGGCGCTCCGATGTGCTCTTCTCGCTCATGCCCGAGCCGGGCAGGGCGGTCTTCATGTCCTTCATCGGGATGGCGAGGATGCCGAGGACGGCGACACCCGCGACGAGGGTGACGACGGGGACCTTCTTCACCAGGTTGGCCCAGCGCAGGCCGTTGGCGACGCGGCCCTCGCCCTGGTCGGTGTCCTGCGGGTGCAGGCCCTTGACCCGGCCGGCGAAGACCTTGGAGCCGAACAGGCCGAGCAGGGCAGGGAGCAGGGTCAGCGCGACGATGACGGCGATGAACACGCCCCACGCGGCGGCGACGCCCATCTGGCCGAGGAAGTCCATGCCGATGAAGGCCAGCGCGGCGAGCGCGATGATCACCGTCAGGCCGGCGAAGATCACGGCGGTGCCGGCCGTGCCCACGGCGATGCCCGCGGCCTCGGCCCGCTGCTCCTTGGTGGTGGCGCCCAGGCGCCGGAGTTCGTGCCGGTATCTCGAGACGATGAACAGGGCGTAGTCGATGGTGACGGCCAGGCCGATCATCGACGTCAGCACCGTCGGGAAGGTACCGAGCTCGACGAAGTGGGTGGCGATCATGACGCCGCCGATGGCCACGGGGACCGCGATGATCGCGTTGATCAGCGGCAGGCCCCACGCGACGAGCGAGGCGAAGGTGATGATCAGCACGATCGCGGCGACGATCATGCCGATGATCTCGCTGGTCATGCCCATGTCCTCGGCGCCGCGGGCGGCGGAACCGTCGGCCTCGACCTGCAGGGTGCCGTTCGACGCGGCCTCGCCGGCCTCGCGGGCCTTCTTGATGTCCTCGGAGAGGGTGTCCGGGAGCTCCGTGACCTTGCCGATGAAGTTCACGGTGATCTTGGCGGTCTTGCCGTCGGGGCTCACCGACGAGGTGGCCGCCGCGTCGGCGTCCTTCTGCGCCTGCGTCTTGGTCGACGCGATGTCCTTGCCCTGCGCCGTCATCGTCTCGAGCTTCGAGCGCTGGTCCGGGGTGAGGGCGTTCGTGTCCAGCTTGCCCGTCGGGTTGTGCAGCAGCTCGGGGTCCTGCACCACGGAGACCTTCCGGCCGTCCTCGTCCTTGGTGAGGTTCTTGATGTCGGCGATGGTCCGGTCGATGCCCGCCGCGGCCGCCGGATCGGTGAGCTTGCCGTCCTTGGTGTGGAAGACGATGGTCGCCGAGGCGGTGGTGAACGGGTCGCCGCCGTTGTCGCCGAAGTTCGCGGAGACGATGTCCGTCGCCTTCGCCGAGGGCAGGCCCGGCAGCGAGAAGTTGTCGACCGTGGGCTTGCTGAGCAGCGCGCCGCCCGCAAGCATGCCGACGAAGATCAGCAGCCAGGCCGCGATGACTTTGAAACGATTGAGGTAGGCGAACCTCCCCAGCCGGTACAGGAACAGTGCCATGCGAGTCACTCCGAGTCGTCGAGGCGCGACGGGCTGCGCGATGCGGGTCGTGTTCGAGTGTACCGATCGTTGCCGCCCGCAATAATGTCGCTGACCGGCACTTTTGTGAGGCTCATCACCGAAACGCGGGTAGCGTGCAGGGCATGACCGCATTTCAGCACTTCGCAACGCCTGTCACAGCCGTCGCAACTGCAACAGTGTGCGGCCTGCTCCTCGCGGGCTGCGGCAGTTCGTCCGACCCCGCACCCGCGCCGTCGGGCGCACCGTCGGCCACGGCGACGGTGGCCGAGACCCGCGCCGAGATGTGCGGGCAGACCCGCGGCCCCGACGGGGCCCTGTACGTCCACGCGCTCGGCACCGTGAAGGTGGACTGCGCCGAGGCGATGCGCGTCGCGAACGCCTTCGGCCCGCAGATCGCGATGGCGAAGCCCGTCACCGTGGACGGCTGGAACTGCACCTTCCCGCAGACCCCCGGGATGCTCGCGCGCTGCGACAGCGGCGACAAGGCGATCGGCTTCTTCAGCTCCCACTGACCGCCGCGAGCGCGGCGGCCTCGTCCTCGGGCAGGTCGATCGCGAAGGTCGCGGCCAGGATCGCCTGACGGTCCGCCGCCGCGTACGGCATGGACTCCTTGAACCCGTCGGGGCGGGTGGTGATCACCGCGTCGCGCGTGAGCACGTGCCGCTCGCCGGGCCGGTTGACCACCGCCATGAGCCGCCCGCGGAAGGGCGAGTGCGGCGAGGTCGCGACGTAGAAGTTGGTCATCCGCAGGTCCGACCACGTGCGGTCGGTGAGCGCGAACCGGTACTGCGGCCGCCACTGGTGGGCCGAGCTCGGGTCGAGGAAGTCGAGCTGCCACTCCTCGGCGAAGCCGACGGTCGACGCCGTGAGCCGGTATCGCCAGCCGTCGGCGTCCTGCTCGAGGCCGCTCTCCAGCCGCAGCGGCGCGAGCGGGACCGCGCCGAAGCCGACCTCGGCGAGGTGCGGCGCACCGTCGACCTCGACGACGAGCAGGGCGTGCGTGCTCGCGGAGGGGCGGCCGTCGACCAGCACGCGGCCCGACGCGGCGCCGAACCGGAAGCCCGTGCGCTGCAAGACCGCGGCCAGGAGCGGGACGTGGCCCGTGCAGCCGTAACCGCGGCGGCCGCCGATCATGCGCCGCTGCAGCGCGCCGACAGTGAGGTCGCCGGGAATCCCGCGGACGGCGTCGAAGTTCTCCCACGGCAGGGTCGTCGCGTGCGCCCGGACCAGCGTGGACAGGCCGGCGAGGTCGGGCGCGGGCGGGGCGCTGAGGCCGACGCGCTCCAGGTACCGCGGCAGGTCGAGGGCGGGCGCGCCCCAGGCACCGTCGTCGTTCATCGTTTCCCCCTCGAAGGATCCCGCGACCATCGTGCCTCACCCGTGCGGACTACGCAGGTCCACCCGCGCGGGTGATCCGCCGCCGCGGGCTCCGTCCCTAGCGTTCCCCGTATGAAGAAACTGCTGGTGGGCGCCCTGCTGGTGCTCGTCTTCCTCGCCTACTCCCTTCCTCCCTACCTGACGGGCGGCAGCCGCGTCCCGCTCGACGATCAGCCGAACTGGTACTACGGGCTGCTGGTCGGGCACATCCTGCTCGGGTCCGTGGCCATGCTCGCCGGGCTGGTGCAGCTGGGGCGTCGCTGGTTCGCGAAGTACCACTGGATCGCCGGCCGGATCTACGTCGCGTGCGCGCTGCCCGTCGGGCTCGCGGCCATCGCGATCGGCACCGTGACGCCCTTCGGGCCGGTGAACGCCGCGTCCAACGTCACGCTGGGCTCGCTGATGCTGCTGTTCACGGCGCTCGGCGTCCGCGCGATCGTGGGCGGCGACGTGGCCGCCCACCGGCGCTGGATGCTGCGCAGCGCGGCGCTCATGTACTCGGTGATCATCAACCGGATCCTGGGGCCGATCATCTTCTTGGTCCTCGATGCCGCCGGGGCACCCAGCTCGATGACCGACGCCGTGGGCCCCGCGCTCGTCGCCTGGCCGAGCTGGCTGATCGCGATCGGCTTCTGCGAGTGGTGGCTGCGGCGCACCCCGCCGAAGCGGCGCCGTGTGGCGGGCACGCCGGCCCGGAACGGAGAAGACCCTCTCCGACCGGGGTCGGAGAGGGTCTCTCTCGGCGGTGGCGGAGGGATTTGAACCCTCGGTACGGGGTTACCGCACACAGCATTTCGAGTGCTGCACCTTCGGCCGCTCGGACACGCCACCGTCGGAGTACTTTACCGGAAGTCACCCCGGGAGATAAATCGGCTGGTCAGGACCGGTGCGGCTGGAAGAACCGGTGCAGCAGCGCCGCGCACTCCGCCTCCCGGACCCCGCCGCGCACCGTCACTCGATGGGTGACGCGGGGGTCGCGGACCACGTCCCACACGGAACCGACGGCCCCGGTCTTGGGCTCGAAGGCGCCGAAGACGAGGTGGCCGATGCGGGCCGAGACCAGCGCGCCGGCGCACATGGCGCAGGGCTCCAGGGTGACGGCCAGGGTGCAGCCCTCGAGCCGCCAGCCGTCGCCGAACCGCGTGGCGGCCTCGCGGATCGCGAGGATCTCCGCGTGGGCGGTCGGGTCGCCCAGCGCCTCCCGGCGGTTCCCCGCCAGCGCGAGCACGGCACCGTCGGGCGCGATGACGGCGGCGCCGACGGGGACGTCGTCGGGCCCCGCGAGGCCCGCGGCCTCCAGGGCGGCGCCCATGGCCGCGCGTTCGGCGTCGAGCAGTGCCACTAGCCCAGCGAGTCGAGGATCGCGCCCAGCTCTGCGTCGAACTGGAGCCGCTCGGCGATCACCTGGAGCTGCTCGTCGGGATAGAGGTCCGGGTCGGCCAGCAGCACGCTGAGCTCCTGCTCGCCCAGGCCGAGGTCGCCGAGGATGCCGAGATCGCCCTCGGGCCAGGGGTCGGTGTCCTCGATCTCCTCGGGGTCGATGTCCGGCACGTCGACGTTGAGCCGGTCGAGCGCCTGCACGGCCAGCTCGTCGAAGACGGCGGCCGTCGCGTCGGAGAGCAGGATCCGCGAGTCCGACGGCCCGGGGCGCACGATGACGAAGTACTCGTCGTCCACGTTGAGCAGGCCGATCACGGCGCCGGTCGCGCGCAGCGCCTTGAGCTCCTGTTCGGCCTTGGCGATGCTGCCCAACGCGCCGGGGTCGAGCAGGTGCACCGTCCAGGCGGTCTCCCCGCGGATCACGGCCACGGCGTAGCCGTCGGTGTCGTCGTAACGCTCCGGTGAGGTCTCTGCGGCCATGCAGAGAACCGTATCCGTAAACGCGCGTCCGCGACACGTCTCATACGGCTTCCTCACGCCGCTGTGGAACGCTAGCGGGGTGTCCACACCTCATTCCGGCGTCCCCGTGTGCGTCCTCGGCCTCGGCCTGATCGGCGGATCCATCCTCCGCGCCCTCGGCCGCGCGGGACGCCCCGCCTACGGCTGGAACCGCTCCGCCGCCGCCGTCGACGATGCCGGGGCCGCGGGCTTCGACGCCTCGTCGGACCTCGCGGCGACGCTCCGTCGCGCGGACGAGGGCGGGCACGTGGTCGTGGTCGCGGTGCCCGTCCCCGCGCTCGACGGGGTGCTCGCGGCCGTCGCCGAGCACGCCCCGAACGCCTGGCTGACCGACGCGGTGAGCGTCAAGGGCGACGTCGCGCGCCGGGTCGCCGACGCCGGCCTGACGGGGCGGTACGCGGGCGGTCACCCGATGGCCGGGACCGCCTTCTCCGGTTGGGAGGCCACCGACGCCGCGCTGTTCGACGGCGCGACCTGGGTGGTCACCGCCGACGACGAGACCCCGGCGGAGGCCTGGCGGCTCGCCGCCTCCGTGGGCCTGGACTGCGGCGCGGTGATCGTGCCCGCGGGCTCCACCGAGCACGACGCGGCCGTCGCGCGGATCTCGCACTCGGTGCACGTGGTGGCCGAGGCCGTCGCGATCACAGCGGAGCTCGACCCGGCCGCCAAGCAACTGGCCCTGTCGCTGGCCGCGAGCAGCTTCCGCGACGTCACGCGGGTGGCGGGCACGGCCCCGTCGCTGGTGAACGCGATGTGCGAGGCGAACGCGGAGGCCCTGCTGGACGCGCTGGACGACACCATCGCCGAGCTCATCGCCGCCCGCGCCGAGCTGGCCGAGCAGGGCACCGTCGGCGACATCACCGAGCGCGGCTACGCGGCGCGCAGGCGGTACGAGAACGCCCGCCGCACCCCCTTCACCCCCGTGCTCGACGGGGCGGGGTGGCAGCGGGCGCTGCGCGAGGCCGGTCACGCCGGGGGCGTGATCACCGCGCTCGACTGACTATTCGACTTATTCGACGCGGCGCGAGAGGCCCGGGTAGTCGACGACGAAGCCATCGGCGTCGACGGAGATCTTCGAGCTGCTGATCGGGGAGATCACCGTGATGCCGTCGGCGGCACCGTCGTAGTTGATGACCGTCTCCTTGACCGCAAGCGTCGGCAGGTCGACGTACACGACCGGCACGTCGATCTCCTCCGGGTGGCTCTGCAGGTCGAACCGGCGGATCGTGAGGGCGTTGAAGAACGCGGACTTGAGCACGTCGACGCTGAGCGCGCCGGAGAAGAAGCCGCGCTCCGAGCCCTGGGCGCCCTGGACCAGCCAGTGGTTCTCGCCGTCGCGCGCGATCGTCACCTGCGCCTCGCCGGCCTCGGTGAGGGCGTGCACGGAGAGCCGCTTGGTGACGCCCTCGTCGTCGGTGACCAGGTCGTACGAGGCGTTGAAGGCGGGGCCGTCGGCCGACGGGGCCGCGATGATCCGACCGTAGGCCTTGATCCGGTCGCCCGTGAGCTGCACGCGCACCGACTCCAGGAGGTTCCCGTCCTCGGAACGCCAGGTGAGGATCCTGGGCCAGCTCGCGCCGGTGATCACGGTGGCCACTGCGTCTGCGGATGTAGGGGTACTCACGCCCCTACGGTAACCCCTCGCATCCGGCGCGAACGAACCCCTGTGGCCGCCACTCGGTCAGCGCTGTCGCTGTGCCGGCGCTCACAGGGGGCCGCCCGTCACGCGCGTCCGTCGGGCCCGCTCAGAGCGCCGCGACGGCCTCGATCTCGACCACCTGATCGTCGTAGCGCAGGCGGCTGACGCCGATGATCGACACGGGCGGCAGGTCGACGAAGACCTCGGCCAGCGTCTCGGAGGCGACCTGCAGGTCCACCTGCAGGTGCTCGGCGACGAACACGGTCAGTCGCGCGACGTCGGACAGCTGCGCGCCGCGCTCGCCCAGGATCACCCGGAGGTTCGCCACGGCCGCGCGGACCTGGCCCTGCACGTCACCGGGGGCGACGGTGGTGCCGCCCTGGTCGAGCGGCGCCACACCGGCGACGTGGACCGTGGCCCCCGCGGGCACCGTCGCGCTGTAGGCGTGCTCGACCGCGGTGGTCAGCTGGTCCGAGCCGTGGAGCTGCACCCCGCCCATGATCAGGCGGCGTTCTTCTGGACGGCCGCGCCGACGCGCGGGAGCGCCGCGACGACGTTCTCCTTGGCCTTGCCGCGCAGGCTCGAGTAGGCCTTGCGCAGCGCGGGCTGGCTGGTGGACTCGGCCTTCTTGTCGGTCACCGCGAGCAGCGCGTCGCCGACGGCGTCGCCGCGGGCGGCGAGGTACTGGCCGAAGTCGCCGGGGCCCTGGGCCTGGAAGTCGGTCCAGAACGGGTCGAGTGCGGCGGCGAAGTCGGGGAGCAGCTTGGTCAGCGCCGACTCGATGACGTTCGGCGAGACTTTCTTGACCGCGGCGTACGCGGTCTTGATGACGGTGCCCGACAGCCCGCTCTTGTCGCCCACCTCCGATTCGACGACCGACGCGAAGTCGGCGACGACGGCCGGCTGGCGCGCGGGGTCGAGGAGCGTGGTGGTCAGCGACATGGGGTACCTCCGAGTCTTCGCGGTCGATTGCGATGACGAGCTTATCGGGCCTTCCGGCGGCGTGCGGAGTGCTGAATCCACGCTGAGCCGGACCCGCCGGGAATGCAACCGTTCTGCATCGGATCTGCAACAACAGCCACCGCGGTTTGTGAGGTACGTCACCCGTGATCTAAGTTGACGATTGAAGGAAGGGGTTGCAATGGTGACCAGCCGATCCGGTAGAGCGAACGCACGACTGTCCGGTGTGCGCTTCCCGCTCTGGGACCGCAGCCCCGTGCTGCCGTCCCCGTCGGGCGGCGAGCACCACTCGCGCGTCGACCACACGCTCCCCCTCGGCGATCCCACCGGCGGCGCCGACGCCCTCGCCTGGCGCGAGGCCGTCGACGGCCGGCTCACCTACCCGCGGGTCCACATCGACCGCAACATCGACATCCGCATGTCCGACGGTGTCGTCCTGCGCGCGACCGTCGTCCGGCCCGCGGAGCTCGACGGGGTGGCCGTCGAGCGCCCGTACCCCGCGATCCTCAACCTCAACCCATACAACCGGATGATCGTCGACGCGATCGACGAGACCACGCACGCCGCGTTCGTCGGGCCGGCGCTGACCAACGCCTCGAAGGCGCTCACGGGCGGCACCGTCGACTTCTCCGGCGGCCTGCTGCAGGGCTTCGGCATCAACCGCCGCCTGGTGCGCAGCGGCTACGTGCAGGTGATCGTCGACGTCCGCGGCACCGGCACGTCGCACGGCGTGTGGCAGATCCTCGGGCCGCGCGAGCAGCAGGACTCGGTCGAGGTGCTGCGCTGGGCGCGCGGGCAGGACTGGTGCGACGGGAAGCTCGGGATGGGCGGCTGGTCGTACTCCGCGATCAACTCGCTGCAGGCCGCCGGGCACGCGCCGGAGGGCCTGGGCGCGGTCTTCGCGATCGAGGGCAGCGAGGACATCGTCCGCGACATCTACATCACAGGCGGCCTCCCGTCGGTGTTCATCCCGCTGTGGCTCGGCGCTGTGAACGCGCTCAAGTGGCTCTACAACCCCCGCACGCTGCTCCGCGACACCGTGAACGGCAACGTCTTCCGCTGGCTGCACAGCCGCATCGTCTCGCCCGCCACGGAGATCCCGTCGGTGGTGACCGGCGTACTCACCGGCCGCGACCCCCGCGTCAACGACAACCCGTACTTCACCGAGCGGAACGCGAAGATCGAGGGCATCACCGCCCCGACCTTCCTGTTCGGCGGCTGGCACGACCTCTTCGGCCGCAGCACGCCCCGCACCTTCGACCGCCTGAACCTGCCGGCGGGGCGCAAGCAGATGGTGATCACCGACGGCTTCCACGTCGACATGGGCGCCGGCTTCGGCGGCACCCAGGCGCCGCCGCGCATCGACGTCCTCGAGCGGGCCTGGTACGACCGCTGGCTCAAGGGCATCGACAACGGCGTCGACCGCTACGGCCCCGTCACCCTGCAGCAGCAGGGCGGCGGCTGGACCGCCGGCGAGTCCTTCCCGCGCCCCGGCGCCCGCACCCGGCGGCTCTACGCGACCCCGGCACCGTCGGGCACGGCGGAGCACGCGAAGTACGACGGTGGCCTCGCGACCTTCCCGGCGCGCCGGCACGCGTCCGCGTCCACGCGGATCGACCTGCGCGGCCTGGCCTCGCCCGACCTGACGCAGGTACTCGCGGGCCTGACCAAGGCCGTCCCCGCGCTGGGGCACGCCGGCGTCCAGGAGCGCGGCGCGATCTGTTTCACCTCCCCGCCGGCCGCGGTGCCGGTGCAGATCAGCGGCGCGATCAACGTGCACCTGGTGACGCAGTGCGAGGGCGAGGAGGCGATCTGGACCGTCACCGTCAACGACGTGGCGCCCGACGGCACGTCGACGGTGCTCTCGGGCGGCGCCGTCATGGCCTCGAACCGCGCCCTGGATCCGGCGCGCAGCACCTACGACCTCGACGGCGAGCTGCTCGGCGCCTTCCACCCGCTCACCTGGTCGGCGAAGCAGAAGGTCGTGCCGGGCGAGACGATCGAGATCGACGTCGACGTTGTCCCCACCGACGCCCTGCTCGAGGAGGGCCACCGCCTGCGGGTGGACGTCTACGCCGGCAGCGTGCCGCGCTACCTGGCGACGGTCCCCGATCTGGTGAAGACGCGGTTCGGCAAGCAGACCGTGCTGCTCAGCCCCGAGCAGCCGTCCTACGTGAGCCTGCAGATCGTGGGCGATCCGGGCTGGTGACGGCCTCTTCCGGGCTATCGTCGGAAGCACGATGGTGACCGGTTCCCGAGCCGTCGCGTCCGCGGGTGCGGCCGCGCGGCTGCACAGCATGTTCGTCGACGGTGCGGTCGACGAGTCCGCGCTGCGCGCGTCCCAGCTGCGGCACCTCATCGCCGAGAGCTGGCAGCGCAGCCGCGACCTGGGCGTGAACCCGGACGGGGAGGCACCGTCGGGCGACGGTGCGCTCGACGCGCTGCGCGCCCGCAACCCGCTGTCGGGCGTGATGCCTGTGATCCGCAGGCTGCTCGTCGACGATTCCGCCGGCGCGATGGTGGCCGTGGGCGACCGGGACGGGACGCTGCTGTGGGTGGAGGGCGACGGTGCCGCCGTCCGCCGGGCCGCCGCGATGAACTTCATCCCGGGCGCGAACTGGAGCGAGACCGCGGCCGGCACGAACGCGCCCGGCACGGCGCTGGCGCTGGACACCGAGGTGCAGATCGCCGGGTCGGAGCACTTCGCCCGGCGGGCCCACCGGTGGAACTGCACCGCCGTGCCCGTGCACGATCCGGTGACCCGCGCGCCGATCGGCGTGCTCGACGTGACCGGCGGCCCCGAGGTCGCGACGCCGCAGGCCCTGGCCCTGGTGCGGGCCGCGGCGCTGGCCGTCGAGGGGCAGCTGGCGATCCTCCGGCTGGCCCCGCCCGCCCCCGCGGCGGGCCCGCGGCTGCGACTGCTGGGCGGCCGCCCCGTGCTGGAGCGGGACGGCCGCGAGGTGCCGCTCACGGGACGGCACGCCGACATCCTCGCCCTGCTCGCACGGCACCCCGAAGGTCTCACCGCCGACCACCTGGCCCTGCTGCTCGACGAGCGCGACCTCGACGTGGTGACGGTCCGCGCGGAGGTCTCGCGGCTGCGCAAGACCGTCGGCGCCGACCTGCTGGGCTCGCGTCCCTACCGGCTGCTGGGCGCCCTGGCCTCCGACGCCGACGACGCCGCGCGCGCCATCCGCGCGGGCCGTGTCGCGGACGCCCTCGCCGTCTACCGCGGGCCCCTGCTCCCCAACTCCGCGGCACCCGGCGTCGCGCGGCTGCGCACCGAGCTGGCGGAGAGCCTCCGCTCGGCCGTGCTGGCGAGCCGGGACCTGGGCCTGCTCCGACGGTGGCTCGACCTCCCCGACGCGCGCGACGACGAGCACGGCTGGCGCGTCCTGCGCGCGCACGGCGATGCGCGGGCGCGCGCCGAGGCCGACGGCCGCCTCGCGGCGATCGCCATCGACCTGGCCTGACCTGGGCGGATCGACGTTGCAACCGACTGCAACGTTGTTGCAACGGTCACTGCGTAGGGTGGAATGTGACTGACATCACGCCACTCTTCTGGAGGTCCTCCATGACCGTTTACGCACGCCCCGGGGCAGCCGGCTCGCTCATGAGCTACCAGTCCCGCTACGACAACTGGATCGGCGGCGAGTGGGTCGCGCCCGTCAAGGGGCAGTACTTCGAGAACGTCACCCCCGTCACCGGCCAGGGCTTCTGCGAGGTCGCGCGATCGACCGCCGAGGACATCGAGCTGGCGCTCGACGCCGCGCACGCCGCCGCCCCCGCCTGGGGCAAGACCGCGCCGGCCGTCCGCGCGGGGATCCTGCTCAAGATCGCCGACCGCATGGAGGCCAATCTCGAGTCGATCGCGCTCGCCGAGTCGTGGGACAACGGCAAGCCGATCCGCGAGACCCTCAACGCCGACATCCCCCTCGCGATCGACCACTTCCGGTACTTCGCGTCGTGCCTGCGCTCCCAGGAGGGCGGGATCTCGGAGATCGACGAGAACACCGTCGCGTACCACTTCCACGAGCCGCTCGGCGTGGTCGGCCAGATCATCCCGTGGAACTTCCCGATCCTCATGGCCGTGTGGAAGCTGGCGCCCGCGCTGGCCGCCGGCAACGCGATCGTGCTGAAGCCGGCCGAGCAGACGCCGGTGTCGGTGCTGTACCTGTGGTCGCTCATCGGCGACCTGCTGCCCGCGGGCGTGGTGAACATCGTCAACGGCTTCGGCCTGGAGGCCGGCAAGCCGCTGGCCTCGTCGAAGCGGATCCGCAAGATCGCCTTCACCGGCGAGACCACCACGGGCAAGCTGATCGCGGGCTACGCCGCCGACAACCTCATCCCCGTGACCCTGGAGCTGGGCGGCAAGAGCCCGAACGTCTTCTTCAAGGACGTCATGGCCGCGAACGACGACTACCAGGACAAGGCCCTCGAGGGCTTCACGATGTTCGCGCTGAACCAGGGCGAGGTGTGCACGTGCCCGTCGCGCGCGCTGCTGGAGAAGCCGATCTTCGACGAGTTCCTCGAGCTCGGCTCCATCCGCACCAAGTCGATCATCCAGGGCGACCCGCTGGACACCGACACCATGATCGGCGCGCAGGCGTCGAAGGAGCAGCACGAGAAGATCCTGTCGTACATCGAGATCGGCAAGAACGAGGGCGCGACGCTGGTGACGGGCGGCGAGGCGGCCGACCTGGGCGGCGATCTCTCCGGCGGCTACTACATCCAGCCGACCATCTTCTCCGGCACCAACGACATGCGGATCTTCCAGGAGGAGATCTTCGGCCCGGTGCTCGCGGTGACGTCCTTCGACGGCTACGACAACGCGATGGAGATCGCCAACGACACCCGCTACGGCCTCGGCGCCGGCGTGTGGTCGCGCAACGGTGACGTCGCCTACCGCGCGGGCCGCGACATCCAGGCCGGCCGCGTCTGGACGAACACCTACCACCAGTACCCCGCGCACGCGGCGTTCGGCGGCTACAAGGACTCGGGCATCGGCCGTGAGAACCACAAGATGATGCTCGATCACTACCAGCAGACCAAGAACCTGCTGGTCTCGTACGCACCGGGCGCGCAGGGCTTCTTCTGATCCCCTGCCCGGGCTACGCCTGAGGGTGTCAGCGGCGCCGTCTCCCATCCGGGGGCGGCGCCGCTCGCATGTCCGGGTGCTCTCTTGGGCAGCTGGGGCAACCTGTCCCCGAGGAGGGAGGCGTCGTTGTTCGCGCAGGTGATGCACCCTGCGCATACCCATGAACATGCAGGTCACAGCGATATTCAGGGAGAAGACGATGCGTGGTACGCATACCCCTCACCCGCAACCTCGATCAGGCCCCGAGCGCTCGAACGCGCTCCCATCTTCGGTGCAGTCCTGCGACGACACGCCGTCGAACCGTCGCCGACACGCACCGAGGCTCGGGCGGACGCGCGGACGGCGGTTCCCGTTGTTCCGCCCGACGGTGCCGCCTCACACCGTCCGGTAGGTTGCCCCGACCGCCTCGTAGGTCCGCGGCGCCCGCAGGTCGGCGGTCAGGAGAGTCATTCCGTGGTGCGCTGCAGTTGCGCCCACCAGTGCGTCGTAGGTCGCGCCGCCACCGATCCCGCGCGCTCCTAGGGCCGCCACCACTCGCCCGTGCTCACTGCCGGGAAGATCGATCAACGGTGCGTCGACACCCGCGATGAGCGCGGCGGCCTGCTCCGGCGAGAGCCGATTCTCGGGGAGCCTGGTGAGCACGCTGAAGGTCTCCATCAGCGCATGCGCGGGCACCGCGAACTCCTGCTGCGCCAACGCGAAGGCGCACCTGGTGTGCGCATGGTGCCAAGACAGCAACGACGGAAGCAGAACGCTGGTGTCGCACGCTAGCGAGGCCACTGCCGGACCTCTTCGAGGGTCCGACGGACCATCTCGTCGGTCAGTGGCGGAACCGGCTCCCGCGGTACAGCCTTCGGAAACGGGTCGCCCGGCACGATATCGATCTCGACGGGTGCCACCTCGATCTCGATGCGCCCGTCTGCGAACGTCACGTCCACCGCCCTCCCCGCGCTCAACCCCATCGCGTCCCGGATCGCCTTCGGCACCACGATCCGGCCCGCTCCGTCGATGGTAGTTCTCATACCATTTTCCTACCATCACGCCTGTAATATGTCGATGCGGTCGCACAATCACCCACGTAGCCTGGGCGGATGCCCGATTCTCCGCTCGTCCCGGACCGCGTCCTCCATGTGTGGCCCGACGTCGACCGGCCCCCGCTGGTCGGTGTCGACCAACTGCACCCGCTGAGCGGTGAGGACCTCGGCCTCTCGGGCGCACTCGCCGGCCGCGTCGACGCCTGGCAGGCGCTGTTGGAGACCGACCACCTGGGCGGCCGCGAAGGCTGGCGCACGGCGACAGCCGAAGCGGACTACGCGCGTGAGGCTCACGCGATCCTCGACGGCCTGGTCGCCGAGCTACCCGGCTTCGTCATCAAGTACAGCCTCTGGCCGATCGCCGAGCGCGGCTACGCCGGCGGCTGGGCGACGGGGTGGTCACCGTCGGGCGAGACGCCGCTCCTCGCCGGCACACAGGTGCGCCAGTTCGACGTCGCACCCGAGCGCTGGGTCCGCCTGATGAACGACTACTCCGGCCCGCCGCTGTGGGCCACCTACGGCGGTATCGGGCCGGAACACCTCGACCTGCCCGAAGCTCTGGGCCTCGAGCTCGATGCCTGGCAGGCCGAGTTCGACCGCGAGTTCCATTGGGAGACCGGCTGGCGGAGAGACGAACTCGCGGCGACCCATGCCGCCGAGGGGCGTCGGCTCCTCCCGCTCGTGGCCGCCGAACTCCCCGGACACGTCGTCGAACTGCAGACCGGCGACGTCCCCGTCTACGCGGGCGCGTGGGTCGACGGCTGGCTGCCGACGCTACCGGACGTGACATTCACGCCGTGGTGCGAGTGACTCAGTCCACCGGGATGGTGGTGGTACCGAGCAGATCCCCGAGTTGCCACGGATCGAGGCCGTTGGCGGCGTTCATGTCGCACCGCACGCGGCCGTAGCCCTCGGGCAGCCCACCGCCGTAACCGCTGCCGTCGGTGTACTGGTGGATCGCGAAGCGCCGCCCCAGTTCCGGCGCCCGGGCGAAGTCGGGCAGCGCGCCGTAGGAGGGCACCACGAAGGGCATGTCGGGCAGCGTCGGCCAGATGCTGATGTCGTTGGGGTTGAGGTAGCCGATGCACCGGGTGGGCCGCGGGTCCGCACCGCCGCCGCGCCAGTCCGAGGCGCCCCAGGTGAAGCCGTTGAAGGCCTCCGAGTGGTCGCCGACGATCTGCCCGCCCCAGGACTCCGCGTCGGCCATCGTCACCACGTCGGGCCGGTCCTCGCCCTGCATCTCTTTGTGCACGGCGAGGGTCTCCTCCCAGTTGGGGCGGACCACGGCGTAGACGATCGCGCCGACCAGCCGGCCGTCGTCGAGCATGCGCCGCACCGTGTCCCAGTTGGCGGCGAACCTGCGGTCGCGGTAGGTGCCGTCGTTGGAGCGGATCGCCACCCATCGGTAGGGGTACTTCTCGGGCAGCTCCGGCTGCCATTCGGAGACGTCCGCGTACAGGGTGTCGCGCTGCAGCCGCGCCGCGCGCGCCCGCCTCAGTCGCTTCCGCATGGCCTCACGCTACCCGTACCACCCCCGGTCATGAGGCGTGCTTTACCCGGTCTTGGGTTGCGCGAACGACTTTCGCGCGGGCAATCTGGACTGATGCCCACTCTCGACCGGCTCGGCCGGTACTACCTGGCCGCCGCCGTCGCGCTCGTCGGCGCCGTCGTCGCCCTCGGCCTGCTCGTCGGGTGGCGGCCCGTCACCGAGGCCGACGGCGAGGTGCTGGAGGAGATGATCGAGCACCGCGGCTCTGCCACCACGTCGGTGATGACCCTCATCACCGACGTCTTCTCGCCGGGCGGCACCATCGCACTCGGCGTGCTCGTCGCCGCGCTCCTGGCGTGGCGACGGTCCGCCGGCTCCGCTGTCTTCGTGCTCGGCAGCACCGCCGTCGCCTCCGCGGCGACCCTCGCGCTGAAGTACGCCTTCGCCCGCCAACGCCCGCCGCTCGTCGACCATCTCGCGAACGAGACGGACTACGGCTTCCCGTCGGGCCACGTCACGGGCACGACGGCCCTGCTCCTGGCCACGACGGTGGCCGTCACCGCCGGCTGGACCGCCCGCCGGCGGCTGCTCGCACTCCTCGCCCCCGCGGTGGTGATCGGCGCCGTCGCGGCGAGCCGCCTGTACCTGGGCGTGCACTGGTTCTCCGACACCGCGGCCGGGTTCGCGATCGGCCTCGCGGGCGTCGCCGTCGGGCTCGCGCTGCTCCCGCCCGCATCGTGGCCGCGCTGGGACCGCCGGCTGGCCGACACCGTCAGGCGCGGTCGCGCTCCGCGAACACGTCCCGCGCGACCAGCGTCGCGTTGATCGCGCGCGGGAAGCCCGTGTACACGGCGGCATGCAGGAGGACCTCGTTGATCTCCTCGCGGGTGATGCCCACGTTGAGCGAGGTGTTCACGTGCACCCGCAGCTGGTTCTCGGTCCCGCCGAGCGCGGTGAGAATGCCCAGCGTCACCAGCTGACGGTCGCGCGGGTTCAGGCCGGGCCGGGCGTAGACGTCGCCGAATCCCCACGCCGCGATGTGGTGCGCGAGCGCGGGGTTCACCTCCGCCAGCCCGTCGATCACCGTCCGGGCCGCGGACCCGTCGATGCCCTCCAGCACCTCCACGCCGGCCTCCCGGCGGGCGATCGACGCCTCGCTATCGATGTCGTACTGCTCGGGCACGGTCCCACCTCCGTCGACGACATGTCATTCGCATGTCTCACGATCGACGGTATCCCCGCGCCTCCGGTCACGCTCGTTCAGGCCTGCGGGACGGGGCAGGCGGCACCGTCGGCGCCGGCGATCCGGACCCGCGACACGAAGCGCTTGCCCGTGGAGCCCTCGAGCGAGAAGCCGGCGGCGCGGCCCGGCTCGAGGTCCAGGACGAGCACGCTGTTCTCCCAGACCCGCGCCTCGCCGTCGGACACCCAGACCGGCACGTCGCGCCCGTCCCCGAGTTCGACGGTGCCGAGCCGCACGTTGGCATCGCCCACGCGGAACTCGTCGACGGCGAACACCATGGGCGCCGAGCCGTCGCAGCAGCCGCCGCTCTGGTGGATCAGCAGCGGGCCGCTGCCGTCCCACAGCTCGCCCAGCATCGCCCGCGCCGCCTGCGTCGATTCCACCCGCTCGTCCATGCCCGCTCCCGTCGTCGCCTTCGACGGTAACGCAGCCGGAACGCAGAAACGCCGGGTCAGATGAACTGACCCGGCGTCTGCCTGTGCGCCCGAAGGGATTCGAACCCCTGACCTTCTGATCCGTAGTCAGATGCTCTATCCACTGAGCTACGGGCGCATACCCTATTCAATTCTCGCCGGTCCGAAGACCGACGTGGCGGAGGCGAGAGGATTTGAACCTCCGGTCCGGTGTTGGCCGGACAACTCATTAGCAGTGAGTCCCATTCGGCCGCTCTGGCACGCCTCCAAATCGGACGCGATGCGCGAGCGATCCTTACGGGTCACGCGCAACCGCCGAGCAGCTACATTACACAACCTCTCCGCAACCCACAAAACCGCTGGTCATCTTCCGTTCACGTGCGGGCCGCGCGGTGCGCTCAGATCGGCTCGGGCGTGAGCACGTCCTCCCAGGTGAGGTCGATGCGCACGTCGGCGGTGCCGACCATGCGCCGCACGACGTCGGCCGTCAGGGCGCGGAGTCGCTCGCCACCGTCGAACAGCGTGTGGGACCGGCCGTCGGCACCCACCGCGACGAGATGGACGTGCACGGCGGCGAGCGCACCTCCACCGAGATCGAGCGCGACATCGGCGACGGCTGCGGACTCGGCGGCCGCGGTGTCGGAGAGCGCCGCCGTGATCGCCTTCGAGAGGGCCAGCTCGGTCACCGAGACCCCCCGCCGCACCGTCGGGATCGGGCGGGAGCGCCGGGGCAGCGCGGAGACCTGCTGGGCGACGGCCTCGCGCAGCCGGTCGATCGCGTCCGCACCCCAGCGCGGATCGACTTCGGGCGCCTCGGCATCGGGTGCGGACAGCCCGGCGAGCCGACGCGTCGCGTCGGCAATCCAATCGGTGGCCTGCGCCGGTTCGGCGTCGCCACTCTCCACTCGCCTGAAACTCATCGCTCCCCCAGTGTGACCACGTCCTGTCGGATTGCACAACGGTCCGGCCTCCGTGGGCCGCGTCGGATCGCTCATGGCCAGTACTCCCCCAGCGTCTCCGCGAGCCGCTGCCGCGTCCGCTGGAGGTGGCCGCGCACCGACCCCTCCGTGGTCCGCAGGACGCCCGCGATCTCGGCGATGGACAGCCCGTCGACCTCGCGGAGCCACCACGCCGCGCGGGCCGGGTACGGCAGGCGCCCCAGCTCCCGGGCGAGCGCGTCGAGGAAGTCCCTATCGGTCGCCTTCTCGACGGGGCCGGGCTCCCGCGCGACGGCCTCGTCGACGGCCTCCGAATCGACCACGGGCGCGCGGCGACGCAGCACGTCAGCGGTCTTGCGGGCCGCGATCGAGAACAGCCACGTCCGCAGGGTCGAGCGGAAGGCGAAGCTCGGGAGCGCCTTCCACGCGGCGATGAGGGATTCCTGCACGATGTCGTCGCAGTCGCTGCGTTCGGGCATCGTCCGCGCGACGAAGCGATGCAGGGCGGGCGCGTGCCGCTGCACGAGCACGTCGAAGGCCGCGGCGTCGCCGCGCTGGGCGCGCCTCGTCAGGGTCTCGTCGGACAGCGACGGCAGCAGCTCCGAGTCGAACAACCACCCTCCAAATGTGAGATGGGTCACAATCGCGTGCCGATCTCCGCGAGACGGCGACTCACCCAGTGTGCCGGAACGGATCCCGGTACATCAGTCGACACAAGGGAGACCGAACATGACCTCGACCACCACCAAGCCCGCCGCGACCGCCGACGAGTCGAAGGCCGCGAAGCCCGGGACCGCGGTCGCGACGCAGGTCGGGCGCGGCAGCACCAACATCGCCGACGTGGTCGTGTCCAAGATCGCCGGTATCGCGGCCCGCGAGGTCGACGGTGTCTACGATCTCGGCGGCCAGGCCGCCCGCGTGGTCGGCCGCATCCGCGAGACCCTCCCCGGCGCACCGGACCTCACGCAGGGCGTCACCGTCGAGGTCGGAGAGCGGCAGGCCGCGGTCGACGTGACGATCGTCGCCGAGTACGGCGTCGCGATCCACGACCTGGCCGCCGGCATCCGCAGCAACGTCATCGACGCCGTCGAGTCCATGACCGGTCTCGAAGTGACCGAGGTCAACGTGACCGTCCACGACGTCCACTTCGCCGACGACGACGATGTCGCCACCGGCGAGGCGTCGGCGGAGTCGCGGGTCCAGTGAGCTCCGCACGCGCCGCCCGGGTCGACGGGGTCGTCGCCGCCGTGACGGCGATCGACGGCGTCGTGGGCGTCCACGCGGGCGGGCCCGGCTCCCCCGCCACGTACCTCCCGGGCCGGACGGTGCGCGGCGTCCGGCTCGACGACGACGGAGGACAGGTCTCCGTCGTGCTCGAGTTCCGGCGCGATCTCGACCTCGTCGACCTCGCGGACCGCGTCCGCGCGGCCGCCTCCGACGCCGCGGGGGTCCCCGTGGACGTCGTCGTATCCGACATCGCGGTGTCCGACCAGGGCACCGCAGCACCGAAGGAGTTCACCGCATGACGCCAGGACACTTCACCGTGTGGGGAGGCGTGATCGGCCTGCTCGTGGCGATCGCCATCGTGGTCGGCGGCCTGGTCGGCTTCCTCCTCGCGATCGTCCTCGGCACGGCCGGGGCGGCCGTGGGCGCACACTTCGACGGGCTCATCGACCTCACCGCCCTGCGGCGCCGCGACCGGAGCTGACCATGACCACCGAATCGGAGACCCCGGATGCCCCGGGCATCCCCGACGACACCGGCGCCGGGCGTGCCGCCGACACCGCGGGTCGCGGCCGCACCGTCATCGACGACCGCGTGCGGCGCCGACTGGTCGAGCACGCCGCGCTCTCGGTGCCCGGCACCGAGCGGGTCCGCGGGCTCACGACGCGGCAGCTGCCCGCGGTGCGCTTCGCCGACCGCGCCCGCAGTGACGTCGACGTGCAGATCGCCGCGCAGTGGCCGCTCGACTCCGCCCGGCTGGTTCCCGCGGTCCGCTCCGCGGTCGACGACGAGCTCGCCCGCAGCCTGGGCACGGCCCCGAAGGAGGTGCACGTGCACATCACCCGGATCAGCGACGAGCGCACCGGGTCTCGCGCCGCACTCGCGCACCACGCCGCCGTCGCCGCGACGGACGACGCGCCCACAGCCCGGGACCTGCGCCGTCACGCGCCGCGCCGCACCGCCGGCGCCAGCATCGCGACGGTGCCCCTGCTGCTCGCCGTCCTCGCGCTCGGCGTGATCGCGGTCCGCGACGCCCTCGTCTCGCTCGGCTGGGTCGCCGGGAGCCGCTGGATCGACGCGGTGCCCCGCATCGCCGACGACGTCCGCTGGTCGTGGTGGGCCTGGCCCGCGACGGTCGGCGCCATCGTGCTCGGCCTGCTGCTGCTGATCGCCGCGCTGAAGCCGCGCCGGCGCAGTCACACCCCCGTCTCCGACGAACTCTGGTTCCACCGGCGGATCGACCCCGACCGCCGCAGCGCCGAGGAGGTGGCCCGATGAAGGGCTCGACCCGCTTCATCGACCGGATCGTCGCCGGCCTCGTCGGGCTGGTGCTGCTCGGCGGCGGCCTGTGGGCGCTCGGCGACCGGCTCGGTCAGCGGACCGCGGCCGACGCCGCCGACCGCGTCTCGGTCCCGACGATCGTGCGCCTGCCCGACCAGCCGTGGTGGCCCGCCGTCACCGGCGCGGCCGGCGCGGTCCTGGTGCTGGTGGCGCTGTGGCTGCTGGTCCGGCACCTGCGCAGCTCCGCCTCGCGCACCGCGCACGTCCCGGGCGACGGCACCGTCGACCTCGGGCGGGTGGCCGACGCCGTCGCCGCTGACCTGGGGCGCAGCCCCCTGATCCGGCGCGCCCGCCCGTCGACCGTGATCGAGAAGGGCCGGCCCGTCATCCGGGTGGCGGTCGCGATCTCCCCCGGCGCACCCGTCGACGAGCTCACCGCCCTGGCGGCCGCCGCCCGCCACGACGTGGCCGCCGCGACCGGGCCCGACGTCGCGTTCCAGGTCCTCGTGAACGACCGGCGCGGCGACAGAAGACTTGGGGAACTCCCCCGAGATGAAGATCCAACGACCATCGAGAGGACGTGACCATGGGCATCGCAGACGACGCCAAGAACAAGGCTGAGGACCTCAAGGGGCGCGCCAAGGAGGCCGCGGGCGCGGCCACGGGCGACGACGATCTCAAGGCCGAGGGGCAGGCGGATCAGGGCCTCGCCGCAGCGAAGGAGAAGATCGCCGACGTCGCGGACAAGGTCAAGGAGGGCGTCGACGCCGTCAAGGACAAGCTCTCCGGAAACTGAAACCGCAGGTCCGTCGTTATCGCAATCGATAACCCTGCGCGGTTGTGCCGAACAGCGCACAATCAAAGCCTCGGGGATCCGCCTCGGGGGAACACATCGGGTGTATCGGAAGGATCACGCATGGGCATCGCAGACGACGCGAAGAACAAGGCCGAGGAGCTCAAGGGCCGCGCCCAGGAGGCCGCCGCGGCCGCCGGCGAGAAGGTCGACCAGGCCACCGCCGCCGCCAAGGAGAAGGCGGGCGAGTTCGGCGACAAGGTCAAGGGCGAGGCTGACTCCCTCAAGAACAAGCTCTCGGGCAACTGATCCGTTGCACCCACGGCCACCGGGGCCGGTCCGCGCGGACCGGCCTCGGTGGCCCCGGGGGCCGGGCCGTCGGTCTACCCTGGCCGAGTGGCCATTGAGAACTCCTCCCGTCCCGCGCCGCTGAGCATCCGCTCCGATCTCGACGCGCTCCCGGCGTACGTTCCGGGGAAGTCCGCGCCGGGCGCGATCAAGCTCGCCTCCAACGAGATCGTCGACGGTCCGCTGCCGTCCGTCGCCGCGGCCCTCGCCGGGGTGCTGCGCAGCGCCAACCGGTACCCCGACAACGGGGCGGTGGCCCTCAAGGCCGAGCTGGCGAAGCTCACCGGCGCCACGGAGGAGCAGCTGCACGCGGGCTGCGGCTCCGTCGCCCTCTGCCAGGACCTGGTCCAGGTCACCTGCCGCCCCGGCGACGAGGTGATCTTCGCGTGGCGCAGCTTCGAGGCCTACCCGATCGTGACCCGCGTCGTCGGCGCGACGCCGGTCCAGGTGCCCCTCACCACGGACCACGTGCACGACCTCGACGCCATGGCCGCCGCGATCACCGACCGCACGCGCCTGATCTTCGTCTGCAACCCGAACAACCCGACCGGCACGACGGTCTCCGAGGAGGCTCTCGAGGCGTTCCTGCAGAAGGTGCCGCCGCACGTGATCGTCGCCCTCGACGAGGCCTACTACGAGTACCACCGCGCCAACGAGCAGACCGGCGAGCGCATCGACGGCGCCGCCCTGATCGCCCGGCACCGCAACGTGATCGCCCTGCGCACCTTCTCCAAGGCCTACGGCCTCGCCGGCCTGCGGGTGGGCTACGCCATCGCCGATCCCGAGCTCATCGCCGCACTCACCAAGGTGCACCTGCCCTTCTCCGTCAGCGTGCCCGCGCAGGCCGCCGCCATCGCCTCGCTGCACGCGAACGACGAGCTGCTGGCCCGCACCGAGACCGTCGTCGCCGAGCGCGCCCGCGTCCGGGACGCGTTGCTGCAGGCCGGTTTCGAGGTCCCGCACACCCAGGCCAACTTCGTCTGGCTCCCGCTGGGCGCTGACTCGGTGCGGTTCACCACCGACGCCGCCGAGGCCGGCCTCCTGGTCCGGGGCTTCGACGGTGCCGGCGTCCGCGTCACCGTCACCGTGCCCGAGGAGAACGACGCCTTCCTCGCCTTCGCCACGAAGTGGCAGCGATGACCCTCGGCAAGTACGAGTTCGCCTTCACCGCACACGTTCCCGTCCGCTGGTCGGACATGGATGCGCTGGGCCACGTGAACCACGCGCGGATGGTCACGCTGCTGGAGGAGGCCCGCATCCAGTGGCTGCTCTCCGCCGGCGAGAAGTACGCGCCGCTGATCAAGAGCGCCTTCATCGCGGACGTCGCGATCAAGTACAAGGCGCAGCTGTACCACGAGGATTCGCCGGTGCAGGTGGGCATGTACATCGCGTCGAACCGCAGCGTCGACTTCACCATCGGCTACGAGGTCCGCGCGAAAGACGCCGCGCCGGAGTCGAAGCCGGCGATCCTCGCGACCACGCAGATGGCGGTCGTCGACATCGAGAAGCGCAGCCTGCGGCGTCTCACCGACGAGGAGAAGACCTACCTCGCGTCCTGGTCGCGCGGCTGAGCCGGCGCGGGCTTCCACGCCTTCGGCGCCTCCCCCGGAAGGGCCGAATCCGGTAGCGCCGCACCGGGCAGGGCGCGCCGCGTACCGTCGGGCAGCGCGGGCGGGAGGTCGCCCCGCGCGCCCATGATCTGCCCGGCGACGCGACGCGCACTCTGCGTGGAGATCTCGCGCTCGCCGGAGCGCTGCACCAGCTCGTGGATCTGCTGGTCGATCGACTCGATCGACAGGCGGCGCGGCCGTTTGGAATCGGCGACGTCCACGAGGTCACCCACGCGGGTGAGCGCAGTTACCCGATCGACGAGCTCCTCCCACACCGTGTCGAGCTCGCTCGACCGGGTGCCGTCGGCGAGGCCCGGCGCGTACCGCAGCTGGCCCCAGACGGACTTGAGCTGCACCACGTCGGCGGAGATCTGCACCAGGTCGGTCGGGAGGTCCAGTTGGCCGAGCTGTTCGTCGAACTCGCCGGAGCTCACCGACCGCGAGTAGCTGACCTTGTCGTAGACCAGGCCGGCGACGAAGAGCAGCACGTCGTACCGGTCCTCGAAGACGAGCAGGCCCTCGTCGGGCGCGCCGTGCCCGTCGACCCAGCCAGCGAGCTGCGGGGCGAGCCGCAGGGCCGGACCGGCCACCCGCGCGACGGTCCGCGCCGCGACCGCCGCGGCCGACGGAGTCACCGGGAGCGGCGTCAGGCACAGCGCGTCGAACAGGGCGTCGCGCTCGTCGAGGTCGAGGTGGACGGCGTCCTTGCGGGCCCGCCGCACGGCGCGGACGCCCGCGGCGAACGAGATGCGGTTGAGGGTGAAGGCGTGCCGGAAGCCGGCGAGCTTGCGGCGGGCGTCGGCGCCGCGGACCGCGTCGGCGGCGGCCTTGGCCTGCTGCAACGGGTTCGGCGGGAGGCCGTCGGCCGAGGGCGGCGGTGCCTCGTGCTCGGCGATCCGGCTGAGCCGGCGCAGCTTGGCGTAGCCGCCGATGTCGGGGAAGGCGCGCTCAGTGTCGAACCGGTTGAGCACCACCTCGCGGGCCGCGGGCTGCAGGTGCCCCGCGGCGATGAGCAGTGCGGCCTCGTCGGAGAGCTCGCGCCGCGGCATGGGGATGGCGCGGGCGTCGCACCAGCGGCGCACCGGCGCCTCGATGTGCACTTCAGGCTCCTGCGCGGACATCCGTCACCCCCTTCTGCGTCGACGTGCGACCTTCATCATCCCCGAAGGGCAGGGCCGCGCGCAGCGCCCACGCGAGCACCACGCTCACGACGGAGGTCGCGAGGAAGGCCACGGCGATGTTCCCGGTGAACGGCCGCCAGCCGAAGACGTCGAGGAGCAGCACGTCCATGACGATGAGGTGCACCAGGAAGTACTCGTAGGAGATCCTGCCCAGCCACACCATCGGGCGGCTGCCGAGCAGCCGGTGGTACGGCGAGCGCGCACCCGGCGCCAGCCCGAGCGGGGCGATCAGCGCGGTCGCGATCAGCAGGTACAGCGCCGACTTCACGAGCGCCTCCACCTGGCTCGCCGGGACCATTGTCGGCGGGCCGCCGATCACCGGCAGGGCGGAGACGACGAACCCCGCGAGGGCGACGGCGAGGCACGCGGGTGTGGCCCACGCCGGCCACCGTCGGACCAGCGGGACCGCGACCGTCAGGGCCATGCCCCCGACGAACCACCACAGGTAGGCGGGCGGCCACATGCGCGCGGTGCGCTCGATCTCGGGGGCGATCATGATCCACACGGGCGTGATCGCGGCGACGCCGGCGAGGCCCGCCAGCAGCCGCGCGGGCCGCCACCGGTACCGGCACAGGACCGCGGTGAGCGCCCAGCCGATCAGCGGGAGCGCCAGGTAGAAGGCCACCTCCACGGCGAGGCTCCACGCCTGGGTGAGCCCGACCCGCAGGTGCCCGAAGCCGTAGATCTGGGTGAAGGTGAGGTTGCGCAGGAGCCCGTCGATCCCGCCGCCCGACGGGTTCGGCTCGTGCCGGACGAGCCCCAGCGCGTACACCACGACGACGACCGCCCAGTACGCCGGCACCACGCGCCGGAACCGGTGCCAGGCGTACCGCCGCAGGTCGGGTTGGTGGCCCGTGCCGTCCTGCAGCAGCCGCACCCACGGCCGGAACAGCAGGAAGCCCGACAGCGCGAAGAAGATGGGGACGCCGATCTCGAACCGCGCCCAGAGGTGGCCGGCGAAGTCGTCGGTGTAGTGCCCCGTCGAGAACGCGGCGTGCGTGAGGCACACCGTGGCCGCCGCGACGGCACGCAGCCCGGTGAGCGGCGCTACCCGACTCTGCATCCCTTCATTTTGCCCGGTGTCCCCCGGGCCCCGTCCAGCCGCCCGGGCGGCGGTCGCCCGGGCCCGACGGTGCGCGGCTCACGCGACCGGGGCCTCCCGGAAGACGCGACGGTAGCCGAGCGGCGTCATGCCGGTATCGCGCCGCAGGTGGGCCCGCAGGCTGGCGCCGGTGCCGAGCCCGGAATCCCGGGCGACGGCGTCGACCGACAGCTCGCTGGTCTCCAGCAGCTCGCGGGCGCGGTCGAGGCGGCGGCGCAGGATCCACGCCCCCGGCGTCTGTCCCGTCTCCTCGCGGAACCGCCGATTGAAGGTGCGCACCGACATCCCCGCGCGCCGCGCGAGCACCTCGACCGAGAGGTTCTCGTGCAGATTCCGGACGGCCCAGTCCCGCGGTTCGACGGTGCTGCCCGCCCCGCTCACGGGCACGGGGACGTCGACGAACTGCGCCTGCGTCCCCTCGCGGGCGGGCGGCACCACGCAGTGTCGCGCGACCTTGTTGGCGACGGCCGCGCCGTGGTCGCTGCGGATCAGGTGCAGGCACAGGTCGAGGCCGGCGGCGAGCCCGGCGGAGGTGAAGACGTCGCCGTCGTCGGTGAACAGGACGTGGTCGACGAGCCCGACGGCGGGGTAGAGCTTGCGCAGCTGCGCGCCGTACTTCCAGTGCGTGGTCACGCTCCGCCCGTCGAGCAGGCCCGCGGCGGCGAGCACGAAGGCGCCGGTGCAGATGGAGACGATGCGGGTGCCCGGGCGGATGGTGGCGAGGGCGGCGCGGATGTCGTCCGGGAGGGTGCCGTCGAACCGGGGGCCGTTGATCTTCGTGCCCGGCACGATCACCGTGTCGGCGAGGGCGAGGGCCTCGGGGCCCGCCTCGGGCGTGATCGTGTAGCCGCCCGTCGCGCGGACCGGATTCCGGTCGACGCCGCAGGTGATGACGCGGTAGAGGGGCCGGTCGGCCTCGTCGGTGGCCTCGGAGAAGCACAGCGGCGGGATCGCGGCGTCGAAGCCGACGATGGGTTCCAGCAGCAGGACGGCGACGGTGTGCATGGCATGATTCTTTCATATCTTGTCATTAATGCCACTGGTTCGCGGGCGCCGGATCCGGGAATCTAGTCCGGTGACTACACCGCTGAGGCGCCTGCGCGCGCCGCACTACGCCTGGATCGTGGCCGGCGTCGCCTTCGTGACGATGCTGGGTGCGGCCGGTTTCCGGTCCGTCCCCGGCGTGATGATGGACCCGCTGCACATGGAGTTCGGGTGGTCGCACGCGACGATCGGCGCGGCGATGTCGGTGAACATGGCGCTGTTCGGGCTCACCGCGCCGTTCTCCGCGGCGCTCATGGACAAGCTGGGCGTGCGCCCCGTAGTCATCGGCGCGCTGACGCTCGTCGCCGCCGGCACCGGGCTCGCGGTGTTCATGACCGACGCCTGGCAGCTGGTGCTGCTGTGGGGCGTGCTGGTGGGCCTGGGCACCGGCTCGTTGTCGACGGCCTTCGTCGCCACCATCGCGATGCGCTGGTTCGTCGCCCGACGGGGCCTGGTGACGGGCGTCCTCACCGCCGCCAGCGCCACCGGCCAGCTGATCTTCCTGCCCGTGGTCGCGGCGCTGTCCGAGGCGCACGGCTGGCGGACGGCCACGCTGGTGGTGACCGCCGTGGCGGTCGCGGTGATCCCCGTCGCCGGACTGTTCCTCCGGTCGTGGCCGGCGCAGTTGGGGCTCCCTCCCTTCGGCGCCGACGAGGTCGCACCCCCGCCGGAGCCGACGCGCGGTGCGGTGCGCGCGGCCTTCGCGGGGCTGGCGATGGGCGCACGGCGTCCCGCCTTCTGGCTGCTCGCCGCGAGTTTCGCCATCTGCGGCGCCACCACCAACGGCCTGCTGCAGACGCACTTCATCCCCGCCGCCGGCGACCACGGGATGCCCGCGACGACCGCCGCCTCACTGCTCGCGGTCATCGGCGTCTTCGACGTGGTCGGCACGATCGCGTCGGGCTGGCTCACGGACCGCGTCGACTCGCGGATCCTGCTGGTGGTCTACTACCTCGGCCGCGGACTCGCGCTCGCGCTGCTGCCCGCGCTGCTCTCCCCCGGCATCGCGCCCGGCCTGCTGGTCTTCATCCTGTTCTACGGCCTCGACTGGGTCGCGACGGTGCCGCCGACGATGGCGCTGGCCCGCGAGCACTTCGGCGAGTCGACGCCGGTGGTCTTCGGCTGGATCTTCGCCTCGCACCAGCTGGGCGCCGCGGTCGCGGCGTTCGGCGCCGGCTACATTCGCGACGCCTCGGGCGGCTACGACCCGGCCTTCTACACCGCGGGCGCGCTCTGCGTCGGCGCCGCCGCGATGTGCTGGGTGATCCCGCGCGCCCGCTCCCGCGCGGCCGAGCCGGAGCCCGTCGCCGTCTGATCTCCGGGTCGGGGCCGCGACGACGCGGCCCGCAACGACTCAGACCGCGGCGTCGGTGAACAGGCGCAGGCCCTCGGCCCGGACCTGCGCCGGATCCGCTGCCGGGACGACGCCCGCGAGCCGGACCCCGGCGACCACGCCCGCCGCCGCGGGCCCGCCCGCCTCGGGCCGGTCCTCCGGCCAGACCGTGGCCTCACGCACCTCGCGGTAGTCCACGGAGGCGGGGTCGATGTCGAGCTCGCCCGAACGCTCGCGCGCGTAGGTGCCGGTCTCCTCGAGCAGCACCTCGACGGTGCCGAGCATCGTCGGCGCCGGCCCGGCGTCGTGCCAGCCCAGGCTCACGATGAGGTCGGTGCGGTACGGGTCGGTCACGGAGAAGCCGAGCTGCGCGTACAGGTCGCCCACGCGGACCAGCCCCGTCTCGGGATCCCAGTCGAGCACCTCGGGCGCCGGATATCCGGGCCGCCGGCTGGGGTGCAGGGTGAGCGAACCGCGCACCGCGCCGCCGACGCGAGGTACCGCGCCGCAGCACTGGTACTCCCAGTTGGAGATGTGCACGTACAGCAGCGATACGTCCAGCGACAAAGGAGAATTCACGACTCTGCACCGGGCGTTCGGCGACCCGCAGGAGTGGTTCCGCGGGGTCCCGGCGTACCTCCGCGGCTATCGTAGCCACGCCGTCGTCGGACTGATGCGATTGCACTCGCCGTGGCGCTGAGATGCGCGCTCCAGCGGCGCGGGCCCGGCGTGTCGCCGGGGGTCGCGCCGCTCAGGCGCTCATCTCAGCGTCACGCGGATCGATGAGTAGCCGGACGAACAGTTCGGCGGGCGGATTCGCCGGATCGGGTCGGACGAACACCACACCGAAGAGCTGCCCGCCCATGTCGCTCATCGCGCTCGCCTGGAGCACCTCTCCACGGACCACGCCGATCATGTGCGCCAAGGAGCCGGTCTTGTCCAGCCGGTCGTCACCCAGGTCCACCTCGATCACGCTCCCCTCCTTCGGGAGCGCGGGCCCGAACAATTCCGTCGGGCCGGTGAGGTGCACCGTGCGACGGCCGCGTTCCTCGTCGGCGAGGCGCGCCTCGATCTCGTCCGGCGTCGGGACCCGCACTTCCGTGACCCGCAGCCCGACTACGACACCGATGGTCGCGGCACCGCCGCCCTCGAGCTGTTCCTCCGGCCAGCGCGTCGCTTCGTCGACGGCGGCAAACCCTCGCGACTCGGGATCCACCAGCAGCGTCCGATCGTCGCCGACAGGGAGGAACCGACCCGTCTCCTCGAGGACATGCTCGACGACGCCGGTCACAGCCGGACGTGCGTCGCGGTCGTGCCAACCGAGTCCGAGCCGCAGGTCCCCGACGGGCTCGTCGAGTCCGTACCCGAGCTGCGCGACGACGGCTCCGAGCTGCACCAGGCCACTGCGCTTGTCGAAGCCGGTGACCGGCGGGGCGAGGTAGCCGGGGATACCGCTCTCGTAGACGGTCAGGGTTCCGCTGAGCTCGGCACCGACGCGGGGCACCGTGCCGCAGCACTGGTACTCCCAGGTGTCGATGTGGACGTACACCAGCGGATCGTCAGAGGACGACGGAGTGTTCACAGAAGTCACCGGGCGATCGACGACCGCGGCGCGAAGGCCCCGGGGCCCGGTGTACCCGCGTTCAGATTAGCGAAGGCCGCACGCGGGATGCAAGATTCAGCAGAAGCCGCACTCGCCGTTGGCGGCGAGCTGGGTGAAGCAGTTGGGGCACAGTTTCGCCGGACGGGGCTCGGGCTTGGCAGGTGCGGCCTTAGCCGGCCGGGCCGACGGCGCCTTCGCCGCGCGCGGCGCCGCAGGCGTGCGGGCCTTGACGACGCGGCCGTTCGACGCGGCCTTCGCCGGCTTCACCTTCGCGACACGCGCCGCGGCGACCCGACGGGCCTCCTCCAGCTTGGGGGTGAGCTGCGGGGCCGCGCCGGCGGGCATCGTCGCCCCGAAGTGCAGGTAGCAGGCGAAACGCGCGGCGGCGGCGTGCTGGTCGAGGCTCTCGGGAACGGGCAGCCCGGCGGCGGCGACGGCGTAGGCGTAGCCCTCACCGACGGTCTGGTCGTGCGCGACCATCAGCGCGACGAGCGGCGGCTCCCCGGCGGCCTCGCAGCGGTCCGTCACGCGGCGCTGCAGCGCGGCGACCCACAGGCGCACGGGGGCGCGGGTAGCGATGCCGGCGTCGGCCTGCGCGCGGGCGGCGAGCTCGGCGAAGGAGATGAACGATCCGTACCGGCCGGCCAGCTCGACGAGGGCGGCATGCGCGGTGTCGGCCCAGAGGTCCAGCGCCTCGGAGAAGGGCACGGACAGTTCGTTGGCGGTGCGCCACGCTTCGAGGTCGGTCGGGTCTTCGGGGACTGCAGCACCGGCTTCGCTCACCGACTCATTTTACGGCGATCCATGGGGTGCAACGCAAACCGTCGACCTCGACGTGAACTCGGCCACACCCCCGCGCCCGCCGCGACCAAGGAGGCGCGGGGATTGTTGGAGGTTCGGACAAGTCATCCGCACGCGCGCGCCGATACCGTGGTCGGATGCCGAATGAAACCGCCACCGCCCCGCTGACCCCCGACGAGATCAGCGAGCGCACCGCGAGGGCCGTCGGCCACCACTACGTGTACGGCGACACCTACCTGGTGGGCCGCGAGAAGATTCGCGAGTACGCCCTCGCGTCTCAGTTCTCGGCCCCGGTGCACTTCGACGTCGAGGCGGCGCGCGCCGCCGGCTACTCCGACCTGGTCGCGCCGCCGATGCTCGTGAGCGTCGCGGGCATCGTCTCCAACCGCCCGCTCTTCGACGACTCCGTGATCGGGTACGGCGCCAGCCAGCTGATCCAGGCCGACGAGGCGATGACCTACCACCGACCCGTGGTCGCGGGTGACGAGTTGACCATCCATGTGTACGTCGACAAGCACCGCCGCGTCGGCGGGTACGACATGGTGACGCTCCGGAACGAGATGTACGCGCAGGACGGCGAACACCTGGTCACGCTCTCCACCACGCTCATCGGCGGCTCGCCCGACGGCGACGAGGCCGGGGACTTCAGCGAGGCCGCGAAGAGCGTGGTGATGCACGGCGTCGTCATCGCCTGACCGCGGCGACGCTGCCGGGCGGTCACAGCGCGAACTGCCGCACCACGTCGTAGCCGAGCTTGCAGATGAACGCCGAGACCACGACGAGGAAGACCACCTTGACGAAGCCGCTGCCCTTCGCGACGGCGGTCCGCGCGCCGAGGTAGCCGCCCGCGACGTTGGCGCACGCCATGGCGACGCCGAGCTTCCAGTAACCCGCGCCCTGGGGCAGGAAGACCACGAGCGAGGCGAGGTTGGTCGCGAAGTTGGCGACCTTCGCCTTCGCCGACGCCTCGAGGAAGGCGTAGCCCATGAGGCCGACCATCGCGAAGACCAGGAACGATCCGGTGCCCGGGCCGAGCGCACCGTCGTAGACGCCGATCGCGAACCCGGCCAGCCCTGCCGTCACGAGATGACGATGCCCGCGGTACCGCAGGTCGGTCTCGTCACCGAGGTCGGGCTGGCGCAGCGTGTAGACGAAGACCGCGATGAGCGCGGCCAGGATGATCGGGTTGAACGCCGACCGCGGGATGTGCGAGGCGATGAGCGAGCCCGCGATCGCGCCGGCGAACGCGGGTACCGCCAGCGCGACGGCGGTCCGCCAGTCCGGCCGCACGCGCCGCCAGTAGGTGATGCTGCTCGTCGTCGTGCCCGCGATCGAGGCCATCTTGTTCGTCGCGAGCAGATGGATCGGCGCGGCCGTCGGGAAGGCGATGAGCAGCGCGGGGAGTTGGATCAGCCCGCCCCCGCCCACGACGGAGTCCACCCAGCCCGCGGCGAGGGCCGCGAACAGGAGCAGGATCAGCGTCGTCGTGGTGATGTCGGGCACCGGTCGATCGTGCTGTAATGGCCTTGTGCACATCAACCCTTACGGCGAGGGCCCCGTTCTCCTCGCGGTCGACCTGGCAAACGCTCCGGCCGTCGACCTCGACGACCTGGTCCGACGGTGCGGTGCGCACGACATGCTCGTCGAGACCGTCGGCGCGGAGGACTTCGCCGGCTGTCGCGCCCTGATCGACGCGTGGCTCACCGTGGTGGACGCGGACGACGTCGCGACCCGCGTCGCGCGACTCAACGCGCTGCTCGCGGAGCACGCCTCCCACCCGCGCGTCACCGACCACGCCGGCACCGGCTGGCACATCCACTACCGCGAGTCCGGCGCGACGCTCACCGGCCAACTCGCCGTTCTGATCCTCACCGGGACGGCGCTGCACCTGACCACGCGCGGCATGAGCCGGCTGGGGCGGTGCGCCTCGTCGGACTGCGCAGCGGTGTTCGCGGACGTCTCCCGCAACGGCCGGCAGCGGTACTGCTCGCCGCGCTGCGGCAGCCGGGAGGCGGTGCGCCGCCACCGCGCGGCCTGACCCGGCGACGAATACTGTATTCCAAGTCACAGGATTTGATATTCCGAACGAGGGTTGTCGATACTTGCCCTCATGACCATCCCCACCGCCGGCCCGACGTGCCGGTTCTGCGGCGCCGCACCCGCCCTCGAGACGACGGTGCGCGGCCACCAGGGCTTCCTCATCGCGATGCGTTTCCTCAAGCAGAAGGGCCCGTTCTGCCGTACCTGCGGCATCGCGACGGTCCGGGACATGTCCGCGAAGAGCCTCTGGCAGGGCTGGCTGACGCTGGTCTCCGTCGTCGTCAACCCGCTCACCCTGCTGTGGAACCTGTCCGTGTGGGTGCGCCTGCGTCGCCTCCCCGAGCCGCAACCCGCCTCGGCGCCGCACCTGGATCCGGGCAAGCCGCTGTACCAGCGGCTCGCGATGCTGGGCCTGCTCATCCCGGTGGCGATGATCGGCACGATCGCCTACTTCGGCCAGCGCGACGTGGCGGGAGCAACGGTCGGCGACTGCGTCTCGATGTCGGGCACGGGGAGCAACGCCGATTCCGACAAGGTGGACTGCTCCGATGCGAGCGCCCGGTACCGGATCGTCGGCAAGCTGAAGAACACGACCGACGACACCGGCTGCGCGGAGTATCCGACCGCCACGGTGTCCTACACGATGAAGCGCAAGACCGGATCGATCGTCGTGTGCCTGGAGCCGCTCAAGGCCGAGTAGTCGACTCGTCCGCAAGCGGCCTGCGCGCCAGCCAGGCCGCGACAACCGCCCCGGAGATGTTGTGCCACAGCGAGAAGACCGCCGACGGCAGCGCCGCGAGGGGCGAGAAGTGGGCGGTGGCCAGCGTGGCTGCCAGGCCCGAGTTCTGCATGCCGACCTCGAACGCGAGGGCGCGGCGGGCGCGGTCGTCGAGGCGCCCCACCTTGCCGGCCAGGTAGCCCAGGCCCAGCCCGAAGCCGTTGTGCAGCACTACTGCGAGGAAGACGATGCCGCCCGCCGCGGCGAGCTTGCTCGCGCTGCCGGCCACAACGATCGCGACGATGAAGGCGATGACGAGCGCGGACGCCCACGGCAGCACGGGAAGCGCCCGCGCGACCAAGCTCTTCGCGAATCGCCGCGCCAGGACGCCGAGGATCACCGGCAGCAGAACGGTTTTGACGATGTCGAGCACCATGCCGCCGGCGTCGATGGGTAGGTAGGAGCCCGCGAGGAACAGCACCAGCAGCGGCGTCACGATCGGGGCGATGAGCGTGGAGACGCTCGCCACCGCGACCGACAGCGCGACGTCGCCCTTGGCCAGGAAGGCCATGACGTTCGACGCCGTGCCGGACGGCGCGCAGCCCACGAGGATCACGCCCACCGCCAGCTCGGGCTCGAGGTTCAGGCCGTGGGCGATGACCCAGCCCGCGCCCGGCATGATCACGTAGTGCGCGACGATGCCGAGCACGACCGCCCAGGGCCGCTTCGCCACGGAGGCCAGGTCGGGCGGGGTCAGGGTGAGGCCCATGCAGAACATGATCACGCCGAGCAGGTAGGGCACCGAGGGCGCGAGCGGCGTGAACGTGCTCGGCGTCAGGTAGCCCACGACGCCCGCCACCAGGACCAGGAGCGGGAAGACAGTGACCGCCGTCCGCGCGATCCGTGCCTCCGCCGCGAGGGCGGGGTTCTCGGGGGTTCCGGGCGGCGGGGACGCAGACATTCTTCGATAGTCTCACTTCAAGCGTCGAGCCCGGTCACGCGGCCCGACGGTGCCGCGGGGCCCGGTCTCAGACCACGGTCGGTCCGTCCGGAACCGCGCGCCCGATCGCGGCGACGGCGTCGCGAACGCGGGGATCGGCGACGATTCCCGCAGTGCTCCATGCGGCGTGCGTGGAGAGCGATCCGGCACCGTCGACCTCGAGGAAGACGACATCCTCGTCGCGGAGCAGTCGTGCGGCGGTCCCCGTGTCGCGGGTCGAGAGCGTGAAGGCCTGGCCGGCTGCCACGAGCTGCGCGACTCCGGCGAAGTTGGAGTCCGCGACGGTCGCGCGTCGATGCACTCCCGCAGCGCGGAGCGCCTCGTCCAGGCGCCCGTACAGCGCCGGCGCGGCTGTCATGTCGATCGACGCGAAGGCGAGGTCGGCGAGCTCCGACAACCGCACGGACGTCCGATCGCCGAGGGCGGTACCGCGGCCCACCACCGCGTAGCTGCGTCGCCGCTCGAGCAGGACGGAGTCGATGCCCGGCTCCTCGATCGGGCCGTGCGCGACCGCGAGTGCCAGGTCGCCGGCGCGCAGGCTCACGAGGAGCGGACCGGTGTGGGCCGGTGCGAGCGCGACCTCGACGCCGGGGCAGGCCTCGGCGACGGCGCCGAGCACGAGGTCCCGGGCCTCTGCCGAGACGTCGGGTGCGATACCGACGGTCATCCGGGCGGGGGCCGCCGACGCGGCGATCGCGTCGAACCGCGCCAGCACGTCCGCCGCGCGGGTCAGCAGGTCGGCGCCGTCCGGCGTGAGATCCACGCGATGGTGCGTCCGAACGAACAGCGTCGTACCCAGCTCGCGCTCCAGATCGCGGATCCGGCGACTCAGCGGCGACGCCGCCATGTGCAGGCGCTCGGCGGCGCGGGCGATCGTGCCCTCCTCCGCGACGGCCACGAAGTACCGCAGGTGCCGGATCTCCACCCCGACAGCGTAGGCATAACCGGACCGCCGCGGTCCGGCTCCGGCGTCGGAAACGGTCCTGGTCCGACGGTGCCCGACGGCCTACCGTCGGACGGGAACGACGTGAGAGACGGAGGCGGACATGGACCAGCGACCGGTGCGGATCGCGAACTTCTCGGGGTACCTCGGGGATCGCGCGACCGCGATCGACGAGGTGATGGCCGGCGACCCCGTGGACGTGCTGGTGGGCGACTACCTGGCCGAGATCACCCTCGCGGGGCTGGTCGCCGCGCACCGGGCGGATCCGAGCGCCGGCTACGTCCCCGTCTTCGTCGACCAGCTCCGTCCCCACCTCGGCGCCGTGGCCGAGCGCGGGCTCAAGGTCGTGACCAACGCGGGCGGCTTCAACCCCGCCGCGCTCGCCTCCGTCCTGCGCGAGGAGGCGCAGCGGGCCGGCGTCGAGCTGTCGGTCGCGCACGTCGAGGGCGACGCGGTCTTCGACCGCCTCGACGAGCTCGTCGCCGCCGGCCACCGGCTGGACAACCTGGACGACGGTGCGCCCATCGCCGGGTGGCGGGCCACGCCCGTGGCCGCGAACGCGTACCTCGGCGGCTGGGGCATCACCGCCGCGCTCGCGGCGGGCGCCGACATCGTGGTCTGCGGCCGGGTGACCGACGCTTCGCTGATCACGGGGCCCGCGGCGTGGTGGCACGGCTGGGGCCGTGAGGATTTCGACGCGCTCGCCGGCGCCGTGGTCGCGGGCCACGTCATCGAGTGCGGCCCGCAGGCGGTCGGCGGCAACTTCTCCGGCTTCACCGGCATCGGCGACCTGCGCCGCCCCGGCTTCCCCGTCGCCGAGATCGTCGCCGATGGCACCGCCGTCATCACGAAGCACGCCCGCGACGGCGGCACCGTCACCGTGGACACCGTCACCGCGCAGCTCGTCTACGAGATCCAGGGGCCGCAGTACCTCAACCCGGACGTCACCGTCGACCTGCAGCACGTCCGCCTCGACCAGGACGCCCCGGACCGGGTGCGCGTCTCCGGCGCCACGGGCGCCCCGCCACCTCCGACCACCAAGGTCGCCGCGTTCGGCGTGGTCGGCCACCGCGTGGTGGGCACCGTCTTCGCCACGGGCACCGAGGTTCCCGCGAAGGTCGAACTGCTGCGGTCCCAGCTGGACCTGGACCGGCCGGACGGCGTCACGGTCACGGTGACCCAGGTTGGCGTGCCGGCCGACGATCCCGAGACCCAATGGGAAGCCACCGTCGCGCTGCGCGTCCTGGCCACCGCGCCGGATGCCACAACCCTCGCCGACTACAACCTTGTTCGCCGTCTCGGCAGCCTCTACCTGCAGAGCTTCCCCGGCATCTTCCACGACGGCGCCTCCGTGCTGCAGGGCAGGCCCGTGCCGATCGTCGACTACTGGCCGGGCCTGCTGCCGACCGCGGCGCTCGCGCACCGCGCCGTCCTCGCCGACGGCACCGCACTCGAGATCGGGCCCCCGGAGCGGACGCAGTCACCGGCTCAACCCGTCCACCCGGAGCCCGATGCCGCCCCGGAATCGGTTCCGACGGTGTCGGTTCCACTCGGCGTCGTGGCCCACGCCCGCAGCGGCGACAAGGGCGGCAACAGCAACGTCGGCATCTGGGCAGCGGACGCCGCGGCCTGGCCCTGGCTGCGCCGCTTCCTCAGCACCGACGAGGTACGCCGACTCTTCCCGGACGCCAAGGGCCTGGACATCGTCCGGCACGAGTTCCCCGAACTCCGCGCGGTGCACTTCGTCTTCCGGGGCCTGCTCGGCACCGGGGGTTCCTCGAACGACCGGATCGACCAGGTGGGCAAGGCCGTCGGCGAGTATCTGCGCTCCCGCGTCGTCCCCGTACCCGAATCCGTTCTCTCCACCACCGCTACGGAGGCCCGACGATGACCGACCCTCTCGCCGAACGCATCCGGGCCACGGTCGCCGCCCCGGCCACCGACGACACCTACGACCTGAACGCCGCCCTCGACGAGGTGCTCGCCGGCCTCGGCATGTCGGCGGAGGACACCGGCGGCGCCATCCGGTTCCGCGGCGCGGACCCCGTGGTGCCCAGTACGTTGCGCATCGGCGGCGCCACCTCGATCGCCCTGGCCGCGAAGTCCGCGGCGGTCGCGAAGCTGTGGCGGCTGCGCGGCGGCGAGGGGCAGGACATCGACATCGACATCCGCCCGACGCCGCATCGCCTGTGCCCCTTCTACGACCGGCGCTGGGAGCTGGTGAACGGGTACCCGGCGGCATCGTCGGCCAATGCCACCAACGCCTTCGGCTTCCGCTTCTACCGCACACGCGACGAGCGGTGGGTGATGCCGCTCAACCCGTATCCGAAGATCAAGGTCGCGGCGCAGAACCTGCTCGGCGTCCCCGAGGACGAGGACGCGGTGGCCGCCGCGGTCGCGCGGTGGGACGGCCTCGAGCTCGAGGAGGCGGCCGCCCGGGCGGGTGTCGTGCTCCCGATGCTGCGCACCGCCGAGGAGTTCCTCGCGCACCAGCAGTACCTCGAGGGTGTGGCCGGAGCACCGCTGGTGGAGATCACGAAGATCGGTGACTCGGAACCGGAGCCACTGCCGCCGGGCGAGCAGCCGCTGTCCGGGATCCGTGCGCTCGGGATGGGGCACGTCATCGCCGGCGCGGGCGCGGGGCGCTCCCTCGCGCTGCACGGCGCGGACGTGCTCAACGTCTGGCGGCCGGGCGAGCACGAGCACGACACGACGTACGTCACCGCCAACGTCGGGGTCCGTTCGTGCGTCCTGAGCCCGTACCGCGAGGAGGGCGCCGCCCGCCTGCGCGAGTTGGCCGACGGCGCCGACGTCTTCTACGCGAACCGGCGGCCGGGCTACCTGGCCTCGATCGGGATGTCCGCGGAGCAGATGGCCGAGCGCCGGCCCGGCATCGTCCACGCGACCGCGTCGCTGTTCGGCACCGGCGGCCCGTGGACCGACCGCGTGGGCTTCGACCAGACGGCCGGCAGCCTCGTCGGGATGATGAACCTGGAAGGCGGCGAGGGCGATCCGGCGCTCCCTCCGATCCTCGTGGTGAACGACTACATCGTCTCCTGGCTCATGGCAGCGGGCATCACGGAGGCGCTCGCGCGGCGTGCCGTCGACGGCGGCAGCTACCGCGTGCACGTCTCGCTGGTGCGGGCCGCGCTCTGGGTCCTCTCGCTCGGCGTCTTCGACCGCGAGTACGCGCACGCTATCGCCGGCACTTCCGGCGATCACGAGTACCTGCCGCCCGAGATCTTCACCGCCGCCACGCCACTGGGGCAGTTCCAGGGCGTCACCGATCAGGTACGCATGTCGGCGACTCCGGGCGCGTACCGCACCGTGCTGGTGCCGCGCGGGTCGAGTGCCGCGGAGTGGCTACCGGCCTGAGCCCGTCGGCGGACCGTCGGACCGGCGGCGGTTCCGGCGACGCTCGGCCGGCGTGCGCCCCTGCTCGCCCAGCGGCGCGTCGAGGATCTTCTCGGGCCCGAGGATCGACCCGCGCAGGCGCAGCCTCAGGCGGAGGTCGAGAAGCAGGACCTGGGAGTACGTGCGGATCGCGTGCGGGTTCACGACGTCGGCGACGCGCAGTAGCCGGAGCAGCCGGTCGAACCACAGTTGCTCGGCCTCGGACCACTCCCACCCGAGCATGTCCCGGAACTCGGGCGGGAGGTTGCCGCGGGTGAGGAAGTGATTGAGCGGGCCGAAGACCTTCGCCAGCACCCATCCCGGGGCGCCGAGTGCCTCGTTGAGGAACATGAAGTCCGAGAGGGACTTCAGGTCGTCGCGCACCTCCGGGGCGATCGCGAGGCGGGGCAGCATCGAGTCCCAGTAGTCCTCGAACTCCTGCCAGCTCTGCGGCCACTCGGCCTCCCTGACGTTGACGCCGGTAGCGAGAGGGGCGGCGACGGGGGTGAGGACGTCGAGGGTGGCGCGGTCGAGCGGGCCGTAGAGGAACTCGTACTGATCGATGTAGAAGCGGTACAGGCACGCCGCCACCCAGAGCTGAAGATCGCGTGCGTTGCCGCTGTACTTGACCGGGCTGCTCGCGGTCGAGTGGACGTGCGCGTGCACCTTCCGCATCTCCTCCCGGAAGGCCGAGCGGTCGGACTCGTTCCCGACCACCGAGACCACGAGATGCTGCCCCGTCGTCCGCAGACGCTTGAAGGGCCTGCGGCGGGGGCTCCCGGAGACCACCCGGCTCTCGTGCACGCCGTGTCCGACCGGAGGCAGCGCGAGCTGCATGATGATGTTCGCGACTCCGCTCGTGAATCCCACGAACGTCATCAGATCCGCCAGCGTCTCCGGCTGCCGTGCGCGCCGGGAGCGGGTCAGAGCCTGATCGATGACAGCCATATCCCTATCATGCAGTCGCAATCCTGGATGCGGAAGGAAATCGAGAACATTCGATAACTTCGCAGGAGCGGCCGGGGCGGTAGCCGAGGCGACTACCTGGTCGGGCCGCCTATCGGTGGTCGGCCGGCGCATCGACCAGGAATGGGACGCAGCGGCTGTACAGTCGACACAGCACACCGACGTCTCGCAGGTAGTTCCATCACTTCGTCAGACGCCCGATGTCGGTGCCCGACTTCTCGGTGGAGTTCCCACGCTGAGGATCCTCAGAGTGCCGGACCGGCACGACATCGATTGGAGCCAGCGATGGCACCCAGTTCCACTCCGTACGGCTCCGGCGCGAGCCTCGTCTCGACCCGCCCGATGACCCAGCTGGAGCTCCTTAAGGAGCTCTCCGGTGTCGCCGAGGACAACGTCAACCGCCATCTCTCGATGACGAAGGACTGGAGCCCCCACGACTACATCCCGTGGTCGGACGGCAAGAACTTCGCCGCCCTCGGCGGATCGGACTA
>NZ_JAIULG010000026.1 GCF_020169415.1 Tsukamurella sp. M9C
GCCATAGCGGAGGGGAAACGCCCGGCTCCATTCCGAACCCGGAAGCTAAGCCCTCCAGCGCCGATGGTACTGCACTCGCGAGGGTGTGGGAGAGTAGGACACCGCCGGACTAAAATTAGATACAGGATGAAGGCCCTTGGGGATCGTGTCGAACACTTCGCAGTGTTCCACCTCCCCAGGGGCCTTCGTCATGTCCAAGTACAGTAATAGCGTGGGTCGCCTCGGAGGCGACGGAAAGCGGGTGCAACGTGGCGGCTGAGTCGAACGGCGACCGCCGGCAGCGTGCGGGGTTCACCAATCCCGCCGACCGGACCGAGCGCAGCAGCGGTGGAGATTCGTCACGTGGCGCAAGCCGGGGTGCGGATCGCGGTGCCGGACGTTCCGACGACCGGCGCGGTGGTGGCGATCGCTCCGGCGGCGGCCAGCGCGGCGGCTACCAGGGACGCACCGGCGGCGACCGACGCTCCGAGGGAGGCCGCGGCGAGCGCCGCGACTTCGGCGGCAATCGCGGCGGGGACTCCCGTGGCGGAGACCGTCGGGACAGCCGTGGCGGGGACTCCCGCGGTGGAGACCGTCGGGACAGCCGTGGCGGGGACTTCCGCGGCGGTGACCGTCGCGACAATCGCGGCGGGGACTTCCGTGGCGGGGACCGTCGGGACAACCGTGGCGGAGATTCCCGTGGTGGCGATCGGCGCGAGTTCGGTGGCCGCCCGTCGGGCGATCGTCGCCCCTCCGGTTCCGGCGATCGTCGGTCCTCCGGCCCGGGCGAGCGCCGCGACTTCGGCGGCAGGCCCTCGGGTGACCGTCGCTCCGGTGGCGGTTCCGCGGACCGTCGGGGCGCAGGTCCCGGCGGCGACCGCCGTTCCGGTGGTGGCTCCTACGGCTCCCGCAACGGCTCGGGTTCGCGTCCCGGTGGCCAGGGCGGACGCTCCGGCGGCTTCCAGCGGGACGAGCGCTCGGACCGCCCGCGGACCCGTGCCGGCGAACCGTCGATCCCGAAGGACGTCGATCCCAAGGAACTCGATCCGGCGATCCGGCGCGATCTGCTGAGCCTCGACAAGAACAACGCCGAGCTCGTCTCCTCGCACCTCGTGCTGGCGGGGCGCCTGCTCGACTCCGATCCCGCCGCGGCGCTGGCCCATGCGCGGGCCGCGCGCGAACGCGCCGGGCGCATCGCCGCGGTGCGCGAGGCGTGCGGTATCGCCGCGTACATGAACGGCGAGTGGTCCGAGGCGCTCAGCGAGCTGCGCGCCGCGAAGCGGATGGGCGGCACCGTCAACCTGCTCCCCATGATCGCCGACAGCGAGCGCGGCCTCGGCCGGCCCGAGAAGGCCATCGAGACCGCCCGCGGCGACGAGGCCGCTCAGCTCACCGGCGACGATCGCACCGAGCTGCGCATGGTCGAGGCCGGCGCCCGCATGGACCTGGGGGAGTACGACAAGGCCGTCGTGACCCTGCAGGCCGAGGACCTCGACCCCGCGCGCCGCGGCTTCCATGCCGCCCGCCTGTTCTACGTCTACGCCGAGGCGCTGCTCGGGGCCGAGCGTCGCGACGACGCGCTGACCTGGTTCCTCAACGCGGCCGCCGCGGACGAGGACGAGGCCACGGACGCCGAGGAGCGTGTCGCCGAGCTGTCCGCGGACGACTCGGCCGAATGACGGCCCCGCTCGCGGCGGCGTACGACCGGCTGCTGGTCGACCTCGACGGGACCGCCTACGCGGGCGCCGTCGCGATCCCCGGCGCCGCCGAGGCGCTCGACGGGCTCCCCGTCACCTACGTCACGAACAACGCCAGCCGCCTACCCGGCGACGTGGCGCAACACCTGCGCGACCTCGGCTTCGCGGCGCCCGACGACACCGTCGTCACCAGCGCCCAGGCCGGCGCCGGACTGCTCGCGTCCCTCGTGCCCGCCGGTACCCCGGTCCTCGTGGTCGGCGCCCCTGCGCTGCGCGCGGAGGTCGAGGCCCGCGGACTGACCCTGGTGGAGAAGGCCGAGGACGCTCGCGCCGTCATCCAGGGGCACAGTCCGGAGACCGGCTGGGCGCGACTGTCCGAGGCCGCTCTCGCGATCCGCGCCGGCGCCGTATGGGTCGCCACCAACACCGACGCGACACTCCCCACCGAGCGCGGGCTGCTCGTCGGCAACGGCTCGATGGTCGCCGCCGTGCGCAACGCCACGGAGCGGGAGCCCCAGGTCGCCGGTAAGCCCTACACTCCGATCTTCGTCGACGCGATGCGCGCGGCCGGGGCCACCACGGCCCTCGTCGTGGGGGACCGCCTCGATACCGACATCGAGGGCGGCAACGCCTTCGGGTCGGACACCTACCTCGTGCTCACCGGCGTCAACGACGTGCAGGACGTCGTCGTCGCGCCGGACCTGCACCAGCCCACGTACGTCGCCGACACGCTCGCGGGCCTACGCCTGCCCCGCGCGGCGACGGTGCCGGGGCCTCGGGACGGGTGGACCGTCACCGTCGACGGCGATGACCTGACCGTGACCGGCGCCTCCGGCGCGGACCCCGCCGACGCGAAGTACGCGGCCATCGCCGCCGCCCGCGAACTCTCCGAGGAGCGCCGGTCGGGCCTGCGGCTGACCATCCGATAGCGTGGACACCGTGGAGCCAGCAGTGTTTCGATCCGGCGATCCCGCCGACGTGCGCACGGCCGTCGAGGACCTGATGCACCGCGTCGACGAGCTCGACGCGGCGCCCGTCGTCGACCCCGGTTCCGTGGCGGGTGTCGGTGAGCTGGCGACGCTCGGACGGCAGGCGGCCCTGTTCGAGCAGGCCCACCAGCTGCTGGTCGGCGCCCTCGACACGGTGGATCGCGCCTGATGGCTCGGAGGGTACGGCTCGACGCCGAGCTGGTCCGCCGCGGCATGGCCCGGTCCCGCGAACACGCCCGGGAGCTCATCGAGGCCGGGCGGGTCACCGTCAACAAGCAGGTCGCGCGCAAGGCCGCCAACCAGATCGACCCGGCGGACCCGGTGCACGTCACGGCCGTCGCGGGCGAGATCGAATGGGCCTCCCGCGGCGCGCACAAGCTGATCGGGGCGCTCGACGCCTTCCCCGACGTCGCGGTCGAGGGCCGACGGTGCCTCGACGCCGGCGCGTCGACGGGCGGCTTCACCGACGTGCTGCTGCACCGCGGCGCCGAGCGCGTGTACGCCGTCGACGTCGGCTACGGCGAACTCATCTGGCGGCTCCGCGACGACGACCGCGTGACGGTCCTCGACCGCACCAACGTGCGCTTCCTCGAGCCGGACGCCGTCGACGGCCCCGTCGACCTCGTCGTCGGCGACCTGTCCTTCATCTCGCTGGGCCTCGTTCTGCCCGCGCTCGCGCGGTGCGCGGCGCCCGGCGCGGACCTGCTGCCCATGGTCAAGCCCCAGTTCGAGGTCGGGAAGGACCGCCTCGGTTCCGGTGGCGTGGTCCGCGAGTCCGCGCTGCGCGCGAGCGCCGTCCGCGGCGTCGCCGAGGCCGCCGCCGCGGTGGGCCTGACGACGCGCGGCGTCACCTTCAGCCCGTTGCCCGGCCCGTCGGGCAACGTCGAGTACTTCCTGTGGCTGCGCAGGGAATCCGACGGGGACGGCCCCGTCGCGCTCCCCGACGAGGTGGACGACATGATCGACACGGCAGTGACGGAGGGACCGCAGTGACCGCACCGCACGACCGCACGTTCCTGGTGGTGGTCCACACGCTCCGCAGCGACGTGGACCGCACCGTCGAGGACATCCGCCGCCGGCTGGACGCCGCGGGCGTCCGGATGAAGCTGCAGAGCGACGTCCGCGAGGCTCCCGACGACGCCGCGGTCGGCTGCGAGGTGGTCGTCGTGCTCGGCGGCGATGGCGGCTTCCTCCGCGGCGCCGAACTCGCTCGCCGCGCCGACGTCCCCATCATCGGCATCAACCTCGGGCACGTCGGCTTCCTCGCCGAGTCCGAGGTCGACACGGTGCCCGACACCATCGACGATCTCGTGCACCGCCGGTACACCGTGCACCCGCGGATGACGCTGGACATCGAGATCCACGACGGCGACAGCCTGGTCTCCCAGGGCTGGGCGCTCAACGAGGTCTCCGTCGAGAACCGTTCCCGCCAGGGCCTTCTCGAGCTGGTCACCGAGGTCGACGGCCGCCCCGTCTCACGGTTCGCCTGCGACGGGCTGCTCGTCGCGACCCCCACCGGCTCCACCGCCTACGCCTTCTCCGCGGGCGGGCCCGTCATGTGGCCCGACCTCGAGGCCCTGCTCATCGTGCCCAGCAACGCCCACGCGCTGTTCGCGCGACCCATGGTCACCAGCCCCCGGTCGGTGATCGCGATCGAGGTCGAGGGCAGCCGACACGAGGCGATCGCCTTCTGCGACGGACGTCGCACGCTGGAGGTGCCCGAGCGCGGGCGCATCGAGATCCGGCGCGGTGAGGAACCGGTGCGGTTCATCAAGCTGGGCGCCGGTCCCTTCACGGATCGCCTGGTCACGAAGTTCCAACTGCCCATCAGCGGCTGGCGCGGCCGCCGCGACGGCGACGGCGTCGCCGACATCAGCACGGGAATCGGGGGATAACGAAGTGCTCGAAGAGATCCACATCTCGTCGCTCGGCGTCATCGAGCAGGCCGCCGCGGAGTTCGCGCCCGGCCTCACGGTCCTCACCGGCGAGACCGGCGCGGGCAAGACGATGGTCGTCACGAGCCTGCACCTGCTCGCGGGCGCGCGCGCCGATCCGGGCCGCATCCGCGCCGGCGCGGACAAGGCCGTGGTCGAGGGGCGGTTCTCGCTGGCAGGCGCCAGCTCGGCGGACCTGGTCCGCGCGACGGTCGACGACGCCGGCGGCGAGCTCGACGAGGACGCCGTGATCGCGGTGCGCAGCGTGGCCGGCGACGGCCGCTCGCGCGCCTACCTCGGCGGGCGCAGCGTGCCCGTCGGGACCCTCTCCGAGTTCGCCGGGCCGCTGCTGACCGTGCACGGGCAGAACGACCAGCTGCGGCTGCTGCGGCCCGAGCGGCAGCGCGACCTGCTCGACGCCTTCGCCGGCTCCCCGGCGACCAAGGCGCTGCGCGCCTACCAGGGCGTCCGCGAGGAGTGGCTCGCCGCGCGGGCCGAGCTCGCCGACCGCACCACCCGCTCCCGCGAGCTCGCCCTCGAACAGGACCATCTGACCGCGTCGCTCGCCGAGATCGACGGCGTCGATCCGGTGTCCGGCGAGGACGTCGACACCGTCGAGAAGATCAAACGACTCTCCGACCTGGACAGCCTGCGCGAGGCCGCGGACACCTCCTACGCCGCGCTCACCGGTGCCGGCTACGGCAGCGACGGGGAGGGCGCCGGCTCCGTGCTGGACCTGCTCGGCACCGTCCGGGCGTCGCTGTCCGGCTCCGACGACGCCGCGCTGCGCGCGCTCGCCGAGCGGATCGAGGAGGCGGCCACCGTCGCGGGCGACGTGGCGACCGAGCTGGGCGCGTATCTCACCGACCTTCCGAGCGATCCGTCGGAGCTGGAGTCGCTGCTCCTGCGCCAGTCCGAGCTCAAGACCCTCACCCGCAAGTACGCGCCCGACATCGACGGCGTCATCGCGTGGGCCGACGAGGCGCGCGCCCGGCTCGAGGGCATCGACACCTCCGCCGAGGGGCTCGCCGCGCTGCAGGCCCGCGTCACGGAGCTGGAAACCGCGCTCGGCGCCGCGGCGTCCGCGCTCACGGCCGCGCGCGTGAAGGCGGCGGGCTCCCTGGGCAAGAAGGTCACCGGCGAGCTGCGCAAGCTCGCGATGGGCGGCGCGTCGATCACGGTCGACGTGGCGCCGGACGCCGTCGCGCCCGACACCGACGGCGTCGCGGTCGACGGTGGGCCGCGCCGCGCGGGCGCGCACGGCACCGACGTGGTCGAGTTCCGGCTCGTCGCGCACGACGGCGCGAACCCGCTGCCCATCGGCAAGTCCGCCTCGGGCGGCGAGCTCTCCCGCGTGATGCTCGCGCTCGAGGTGGTCCTGGCGGCCACCGAGCAGGGACTGACCATGGTCTTCGACGAGGTGGACGCCGGCGTCGGCGGCAAGGCGGCCGTCGAGATCGGCCGGCGGCTCGCGGCGCTCGCGCAGCGGCACCAGGTGATCGTCGTGACGCACCTGCCGCAGGTCGCCGCGTTCGCGGACACGCATCTGACGGTGGGGAAGCAGACCGGCAAGGGCTCGGTCACGTCGACGTTGACCGCACTGTCGCGCGAGGAGCGGATCGCCGAGCTGGCGCGCATGCTCGCCGGCCTGGGCGATTCCGACACCGGCCGCGCGCACGCCGAGGAGCTGCTCGAGGCGGCCGACTCCGACAAGGTCGCGCAGTCGGGAGTGCACGCGAGCAAGTAACCGCTGCGGCCGAAGTAGATCAAAGTTTCCAGTGTTGTCGGCGCGCCTCCCGTGACTTGTGTGACTCACGGGGCAGTATGTGCGGCATGAAGCTCACTGGCCTGCTGTCCCGCAACACGTCGAACCTGCCCGGCGTCACCGGCACCGCCCGGGTCGACAAGGACACCACGCGTCTGCTCGGCCGGATCGGCCGCGGCGACATCGTGGTGTGCGACGAGCTGGACCTCGACCGCACCACCGCCGACCTCATGGTCGAGGCGGGGGTCGCGGCGGTGGTCAACGCGTCGCCGTTCATCTCCGGCCGCTACCCCAACCTCGGACCCGAGGTGCTGGCGGCCGCCGGGATCGAGCTCGTCGACGACGCGGGCAAGGAGGTCTTCTCCCGCGTCAAGGACGGCGCGAAGATCCGCGTCCACGAGGGCGTCGTCTACACCGGCGAGCGCGAGCTGGCCCAGGGCGAGCAGCTCACCGATACCGACGTGACCTCCCGCATGCTGGCCGCGCGCTCCGGCGTCGTCGACCACCTGGAGGCCTTCGCCGGCAACACCGTCGAGTTCATCCGCGTCGAGTCGCCGCTGCTCATCGACGGCGTCGGCATCCCGGACGTCGAGGTCAACCTCAACGACCGGCACGTGCTCGTCGTCTCCGACGGCGCCGACCACGTCGAGGACCTCAAGCGCCTCAAGCCCTTCATCAAGGAGTACGCGCCGGTCCTCATCGGCGTGAACCGCGGCGCCGACGCGCTCGTCAAGGCCGGCTACCGCCCCGACCTCATCGTCGGCGACCCGGAGATGATCACGACCAACACGCTGCGCTCGGGCGCGCAGGTCGTGCTGCCCGCCGCCCCCGACGGCCACGCCCCGGGCCTGGAGCGCATCCAGGACCTCGGCATCGGCGCGATGACCTTCCCGGCCACCGGCTCGGCCGCCGACCTCGCGCTGATCATCGCCGACCACCACGGCGCCTCGCTGATCGTCTCCGTCGGCCACTCCGCCTCGCTGGAGGAGTTCTTCGACGCGGGCCGGCGCGAGTCGAACCCGTCGACCTTCCTCACCCGCCTCAAGGTGGGCACGAAGCTGGTCGACGGCAAGGCCGTCGCCACCCTCTACCGCAGTCGCGGCCACGGCGGCGCGATCGCGCTGTTCATCCTCGCCGCGCTGGTCGCCGTCGTCGCGGCGGTGCTGGTCTCCAACCAGGGCCACGACCTGCTGCAGTGGGTCATCGACCAGTGGAACCGCTTCGCGCTCTGGGTCCAGGGCCAGTTCCGGGCACTCTAGGTGCCCGGCCCGTCGCGCCGCCTCCGCTCGTCCGGCGCCCGGCGGCCCGCGCTGGTCTGGGCAGCCGTGCTGCTGGCCTTCGCCGTCGGCGTCGCGCTGGGCGGGGGAGTCCTCGCCCGGTTCACGACCGACGGTGACCTCAAGGACCTGCGCGCGCAGGTCGAGCGGCTCGAGGGTGCCAATGCCGCACTGACCGACCGCTCCCGCGCTGCGGACGCCTTCGCCGACGCGGCGGCACCGTCGACGCTGGGCCGGAGCCTGGCGGGCATCCCCGTCCTGATGGTCGTCGCGCCGTCGGCCGACCGCGGCGACGCCGGGCAGATCGGCCGCCGGGTCACGCAGGGCGGCGGCACCGTCGCCGGCACGCTGACGCTGACCGACGACCTCTACGCCGAGGACAAGGCCGAGCGCCTGCGCGGCGTCGTCGACAACGCCGTCCCGAACGGCGTCACCCTCGACGCCTCGCTCGTCGACCCCCGCGCCCGTGCCGGCGACCTGCTCGGCGCGGTCCTCCTCTCCGAGGGCGCGGTGAAGCCACCGTCGAACGGCCGGACCGATGCCCTGGCCGCCCTGAAGCAGGCCGGCTTCGTCGATTTCTCCGGCCCGACGGTGCCCGGCGCGCGCGCCGCGGTCATCGTGACGGGCGGAACAGTTCCGGGCGAGCGCGCGGGCGAGGGGCAGGGGATCGGCCGCCTCGCGGCGGCGCTGTCGCGGCACGGCGACGGTTCCGTTCTCGCCGGCCGCACGGGATCGTCGCAGGGTGCGGGCCCGATCGTGGTCGTCCGGCAGGACAAGGGGCTCGCCCCGGGCCTCGCCACCGTCGACGACGCCGACACCGTCGTGGGGCAGGTCTCGGCCGCGCTGGCGCTCGCGCAGGCGACGCGCGGCGACGTCCGCGCGTACGGATCCGGTATCCGCTGACGACTGGTGATAGGCTGAAGTCCCGTAGTAGAAGCAGGTTTGTCCGCTCGAATACGGGAGTCTCGTTGCCCTCTCCTCGCGTTGGCGCGCGTGTCGCCACGAAGCACATCTTCGTCTCCGGAGGCGTTGCATCCTCCCTGGGTAAGGGCCTGACGGCCTCCAGTCTGGGACAGCTCCTCACGGCCCGCGGTCTCCGCGTGACGATGCAGAAGCTCGATCCGTACCTCAACGTGGATCCGGGCACTATGAACCCGTTCCAGCACGGTGAGGTGTTCGTCACCGAGGACGGTGCCGAGACGGACCTCGACGTCGGCCACTACGAGCGGTTCCTCGATCGGGATCTCTCGGGGATCGCCAACGTCACCACCGGCCAGGTGTACTCGACCGTCATCGCCAAGGAACGGCGCGGCGAGTACCTCGGCGACACCGTCCAGGTCATCCCGCACATCACCGACGAGATCAAGGCGCGCATCCTCGCGATGCAGGCGCCCGATTCCGAGGGCATCGTCCCGGACGTCGTGATCACCGAGATCGGCGGCACCGTCGGCGATATCGAGTCGCAGCCCTTCCTCGAGGCCGCCCGCCAGGTGCGCCACGACGTGGGCCGCGACAACGTCTTCTTCCTGCACGTCTCGCTGGTCCCGTACCTCGCCGCGTCCGGTGAGCTCAAGACCAAGCCCACGCAGCACTCCGTCGCCGCGCTGCGCAGCATCGGCATCACGCCCGACGCGCTCATCCTGCGCTGCGACCGCGACGTGCCCGAGGGGCAGCGCAACAAGATCGCGCTCATGTGCGACGTCGACATCGACGGCGTCATCTCCTGCCCCGACGCCGGTTCGATCTACGACGTGCCGAAGGTGCTGCATCGCAACCAGCTCGACGCCTACGTCGTGCGCAAGCTGGGCCTGCCGTTCCGCGACGTCGACTGGTCCGTGTGGGGCGACCTGCTCAAGCGGGTCCACGAGCCCCGCGAGACCGTGAACATCGCGCTGGTCGGCAAGTACATCGACCTGCCCGACGCCTACCTGTCGGTCACCGAGGCGCTGCGCGCCGGTGGCTTCGCCAACTGGGCCAAGGTGCAGATCTCCTGGGTTCCGTCGGACGACTGCGAGACCGAGGCCGGCGCGTCCGCCGCCCTGCGCGACATGGACGGCATCCTGATCCCCGGCGGCTTCGGCATCCGCGGCATCGAGGGCAAGCTCGGCGCCATCCGGTACGCCCGCAAGCGCGGCGTGCCGCTGCTCGGCCTGTGCCTGGGCCTGCAGTGCATCGTCATCGAGGCCGCCCGGTCCGTCGGGCTCGAGGGCGCCAGCTCCACCGAGTTCGACGACGACACGCAGTACCCCGTGATCTCGACCATGGCGGATCAGGAGCAGGCAGTCGCCGGCGAGGCCGACCTGGGCGGCACCATGCGCCTCGGCGCCTACCCGGCCGCGCTGGAGCGCGGCTCGATCGTGGCGAACGCCTACGGCGCGACCGAGGTCTCCGAGCGCCACCGGCACCGCTTCGAGGTCAACAACGCCTACCGCGACAAGATCGCCGAGTCGGGCCTGAAGTTCTCGGGCGTCTCGCCCGACGGCCACCTCGTCGAGTTCGTCGAGTACCCGAAGGAGGCGCACCCGTTCCTCGTCGGCACGCAGGCGCATCCCGAGCTCAAGTCGCGTCCCACGCGCCCGCACCCGCTGTTCGCCGCGTTCGTCGGCGCGGCCCTGAAGTACCGGGCCGAGCTCGAACTCCCGGTCGGCGTCCGCACCGCCGTGGAAGAGGTACCGTCGGAGGATGACCACGCAGATGACTGAGCAGCTCGAATCGCTCGGTTCCGTGCAGACGCACGACTTCCAGGCACTCAGCAGTGAGACGGTGTACGAGGGCCCGATCTTCGCGGTCCGGCGCGACGAGGTGACGATGCCGGGCGGCGGGACCGCCGTCCGGGACGTCGTCGAGCACGACGGTGCCGTGGCCGTGGTCGCGATGAACGCCGACGGTGCCATCGCCATGGTGAACCAGTACCGCCACCCCATGGGCCGGCGGATGCTGGAGATCCCCGCGGGGCTGCTCGACCACACCGGCGAGGAGGAGCCCGTGTGCGCCGCGCAGCGCGAGCTCGCGGAGGAGACGGGGCTCGGCGCGCGCGACTGGCACGTGCTGGTGGACCTCGCCCCGTCGCCCGGCTTCACCGACGAGATGGTGCGCGTCTTCCTCGCCACCGACCTGCGCTACTGCGAGATGGCCGAGCAGGAGGACGAGGAGCTCGACATGACCGTCGAGTGGATCGCCATGCCGGACGCCGTCCGCATGGTGCTCTCCGGCGAGATCGTGAACTCGACCTCGGTCAGCGCCATCCTCGCCGCCACGATGGTCACCGACGACGACACCCCGCTGCGCTGTTCCGACGCGCCGTGGCCGGGCCGCCCGACGGCCCTCGCCGCCCGCAAGGGCCGGCCCGTGGAGGACGGGCGGTAACTGTGTCGGTCGGGGTGGCACTCGACGATCAGCTGCGCGCGTACGTCGACCACCTCACCGTCGAGCGGGGCGCCGCGGCGAACACGCTGAGCAGTTACCGGCGCGATCTCGGCCGGTACCGCGAGTACCTGGCTGCGCTCGGCGTGGGCGATCTCGCCGACGTCACGCAGAACCAGGTCAGCGGCTTCCTCGTCGCCCTGCGCGAGGGCGGTGACGATCATCCGCCGCTCGCGGCGAGTTCCGCGGCGCGGTCGTTGATCGCCGTGCGCGGGCTGCACCGGTTCGCCGCCGCGGAGGGCGTGACCGACGTCGACGTGGCCCGCGAGGTGCGCCCGCCCGCGCCCGCGAAGCGCCTGCCCAAGGCGCTGCCCGTCGAGCAGGTCATCGCGCTGCTCGAGGCGGCCGGGGGAGACTCGGACGCCGACACCCCCTCGCGCCTGCGCGACCGCGCGATGCTCGAGCTCCTGTACTCGTGCGGCGCCCGCATCTCCGAGGTCACGGCGCTCGACGTCGACGACATCGACGCGGAGTCGCGCTCGGTGGTGTTGCTCGGCAAGGGCGGCAAGCAGCGGGTGGTGCCGATCGGCCGGCCCGCGCTCGCGGCCCTGGACGCGTACCTGGTGCGCGGGCGCCCCGCGCTGGTGAAGCGCTCGAATCCGGCGCTGTTCCTCAACGTCCGCGGCGGCCGGCTCTCCCGGCAGTCCGCGTGGCAGGTGCTCGCGGCGGCGGCGGAGCGCGCCGGGATCGACACCGCGACCACGCACGTCTCGCCGCACACCCTGCGGCACTCCTTCGCCACCCACCTGCTCGAGGGCGGCGCCGACGTGCGCGTGGTGCAGGAACTGCTCGGCCACGCCTCCGTCACCACGACGCAGGTGTACACGCTCGTGACGGTGAGCGCGCTGCGCGAGGTGTACGCGCAGGCCCATCCGCGCGCGCTCGGCTGAGTGCGGCGCCGGCCCGGTCCGTAGAATCGGCGGGTCGTGCGTGCCGCTGCGGCGGCACGCGCGTCGCGCGCATTAGGGTGGGTGGGGACTTATCTGGAGGTGGACATTGGCGGCAGCGCCGGACGCGGAGAACCCGGGCCTGGACCTGGGTGAGCTCGCGCACCACCCCGCAGCGCGGGACCCGCACGACGACTCGCTGGACGCCACCGGCCGGCCCCGCGTCGAGTTCCCCGAGCCGACGCCCAAGACCACGCACGGCCCGGCCCGCGTGATCGCGGTGTGCAACCAGAAGGGCGGCGTCGGCAAGACGACGACCACCATCAACCTGGGCGCCTCGCTCGCCTCCTACGGGCGGCGCGTGCTGCTCGTCGACCTGGACCCGCAGGGCGCGCTCTCCGCCGGCCTCGGCGTCGCGCACCACGAGCTCGAGCTCACGGTGCACAACCTGCTCATGGAGTCCCGCATCTCCGCGGACGACGTGCTGCTGCGCACCCGAGTGGACGGCCTGGACCTGCTGCCGTCGAACATCGACCTCTCCGCCGCGGAGATCCAGCTGGTCAACGAGGTGGGCCGCGAGCAGACGCTCGGCCGCGCGCTGTACCCGGTGCTGGATCGCTACGACTACATCCTCATCGACTGCCAGCCCTCCCTGGGCCTGCTGACGGTGAACGCGCTGGCGTGCGCGGATCAGGTGCTGATCCCCATGGAGTGCGAGTACTTCGCGCTGCGCGGCCTGGCCCTGCTGACGGACACCGTCGACAAGGTCAAGGACCGCCTGAACCCCCGGCTGGGCATGGCCGGCATCGTGGTCACGATGTTCGACTCGCGGACGCTGCACTCGCGCGACGTGATGGCCCGCGTGGTCGAGGTCTTCGGCGACGCCGTGTACCACTCGGTGATCTCCCGCACCGTGCGTTTCCCGGAGACCTCCGTCGCGGGCGAGCCGATCACCTCGTGGGCCCCGAAGTCGTCCGGCGCCACCGCCTATCGCGCCCTCGCGCGCGAGGTCATCGCGCAGGAGAAGTGACCGACACCGCAGCGGCCCCCGAGCCGATCGAAGCCGAGGTCCCGCTCGACCCCGCCCCCGAGGCACCGTCGGACGCGGACGCCCCGCAGCCCGGCTTCACGGTCAAGCTCGCCAACTTCGAGGGCCCCTTCGACCTGCTCCTGCAGCTGATCGGCGGCAGGCGTCTCGACGTCACCGAGGTGGCGCTGCACGTGGTGACCGACGAGTTCATCGCCTACACCAAGCAGCTCGGCGCCGAGGCCGACCTCGACCAGACCACCGAATTCCTCGTCGTCGCCGCGACGCTGCTCGACCTCAAGGCCGCGCGGCTCCTGCCCGCGGGCGAGGTAGAGGACGCCGAGGACCTCGCACTGCTCGAGGCCCGCGACCTGCTGTTCGCCCGCCTGCTCCAGTACCGCGCGTACAAGCAGGTGGCCGAGCTGATGGCCCAGCTGGAGGCGAAGGCGAACCGTCGGTACCCCCGGGCGGTGGGCCTGGAGCCCCGGTTCGAGGAGCTCGTCCCCCCGGTCCAGCTGGGCGTCACGCCCGAGCAGTTCGCGCTCGTCGCCGCGTCCGCGTTCACGCCGAAGCCCAAGCCGACGGTCGGCCTCGGGCACCTGCACGTGCCCAAGGTCTCGGTGCCGGAACAGGCCCGGCTCATCGCGGCGCGGCTGCGGGAGCGGCCCGACCACTGGTCCGGGTTCTCCGAGCTCGTCGCCGACTGCGACTCCGGCATCGCCGTGATCGCCCGCTTCCTCGCGCTGCTCGAGCTGTACCGCGAGCGGGCCGTGCTGTTCGACCAGCCCGAGGCGCTCGGCGACCTCAAGGTGCGTTGGTCGGGGGAGAACGAGAACCTGGTCGTGGGCGGCACCCGCGACGAGTACGACGAGACACCCGAGGAGGAATCGTGAGCGAGCAGGCCGAGGACTTCGCCCTCGTCGAGGGGATGGAACCCGACGAGCTGCGGTCGGCGCTGGAGGCGCTGCTGCTGGTGGTGGACGCGCCCGCGACCGCGGAGCAGCTGGGCACCGCCCTGGAGGAGCCGGAGGAGCGGATCACCGCCGACCTGCGCGCCTGGGCCGGGGAGCTCGCCGAGCGGCGGTCGGGCATGGAACTCCGCGAATCCGCGGAGGGCTGGCGGCTCTACAGCCGCGCCGAGTACGCGCCCTACGTCGAACGGCTGCTCCTCGACGGGGTGCGGTCCAAGCTGACCCGCGCCGCGCTCGAGACCCTCGCGGTGATCGCCTACAAGCAGCCGGTGAGCCGGTCCCAGGTCGGGGCGGTGCGCGGCGTCAACGTCGACGGGGTGATGCGCACGCTCGCGGCCCGTGGCCTGATCGCCGAGGCGGGCACCGACGCCGGCGCCACGACCTACGCGACCACCGAGCTCTTCCTCGAGCGGCTCGGCCTGAGCTCGCTCGACGAGCTGCCGCCGCTCGCGCCCCTGCTGCCCGAGATCGACGTCATCGAGGACCTCAGCTCCCACCTCGACGAGGAGCCGCGCTTCGCCAAGCTCGGCCGCAAGAGCGCCGACGTGATCGGATTCGATCCCGATGCCTGACCTCTCCGCCGTCCTCCGCGAGGCCTTCCCGCTCGGCGCCGCCGGCCCGACGGTCCGCCGCTGGTGGCCGCTCGTCCTCACCGGGGCCGTCGCCGCGCTGACCGGGTGGGCCGCGACCGCCACCTGGTTCGGGCTGACCATCGGCCGGGTCGGGGTGCCGTTCGGGTTCACGGGTACGGGACGGATGGTGCTCACCGGCCCTGAGGCGGACGCGGTGGTGACCGGCGGGTTCGGGAGTCCGGACGTGCTGGCCGACGGGGTGCTCCCGTGGGGCTACGCCACCGCCGGCCTCGCGATCGTCGCCCTGATCCTGGTGATCGTCGCCACGATGCGGCCGTCCTTCGCCGCCCGCGGCCGCGCCCTCGCGAGCGGGCTCCTCGGGCTGGCCGCGGTCCTGTCGATCCTCGTGTGGATCTTCCCGGCCATGATGATGAGCGGGCTGGAGGACCTGACCGGCGGCGACGCGGGCGGCGACCCGCTGTTCTTCCCGCCGAAGGGCGGTCTGGTGAGCACGATCGTGGTCACGTCCACCGGGGCGGCGGTGCTGTTCATGGGCCGCCGGAACCGTCCGCTGAGCGCCGCCCGCGCCGCGCCGCGCTGACGAATACCGATTTCGGCCGCGACCTGCGATCATGGAGTGATCATGAACAGACCCGCTCGCCGTGATGGCACACCGGACCGAAGCAGAACCAGCAAGCCGAAACAGGGTGCGAAGCCGCCGCAGAAGCAGGCGGGGCGCCAGGGCGGCGTCCCCCGCCTGTCGAACGCCAAACCCGCACGCACGCAGAACGTCCCCGCGCGCGACGTCGACGATTGGGACGCGCCCGAGAAGACCCCGCATCCCGGCGGCGACAGCGACAAGATCCGCCTGCAGAAGGTGCTGGCCCAGGCCGGCGTCGCATCGCGGCGCGTGGCCGAGGACATGATCGCCGACGGCCGCGTCGAGGTCGACGGCGAGATCGTGACGGAGCAGGGCCGCCGCGTCGACCCGAACGTCGCGGTCGTCCGCGTCGACGGCGTGCGCGTGCTCGTCAACGAGAACCTCGTGCACCTCGCGCTGAACAAGCCCCGCGGCTGGCAGTCGACGATGAGCGACGACATGGGCCGCCCCTGCGTGGGCGACATCGTGGCCGAGCGCGTCGCCGCCGGCCAGCGGCTCTTCCACGTCGGCCGCCTCGACGCCGACACCGAGGGCCTGCTGCTCATCACCAACGACGGCGACCTCGCGCACCGCCTCATGCACCCCTCCTACGAGGTGCCGAAGACCTACCTCGCGTGGGTGCAGGGCGAGGTGCAGCGCCGGCTCGGCAATACGTTGCGCTCCGGCGTCGAGCTCGAGGACGGCCCCGCGAAGGTGGACAAGTTCTCCGTGCTCGAGGCGTCGGAGGGCCGCTCGATGGTCCGCGTCGTGCTGCACGAGGGCCGCAAGCACATCGTCCGGCGGCTGCTGGCGGAGGTCGGGCACCCCGTCGAGCGCCTCGTGCGCACGCACGTGGGGTCGGTGGCCCTGGGCGATCAGCGCCCGGGCTCGCTGCGCGTCCTCGGCCGCGACGAGGTGTCTGCGCTGTACCAGGCGGTGGGACTGTGACCCTCGTGATCGCCATGGACGGCCCCTCGGGGACCGGTAAGTCGACGGTGGCCCGGCGCATCGCCGAGAACCTCGGCGCGCGCTACCTGGACACCGGCGCGATGTACCGCGCCGCCACCGTCTGGGCGCTGGAGCGGGAGGTCGACCTCACCGACCCGGCCGCGATCGCCGCGGCCACGGCGGACCTGCCGCTGGCCATGGGCTGCGATCCGCTCGCCGAGCAGGTGGAGCTGGACGGGATCTCGATCACCCGCCGGATCCGCGAGGACGACGTGACCGCCGCCGTGTCGGCCGTGTCCGCGGTGCCCGAGGTGCGCGAGCAGCTCGTGGAGTACCAGCGGGCCATCGCCGCCGACGACGATTCGCCGATCGTGGTGGAGGGCAGGGACATCGGCACCGTCGTCTTCCCCGACGCGCCGGTGAAGATCTACCTGACGGCCTCGGCGCAGGCGCGCGCGCAGCGCCGCCACGCGCAGAACACCGAGCTGGGGCTGCCCAGCGACTACGACGAGGTGCTGGCGTCCGTGCAGCGCCGCGACGGCCTGGACTCGACGCGGAAGATCTCGCCGCTGCGCCCGGCCGAGGACGCGATCGAGCTGGACTCGTCGGACATGAACCTGGAGGAGACCGTCGCAGCGGTGGCCGAGACGGCCGACCGCGCGCTGAGCGCCTCCCGCGATAAGGAGGTCACGCGATGAGTGACAACGAGTTCGAGTACGCCGGCTCCGATGCCGCGGACGGCACCTGGGACGACGAGGGCGACTTCGCCGAGTACGAGGGCGACTTCGCCGATCTCGAGGCGGAGGCCGCGCAGGAGGCCATGTGCCTGCCGACGGTCGCGATCGTGGGCCGCCCCAACGTGGGCAAGTCGACGCTGGTCAACCGCATCCTCGGTCGCCGCGAGGCCGTCGTCGAGGACATCCCGGGCGTGACCCGCGACCGGATCAGCTACGAGGCCAACTGGGCCGGCCGACGGTTCCTGGTGCAGGACACCGGCGGTTGGGAGCCGGACGCCAAGGGGATGCAGCAGTCCATCGCTGCGCAGGCCGAGGTCGCCATGCGCACGGCGGACGCGATCGTGGTGGTCGTGGACGCGACCGTCGGCGCCACCGCGACCGACGAAGCCGTCGCCCGCGTGCTGCGCCGCTCCAAGACCCCCGTGATCCTGGCGGCCAACAAGGTCGACGACCAGCGCACGGAGGCCGAGGCCGCGACGCTGTGGTCGATGGGCCTCGGTGAGCCGCACACGATCTCGGCCGCACACGGCCGCGGGACGGGTGACCTGCTGGACGTCATCCTGGAGAAGCTGCCGGAAACGCCCCGCGAGGGCACCGGCGGCACCGGTCCGCGCCGCATCGCGCTGATCGGCAAGCCGAACGTCGGCAAGAGCTCGCTGCTCAACAAGCTCACCGGCGAGAACCGGTCGGTCGTCGACAACGTCGCCGGCACCACCGTCGATCCGGTGGACTCGCTCGTCGAGCTCGGCGGCCGGACGTGGAAGTTCATCGACACCGCGGGCCTGCGCAAGAAGGTCAACCAGGCCAGCGGGCACGAGTTCTACGCCTCGCTGCGCACCAAGGGCGCGATCGAGGCCGCGGAGGTCGCGATCGTGCTGATCGACGCCTCGCAGCCGATCACCGAGCAGGACCAGCGGGTGCTGTCGATGGTGGTCGAATCGGGCCGCGCGCTGGTGATCGCCTACAACAAGTGGGACCTCGTCGACGAGGACCGCCGGTACCAGCTGGAGAAGGAGATCGACCGCGAGATGGTCCAGATCCCCTGGGCGATGCGGGTCAACATCTCCGCGCAGACCGGGCGCGCCATGCAGAAGCTGGTGCCCGCGATCGATACCGCGCTCGAGTCGTGGGACAAGCGCATCCCGACGGGCCGCCTCAACAACTGGCTGCGCGACGTGATGGCCGCGACCCCGCCGCCCCTGCGCGGCGGCAAGCTGCCCAAGGTGCTGTTCGCGACCCAGGCAGCGACGCGTCCGCCGACGTTCGTGCTGTTCAGCTCCGGGTTCCTGGAGGCCGGTTACCGGCGGTTCCTCGAGCGCCGGCTCCGCGAGGAGTTCGGCTTCGACGGCTCGCCGGTGCGGGTGAACGTCCGGGTCCGCGAGAAGCGCGCGAAGAAGTAACGCCGTGACGGCGGTGGAGGTCCCGGCCGCGCCCGTACCGCGCCGCCAGGTGGCGGCGTGGTGCGCGTGGGACTGGGGGAGCGCCGCGTTCAACGCGGTGATGACCACGTTCATCTTCACCGTGTACCTGACCGGCGCCGTCGGCGAGGACCTCCCGGGCCCGATCAGTGCCACCAGCTGGCTGTCGTGGGCGATGGCCGCCGCCGGCGTGGTCGTCGCCCTGACCGCGCCGGTCCTCGGCGGTCGCGCCGACGCCGCGGGCCGGCGGAGGTTCTCCCTCGCCGTGTGGAGCGCCGTCGTCACGCTGTGCACCGCCGCGTGCTTCTTCGTGCGCGACGAGTACCAGTTCCTGTGGCTCGGCCTGCTGCTCCTCGCGGTGGGGACCGCCGCCTTCGAGCTGGCGAACGTGCCGTACTACGCGATGCTGCGGCAGGTCTCCACGCCGGAGACGATCGGCCGGGTGTCCGGGATCGGCTGGGCCTGCGGCTACTTCGGCGGGATCGTGCTGCTGCTGATCTGCAACTTCGGCTTCATCGCGGGCGACGGGCCGACCCGCGGATTCCTCGACGTGCCCACCGAGGGCGGGCTGAACATCCGGCTCGTGGCCCTGTTCGCGGCGGCGTGGTTCGCGATCTCCGCGCTGCCGGTGCTCTTCCTCGTGCCGGAGCTCCCCGCGGACCCGAGCGCGGCGCCCCGCCGCGGGATCGCCGGGGCCTACCGCGACCTGTTCGCGACGATCGGCTCGCTCTGGCGCGCGGACCGCAACGTGGTGTGGTTCCTCGTCTCGTCGGCGGTGTTCCGCGACGGGCTCGCGGCGACCTTCACCTTCGGCGCGGTGCTCGCGCACAGCGTATACGGGATGAGCGAGTCGACGGTGCTGCTGTTCGGCGTGGCCGCCAATGTCGTGGCCGCGCTGGGTGCGGTGATCGCCGGGCGGTTCGACGACCGGATCGGCCCGAAGCCGGTGATCGTGACCTGCCTCGTGGGGATGCTGATCGCGGGGACGGTGCTGCTGTTCGTGAGCGGCGAGACCATGTTCTGGGTCTTCGGGCTCATGCTCACGGTGTTCGTGGGCCCGGCCCAGTCATCGGCGCGCAGCATGCTGGCGCGGATGACGGTGCCCGGCCGCGAGGGCCAGATGTTCGGGCTGTACCAGACCACCGGCCGCGCGGCCTCGTTCCTCGGGCCGCTGTTGTTCGGTGTCTTCGTCGCCGTCTTCGGCACCGACCGGGCCGGCATCGGCGGCATCATCGTGGTCCTCGCGCTGGGGCTGGTTCTGCTCCTGCAGGTGCGGCCCGCCCGCGACCGCGCGGTCGCCTGAGCGGTCACGGTTCGGCGGGGCCGAGGGCACGGGTGGTCGACTATCGAACCGGGATGTAGGCCGGATCACTGCGCTCTCGGATTCTGTCCACTATGGACACGCTGCCCGGCGTGGACGGGTCCGAGAGTCGCTCGGTTCGTGTGACGACGAGATCCGGCCGGATATCACCGGTGTACGGCGTCGATCGCCTGCTGGTGCGTGAAGCCCAGTTCCATGGCGGCGGCGAGATAGTTGCGAGCCAGGCGGTGCAGGTCCTCGGTGGGCGGCGCGACGGTGGCGGTGGGCGGCGTGAGCACGTGCGTGCCGCGCCCGCGACGCGACTCCACCCAGCCCTGGGCCTCCAGGTCGCGGTACGCCCGCCCGACGGTGCCGACCGCCACGTCGAGGTCGCGGGCCAACTGCCGCAACGGGGGCAGTCGGTCGCCCGGCTGGAGCCCGCCCGAGGCGATCACGCCCGCGATCTGTCGCCGGATCTGCTCGTACGGCGGTAGTGGATCGTCCGAGCGGACCACGATGGCGGGGCCGGTCACGGCCGGACCTCCCGGAGGCGCACGGCCGCTGCGCCCGTCTGTCGGGTGCGAGTGGGGACGAGGAAGGCCAGGAACGCCCAGATTCCGAGGATGAATCCGTACGTTGCGCCCAGCGGGAATCCGATGCGCCCGATCCACCACATCGTGGAATCGTCCGACGAGTTCGCCACCTGCAGCGCTGCGAGGGTGAGAGACCAGCCCAGGACGACGAGGAGGAACCCGGTGGCCATGGCTGTCGCGGCGATCGTGCGGGTCGTGATCCCCACGCGCAGGGCGATGTCGAGCTCAGCCTGGTCCAGGGCGCCCCACCTCCGGGCGCCGAACATCGTGGACACGGCGAGGATCGTCGACAGCACGATGGCGAGCGCGGCGGGGATGGCGTAGAAGGAGCCGGCGAACGGAGTCGTGATCTCGACGCCGCCGTATTCGCCGGGTGAGGCGAAGGCGCGGGAAAGACCGTCGTCGTCGGGCGAGGCGGTGGCGCAGCCGATCGCGGAGAACGCCAACGCGATCACCACTCCGATCACGGTGGCCGCGAGGAGCTTCCTCGGAGCGGTGACGCCGATCGTGCGCGGCGAGAGCGACGCGATCCGGACCGATTCGCGCGCGCGGACAGTCGAACCGATGATTCCTGTGGCGACTCCGAGCCCGAGCTGGAGGACGATGAGCGCCGCCGGGAAGGCGAGGAGGAGCCCTCGACCGAGGCGGTCGTCGACGATGAGCACGATCGCCGCGGCGAGGGCCAGGACGGCAGCGAGGCCGAGGGCGATCGCGACTGAGCGAGATGCCCGGCGCGCCTCCGGGGTGCGCGGCGCGGCGGCGTCCGTGGTTACCAGGACGTAGATCACGCGAATGATCACGGAGGCGATCGCCAGCGGGATGAGGGGCAGCAGGAAGATCGCTGTGAACATCGGTCACTTCTCCTTGGGGGCGTCGCGCCACTGGGACCGGAGTTCGGCGACGGGGGTCTCCGATGCGAATCGGGCTGTGTCGAATGGGGCGGTGGCGATGCGGATACCATTGTCGCCGTTGATGATCAGGAGGCTGCCGAGCTTATCGCGCAGGCCGTCGGTGCGTGCGAAGGATCGCGCGAGGGTCGTGGCGCCGTCCCGGGTGCCGTCCGGGCCGACGCCGGGGCCGCACATCTCGATCGTGAGCGCGATCCGTCCGTCCGCTGCCTGGTCGGCACTGAAGGCGCCGCTGAAGTTGACGGGCTGGTCGAGCTCGGCGAGTCCTTGCCCCGCACGCTTGATGGCGGGCCCGATGCCCTCGTTGTAGACGATGAAGTCCTCGCCGGCGCACTCCGGCAGGGCGACCATCGAGCCGGAGACGGGGTACTTCGTCACCGTCGAAACGGCGCCGCAGCCGGCGAGGGCGAGGCCCGCGAGGGCGACCGCGGGGGCGGCGATCAGGGAGCGACGCATTTTGACTCCTTGTGTCGTGTGTTTGATACAAGGAGTTGATCACGAGGCCTCGCAATGTGTCAACTGTTTGAAACAATCGGCGAGGGGGCGACGCCGTCGTGCGGCACGATCTCGGATTCTGTCCGGGTCGGACAGCGTGTCCGGAACGGACAGAATTCGAGAGTCGTCCAGCAGCGCGATCGGCCTCCCGGAAGGGGAGCGTCAGCGGGGCGTCGCGGTCGCGGATGCCGAGGCGGCAGCGGGCGTCGAGGACGCGGGCTTCGACGTCGCTCCGGGCTTCGCCGGCGTGCCCGGCTTCGCGGCCGTACCCGGCTTCACTGCGTCGACGCCGGGCGGCAGCACGGCCGCGACGGCCGGGTACTCCACCGACAGACGCAGGTTCAGCACCGGACCGTTCGGAGTGTTCGGCATGGCCTTGCGTACGTTGTCCATCAGCTGCGACAGCTGGATCCCCACGCCGGTCGCGCTGCCGTTCGGGAACGCGGCGAGGATCGGCTGGAGCAGGCTCACCAGCATCGGCGACGCGGTCTTCAGGCCCTCCAGCGCCTGCGGCGTGAGGATCGCCTGCAGCCCGGCGACGAGCCCGGTGCGCTCGTCGTTGAGCCCGTCCTGCACGGCGAGCGTCTTCTTGCTGTCGCCGTTGTGGAGCGGCTTATGGTCGAGGCCCGCCTGGAACGCCGGGATCATCGCGGCGAGCGCGGGATCGGCGGCCTGGAGGGCGGCTACCACCGTCGGGAAGGTCTGAGCGGTGGAGAGGCGCTGCGTGTCCTGCATCGTCTGCGCGACGCTCCCGAGTGCCGTGAGCAGCGGCAGCATCGCCTCCGACGAGGCGTCGAAGTTCATCAGCAGCTCGCTCATGCGCGGCCGCAGGGCGTCGTCGTTCACGTCGCCGAGGGTGGTGATCATGTTCGACACCGTGTTGTCGGTGATCCGCCGCGTCGGGGCGAGCTCGGCGCCGTCCTGCAGTGCGCCGCCGCCCTCGTGCGGGGTGAGGATCACCTCGGAGACGCCGAAGAGGTTGCCCGCGGAGAACGCCGCCTCCACGTTGTTGGTGAGGCTGCGGCCCTGGGGGCCGTCGAGGCGCAGCGTCACGCCCTGCTGCGCATTGCCGAGCGACCGGATCCCGGTCACGGAGCCCACGTCGAGCCCCTGGATCCGCACCTTCGCGCCCTCGACGATCCCGGCCGCCACCGTCGGCGTGCGAAGGGTGAGCGTGAAGACGTCCTGCGGGCGCAGTGCCTGCACGCCCCACACCGCGAGGGCGAGAAGTGCCGCGCACAGGCTGAACGCGACGCCACGTCGCCGGAGCTGGGCGTGCGTCGGGGAGAAGCCGGGCACCGGTGCAAGATCCACAGATAGACAAATTATCCGTAGTTGTCTGAAATCCATGCTCCGGCACGGTGCATTGTGCCGACACTCACGTCGCGCACCAGCCTGTGATGGCCGTCACGACGGGCCTCGCGGTGGCACCGTCGCCTGCTTGGAACGCCCTAGTCGATCTGCCCGACCGGCGTGCGCTTCTCCGCCTGGAAGGCGTCCTCGGCGCGGCCGCGCGCCCAGTAGCCGGAGATCGAGAGGCGCTCGCGCGGCACCGCCAGCTCGCGCAGGACCTTGCGGATCGCCTTGATCGACTCGCGCTCGCCGTGGACGAAGACGTGCGTCGTGGCGCGATCCGCGGGCCAGTCCGCGACGGCCACCTGGCGCGCCAGGAAGTCGACGTCGGTCACGTCGGGGTTGACGGCCCACCGCACGTCCACGCCCGACGGTGCCGTCAGCGCGATCCGGTCGGCATCGCTCTCGACCTCGATGATCGCGGCGCCCCGCGCGTCGGCCGGAAGCGCCTCCAGGGCGGCAGCGATCGCGGGCACCGCCGAGAGATCGCCGGCCAGGAAGTGCCACGCGGCGGCGGGGTCGGGGGAGTACGCGCCGCCCGGCCCCATGATGGTGATCGTGTCGCCCGGTTGCGCGCGCCGCGCCCACGGGCCGGCCAGTCCCTCGTCGCCGTGGACGACGAAGTCGATCGCGATCCGGCGCTCGGCACGGTCGAAGGACCGCACGGTGTAGGTGCGGGTCGCGTCGCCGAAGGCGAGCTTGACGTAGGCGTCCGTGCTGGGCAGGCCGGGGAGTTCGGGGTCGCCGAAGGAGGCGAGACTCTCGCCCTCGGCGATCACGCGGACGAGGTGGGCGCCGATCGTCTCGGTGCGCACGACCGTGACCTCGAAGGTCGGCCGCGCGCGGCGGGCGGGTGCGGGAGCTGTGTCGGTACGCGATTCAGTCATGGCATCCACCGTACGCCTCAAAAATTAGGGTTACCTAATCGACGGATCTCGGCAGGGGTTTGCTATTCAGAACGCTCCGATATGCACGGAGCCGGGACTAGCATCTTCCACCATGAGCGCAGATGCCCCGAACGGCAAGGACCTTCGCAAGCGCGTCTCCCGGTCCGCCCAGGCGGAATTCACTCCGGACGGCCGCGACCCCGTCGACATCATCCGCGAGCAGAACAGCACCCGCATCCAGGAACTGGTGCCGGAGCGGATCTCCCGGATGCTGCACTCGCCGTTCTCCTTCTACCGCGGCGGGGCGGCGCTCATGGCGCACGATCTGGCGGGGGAGGCGAACACCGGGCTCACCGTGATGAGCTGCGGCGACGCGCACATCTCCAACTTCGGTCTGTTCGCCTCGCCGGAGCGGCGGCTCCTGTTCGACGTCAACGACTTCGACGAGGCCGGGATCGCCCCGTGGGAGTGGGACGTGAAGCGGCTCGCCGGCAGCGTCATGATCTCGGCGCGCGAGAACGGCTACACCGAAGACCAGGCGAAGAGCGCCGTCGCCGGTGCCGTCGGGATGTACCGCACCACGCTCGCGGAGCTCGTCCAGCTCAGCGCGCTGGACCGCTACTACGTCTCCGTCGACGTGGACACGCTCACGACGGCCGCGTCGGGCGACGAACCCCTCAAGGCCCTCATCCAGCACACCGCGAAGAAGGCTCGCAAGCGCACCTCGGCCCGCATGGTCGAGAAGATCACTGCGACCCGCGAGGACGGCGAGCTGCACATCGTGGCCGATCCGCCCACCCTGGTTCCGGCTCCGGCGGAGCTGGTGGAGGGCTTCGAGGGCGTCTACGACCGCTATCTCGACACGCTCCGCCCCGATGCGCGCGCACTGCTCGCGCAGTTCCGCGTGCTCGATTGGGCACTGCGGGTCGTCGGCGTCGGCAGCGTCGGTACTCGCTGTTTCATCGTGCTGCTGGGGCGTGAGACCTCCGAAGGCAACACCGAGACGCTGTTCCTCCAGGTCAAGGAGGCGACCCAGTCGGTGCTGCAGACCTACGGCAAGCTCGGCCCGTCGATCATGCCGCCCGGGGCGCCGGCCACCGGCACCCAGGCGTGGCGGGTCATGGCGGGGCAGCAGATCCTGCAGTCGCACGCCGACTCGTTCCTCGGCTTCACCCCGACGTTGCGCGGTCACGACTTCTACTGGCGCCAGTTCCGCGACATGAAGGGCTCCGTGGCGACGGAACTGCTGACCCACGATCAGTTCGAGCGCTACGGCCAATCCTGCGCAGGGGTCCTGGCGCGTGCGCACGCCCAGTCGCCGCAATCCGCCGTGGCATCCGCGTACCTGGGCAAGTCCACCGAGTTCGACGAGGCTGTGGCCACGTTCGCCACCGCCTACGCCGACCAGAACGAAAAGGATTACGCCGCAGTGCAGGCCGCCGTCAAGGCGGGTGTCCTACCCTGCGCCGAAGTGGCGGTCGCGCAGTCTTAGCGCGACCTTGACGGCGCCGGACCTTCCGCCTGCGCCGCGGCCCGAGTAGACCGGTAGACGTGACTCTGATGGAGGTTCTGCCCTCACTCGCCCGCGCCGGCATCGCCCGGTCCTTCGATCCCACGATCTGGCCCGAAGGCACCGCGATGGACGGCGACGAGGTCCTCATAGCAGGCGTCCCGGCGGCCGCCCTGGCCGACGGCGGACCGTCGGCCTACCCCGTGGTGGTGAGCCGGATCAGCCGGCTCGTGCGCTCGGGCCCCGTGGTCCTGTGCGACGTCGCGGGGCAGCTGCCGCCGCACGCGCGTCTCGCCGATGTCGCCTGGCCCGGCGCCCGGCTCGCGGGGGCCCGCATGCGGCAATTGCTGGTGCGCGGGTCCGACGGTGCGCGGCTCGCCGCCCGCGTCGAGGTCCCCGTCGACGTCCCCGTGGACGCCCCGATCGCCCTGGCGCTCGCGCTGCCGCACGGCCTTGCTACCCCCGGTTCCCGGGCCTGGTGGCCCGCCGCGGAGGCGCACCGGAGCCTCGAGCGCCTGGCCTGAGCGACGTCACCGTCGGGCGAGCAGGCCCGGTCGATTAGGCTTCGTGCGTGCACAATTTCCGCGATGCCGCAGGTGCGGACGGCTACCCCGCCGACGGGGGCCGGATGCGCCGGGGCCTGCTCTTCCGGTCCAGCGCCCTCGACGCCGAGGCGATCGATCCCGCCCGCCTCGCGGAGGCCCGCCTGGCGGACGTCTTCGACCTCCGCATGACGGTGGAGGTGACCCCGAAGCCCGACGTCGTGCCCGACGGTGCGCGGTACGTGCGGCTCAACGTGATCGGTGACGACGTCGAGCTCGGCGCGCTGGATCCCAAGTCGCTCAAGGACGCCGCGGGCGCCCGCGAGCTGCTCACCGACGTCTACCGCATGTTCGTCTCCGAGGAGAACGCCCGCGCACAGTTCGCGGCGCTCGTGCGCGCGGTCGCCGACGAGGAGCGCCCGCAGGTCTTCCACTGCACCGCCGGCAAGGACCGCACGGGCTGGGCCGCGGCGGTCGTGCAGCGCATCCTGGGCGTCTCGCCCGACGACGTGATGGCCGACTACCTGCTGACCAACGAGTACTCCGCCGCCGTGATCGACAAGATCGCGGCCGGGGCCGCCGCCGAGCGGGGCGAGGCGATCGGCGAGGCCGCTCGGGTGCTGGCGGGGGTCTTTCCCGAGGCGCTGACCGCGGCCTTCGACGAGGCCGACGCCCGGTACGGCGGCTTCGACGCGTATGTACGCGAGGGCCTCGGGATCGATGACGCCGTCATCGCCCGGCTGCGTGCGAAGCTCGTCGCGTAGCGCGGACTCCTAGCCGAGCTTGCGGCCGCGGGTCGAGAAGCGTCCGTCGTCCTGGGTGAAGCCCGCGGAGTCGACGGAGCACTCCAGGCCGCCGTCGCTCAGCGCGGTGCACGAGGCGCCGTGCACCGACAGCCGGGCGCCCGCGGGCAGTTCGCGGGGGCGCTCCTGGACCGTCAGCGTGTCGAGGTAGCGCCAGCCGCGGTCCGTGACCTCGACGGCCTCGGGCCGGACGGTGCGGTTCTTCACCGTGATCCGGGTGCCCGCCGGCGCGGAGATCCCGCACCGCACCGTGGTGGGGTCCGCTGCGATGGTGCACACGCGCTTGCCGCCGTCGTAGCGGTACAGGAACGCGTACCCGCCCCCGTCGGTGCGGTAGCGGTCGGCGTCGACCGCGGGTTCCGCGGCCGCGGGCACGGCGACCACGAACGCGCCGGCAACCATCGCCGACACCAACAGGGCACGCTTCATGCACGCCACTGTAGCGCGCATGCACCGCGGCTAGCAGGGCTAACGGCCGCGCATGCGCACGATCCGGTCGTCGCCGGGCTTCGGGTCGCCGCGCCCGTCGGTGTTGTTGGTGAGGATCCATGCGGAGCCGTCCGGCGCGCGCACCACGTCGCGCAGGCGGCCGAGGCTCTCGCGGTACTGCTCCGTCGCCGTGGCGGTCGCGGCGAGGGGGATCGTTCGCAGCCGCTCGCCGCGGAGGTTCGCGACGAGCAGATCCGCACCCACGACGGCGATCCCGCTCGGGCTGGCGGACGACGTCGACCACTGTTGCAGCGGGTCCACGAAGCCCTCGCGTCGCCCGATGCCCTCGACCTCCGGCCAGCCGTAGTTCGCGCCCGGGCGGATGAGATTGAGCTCGTCCCAGGTGTTCTGGCCGAACTCGCTGGCGTACAGGGCGCCATCGGGCCCCCAGGCCAGCCCCTGCGCGTTGCGGTGGCCCAGGCTGTAGACGAGGGAATCGGGGAACGGATTGTCGGCGGGCCGCGCCCCGTCGGGCGTCATCCGGAGGATCTTGCCGCCGAGCGCCCGCGGGTCCTGGGCGTCGTCGGGTCGTCCCGCGTCGCCGACGGTGGCGTACAGCATCCCGTCGGGCCCGAAGGCGATGCGGCCGCCGTTGTGGATCGACGCCGCGGGCAGGCCCGTGAGGATCGTGCGCGCCGGCCCGAGGGTGCGCGCGCCCGCCGCGCCCTGCAGCGGCATCCGGACGATCCGGTTGTCCGTCGCGGTGGTGAGGTAGGCGAACAGGTCGCCGTCGCGAACGGCGATCCCGAGCAGGCCGCCTTCGCCGCGCGCCGCGACGCCGTCGATCCGGCCGACCTCGCGCGGCTTGCCGTCGACGATCTCCACGACGCGGCCGCGGTCCCGCTCGCTGACCAGGGGCGCACCGTCGGCGAAGGCGATCGACCAGGGCGCGTCGAGCCCCGTCGCGATCGTGTCGTCGAGCGCGGGCCCGGTGCTCGCGCTCAGCGCCGCGGTCTCCGACGGTGCGCCGCCGCCGCACGCTGCGAGCGAGAGCGTCGCGAGCAGCGCGATCGCAACGCCGCGGTGCCGGATCGGGGTGCGCATGCGTCCACAGTAGGGCGGAACGTCCGATTCCACCGGCGTTGCGACTGCGATCGGTGCTTGACTGGGCGCGTGGACGCGCTGACCGGATTCGCGGGCTGGATCCCCTTCGCCGAGCTGCCCTCGGCCGACGTGCCGCGCGGCCCGGGCGTCTACGTGGTCGTGCGGCCGTCCGACGCGCCGCCCGTCTTCCTGGACGTGTCGCCCGCCGGTCACTGGAAAGGGAAGGATCCGACCGTGCCCGTCGCCGAGCTCGAGCGGCGCTGGGTCGCGGGGGAGCGGGTCGTGTACATCGGCAAGGCGGGTGCCGGCCGTCGCGGGCGTCGCGGGCTGCGCAAACGGCTCGACGAGTACCGCCGTTACGGAGCGGGCGAGCGCGTCGGGCACTCGGGCGGCCGCCGGATCTGGCAGCTCGCAGACCACGGCGACCTGCTCGTCGCGTGGTGCGAGACCGCGGACGACGACGCCGCACCCACCGAGAGCTCCATGCTCGCCGCCTTCGCAGCGCAGCACGGGCGGCTTCCCTTCGCCAACATGCGGCGCTGAGCCCCGCGTGCAGGCGATTTCTCCTCCGCGCGAGGCATGGGGTAATCTCCTACAGCACCGCGAGAGCGGCCACGGGCTGTGGCGCAGCTTGGTAGCGCACTTGACTGGGGGTCAAGTGGTCGCAGGTTCAAATCCTGTCAGCCCGACCAGAAAGTCCCGAGACACACAGTGTCTCGGGACTTTCCTGGTTTCCGGGCAAGCCGCTCCGGTGCCGATGGAATCCCCGAGCGCCGCGCGGGGTTGGCCCTGACATGGCCGACGAACGGGAGAACGCGCACGCACTGTGGGTCTTCGCGCATCCTCGAGGGGATTCCCTGAACGCCACCCTCCGCGACGCGGGGGTGGAACGGCTCCGGGCGGACGGCTGGTCGGTCGACGTGGCCGACCTGTACGCGGAGGGCTTCGACCCGGTCCTGGTCGACGAGGGCGGCGCGGACGTCCGCGCGGAGCAGCGCCGTCTCCTCGCCGCCGATCTCGTGGTGCTGCAGTTCCCGCTGTGGTGGTACGGCCCGCCGGCGATGCTCAAGGGCTGGATCGATCGGGTCTTCGAGCGGGGCTTCGCCTACGACGTCCCGGATCCGGCCACCGGCCGCAACCGCAAGTACGGCGACGGGGGCCTCGCCGGCCGGAGGGCGCTGGCCGTCGTCACCGCCGGCGACCGGGCGAACTCGATCTCGCCGCGCGGGATCAGCGGCGACGTCGAGGACCTGTTCTGGCCGCTCCTGCACGGCACCTTCTGGTACACGGGCATGGAAGCGCTTGCACCGCACCTGATCACGGACGTGCACGGGATCGACGCCGACGGTGTGCGTCGCCTCGCGGACGGTCTCGCCGAGCGGCTCGGCACCGTCGGGACCGAGGAGCCGATCCCGTACCTGCCCATGACGGACGAGTACTACGACCATTCGATCGCCCTGCACCCGCACGTTGCGGCGGGGCTGGCGGGCGGGCCGGCGCACCGGCATCGGTCATAGGCCGTGCAGCGCCGCGAACGGGTCCTGCGTGGAGTCCGTCCGGTAGTCGAGCTCGGCCATGCCCGTCGCCTCCGCGGCCACGTCGTCCCCGTAGAGCGCCCGGATGAGGGCGACCGTCATGTCCATCCCCGCGGCCACGCCCGACGAGGTCCAGCGGTCGCGGTCCTCCACCCAGCGGGCGTGCGGCACCCACTCGACGGTGCTGCCGAAGGTCTCGACCCAGCGGAAGGCGTACTTGTTCGACGTCGCGCGGTAGCCCTCGAGCAGGCCCGCCGCCGCGAGCAGCGCGGAGCCGGTGCAGACGGACGTCACCAGCCGGGCGGCGGTGCCGTGGCCGCGCAGCCAGGCGAGGAAGGCCTCGTCGGTGATGACCTCGCGCGTGGCGAGGCCGCCCGGGACCAGGATGATGTCCGGCGCGGGCGCCGCGGCGTAGGTGTGGTCGGCGTTGACCGTGACGCCCTGAGAGCTGCGCACGGGCGCCTCGCCGGGGGCGAGGAAGGTGACCGCGAAGTGCTCCGGCAGAAGGCCGAACAGCTCGACGGGGCCGAAGACGTCGAGCAGCTCGAAGCCGTCGAACAGGACGATCTGCACGGAGCGCGGGGCCATGCCCCGACCGTACGGGAACCCGCCCGCGGGCGGCCGGGCGCTGCACCATGCATGATGGGCCCATGAGTCTTTCCGACAAGGTCACCGAGCTCGGCGCGTGGGGTCTCGAGAACGGGCACCGCGCCCTGCTCGCGATCACGGGCGGCCGCTTCCCGAAGCGCGTGCTCGGCATGCAGACCCTGGAACTGCACACGATCGGCCGGAAGTCCGGGCAGCGTCGCTCGACGATGCTCACGGCGCCCATCTACGGGCCCGACCGCGTCGTGGTGGTCGCGTCCAAGGGCGGGCACTCGGACAACCCGGACTGGTTCAAGAACCTGGCGGCGAATCCCGACGTGGAGATCACCGTCGACGAGGTCACGAGCCCGTGGACCGCCAAGGCCGCCGACCCGGACGAGAAGTCGCAGCTGTGGCCGCAGATCACCAAGGCCTACAGCGGCTACGACGGCTATCAGAAGCGCACCGACCGGGACATCCCCGTGGTTGTTCTCACTCCGCGCTGACGCGTCCCCGATTCACGCGCACCGATTCGGCGCCCCGGCTACGGTTCCGGACATGACGAATCAGCGTGTGAAGAAGTTCGCCACTGTCCTCGCAGTGCCGGCGGTCGTGGTCCTCGGCGCCACCGGATGCTCGCAGACCACCGGCGGCGACCCCGTGGCGGCGAGCACTTCCGCCACCACGTCCGCAGCGCAGTCCGCCGCCGCGTCCACCACGGCCAAGCCCGGCGACTGCGCGGCGGTCTCGGGTCGGGTGCTGACGCTGCCGAAGAAGGCGGCGGGGGAGCCCGTGCTCGGGCTGCCGCAGCCGGCCGGATGGGAGCGGGAGACCTCCCAGGACTCCGACGTGATCCGCGGCGCCATCGTCAACAAGGACCTGGTGAGCGACGCCTTCGCCGCGAACGCGGTGATCACACTCGAGAACGCCAAGGGCATGACCGCCCAGCAGGCGCTCGACTCCCAGGTGGACTCGCTGCGCCAGGGCCTCAAGGTCACGGGCCTGCAGCCCGTGCCCGGCACCCTCTGCGGCTACCCGAGCACCACTGTCACCTACACGATGCCCGGCAGCACCCCGAACCATAAGTCGACCACCCTCGCGGTCTCCATCCCCGACGGCGTGACCCTCTGGTCGGTCACCATCACCGTGCAGTCCAAGATGCCCGACGATCCGCTCTACCGGCGCGACTCGCAGGCGATCCTGACCGGGCTGCAGATCACGAAGTGAGGACCGGCGGTGGCGCCGAGCGCGGCGCCACCCGCTGTCACCTCCCGAACGCCGGATCCCGCCCGATGAACGCCATCAGCGAGGTCACCTCGTCGGTGCCGGAGGGCACGGGGATCGGCGCGCCGAACTGGCCCGACTCCTGCAGCATCGGCCCCATCGACTCGAGCCCGCCGTGCAGCGCCTTCGCGAACGCGGGATCGAGATCCGGGGTGATGCCGTTCGAGCGGCCCAGATCCCAGGTGTGCATGAAGACGTCCGCGGTGTAGAACTGGTCGACCAGCGCGTCCAGCGGCTTCTCCCCGAACATCTGGGTGGTGAGCACCCGCGACGCGTCCGGCGCGTCGAGCAGGGCCTGCACCGCCTCGGTCAGCTGGCCGAAGGCCGCCGCCGGCTCCGCCGCGTCCGAGGGGGCGCCGGGCAGCTCCACGCCGTTCATGGCGAGGAACCCGGGCAGCCACTCGACGAGATGGCCGACCACCTCGCGGGCCTTCCACTCGGGGACGGGCGTCTGCGCGTCCCAGTCGGTGATCGCGCCGGCGATGCCGGCGAAGGTGGCCGCGGCGGCGCGGTGCCGTTCGGCGGGGGAGAGCGTGCTGAGTTCGGTCATGGCGCCACTCTGGCACGGGCCACCGACAGGCGCGTGGCCTACCGTGAACATCCGTGACCGAACACCTGAGCATCCCCACCGCCGCGGGCTCCTTCGACGCGATCGCCGCCGGCCCCGAGGACGGACGTCCCGTGCTGTTCCTGCACGGCTTCCCCGAGGCCGCGATCGCCTGGCGGCACCAGGTCGCGGTGTTGGGGGAGCGCGGATTCCGCGCGGTCGCGGTCGATCAGCGCGGCTATTCGCCGGGCGTGCGGCCCGAACGGCCCGCCGAGTACGGGATCTCCGAGCTGATCGGCGACGTGGTGGCGATCGCCGACGCCCTCGGTTGGGAGCGGTTCGACCTCGTCGGGCACGACTGGGGCGGCGCGGTGGCCTGGTGGACCGCCACCGACCACCCGGACCGGCTGCGCTCGCTCGCCGTCGTCTCCACGCCCCACCCGGCCGCCCTCGCCGTCGCGCTGAAGACGGACGAGGACCAGGCCAACCGGTCGCGGTACATGACGGAATGGCGCGCCACCCCGGCCACGGAGAACGCCATGCTCGCCGACGACGCCCGCGCGCTGCGGCAGATCTTCGGGCGCGACGTGCCCCGCGACTCGGTCGACGACTACGTCCAGCGCCTGCAGGAGCCGGGCGCCCTCACCGCCGCCCTGAACTGGTACCGCAGCGGCCGCCCGCCGGCTGCCCTCGGCACCGTCGACACCCCGGTCCTGTACGTCTGGCCGACCGAGGATGTGGCCTTCGGCGACGTCGCCGCCCTCGGGACCGCCGCGCACTGCAGCGGGCCGTACCGGTTCGAGATGCTCGAGGACGTCTCGCACTGGGCGCCCGAGCAGGCGCCCGAGGCGATCACCACGATGCTGCTCGAGCACCTCGACGCGACCTGAGTGGGCCCTATCCGGGAGCGATCTCCGGCGCATGCGTCACCGGACAGCTGAGCGACGCCGCGATGTAGCACTGCTCGCCCGCCTCGTGATGCAGCGCCCGTGCCAGCTCGGCGTCGGCGCCCGGGGCGAGGACCACCCGCGGCCGGAGGTCGATGGAGGTGAATCGCCCACCGCCGCCGGGCGTCTCGACCATCGTGCCGACGGCGGCGTCCACGTAGTCGAGCACCACGACGCCCCGCAGCGCGCACAGCGCGAGGTACGAGAGCATGTGGCAGTTCGCCGCCGCCGCGACGAGGAGCTGTTCGGGGTTCCAGAGCGCGGGGTCGCCGCGGAAGTGGGGGTCCGCCGAGGCGGCGATCGACGCCGCCGCTGCGGAGCTGAGCCGGTGTTCCCGCGGGTAGGAGCGGTAGTCGGCCGTGCCCTCGGCCGAGGACCATTCGACTTCGACGGAGTAAGTGTGCTCGTTCACCCCGCAATCGTCCCCCTGTTGTGTATCTAATGGGGAGCATGTTGCACAGGCGAAAGAAGTCCACCACCGTCCGGGTCGTCAGCGCGCTGGCGGCCGTGAGCCTCGTCGCGGCGGGCTGCGGCACGTCGGGCGACGACGCGGCGTCGTCGAGCACGGCCGCCGGGTCCTCGTCGAACGCCGCTCCCAGCAGCGTCGACCGCCCCGCGCCCGCGGGCGGAGCCGATGACGCCGGCGCCACGGAGAAGGCCCGCGCGCTCGCCGACGCGGTCACGCTCGACGGTGCGGTCAAGCACCTGGAGGCGTTCCAGGACATCGCGAACCGCAACGGGGGCAACCGCGCCCTGGGCTCGCCCGGCTACGAGCAGAGCGTCGAGTACGCCGAGAAGGTGCTCCGCGACGCCGGCTACACCCCGCAGCGCCAGGAGTTCTCGACGGCCGTCTGGTCCGCGTCCAAGGTCGACGTGCAGGCCGCCGGCGCGCCCGTGAAGGCCGCGGCCCTCTCGTTCTCGGGCGCCACCGAGGGCACCGTCACCGCCAAGGCCGTCGTCACCGGCACGCAGGGCTGCAGCGACGCCGATCTCGCCAAGGTCACCGCGGGCTCGATCGCGGTGGTGCAGCGCGGTAAGTGCACCTTCGGCGAGAAGTACAAGGCCGCCGCCGCGAAGGGCGCCAAGGCGCTCGTCATCACCAACAACCAGGCCGGCGACTGGAAGGGCGGCACGCTGGGCCTCGACGACGGTGCCTCCATCGCCGTCGTGGGCGTCGCGCAGGACGCGCCGATCGCCGACGGCCAGGACGTCACGCTCACCGTCGACGCGAAGACCCAGAAGGCGAAGACCTGGAACATCCTCGCGGAGACCACCAAGGGCGACGACGCCAACGTGCAGATGGTCGGCGCGCACCTCGACGGCGTCACCGAGGGGCCCGGCATCAACGACAACGGCACCGGCTCCGCCGCGGTCCTGGAGACCGCCGCCAAGCTCGGCGCGGGCGCGGACGTCAAGAACAAGGTCCGGTTCGCGCTGTGGGGCGCCGAGGAGGAGGGCCTCGTCGGCTCGGAGCACTACGTCAAGGAGCTGGGCGAGGAGCAGGCGTCGAAGATCAAGCGCTACCTCAACTTCGACATGCTCGGCTCGCCCAACGGCGGCTACTTCACCTTCGACGGAGACGGCTCGTCCAAGCTCGAGGGTGGTGCAGGCCCGGCCGGATCGGGCGTGATCGAGCAGGTCTTCCGCAACTACTTCGCGTGGCGCAACGTGCCGGTCGAGGCCTCCGCCTTCGACGGCCGCTCGGACTACGGGCCCTTCAAGGACGCCGGCATCGCCGCCGGCGGCATGGACACGGGAGCGGACGGCAAGAAGACCGAGGAGCAGCAGCGGCAGTGGGGCGGCACCGTCGGCGACATCTTCGACCCGAACTACCACAGCCCGCGCGACACGATCGAGAACGTCAACCGCGACATGTACCGCATCGCGCTCGGCTCGGTGGGCTTCTCCACGGCGTACTTCGCGGCACTCTGACGCACCGGTAGTCTCGACTGCGCAAGCGGTCGAGTGATTCACAGTGCGTGATGTAGTGCGGAGGTCCGGTGGGCAGGTTCAGCAACAAGATGTGGAAGGTGCTCGGCGCGCAGAGCACACGGAACCAGACCCGGTCCGTCGCGCTGATCGAGCAGTCCGCCGCATTCGACGAGTGGGCGCAGGGGCTCTCCGACGACGAGTTCCCCGACGCCGCGCTGGCGCTGGACGTCTACGCCGCCAAGTCGGACGATCGCGCGAAGTTCATCGCGATCGCCCGCGAGGGCGCCGACCGCGCACTGGGGCTGCGTCCCTTCGACGTCCAGCTGCAGGGCGCCGACCGGCTGCTCGAGGGCGACGTCATCGAGATGGCCACCGGCGAGGGCAAGACCCTCGCCGGGGCCGTCGCCGCCGCGGGCATGGCCCTCGCCGGCCGCTCCGTGCACGTGATCTCGCCGAACGACTACCTCGCCCGGCGCGACGCGGAGTGGATGAAGCCCTTCTTCGACCTGCTCGACGTCACCGTCGGCTACGTCGCCGAATCGTCCACCCGCGAGGAGCGGCGCGCGGCCTACGCCAAGGACGTCGTCTACGGCTCGGTCAACGAGATCGGCTTTGACGTGCTCCGCGACCAGCTCGCCACCCGTGCCGAGGACCTGCTGTCGCCGAAGCCCGACGTGGCGATCGTCGACGAGGCCGATTCGGTCCTGGTCGACGAGGCGCTCATCCCGCTGGTGCTGGCCGGTTCCGTCAGGGGCGACGTGCCGCAGGCCGCGATCATGGAGGTCGTCGCCCGGCTGCGCGAGGGCAAGCACTACGAGATCGATTCCGACGGCAAGTCCGCGTTCCTCACCGACGACGGCGCGAAGCTGGTCGAGGAGGAGCTCGGCGGCATCGACCTCTACTCCGACGCGCACGTCGCGTCGACGCTCCCGCAGGTCAACATCGCGCTGCACGCCTACTCGCTCGTCGAGCGCGACGTGCACTACATCGTGCGCGACGGCCAGGTGAAGCTCATCAACTCCTCCCGCGGCCGCGTCGCCGAGCTGCAGCGCTGGCCCGACGGCCTGCAGGCGGCCGTCGAGGCCAAGGAGGGGCTCTCGCAGACCGACTCCGGCGAGGTCATCGACACGATCACGGTGCAGGCGCTCCTGCAGCGCTACGCCCTGGTGTGCGGCATGACCGGCACCGCGATCGCCGCCGGCGAGCAGCTGCGCCAGTTCTACGACCTGGGCGTCTCGCAGATCCCGCCGAACACGCCGACCGTCCGCGTCGATCAGCCCATGCGGGTCTACGACAACAAGGGCAACAAGGTCGCGGGCATCGTCGACTACGTGCGCGAGGTGCACGAGACCGGCCAGCCGGTGCTCATCGGCACGCACGACGTGGCCGAGTCCGAGGAGCTCGCGCACATGCTCAAGATCTCGGGCGTGATCGCGACGGTGCTCAACGCCAAGAACGACGCCGACGAGGCGCGGATCATCGCCGATGCCGGCACCAAGGGCGCGGTCACCGTCTCGACGCAGATGGCGGGCCGCGGCACCGACATCAAGCTCGGCGGCCACGACGCCGGCGACGAGAGCGAAGAGCACGACGAGGTGGCCGAGCTGGGCGGCCTCGCCGTCGTGGGCACCGGCCTGCACGACACCGAGCGCCTCGACCAGCAGCTGCGCGGCCGGGCGGGCCGTCAGGGTGACCCGGGCACGTCGGTGATCTTCGCCTCCGTCGAGGACCCGATCGTGGAGCGGCACCTGCCGCGGGGGCGCCCGCCGGGCGGCGCCGACCCCGAGACCGGCGAGTTCCCGCGCGGCAAGGCGGCCGACCTGCTCGATTCGGCGCAGCGCGTCGCCGAGGGCGGGATGCTGGAGACGCACGCCAACACCTGGCGCTACAACCAGCTGGTCAACCAGCAGCGCGATCTCGTGATGGCGCGCCGGCACACCCTGCTCACCACCGACCGGCCGCTCACGGATTTCGCCGAGCTGGAGCCGGAGCGCCTCGCGGAGCTGCGGGAGGCGGGGATCTCCGACGAGGTGCTGGAGCAGGCGGCCCGCGAGGCCTTCCTGTACCACCTCGACCGCACCTGGGCGGAGCACCTCGCGTTCGTCTCCGAGGTGCAGACCACGATCCACCTGCGCGCGCTGGGCCGCCAGTCGCCGCTGGACGAGTTCCACCGGCTCGTGATCGAGGAGTTCCGCAAGCTCCCGGACGAGGCCGTGGGCCGCGCTCGGGAGACGCTGCGGGAGGCCGGAATCACCGACGACGGGATCGACCTCGACGGCGCCGACCTCGGTCGCAACACCCTGACCTGGACCTACATGGTCCACGACAATCCGTTCGCCACGAAGGGCATGGCGAACATGTTCGGAATGATCTGAGTCGACCATGAGCGAACCCGGGCGGTCCGCACCCGAGGCCGACGGCGCACCGTCGGCCCCGGGGAAGCCCCCGAGCCCGCTCAACGTGCCCAACGCCCTGAGCGTGCTCCGGCTGCTCGGCGTGCCGTTGTTCCTGTGGCTGCTCCTCGTGGAGCACGCCGACGCGTGGGCGCTGGTGGTGCTCATGGTGTCCGGGTTCACGGACTGGCTCGACGGCAAGCTCGCGCGGCTGCTGAACCAGCAGACGCGGCTGGGGGAGCTGCTCGACCCCGCGGCGGACCGGCTCTACATGATCGCGGTCCCCATCGCCTTCGGCATCCGGGGGATCCTGCCGTGGTGGGTGATCGGGCTGTTGATCGGCCGCGAGGTGGTGCTCGCCGGGACGGTGCCCTTCCTGCGCAGCCGCGGCATCACCGCGCTGCCGACGCTGTACCTGGGCAAGGCCGCGACCTTCGCCCTCATGTACGCGCTGCCCATGCTGCTGGCCGGCACCTTCGACAACACGCTCGGCGCGATCATGCACCCGCTGGGCTGGGCGTTCCTCATCTGGGGCCTGGGCATGTACTGGTGGACCCTGGTGCTCTACTGGTGGCAGACGGTGCTCGTGGTGCGTGATCTGCCGAAGGTCCGGTGACGGACGCGACGGGCGGCGCTGCTCCGTGGTTCGGAGCGCGCCGCCTGCCACCGGTGTGAGTCACTTCCGGAAGAGCTTCTCCACCACGTCGAGGGTGGCCATCGCCTGGTCGTAGTCGCTGCGCAGCGCCCAGTACGGCAGGTCGTAGGCGCGGCCGGCTCGGAAGGCGGGCAGCGCGTCGTACACCGGGTTCTTGCGAAGCGCCGCGACGTCGGTGGTGTTGGCGTTGAAGCCCATCACGAACACGGACGGCTGCGTGATCTCCTGGCTCACCTGCTCGGTCGAGAGCAGGAACATGTCGCCGCCGGGCGTGTACGGCTTGAACCGGCCCGAGGCGTACAGGGGCGCCGCGGGGATACCGAGCTGTGCGAACACAGTGGGGAGGCCGCGGGCCTCGTCGAGGACGTAGGTGCGGCCCTGCGCGGTGATGGTCAGGAAGACCGACGGGCCGGGCGGCGGCGTGATCCGGGACTTCACCTCGGCGATGCGGCTGGTGTACGCCGCCTCGGCGCGGTCGAAGTCGCCCTTGCGGTCGAAGACCTTCTCCGCCAGGAAGCGGTACTGGTCCTGCCAGGCGTCCATCTTCTCGAGCAGGACGGTCGGCGCGATGGCGGTCAGCTTGTCGTAGACCTTCTGCGCCTGTCCCAGCGGGTAACCGACACCGCCGCCGATGATCAGGTCGGGCTTCGCGGCCAGGATCGCCTCCAGGTCGTAGCCGTCGGCGGTCCAGGGCAACGTCGTGGTGCCCTGCTCCTTCGCCTTCGCGGTCCAGAGGATGTCCGTGCTGTTCTCCTTGAGGTCAGCGTCGCGGGGGACGACGCCCGCCACGGGCAGCCCCATGTCGAACAGGTAGCCCGCGAGGGCGCTGCTGATCACGACGATCCGCTTCGGGGCGGTCGGGACGTGCACGTCGCCCTGGATCGTCGCGACGGTGCGGGTCGCGGAGGTGTCGGCGTCCGCGCCGCCGCCGCAGCCGGCCAGCAGGAGCACGGCGGTCAGGATCGCGGCCAGGTAGGCCACGGGGGATCGGGACGGTAGGGGCACGGTGACTCCTCGGAAGGGATCGGAACACCGGACGGTCCGGCATATCGCCTGAAACTACCCTTAGGCTAGGCTTAGCAAAATAGCCGGGGTGGACGGTGTGACGCGATGCGAGCGGAGGAGTGCGGGATGACGGTGCGCGACCCCGCAGCTCTCGACGCCGTCGCCGATCGGACTGCCCCGCAGACCGTTTCGCGGCGTCGCGTGCCGCTGGGCGCGGCCTGGCTCGGTGCGCTGGCGGTCCTCGGCGCGGTGTGCGTGCTCGGGCTCCTGATCGGCTCGGGCGACGTGCGCCTGTCGGCCGTGTGGCCGGCGCTCACCGCCCCCGACGGTTCGCCGACCCACGCCGCCGTCGACGCGCGCCTGGACCGGGTGCTGCTCGGCGTCGTCGCCGGGGCGGGCTTCGGCGTGGCGGGTGCGCTCATCCAGGCGCTGACCCGCAACCCGCTCGCGGACCCCGGGATCCTCGGCGTGAACGCCGGCGCGAGCTTCGCGGTGGCGGTGGGCGTGCTGGCCTTCGGGATCAGCCGCGTCGATCAGTACCTGCCCTTCGCCTTCGGCGGCGCGGTCGCGGCGACGGTGCTCGTCTACGGCATCGCGTCTCAGGGCCGCACGGTGCCGACGCCGGTGCGGCTGACGCTCGTCGGCGTCGCCCTCGCCGCGGTCCTGGGCGGCCTCACGCAGTCGCTGCGCCTGATCGACACGGAGACCTTCGATCGCATGCGGTTCTGGGGCGTCGGCACGCTCGCCGACCGGCCCGCCGAGTCGCTCGCCGTCGCCGGCCCGTGGATCGCGGCCGGCCTGGTGATCGCCGCGTTCTGCGCGCATCCGCTCAACGCGGTGGCGCTCGGCGAGGACCTGGCGGTCACGGTGGGCGCGAGGGTGGGCCGCACCCGCGTCCTGGTGGTCGTCGCCGTCACCGTGCTCTGCGGCGCGTCCGTCGCGGTGGCGGGCCCGGTCGCCTTCGTCGGCCTGATGGTGCCGCACGCGGTCCGCTGGTGGACCGGCCCCGACCAGCGCTGGATCCTCGCCTTCACCGTCGTGCTCGCGCCTGCGTTGCTCGTCGGGTCGGACGTGCTCGGTCGGGTCATGGCGCCGCACGAGGTCGACGTGGGCGTCGTGACGGCGCTGCTCGGCGCGCCCGTGCTGATCGCCCTCGTGCGCCGTCGCGGGGCGAGCGCGCTGTGACGGCCGGCGAATTGATCCCGGTGCGGGTGGGGCGGGTCAGCATGCTCGTCTCCCGCCGGGCGGTCGCGGTCGACGTGGCCGCCGTCGTGCTCATCGCCGCGCTCGCGCTCTGGGGTCTCACCCGCGGCGCGCAGGGGCTCGGGCTCGGCGACGTCCTCGACGTGGTGCTCGGCCGCGCGGACCGGATCACCACAACGGTGATCGTCGACTGGCGGCTGCCGCGGATCGTCGCCGCCGTGGTCCTCGGCGCCGCACTGGGATTCAGCGGCGCGGTCTTCCAGTCCCTGACGCGCAATCCGCTCGGCAGCCCCGACGTCATCGGCTTCACGCACGGCTCGCTCACCGGGGTGATCGCCGTGATCTTCCTGGGCGGCACCGGATTCGCGGCGGTCTCGGCCGGCGCGCTCGCGGGCGGTCTCGGCGCGGCGCTCCTGGTCTACCTGCTGGCCTTCCGTGACGGCGTGCAGGGCTTCCGCCTCATCATCGTCGGGATCGCGGTCGGGGCCTTCCTGACGGCGCTCAACGGGTGGTTCATGGTGACCGCCGACCTCGACGACGCCTACGCGGCCGCGGTCTGGGGTGCCGGCTCGGTCGCCACCGTCGACTGGCGCGCCGTGGCCTCCGCCGCGGCGGTGCTGGTGCTCGTGGCGCTGTGCGCACCCGTCGCCCAGCGCTGGATGCGGCAGATGGAACTGAGCGACGACGCCGCGGCGGCCACCGGCGTGCCCGTGGAGCGGGTCCGGCTCGCACTCGTGGTGCTCGGCGTCGCCGCGATCGCCGCCGTGACCGCGGTCTCGGGGCCGATCGGCTTCGTCGCGCTCGCCGCCCCGCAGATCGCGCGGCGCCTCACCGGGCGTGGCGCGACCGTCGACCTGGTGGGTTCCGCGATCGTCGGGGCGCTGGTGCTCGTCGCCGCGGATCTTGTGGCGCAGCACGTGATCCCGGGCGTGAGCCTGCCCGTCGGGGCCGTCACGGTGTGCCTTGGCGGTATCTACCTCGTGGTGCTGCTGGCGGTCGAGAGTCGCCGATGAGAAGGGATACTGATGTGACGAGCAGGTTGTCGGCGCGGTCGATCACCCTGGCGTACGGCGACCGCACCGTCGTCGAGGGTCTCGACCTGGAGGTGCCGGACGGGGAGCTCACGGTCATCATCGGTCCGAACGCCTGCGGCAAATCGACTCTCCTGCGCGCCCTCGCGCGCCTGCTGCGGCCGGCGGCCGGCACCGTCGAGCTCGACGGCCGGGACCTGCGCGAGCGCCCGACGCGCGAGCTCGCGCGGGAGGTCGGGCTGCTGCCGCAGAGCCCCGTCGCGCCCGAGGGGATCGGGGTCTTCGAGCTGGTCGCGCGCGGGCGGTACCCGCACCAGCGGCTGTTCGGCAGTTGGTCGCACGACGATCAGCGGGCGGTGGCCGAGGCGATGGAGGCCACGGGTGTGGCGGGGCTGCGCGACCGGCGCGTGGCGGAACTGTCCGGCGGGCAGCGGCAGCGGGTGTGGATCGCGATGGCGCTGGCCCAGGAGACGCCCGTCCTGCTGCTCGACGAGCCCACGACCTACCTGGACATCGCGCACCAGGTCGAGGTGCTCGAGCTGGTCCGGGGTCTGCGCGACGCGGGACGCACCGTGGTCGCGGTGCTGCACGAGATCAACCACGCGGCGCGGTACGCGACGAACGTCGTGGCCATGCGCGACGGGCGCATCGTGCGCCAGGGCGAGCCCGGCCGGATCATCACCGAGGACCTCGTGCGCGAGGTCTTCGACCTGGACGCTCGGGTGATCGCCGACCCGGATACCGGCACCCCGGTGGTGCTGCCGAGGTCGGCGTTGCGGACGGCGCCGACGCGGTAACCCGATGCGGCGCAGGTGACCGCGGGAATCGTGGGGGCCGGTTGCTCGACACCGGTGCGGCACACTAAGTTGAACCTGCTACGCAGCCCGCGTGGCCCTCGCGAAAGGAATTCTCACGTTGAGCGCCAGCTTTCCCGGAGAACTGCTCTACACCCCCGATCACGAGTGGCTGCTGAAGAAGAGCGAGACCGTGGTGCGGATCGGGATCACCGATTTCGCGCAGGATCAGCTGGGTGACGTGGTCTTCGTGCAGCTGCCCGAGGACGACGCCGAGGTCGCCTCCGGCGATTCGTTCGCCGAGGTGGAGTCCACCAAGAGCGTCTCCGACATCTACGCACCGCTGTCGGGCACCGTCGTCGCGATCAACGGCGAGCTGGACTCGAGCCCCGACCTGATCAACTCGGATCCCTACGGCGAGGGCTGGATCGTGGAGATCGAGGCCGCGTCTCCCGAGGACCTGGAGACCGCCCTGGGCGAGCTGCTCGACGCGGATGCGTACAAGGCGCTGACCGCCGAGGCGTGATCGCCTTTCCTTAGAACGGCTTTAGAGCCGACGAATCCGGCCGCCTCCGAGGCGCCGGGCGCGGTACCGTGGACCGTACGTCCATCAGGTGTCGTGAACTACAGACCTGTGCAGTAATCACTGACGAAGGAGCGATGTGAGCGAGAACGACAAGGGCAACGAATCGGCCCCCGTTGAGACCACTTCGGTGTTCCGCGCCGACATCATCCGCGAGATGGACGCCTCCGGCGGACCCGAGAGCGACGCGCCCGTCCAGGGCCTCGACAACCTCCCGGCCGGCGCGGCGCTGCTCGTGGTGAAGCGCGGCCCGAACGCGGGTTCCCGCTTCCTGCTGGACCAGGAGACCACCTCCGCCGGCCGTCACCCCGACAGCGACATCTTCCTCGACGATGTGACCGTGTCGCGTCGCCACGCGGAGTTCCGCTCGGTCGAGGGCGGCTTCACCGTCGTCGACGTGGGCAGCCTCAACGGCACGTACGTCAACCGCGAGCCGGTCGACGCGTCGCCGCTCGCCCACGGCGACGAGGTCCAGATCGGCAAGTTCCGTCTGGTCTTCTTCGTCCCGGCGGCCGGCTGACCCCTGTGACGGCCCCACGCCAGGAACCGGCGGCCCCGAGCGCGATGTCGATCGGGGCCGTCCTCGAACGTCTTCGTGACGAGTTCCCGGACGTGACCATCTCCAAGATCCGATTCCTCGAGTCGGAGGGACTGGTCACGCCCGACCGGTCCCCGTCGGGGTACCGGCGGTTCTCGCCGAAGGATTGTGAGCGGCTCAAGTACGTGCTCACCGCGCAGCGCGACTACTACCTGCCGCTGAAGATCATCAAGGAGCAGCTGGACGCGCACGATCGGGGCGAGGCCGTCGAGGGCCCCGCTCCGCGTGCGCCCCGCGCGCTCGCCGCGGTGTCGTCGAAGACGGCGCCCGCCACCGACTTCTCGGCGCGCCGGCAGACCCGGATCAGCCGCGGCGACCTGCTCGCCCGCTCCGGGGCCGACGAGGCCTTCCTGCGGGAGCTGGAGCGCTCGGCGCTGCTCACCTCCGGCAAGGCCGGCTTCTTCGACGAGGACGCGGTCGCGCTGGTGCAGGCCGCCAAGGCCCTCGCCGAGTACGGCCTCGAGGCGCGGCACCTGCGCGCCTTCAAGACCTCGGCCGACCGCGAGGCCGGCCTCATCGCCCAGATCGCCAACCCCGTCGCCCGCGGCGGCGACGCGGGTGCCGCCGAGCGCGCGGCCGAGCTGGTGCGTGAGCTGGCCGCCCTGTCGGTCACCTTCCACACCCAGTTGGTCAAGGCCGCCGTCAAGGACGCGGTGCGCTGACGCCGTCCCGGGGGGCGGCTCGCTGCGCTCCCGAACCGGGCGTCGGCGCTCGATCCCGCTGCCGCGCCGGTAAGCTGGAACCATGATCGAGATGACCGTCGCGGGCATCCGGATGGACCCGCCGCAGAACGATCCCGTCCTGCTCCTCCGGGAGGTCTCCGGCCCCCGGTACCTGCCCATCTGGATCGGCCAGGGCGAGGCCACCGCGATCGCGATCAAGCTGCAGGGCGTCGAGCCGCGCCGCCCGCTCACGCACGACCTCATCGTCGACCTGCTCGAGACCCTGGGGCGCTCGGTCACCGAGGTGCGCATCACAGGGCTCCAGGAGGGCACGTACTTCGCGGACCTCGTGCTCGACGGTGACCAGACCGTCTCGGCCCGGCCGTCGGACTCCATCGCCATGGCCGTGCGGCTCGAGGTCCCGATCTTCGCGGAGGAGGAGGTGCTCGCCGAGGCGGGCCTCCTGCTCCCGGACGAGGAGATCGCCTCGGAGGCAGACGAATCCGGCGAGGAGCCGCCCGCCGACGAGGAGGTCGAGGCGTTCAAGGAGTTCCTCGATTCGATCTCCGCGGACGACTTCAAGGCGCCGGGCGAGTCCTGAGTCCGGGGTGGATCGGGTCGGGCCGGGAGGTCACGATTCGATCTCGACCTCAACTTCAACTTGAGGGTGTCGGTGTGTCGCGTTGATTCGGCGCTCTCCGGGCCCTAGCGTTCACGCCGAACACCGCGGAAATGGCACCGAGGGAATTACACCGACGGCCTCCACGCGGGAGGCGTACTCTCAGGAGTGCGCACGGACCTCATGAGGGAGACGGCAGTGACCGATCAGGACGGCACCGGGCAGAACACGCCGCAGGCGGATAACGCCGTGGGCACCCAGGGCTCGCTCGACGACATCGCCCCGGGCCTGTTCCCGAACGACACCATCCCGGACGAACTGCTCGGCTACCGCGGCCCCAGCGCCTGCCAGATCGCCGGCATCACCTACCGCCAGCTCGACTACTGGGCCCGCACCTCGCTGGTCGTGCCGTCCATCCGCAGCGCGGGCGGCTCGGGCACCCAGCGCCTGTACTCCTTCAAGGACGTGCTCGTCCTGAAGATCGTCAAACGCCTGCTCGACACGGGCATCTCGCTGCAGAACATCCGCGTCGCCGTCGACCACCTCCGCCAGCGCGGCGTCGAGGACCTGGCGCGCATCACCCTCTTCTCCGACGGCACCACCGTCTACGAGTGCACCAGCGCCGAGGAGGTCGTCGACCTCCTGCAGCACGGCCAGGGCGTCTTCGGCATCGCCGTCTCCGGCGCGATGCGCGAGCTCACCGGCACCATCGCCGACTTCCCCGGCGAGCGCGCCGACGGCGTGGCCGCCGAGGCCGCCCCCGAGGACGAGCTGGCCTCGCGCCGCCGCAACCGCGCCCGCGCCACCGGATAGTCGCCCTCGAGAAAGTCGTTCGCCCCGGCACCGTCCCGGGGCCTAGCGTGTGCGGCATGGCCCACATCGCGATGTTCTCCATCCCCGCCCCGGGCCACGTGCTCCCGTCGCTGGACCTGGTCGCGGAGCTCGTGCGGCGCGGCCACCGGGTGACCTACGCCAACGACCCGTCCATGCGGGCGACGATCGAACCCACCGGCGCCGAGTTCCGCGCCTACGACTCCGTGCTCCCGAAGATCGGCGACGCCGCCGGCACCGACGACGCCGACGCCTACGGCGGCGACGTCATCGACCAGCTCACCCTGTTCGCCGACGAGTACGAGAACCAACTGCCCCGGTGGTTCGCGCTCTACGAGGACGACCGCCCCGACCTGATCCTCTACGACATCGCCGGGGCCATGAGCGTGGTCCTGGCCCGCACGTGGGGGATCCCGACCCTGCAGGTCTCGCCGACCTACGTGGCCTGGGAGGGCTACGAGGAGGACATGGCCGACTTCCACACCCTGCTGCGCACCGACCCCCGCGGCGTCGCCATGCTCGCCCGGCAGGACGCTCTCCTCGCCCGGCACGGGATCCACGAGGACTCGCTGGCCTTCACCGGGAACGTCGAGCACTCGCTCGTCCTGATCGCGCCGTCCATGCAGCCGAACGCAGACCGGGTGGACCGCTCGCGGTACACGTTCACCGGCCCGGCGCGCCGACTGCCGGAGGTGCCCGCGGCACCGTCGGGCGGGACGGGCCGCAGGACGACGCTCCTGGTCTCCTTCGGCTCCGCCTTCACCGACCAGCCCGCGACCTACCGCGCCGCCTGCGACCTCGCCGCGCAGCGGCCCGGCTGGCGCGTGATCCTGCAGGTCGGGGGCCGGACGGATCCGTCGACGGTGACCGCCAGCGACGGGGCCGTGCCGCCGAACGCCGAGGTGTATCCGTGGATCGACCAGGTCGCGGTGCCGCAGGAGACCGACGTCTTCGTCACGCACGCCGGGATGGGCGGGTCGAGCGAGGCGATGCTGACCGGCACACCCGTCGTGACCGCGCCGCAGGCCGCCGACCAGTTCGAGAACGCGACGATGCTCGCGGCGGCCGGCATCGCCGTGCCGATCCCGGAGGAGCTCTCGGGGACGACGCTCGGAGCCGCGTGCGACGCGGCGCTCGCGCTCACGGGCCGGGCGGGGGAGCTCGCGGCGGAGCTGGCGGAGCTGGGCGGACTCGACGCCGCGATGGCGGTCGTGGAGTCCCGGCTCCCGGCGTGACCTCACCGTACGGGCGTCCTGCTGAAATGCGTTAGAATCTTCCTGCGTCGCAACACCGCGTGGGAGAGCCCAGCGGGCACCGTCGAGCACGGGCCCACGGGCGCCGAAGGAGCAACACCTCTCCGTCAATCTCTCAGGCACCAGGACCACGTGGGTTGGGCGCCTCTGGAGCCGCCGGCGACTGAGGGAGAGGGCACCCGGCCCGGAGGTCCCCAGTGTCCGACACCACTCCCGCGAGCAACTTCCCCGCGCGCCACATCGGCCCCGACGCGAGCGAGCTCGAGCAGATCCTGCGCGTCATCGGCGTCGACAGCCTCGACGACCTGGCCCGGGGCGCGGTCCCGTCGGCCATCCTGGACCCGGAGGCCGATAACGGCCTGGGAGCCCTGCCGGCCCCGATCGACGAGCACGACGCCCTCGCCGAGCTGCGCGCCCTCGCGGACCGCAACACCGTGGACCGCACCATGATCGGTCTCGGCTACTACGACACGCTGACCCCGCCGGTGCTGCTGCGCAACATCATCGAGAACCCGGCCTGGTACACGGCGTACACGCCCTACCAGCCCGAGATCAGCCAGGGCCGCCTCGAGGCCCTGCTCAACTTCCAGACCATGGTCTCCGACCTCACCGGCATGGAGATCGCCAACAGCTCCATGCTCGACGAGGCGACCGCCGCCGCCGAGGCCATGACCCTGCTGCGCCGCGCCGGCAAGTCCAAGAGCCCGCGGCTGGTCGTCGACCGCGACGTCTTCCCGCAGACCCTCGCCGTGATCGAGACCCGCGCCGAGCCGCTGGGCATCGAGGTGCTGGTCCACGACGTGACCACCGGCCTGCCCGAGGGCGAGTTCTTCGGCGTCATCCTGCAGACCCCCGGCGCCTCGGGCCGGATCGCCGACGTGCAGTCCGTGATCGACGGTGCCCACGAGCGCGGCGCGCTCGTCGCCGTCGGTGCCGACCTGCTGGCGATGACTCTGCTGACGCCTCCCGGCGAGCAGGGCGCGGACGCCTGCTTCGGCACCACGCAGCGCTTCGGCGTGCCGCTCGGCTTCGGCGGCCCGCACGCCGGCTACCTCGCGGTGCATTCGAAGCACGCGCGCCAGATCCCCGGCCGCCTCGTGGGCGTCTCTGTCGACGCCGACGGCAACCTCGCCTACCGCCTGGCCCTGCAGACCCGTGAGCAGCACATCCGCCGCGAGAAGGCCACGTCGAACATCTGCACCGCGCAGGTGCTGCTGGCCGTGCTCGCCGCGATGTACGCCTCGTACCACGGCCCCGAGGGGCTGCGTGCGATCGCGCTCCGCGTGCATGCCCGCGCCTCGGCGCTGGCCGCCGCGCTCGGCGACGCCGTCGTGCACGCCGACTTCTTCGACACCGTGCTCGTGCAGGTCCCGGGCCGCGCGGACGACGTGCTCGCCGCCGCCAAGGCCGCCGGCTACAACCTGTGGCGCGTGGACGACGACCACGTCTCCGTCTCCTTCGACGAGACGTCGACCGCGGCCGATGTCGCCGCCGTCCTCGCGGCGTTCGATGCGAGCCCGGTTCAGGCGGCACCGTCGGACATCGAGAACCGGACCTCCGAGTTCCTGACGCACCCGGCGTTCCACGCCTACCGCACCGAGACGGCGATGCTGCGCTACCTGCGCAAGCTCTCCGACAAGGACATCGCGCTGGACCGCTCGATGATCCCGCTGGGCTCGTGCACGATGAAGCTCAACGCGACCGCGGAGATGGAGTCCATCACCTGGCCGGAGTTCTCGCGGGTGCACCCGTTCGCGCCCGCCGCGGACACCGAGGGCATCCGCGCGCTGATCGCCCAGCTGGAGGAGTGGCTCGTCGCGATCACCGGCTACGACAGCGTCTCGCTGCAGCCGAACGCCGGCTCGCAGGGCGAGTACGCGGGCCTGCTCGCGATCCGCAACTACCACCTCTCGCGCGGCGACGCGCACCGCACCGTCTGCCTGATCCCCTCCTCGGCGCACGGCACCAACGCGGCGTCGGCCGTAATGGCGGGCCTGCGCGTGGTCGTGGTGGCCTCGCGCGAGTCCGGCGACGTGGACACCGCGGACCTCAAGGAGAAGATCGCCAAGCACGCCGATGAGCTGGCGGCGATCATGATCACCTACCCGTCCACGCACGGCGTGTACGAGCACGAGGTGCGGGAGATCTGCGGCGCGGTCCACGAGGCCGGCGGTCAGGTCTACGTCGACGGTGCCAACATGAACGCGCTGGTCGGGCTCGCGCGGCCCGGCAAGTTCGGCGGCGACGTCTCGCACCTGAACCTGCACAAGACCTTCTGCATCCCGCACGGCGGCGGCGGCCCCGGCGTGGGCCCGATCGGCGTCCGCAGCCACCTCGCGCCCTTCCTGCCCGGGCACCCGCTCGAGCCGTCGCTCGGGAACGGCCCGACGATCTCGGCCGCGCCCTTCGGCAGCGCCTCGATCCTCCCGATCACCTGGGCGTACATCCGGATGATGGGCGCCTCGGGCCTGCGCAACGCGACGCTCACCGCGATCGCCTCCGCGAACTACATCGCGGCGCGCCTGAACGACTCCTTCCCGGTGCTCTACACGGGCGAGAACGGCCGCGTGGCGCACGAGTGCATCCTCGACGTGCGCGGCATCTCCAAGGAGACCGGCGTCTCCATCGACGACGTCGCGAAGCGCCTGGCCGACTACGGCTTCCACGCGCCGACCATGAGCTTCCCCGTCGCGGGCACGCTCATGGTGGAGCCCACGGAGAGCGAGTCGCTCGGCGAGATCGACGAGTTCTGCGACGCGATGATCGCCATCCGCGCGGAGATCTCGCGGGTCGCTTCCGGCGAGTGGCCGGTGGACGACAACCCGCTGCGCGGCGCCCCGCACACCGCGGAGTGCCTCGTGACCGAGTGGGATCACCCCTACTCGCGCGAGGTCGCCGTCTACCCGCAGGGCCTGCCGTCCGGCGGCGCGCGCGCGAAGGTGTGGCCGTCGGTCCGTCGCATCGACGGCGTCTACGGCGACCGCAACCTGATCTGCTCCTGCCCGCCGATCGAGGCCTTCGCGGAGTAGGTTCCCGTCGGCACCGGTGCGTCCGGACGCGGGGCTTGTCGATCCGCGCGCTGACCGAGAACCGTGGTCAGGACCGCCGGCGCGTGGCGGAGGCCAGCTCGGTCGACTCGAGCGCCGCGATCAAGGTGCGCGCGTCGTGCGGGCCGCGGTGCCGGACCCCGTTGAGGAAGAAGGTCGGGGTGCCGCGGGCACCGCTGTCGTGCGCGCTGCGCTGATGGCGCCGGATCAGCTCGGCGAGCTCGGGGTCGGCGACGGCGGCGTCGTACTGGTCCAGGTCCAGGCCGATCTCCTCGGCGTACCGTCGGAGGTCCTCGGCTTCCTGACGGTCCTGGTGCGTGAACAGCATGTCGTGCATGTGCCAGAAGGCGCCCTGCTGGGCGGCCGCCTCGGCCGCGATCGCCGCGCGGAAGGCGTGCGGGTGCACGTCCTCGAGGGGCAGGTGGCGCACCACGTACCGGATGTCGTCTCCGAAGTGCTCCTGAAGGTCCCGGCCCATACCGGTGGCGCGGGCGCAGAAGGGGCACTCGAAGTCGAGGTACTCGACCACGGTGTACGGGGCGTCGGGCTCACCGATCGCGTGGTCGCCGCCGTGCACCGCGGGCTCCAGCGTCACGGGCAGGTCGGCCGAGGTCTCGCCCCACCGCACCCGCGCGATCCGGAACACCGCCCAGCCCAGGAGCAGGGAGAGCACCATCGCGATCAGGACACCGACGGTGGCCGCCTGGGCCTGCCGTTCGTCGTCGAAGGCGAGCGAGATGATCAGCAGGGCCATCGTGAAGCCGATCCCGGACAGTGCCGCGCCGCCGAGGACACTGCCCCGTCCGACACCGTCGGGCAGCTTCCCGAGCCCGAAGCGCACCGAGAGCCACGTGCCCGCCGAGATGCCGACGAACTTGCCCAGCACGAGGCCCGCGACCACGGCCCACGTGATGGGCGAGCGCAGTGCGTCGCCGAGGCCGTCGCCGCGGAGGTCGATGCCCGCGTTGGCGAGGGCGAAGATCGGCACCACGACCAGTGACACCACGCCGCGCAGCGACTCGTGCATCCGTTCGTTGACGGAGATGGAGCGACGCACGCCGCTCGTCACGATCCGCGCCGCGCCGGCGGCGGGAGCCTGCCAGTAGTCGCGGAAGACGTGCTTGGCCGCCACGACGTCCGCCCGGTCCGGGTTCGCCGACGGGATCATGAGTCCGGCGGCCATCCCGATGAGGGAGGGGTGCACGCCGGACTTGATCGTCGCCGCCCAGATGACCACGATCAGCAGGACGTACGGGCCGCTGCGCCACTGCCCGCTGCGCCCGACGAGCCACAGGAGGACGAGGCCCGCGAGCGCGATGCCCAGGGCGGTGAGGTTCAGGTCCTCGGTGTAGACGGTGCCGATGATCGCGACGGCGAGGAAGTCGTCGACGACGGTGAGCGTCAGCAGGAAGACCCGCAGCTGGCTGGACATCCGCGGGCCGAGGATCGCGAGCATGCCGAGGAGGAAGGCGGTGTCGGTGCCCACGACGACGCCCCACCCCGCCGGTGCGGTGCCGCCGGCGATGGCGAGGTAGATCAGCGCGGGGAGCGCGACTCCGGCGAGGCCGGCGATCAGTGGGACCATCGCTCTGCTGCGGTCCTGGAGCGAACCCACGGCGAACTCCTGCCGGACTTCCAGGCCGATGAGGAAGAAGAACACGACCATCAGGCCGTCGTTGATCCAGTGGTGCAGGTTCATGTCGAACCGCAGGTCGCCGATGTCCACGCTGATCGGCGTCTCCCACAGGTGGAAGTAGTCGTCGGAGAGCGGCGAGTTCGCCCACAGGAGCGCGATCAGTGAGACGGCGACCAGCAGCAGGGCGCTTCCGGACTCGGTGCGCAGCTTCTCGACCGCCGTGTCGGCCCACGCACTCAGCCGACGGTCCGGCACATCGGGAGTGGACATGTCGGACACCCTACGGCGGAACCCGTGTCACGGCCCGTCGGTCCCGCGACGCGAGCGTGCCCACCTCCCTCGGGAGGTGGGCACGCGTCGTCGATCGGAGTCAGCCCTGGGGCGGCGTGCCGGGAGTGGCCTCGCCGCCCGCGGGCGGGGTGGTGCCGCCGGCGGGCGGCGTCGTACCGCCGGCGGGCGGATTGGCACCGCCGGTCACGTCCTTGACCTTGTTCACCGCCTGGTCGATCTTGTCCTCGTGGCCGGCGAACTTGCCCTTCGCCGCACTGCCCGCCTTGTCGATCACCTTGTTGACCTGGTCGGGGTTCTTGCCGAGCAGGTCCTTGATCTTGTCGAGAAGCGCCATGATGCAACCTTCCGATGGACTCGTCCGCTGACCGCCGTCGCCTCTGCTTCACCGCGACAGCCGCGGCTGTGTTCCTCGTTCACCGTATCCGAGATCGGGGGTGCCGCCGAGGTCTCGATCGCTCCGATTCCAGACGATGGGGCCCATATGTGGCGAAACCGTGCTCGCGTGCCGGCGTGCTCGGAGACCTCCATGCGGCTTGGTGCCCGCCCGTGGCGGACTCCGGGTGGCGCGCGCGGCGAGCTCGAGCGGCGGTACTGCCGACCGGCCATCCGTTCGAACAAGATTCGAGCAAGTATGGCGTGATCGTTCGAACGAGCGTAGAATCGAAGAATGACGATGCCGGCCGGGTTGAGCACTCTACCTGGGGAAATGATTCCCTCGGGGCTCCTCTGTGCGGGTGGTCAGGAGTGTGCGGTCGCGGAGGTGTTGTTCGAACAACGTCGGTCTGAGAGCATCGCGTACTGCCGGACGATGACGGCCGTGTACGCCCTGCATCGGGTGATGTACGCCGACGACGAGGCGGAATACTTGGCCCGGCCGGGGGACTTCGCGGAGGCGCTGGAGGCCCGACGGAGCCTCACTGCGGCAGGTGTGGCGTTGGAGGCGCAGGTCTCGACGCTGCTGCGGTTGGGGTCGACGGCCGCGCGGATCGCGATCGAGACGGCGATCGGCCTCGTGGAGCGGTTGCCCAAGGTGTTCGCGTTGATCGGGGAGAACGTGATCTCGCCGAAGGCGGGGGAGGCGGCGCTGCATCGGTCCCGGGCGCTCGACGGGGTGCAGGTGCGCCGGTTCGACGAACTTCTCGCCGACCGGCTGACGGTGGACTACGAGGTGCTCTCACTCCCCGCGTTGCGGGAGGCTGCCGACCTGATCGTCGATCAGATCGATGCGGAGGCGGCCGAACGGCGGCGCCGCGCGGCGATCGAGGACCGGAGGGTGAGCTTCCGTCCCGAGCAGGACGGCATGGCCGCGGTGTTCGCCCTCATGCCGGCTGAGGACGTACGCGAGGTGGAGGCGCGGGTCGACCACATCGCGGGCACCGTGTGCGACGCCGATCCGCGGACGCCGGCACAGCGCCGCGCCGACGGCTGGGTCCAGCTCACCCGGGGATACAGCACCCTCGGCTGCGAATGCGAGACGCCCGATTGTCGTTATCGCGAGGCGCGTTTCCACGGCGAGCCGGACGCGGACGGCGTGATCACCCGGTTCGTGACGTTGATCAACGTGGTGATCAACGAGCGTGACCTCTCTGCGCCGGACGGCGATTCCGATCATGGGGCGGCGCTCGTTACCGATGCGCGAGGTGGCTTCGGGTATCTGGTCGGGCACGGTCCGATCACCGGCGACCACGCGCGCGAACTCGCTGCTCGCGAGGACGCGAGGATCCGCCCCTTCGGCCAACGGATCGATGAATCGGCGATCGCGGAGCAACTGCCACCAGGACCGACGGAGCGCGAGCGAACCTCTGTTCCCGCATCGGGCTTCGACGGCCCGCGCGGGACATTGGACTTCGCGGCAGTCTGGGCGGACATCGTCGTTCGGCTCGAAGGTCATTCGGGCCCGGGCGAGGGTGGCGGGGTCTGGTTCGGTGGATGTCCGCCCGACGATCTGCCGCCCGACTGCCCGCCACCGGACGGTCCGCCACCCCCTCCGCGCCGCGATGACGATCCCGATGACGACCCCGATCCACAGGGTGCGCCGCCGGACCCCGGTGTGGGCGTCGACGTCGACGCTCGCGATGCAGGTGGTGCCCGTGCAGTGGCGTCAGCGCGGGGGAGCAGCGGGTATCGGCCGTCGGCGGATCTGCGGCGGTACCTGCGGCTGGTGTTCCCGCGGTGCGTGTTTCCCTACTGCACCCGTCCCGCGACGCGGGCGCAGGTCGACCATCGGCGCGAGTACGACCACCGCGACCCGGAGCTGGGTGGCGCTACCTCGGCGGATCAGCTGCAGCCGCTGTGCACCGCACACCATCAGCTCAAGACCGCGGGTGAGTGGATCGACGCGCGCCTGCCCGACGGCCGGATCCTGTGGACCTCGGCGGACGGGCGTCGCTACATCGTCGATCCGAGTGGCACCGTCCTCGCACTGTTCCCCGACCTAAAGCGGGTGCGCTGGACCCTGCCCGATAGCGCCGAAGAATCGAAACGCCGAGAACAGGCCCCACCGCCGGGAGGACGGACGCGCCTCCAGCGCGAACACGCGCGCCGCGAGCGCCTACGGCAGCGCAACGTCGCCGCGATGGAGGCGGACCTCGCCCTCGCGAACACGCCCGTCAGCACGGTCGAGGAGCACCTCGCCGCCGCGATCGGCGAGCCCACGTCGCCGAGCCGGACCCCGTCGTTCGACGGCCCGCCACCCTTCTGATCTCGCTGCCCGGCTACCGCCGGTTCAGGGTGTCCGCAAGGGAGATGACGGCGACGTTCGACGCGGGGGCGAGGGGCTCGACGGTGCCGAACTCGACCGATGGGGTCTTGGCCGGCGCGGGCTCGCCGACGACCCGGAATCCGGCCTCGGCCAGCGGCTTCGCGTTGCCGCCCTGGGTGAGGAAGGCGACGAAGTCGGCGGCGGCGCGATCGTGCGCGTCGGTCGTGTCCTCGCGGTCGAGAACGGCCGCGGGGTACGTCGCCGAGGCGGTCGGGCCCGACGGGTACACCGCGACCGGGGCGGCGTTGCCGCGACCCCGCGCGAACGCGGCGAGCTGCTGCTCGGTGACCGGCACGGCACGCACCGCATCGCCCGGCTTGGTCAGCGCGTCGAGGGCGGCGCCGGCGGTGGTGGACTTCGGCGCGTCCTTCGCCCACCGGGCGAGCGAGCCGGTGACCACCGGGCTCTTCGCGGCCTCGTCGGACAGAGCGGCGCCCGCGGTGCGGGCGACGGCGGCGGCGACGGACTGCGCGGCGAGGTACGTCCCGTCGGCCTCGGCCCCCGTCGGCAGCGCGATCCGGAGCTGCTCCTGGCGGGCGGAGAGATCGAGCCAGCGGACACCGTCGAAGGCCGAGCGCGCCGACCCGCGCACGGCGAGCACCACCGGCGACGTGGCGATCGACGTGGGCTGCCCGGACAGCTCCGCCGGCTTGGCGGCCGCGAGCCGCGCCGTCCACTGCGTGCTCTCGGGGATCCACAGCGACGGCGCGGGGCCCAGCTTCGGATCCCAGGTTCCCGTCAGCGCGTCCAGCGCCACGGGGGAGTCGATCCCCGACACTTCGATCTTCGGGCAGTAGTCCGCCGAGACGGCGCCGCTCGCGTTGAAGCTCTCCGCGACCCGGCGGAGCGGGCCGACCAGGGCGGGGGCCGCCGCGACCTGGACCGCGAGGTCGCCGCGCACGCACGAGGCCGCCGCGTCGCGGCCCTCCTGCTCCGATCGCCCCGACAGCCACACCATCGCGGCCGCCACGGCGGCGATCACGACGACGACGACCACCGCGGCGATCAGCCAGCGCGCGACGCCACGGGAACCGGTTCCAGAACGATGTGATCCCATCGAGAGCAACCTACCCGAAGAGCCCGCGCGGTGGCATAGGAGACTCCTGTGCGTTCGCGCTGGTGAAAGGCTTCGCCCCGGCGACGAACCGGGCCGCCTCGGCGCCCGCCAGCAGGGTTCCCGGGAACGGATCGCCGGCCAGGCGGCGCCCCAGACCGCGTTCCAGCAGATCCGGCACGGCACCCGCCACCAGTACGAGGTTCCCGAATCGGCGGCCCTTCAGCACCGCCGGCTCGGCCGCGATCGCCACGGAGCCATCGGTAGGCCCGCCGAAGACCTCGGCGACGGTCGCGGTTACGGATCTGGCGAAGGCGAGCGGCGCACCGTCGGCGATGTTGAGCGCGACCACCGCGCCGGGGCCGAGCAAGGGGACGAGCGACGCGAAGAATTCGCGCGTGGTGAGAGCCGCCGGGGTGCGGGCCCCGGCGAAGACGTCCAGGACCAGCAGATCGACGGTGCCGAGCATGCCCGGGGGCAGCGCGGTGGCGGCGACCGCGGCGTCGGCGCAGCGGATCTTGATCTGCTCGCGCTTGGGCAGCGGCGCGGCGGCGCGCACCGCGTCGATCAGCGCGCGATCGTTCTCCAGCACCTGCTGGCGCGAACCGGGGCGGGTGGCGGCGACGTAGCGGGGCAGCGTGAAGCCGCCGCCGCCCAGGTGGACGGCGGTGATGGCCTCGCCGGTCGGGCGCACCAGGTCCACGACGTGCCCGATGCGCCGGACGTACTCGAAGACGAGGTTCGTCGGGTCGCCGGTGTCGATGTAGCTCTGCGGCGTCCCGTCGAGGAGCACCGTGAACGCACCGGGCCGGTCGCGATCGGCTTCGATCACGACCGGCCCAGAGTCCGGCACAGCGTCGGTCTCGGCTGCGCTGCTCAGCTGTTCGCGGCCTTGAACTCGCGGCGACGCGCGTGCAGGATCGGCTCGGTGTAGCCGTTCGGCTGCGTGCCGCCCAGCAGGACCAGGTCCTTCGCCGCCTGGAAGGCGATGTTGGTGTCGAAGTCCGGCGCGAGCGGGCGGTACGTCGGATCGCCGGCGTTCTGCTGGTCGACGACCGGAGCCATGCGCTTGAGCGCCTCGATGACCTCGGCCTCGGTGACGACGCCGTGGCGCAGCCAGTTCGCGAGCAGCTGCGAGGAGATGCGCAGGGTCGCGCGGTCCTCCATGAGGGCCACGTCGTGGATGTCCGGCACCTTCGAGCAGCCGACGCCCGCGTCGATCCAGCGGACGACGTAGCCGAGGATCGACTGGGCGCTCTCGTCGAGCTCCTCGCGCTTCTCCTCCTCCGACCAGTTCGCGTTCGGCGCGAGCGGGATGGTGAGGATGTCGTCGACCGACGCGGGATCGCGCTTGGCGATCTCGTTCTGCACCTCGAACACGTCCACCAGGTGGTAGTGCAGGGCGTGCAGGGTCGCGGCGGTGGGCGAGGGCACCCACGCGGTGGTCGCGCCGGCCTTGGGCTGGGCGATCTTCTGCTCGAGCATCGCGGCCATCAGGTCGGGCATGGCCCACATGCCCTTGCCGACCTGCGCCTTGTGCTGCAGGCCCGCGTGCAGGCCGATGTCGACGTTGCTGTCCTCGTACGCGGGGTACCAGGTCTGGCCCTTGAGCTGGCCCTTGCGGACGATCGGACCCGCGACCATCGACGTGTGGATCTCGTCGCCGGTGCGGTCCAGGAAACCGGTGTTGATGAACACGACGCGGTCGTTCGCGGCGGCGATCGCGGCCTTGAGGTTCACCGACGTGCGGCGCTCCTCGTCCATGATGCCGACCTTGAGGGTGAGCGCGGGCAGGCCCAGCAGCTGCTCGACGCGGGCGAAGATCTCCGCGGCGAAGGCCACCTCGTCGGGGCCGTGCATCTTCGGCTTCACGATGTACACCGAGCCGGTGCGCGAGTTGCGGATGTCGCCCGAGAGGCCGTGGATCGCGATGAGCGAGGTGACGATGCCGTCGAGGATGCCCTCGCCGATCTCCTCGCCGTTCAGGAGGATCGCGTCGGTGGTCATCAGGTGGCCCACGTTGCGGACGAACAGCAGCGAGCGGCCGTGCAGCACCAGCTCGGAGCCGTCGACGGCGGTGTAGACGCGGTCCGGGTTCAGCGTGCGGGTGAAGGTCTTGCCGCCCTTGCTGACCTCCTCCGCGAGGTCGCCCTTGTTCAGGCCCAGCCAGTTGCGGTAGCCCACGACCTTGTCGTCGGCGTCGACGGCCGCGACCGAGTCCTCGAAGTCCATGATCGTGGTGACCGCGGACTCGACGAGCACGTCCTTGACGCCCGCGCGATCGGTCGAGCCGATCGGGGAGGCGGCGTCGATCTGGATCTCCAGGTGGAGGCCGTTGTGGCGCAGCAGGATGCCCGACGGGGCGTCCTTCTCGCCGGTGTAGCCCACGAAGGCCGCCGGGTCCGCCAGGCAGACCGAGGCGTCCTCGCTGGAGCCCGACGCGCCCTTGACGGTGGCCAGCAGCTCGGTGCCGTTGATGCGGTACTCGACGACGTCGGCGTGCGAGCCGGACTCGAGCGGCACGGCCTTGTCCAGGAAGTCCTTGGCGAAGGCGATCACCTTGTCGCCGCGCACCTTGTTGTAGCCGGGCTTGCCGCCGGGCGCCTTCTCGGCGCCGTCGGCCTCGGAGATGGCGTCCGTGCCGTAGAGGGCGTCGTACAGCGAGCCCCAGCGGGCGTTCGCGGCGTTGATCGCGAAGCGGGCGTTGAGGATCGGGACCACCAGCTGCGGGCCGGCGGTCGAGGTGATCTCGGTGTCCACGTTCGCGGTGGTGATCTCGCGGTCCTCGGGGACCGGCACCAGGTAGCCGATGTCGGTGAGGAACTGCTTGTACGCGGGGAAGTCGGTGATCTCGCCCGGAGCGGCGGCGTGGTAGGCGTCGATCTTCGCCTGCAGCTCGTCACGGGTGGCCAATAGCGCGCGGTTCTTCGGGACCAGGTCGCCGATCAGCTGCGCGGCGCCCGCCCAGAAGGCGGTCTGGTCTATACCGGTGCCCGGAAGTGCCTCGTTGTTGATGAAGTCGTAGAGGACCGTTGCGACCTCGAGGCCTGCGACGGATGTCCGGGCGGTGTCAACCATGGTTGTACTTCAACCCCTTCGTAGCTACTGATAGGTAGGGATCAGGTTACTCCGCGCGCGATCGCCGCCGACGCCGGGACCACCTGGCCGAAGTCCAGTTTCACGAGCTGGTCCGCGCGGTCGAAGTACCGGTCGTCGTGGGTGATCACGACCACCGTCTTCCCGCGCGCCTTCAGGTCGGCGATGATCCGGTCGTAGAAGACCGCGCGGAAGCGGGGGTCCTGGTCGGCGGCCCATTCGTCGAACAGGTACACCGGCCGGTCCTCGAGCAGCGCGGTCAGCAGAGCGAGCCGCTTGCGCTGCCCCGTCGAGAGGGCGAGCGTCGAGAGCTTCCCGTCCTGCACCGTGACGGCGTGCGCCAGCTCCAGGTCGTGCAGCAGCCCGCGGACCCGGTCGTCCAGGTCGTCGGCCGCCAGGCCGAGGTAGTCGTCGAACAGGTGGAAGTCCGAGAAGACCGCGGTGGTGTGCTGCCGGAACCACTCCAGGTTCTGCGGGCCGATCGGCTCGCCGCCGGCGCGGATCTCGCCGATCCGCGGCGCGTACAGCCCACAGATCAGCTTTGCCAGCGTCGACTTGCCGCTGCCGTTGCCGCCGACCACGAACGTCACCTCGCCGGGGCGCAGCGTCAGGT
>NZ_JAIULG010000027.1:0-42603 GCF_020169415.1 Tsukamurella sp. M9C
TGAACAAAAAACGAAACCACTGACAAAAATCAATGATTCCAGAAATACATCTCGCAAAGAAATAAACGAGAAAAGCCACAACACAAACAACCAAATAATTTGATTGTCCATGCGTGCCAAAAAATTTGGCACTGACAATTTCATCGACACACTGTTGAGTTCTCAAAGAACACGCCAAACGCGGCCGCTCACACCATATGTTTTCTGTGTGAACCGCACCTTCGCAGGCAGTTCATGCTACTCTATCGGAGTCAGCAGGTCAACTTGACCGGCTCTACTCGTTCGGAGCAACCGTTCTAGCTTAGCAGAGCGGATTTCCGTGTGCAACTCGCTCTCGCGGGCGGCTTCGGAAGCGCTTCGATCTGCTCAACCTCACGTTGAAACCCTCTCGATCGCGCTGGGCGCTCGAAAGTGATGTTCTTTCGTGGGGCTGGCTGCTCGGAGCAACCGTTCTAGCCTAGCAGGTCGGAATTTCGTTCGCAACTCGCTCTCGCGGGCCGCGTTTCGGGCATCCGAACCGCTCACCACATGGAGGAACCACACGATCCCGCTGGGCGTGATCGAGGAGAAGGTTTCTCTTCCGTGGCGGTCAGCGCGATGATCCTTGCGGATCTTCCCGGTTTCCGAACTTCCGGCGGCACGTCGAGATCCAGATTCATTGGACTGCTGTGGGCCTTGCCGGGCGGCGCCTGGGCGCTGCTGACTCGATATAAGTTACACACGTCGAACTCGGAACACAAATCGGCAGGTCGTCCGGGTGATCGGGCCTTCCGGCCCGCATCGATGTCCGCTGCCGGCGTGGATCCCCTCCTAGGAGACCCGCTCGATCCGTCCGCCCAGCGCCGTCACGTTCCCGACGAAGTTGGGATACCCGCGATCGATGTGGAAGACGTCGTGCACCTCGGTCACCCCATCGGCGCAGAGGCCGGCCAGGACCAGGCCGACGCCCGCGCGGATGTCGGTCGACCAGACCGGCGCGCTCGAGAGCTGCTCCACTCCCCGGATCACCGCATGATGACCGTCTGTCCGCGCGTCCGCGCCGAGGCGCACCATCTCCTCGACGAACCGGAACCGCGCCTCGAAGACGTTCTCCGTGATCATCGACGTACCGTCCGCGACGCACGCCATGCCGATGGCCATCGGCTGGAGGTCGGTCGGGAATCCCGGGAAGGGCAGCGTCGCGACGTTCACGGCGTGCGGTCGCTCCGGCGAGGCGATGCGGAAGCCGTCCGCACGCTCGGTCACCGTCGCCCCCGCGTCCTGCAGCTTCTGCAGCACGACCCCGAGGGTCTCCGGTGCCACGCCGTTCACGGTGATGTCGCCCCGCGTCATCACCGCGGCGAAGCCCCATGTGGCCGCGACGATGCGATCCCCGATGACCCGGTGCTCCGTGGGGTGCAGCTTCTCCACCCCGCGCACCATGAGCGTGTCGGTTCCGATGCCCTCGATATCGGCGCCCATCTGCACGAGCATCGCGCAGAGGTCGACGATCTCGGGCTCCCGCGCGACATTGCTGATCACGGTCAGTCCCGTGGCCAGCACCGCCGCCATCAGGATGTTCTCCGTGGCCCCCACCGAGGGGAATTCCAGCGTGATCTCGGCGCCTCGGAGCGAGTCCGCCTGCGCCACAACGCAACCGTGCTCGATCGAGCTGGTCGCGCCGAGCGCGCGGAGCCCCGACTGGTGCATGTCCAGGGGCCGCGAGCCGATCGCGTCGCCACCCGGGAGTGCGACCACCGCGCGGTGTTCACGGGCCATCAGCGGCCCCAGCACGCACACCGACGCGCGGAACTGCTTGACCGCGTCGAAGTCGGCGCGATGGTTGAGTACCGCCGGCGTCGTGATCCGCGCCGTGTCGCCGTCGAGCTCCACCTCCGCGCCGAGGCCCCGCAGCACGTCCGCCATCAGCGGCACGTCGAGGATCTCGGGGCAGTTGGTGAGCACCGACGTGCCCTCGGCCAGCAACGTGGCCGCCATCAGCTTGAGCACACTGTTCTTCGCGCCGCCCACCGTGACCTCGCCGGTCAGCCGGGCTCCGCCGTGTACCAGAAACTTCTCTCCCACAGTGCTCAGCCTATGGCACGTCGCCCGGGCCTGTGACAGCCTGTGACCATGGCTGTCCACCTCACCCGCATCTACACCCGCACCGGCGACGACGGCACCACCGGCCTGGGCGACTTCTCCCGGGTCACGAAGTCGGACGCCCGGCTCCGGGCGTACGCCGACTGCGATGAGGCGAACGCGGCCCTGGGGCTCGCGGTCACCGTCGGAGATCCGGGGCCCGAGCTGCGCGCCGTCCTCCTGCGGATCCAGAACGAGCTCTTCGACGTCGGCGCGGACCTCTCCAACCCGATCGTCGACGATCCGGAGTATCCGCCCCTGCGCGTCACGCCCGACTACGTCGACCGGCTCGAGGCCTGGTGCGACGAGTACAACGCGGACCTGCCGAAGCTCGATTCCTTCGTCCTGCCGGGCGGCACTCCCCTGGCGGCGTACCTGCACCTCGCGCGCACCGTCGTCCGCCGGGCCGAGCGGGCGGCGTGGGACGCGGTGCGCGAGCACGGGGAGACGGTGTCAGTGCTGCCGGCGAAGTACCTCAACCGGCTCTCGGACCTGTTGTTCATCCTGTCCCGGGTCGCGAATCCCGGGGGCGACGTGCTGTGGAAGCCCGGCGGCGACCGCTGACCGGGCGAGCTACTAGGGCCGCTGGCGGCGCGGGCTGGGCCGCGACTCGAGCCAGGACTGGAAGGCCGTGAGGCCGTCCCGCGCGAAGGCGAGTTCGGTCTCCCCGCCCGGGGTGACGGCGTGCACGATCACCATGTCGGCGTCGATGACGTCGAGCTCGGTGCCGTGCGGAGCGCGCCGGCCGACGATCTCCGTCTCGCTGCGCGGCAGCGTCCAGCTGGGACCGAGCCGCACGCTGGAGAGCCGGTAGTACTTGAGTTCGTGGTCGTCGTAGCGGAGCGTGCCGTGCCGCCAACCCTGCTCCCCCGCCGCCGGCAGGTACCGCAGGATGATCGGCACACCCGCCACGCGGAGGCTGTACAGGCGCAGGACCACGACCGCGCCGACGACGAGCAGCAGCAGGACCGCGACCACCGCGGCGAAGAAGACTCCGCCCATCACGCGCTCCTCACTGCTCCGTGTCCGGATAGCAGGAAAGCCGGTGGCCCGTCCTCACCGGGCCACCGGCTTTCACGCTGCTTCTTCTATGCTACTTGCCCGCGAGGAACTCGATCGCGCGCAGTTGTCCCTGCGCGGTCGCCTGCTCGTCGGACCCGTCCGCCGCCGCCTCGAGGGCGCGCCGGACCTCGGCCTCCTCCAGCGTCGAGGCCCACTCGGCCCCGTCCGCCAGCACGGTGACCTTCTCGCCGGTCACCGAGAGGAAGCCGCCGCGGATCGCCGCAGCCAGTCGCTCGCCGCCCACCGTGTCGATGGCGACGGCGCCACCGGTGGTGAGCTGGCCGAACAGCGGCTCGTGATGAGCCAGGACACCCAGCTCACCCTCCGTGGTCTGAGCGATGACGAACGTCGCCTCGCCCGACCACAGCCGCTCCTCGACGGAGACGACCTCTACCTGAAACGCCGTGTCAGCCACTGGAAACTACTTCCCGGCGATCTTCTTCGCGGCGGCCTCGACGTCGTCGAGACCACCACAGCTGTTGAACGCCTGCTCGGGCAGGTGATCGAACTCGCCCTTGCACACGCGGTCGAAGGCCTCGATGGTGTCGGCCAGCGGCACGACCGAGCCCTTCTCGCCCGTGAACTTCTCGGCGACGATGAAGTTCTGGCCGAGGAACTTCTGGATACGGCGAGCGCGCTGCACCGTGACCTTGTCCTCTTCCGAGAGCTCGTCCATACCGAGGATGGCGATGATGTCCTGCAGCTCCTTGTACTTCTGCAGGATGCGCTTGACCTCGTTGGCGACGCGGAAGTGGTTGTCGCCCACGATCGACGCCTCGAGGATGCGCGAGGTCGACGTCAGCGGATCCACGGCCGGGTAGATACCCAGCTGCGAGATCGGACGCGAGAGCTCGGTGGTCGCATCGAGGTGCGCGAAGGTGGTGGCCGGCGCCGGGTCGGTGTAGTCGTCAGCGGGCACGTAGATGGCCTGCAGCGACGTGATCGACCGGCCCTTGGTCGAGGTGATGCGCTCCTGGAGCTCACCCATCTCGTCCGCCAGGGTGGGCTGGTAACCCACGGCCGAGGGCATACGACCCAGCAGGGTCGAGACCTCGGAACCGGCCTGCGTGAAGCGGAAGATGTTGTCGATGAAGAGCAGCACGTCCTGGTGCTGGATGTCGCGGAAGTACTCGGCCATGGTCAGGGCCGAGAGGGCGACGCGCATACGCGTGCCCGGCGGCTCGTCCATCTGACCGAACACCAACGCGGTGTCCTGGAGCACGCCCATCTCCTCCATCTCGAGGTGGAGGTCGGTGCCCTCACGAGTACGCTCGCCGACGCCCGCGAACACCGAGGTGCCCGAGAACTCGCGCGCGATACGGGTGATCATCTCCTGGATCAGAACGGTCTTGCCGACGCCGGCACCACCGAACAGACCGATCTTGCCGCCCTTGACGTACGGGGTCAGAAGGTCGATGACCTTGATGCCCGTCTCCAGGATCTCGGTCTTACCCTCGAGCTGATCGAAGGCCGGGGGCTTGCGGTGGATGCCCCACTGCTCGCCGTCGCGGCCGAGGCCGGGGGTGTCCAGGCAGTCGCCGAGGGCGTTGAAGACGTGGCCCTTGACGACGTCGCCGACGGGCACGCGGATCGGGAAGCCCGAGTCGGTGACGTCGGTGCCGCGGACCAGGCCGTCGGTGGGCTGCATCGAGATGGCGCGCACCAGGTTGTCGCCGAGGTGCTGCGCGACCTCGAGGGTCAGCGTCTTGGCCACGGACGGGAGGGTGATCTCCGCGCGCAGGGCGTTGAACAGGGCGGGGACGGCGCCGCGCGGGAACTCGATGTCGACGACCGGGCCGATGACCCGCGTCACGCGACCGGTGGCCGCAGCGGTGCCCGCCGACGCGGGCTGGGTTGCTGTAGTCATGTGTCTGCTTTCCGGTTTCTAGTTCGCGAGGGCGCCGGCGCCACCGACGATTTCGCTGATTTCCTGGGTGATCTGCGCCTGACGGAGCTGGTTGGCCTCGCGGGAGAGCGAGACGGCCAGGTCGTTGGCGTTGTCGGTGGCCGCCTTCATGGCCGTACGACGCGCGGCGTTCTCCGACGCCGCGGAGTCGAGCAGGGCCGCGAAGACTCGGGTCGCGACGTACCTCGGCAGCAGCGAGGACAGCAGGCTGTCGGCGCTGGGCTCGAAGGTGAAGTTGCGGGCCGGGGCGTCGTCGTCCGACGCGCCGTCGCTCTCCTCGACCACGAGCGGAGCCATGCGGCGCACCTCGGGGTTCTGGGAGAGCATCGACACGAAGCGCGTGTACACGAGGTGCAGCTCGTCGACGCCGTGCGTCTCGACACCGTCGATCGTCACGTACTCCTCGGAGCCGGTCTCGAACAGCTTCACCAGCGTCTCGGTCGCCGCGGTGGCGTCCGAGTGGTGCGGCAGCTGCGAGAAGCCGGTCCACGCGCCCGCGACGTCCTGGCCGCGGAACCGGAAGTAGTCCAGCCCCTTCTGGCCCATGACGTACAGGACGGGCTCCTTGCCCTCGTCCTTGAGCAGCTGGATGAGCTCGCGCGTCTCCCGCAGCACGTTGGAGTTGTAGCCACCGCACATGCCGCGGTCGGAGGAGACGACCAGGATCGCGGCGCGCTTCGGGTTCGCCCGCTCGGTGAGGAGCGGGTGATCGAGCGAGCCGGACTTGCTGGCCAGCTCCGAGAGCACCGAGGTCATCTCCTCGGAGTACGGCTTGGCGGCCGCGACTCGGGCCTGCGCCTTGGTGATCCGCGAGGTCGCGATCAGTTCCTGCGCCTTGGTGATCTTCTTGGTCGAGTTGACCGAACGGATCCGCGAGCGCAGCTCTCGGATACTAGCCATTGCGCTTGACCTTGATCGTCTCGTGCTCGACGTCCTCGGCCGGGAGGGCGTCGGACTCGGCCTCGTTCACCACGCGCGAGCCGTCGGAGGCGAGGAAGCTCTGCTTGAAGCGGTTGGTCTCGGCGACGAGGATCTCCGCCTGGTCCTTCTCGAGGACCTTGCCGCCCGCGATCGACTCGTAGACGCCGGCCGCGGCGTGGTGCAGGTGGCTCAGCAGCTCACCGTCGAAGCGGCGCACGTCCTCGACGGGCACCGAGTCGTAGTGGCCCTCGCCGCAGAGGTAGATCGAGACGATCTCGTCCTCGACCGACGACGGGCTGTACTGGTCCTGCTTGAGCAGCTCGACCCAGCGGGCGCCACGGGCCAGCTGCGCCTTCGAGGCGTCGTCGAGGTCCGAGGCGAAGGCCGAGAAGGCCTCCAGCTCGCGGAACTGGGCGAGCTCGAGGCGCAGCGAGCCCGAGACCTTCTTGAGGCCCTTGGTCTGCGCGGCGCCACCGACGCGGGACACCGAGGTGCCGACGTTGATCGCGGGGCGCACGCCCTTGTTGAAGAGGTCGGACTCGAGGAAGACCTGGCCGTCGGTGATCGAGATGACGTTGGTCGGGATGAACGCCGAGACGTCGTTGGCCTTGGTCTCGATGATCGGCAGCGCGGTCATCGAACCGCCGCCGAGGGCGTCGGACAGCTTCGCCGAGCGCTCCAGCAGGCGGGAGTGGAGGTAGAAGACGTCGCCGGGGTACGCCTCGCGGCCCGGCGGGCGGCGCAGCAGCAGCGAGATGGCGCGGTAGGCCTCGGCCTGCTTGGACAGGTCGTCGAACACGATGAGGACGTGCTTGCCCTGGTACATCCAGTGCTGGCCGATGGCCGAGCCGGTGTACGGGGCGAGCCACTTGAAGCCGGCCGAGTCGGACGCGGGGGCCGCGACGATGGTGGTGTACTCCATCGCGCCGGCCTCGTCGAGCGCGGTCTTCACACCGGCGATCGTCGAGCCCTTCTGGCCGATGGCGACGTAGATGCAGCGGACCTGCTTGGTCGGGTCGCCCGACTCCCAGTTCGCCTTCTGGTTGAGGATGGTGTCGACGCAGACCGCGGTCTTGCCGGTCTTGCGGTCACCGATGACCAGCTGGCGCTGGCCACGGCCGATGGCGGTCATGGCGTCGATGGCCTTGATGCCGGTCGCGAGCGACTCCTCGACGGGCTGACGCTCGAGCACGGAGGCCGCCTGCAGCTCGAGGACGCGCTGCTCCTCGGCCTCGATGTCGCCCAGGCCGTCGATCGGCTGGCCGAGGGGGTTGACCACGCGGCCGAGGAACTTGTCGCCCACGGGCACGGACAGCACGTCGCCGGTGCGGCGGACCTGCTGGCCCTCCTCGAGCTCCTCGTAGTTACCGAGGATGACGGCGCCGATCTCGTCCTCGTCGAGGTTCAGGGCCACGCCGAGAACCCCACCGGGGAACTCGAGCAGCTCGTTCGCCATCGCGCCCGGGAGCCCGGTGACGTGGGCGATGCCGTCGGCGGTGTCGGAGACGGTGCCGATCTCCTCGCGGGAGGCGTCGGCCTCGAACGTCGAGACGTACTGCTCGATCGCGCCCTTGACGTCGTCGGTTGAGATCGTCAACTCAGCCATGAGTACTCGTTTCCCTCTTTTGTGTTTCTGGGTGGAAGTTTGGTTGTTAGCGGGGCAGCTGTTCGGCGGCCTTGTCGAGGCGCGACGCGATGTCGGCCTCGATGACCTCGTTGCCCACCGTGATGCGCAGGCCGCCCAGGAGCTCGGCGACGACCTCGGTCTGCACCGCGATCTTGCGCTGGTAGATCCGGGCCAGCAGATCCGCCGTGCGGGTCCGCTGCGCGTCGGTCAGGGCGACCGCCGACTCGACCACGGCGACGGACTCGCCGCGACGGGCCGCAGCCAGCTCGGCGATGGAGGCGACGGCGGCGTCCACGCGGCCGACGCGCACGAGGCGCACCGTCTGGCGGAGCAGCGCCGCGGTGAACTCGTTCACCTTGCCGCCGAAGACCTTGTCCAGCAGCGCGATCCGGTCCGAGGCCGGAACCCGGGAGTCCGACAGCGCCGCGGTGAGTCGCGCCTCGCCCTCGAGGATGCGTCCCGCGCGGAACAGCTCGTCCTCGGTCTCGTCGAGCGCGTCGGCGCGCTCGGCACCGAGTAGCACCGCCACGCGGGCCTGGCGCTCGATCGCGGTCACGAAGTCGGCCGGGGCCGACCACTTCGCCGCCGCGGCGTCCTGCACGAAGGCGTTCGCCTCGGCGCTGATCTTGGCGCCGAAGAGGTTGTCGACGAGCGCACGCTTGGCGGCGGGCGCCTCGGCCGACTCGGCGAGGTGCTTGCGCAGCACGGGCTGCTCGCCCAGCACGTTGACCACGTCGGCCAGGTCGTCGGCGACGCGGGCCAGCGCGGCCCGGTCCAGACCGGCGGTCCGCTGGTCGAAGCCTGCGGCCAGCTGCCGGATCGCGTCGCGGCTGGCGGCACGCAGGGAGCGCGTGCCGATGCGATCGGCCTCGGTGACGCGGGCCGTGTCGGCGCCCTCGGTCATCGACTCGAGCTCGGTGAGCGCGCGGTCGACGGACGTGGACTGGTTGGCGGGGTCGCTGAGGTGGTCGCGGACGAGACGCCCGGCCACGTCGACGGCCTCCGCACCGAGCTCGGAGCGGAAGCCCCGCACCAGGTTGCTGCGGTTGAGCGCGACCTGGCCCTGCCCGTGCTCGCCGATCCGCGCGACCTCGCGGTCGGTCTGGGCGCGCAGCTCCTCGCGGATCGCGTCCGCGTCGCCACGTGCCTCGTCGCGGATCTGGCTGCCCTCACGGGCGGCGTCGGAGCGCGCGCGCTCCCCCGCCTGGCCCGCCTGCGACAGCTTCTCCTGCGCGATGCGCGACTCCTCCAGCTGCGCCCGGACCGTGTCCTGGCGCTCCTTCATGAGCCGCTTCACCGGCGGAACCACGAACTTCCACAGGACGAAGAGGATGACCGCGAAGGCGATCAGGTTGCCGATAAAGACACCCATTTAGTTCTTCACCACCTTTTCGCTCGAAAGTGCATCCAGCTTCGCCGTGAGGGCCGGGTCCTGCGTGACGTCGAAACCGAGCACGCGGCTCGCCAACGACGCCGAGAGCGGAGCGAGATCGGCGCGCGCCGCCGCGGCCGCGGACTCACCCGCGGTGCGCAGCTGCTCGGTCTTCTCCCGCGTGATCGCGTCCGCCTCGGCCGCAGCCCGCTGCTTCTGTTCCTCCATCGAGACGCGGCCACCGGCGCGCGCCTCGTCGCGGATGCTGCCGGCCTCACCGCGGGCGGAGGCGACTCCGGCGCGGTACTCCGACTCGGCGTCCTCGAATCCCTTGGCCGCGGCGCGACCGTCGTTCGCGGTCTGGTGGATCATCTTGTCGCGATCGTCCAGGACCTTCTGGATGGAAGGAGCCACGAAGAACCAGATCACACCGAGCACGATCAGGAAGATGATCAGGCACGAGATGAAGGTTCCCGCGGTGGGAAGAAGGAAGTTTCCCTCAGCGAGCTGCATGACGACAGTCCCCGTTTCTTGCGAGTGTCTCAGCCTGCGGTGATCGGGGTAGCGAACACGAACAGGGCCATGAAGGCGAGGTTGATGAAGTACGCGGCCTCGACCAGGCCGACGGTGATGAAGAACGGGGTCATCAGGCGGCCCTGGGCCTCCGGCTGCCGCGCGATGCCAGCGACAAGCTGGGAACCGGCGAGGCCGTTACCGATACCGGCACCGATCGCGCCGCCACCCATGATCAGGCCGCCGCCGATGAGCGCACCCTGAGCGATTGTCACATCTGCCATTGTTGTTTCCCTTTCGGTTTCTGGTAGTCGGCCTACCAGGGTCTACTCGTCCGTGGCCCGTGTGGGCCGCGAACACGTCAGTGGTCCGTCTTCTCCATGGACGTGGAGAAGTACAGGATGGTGAGGAGCGAGAAGATGAACGCCTGGATGAGGCCGACGAAGAGCTCGAAGGACTTCCACAGGGAGTTCGGGAACCAGAGGATGTAGGCCGGCAGCAGCGCGATGACCGCGACCATGACCGTGCCCGCGAAGACGTTGCCGAAGAGTCGCAGTGCGAGCGACAGCGGCTTGGAGATGAGCTCCTCGATCACGTTGATCGGCGCCAGGCCGATCGCGTGGCCCTTCACGACCTTCGCGGGGTAGCCGAAGATGCCGTGGGTGCGGAAGCCGGCGAAGTGGTAGCCGAGGTAGACGACCAGCACGAGGGCGTAGACGAAGCTCACGTCGGCCGCCGGCGGCATGAAGATCTCGGTCGGGGTACCGCCCTCACCGGAGTACTGCTGCGGCAGTACGGCGAGCCAGTTCGCGAAGAGGATCAGCGTGAACAGCGCGATCGCCAGCGGCAGCAGGAACGGCGCCACCTTCATGCCGATCGCGCCCTCGACCTGGCCGCGGAGCTGGATGGTGACGGCCTCCCAGAACAGCTGAACACCGCTCGGCACGCCGGTCGAGGTGACCTTCGCCTTCAGGATGAACGCCAGGATCAGGACGATCGTCGCGGCGATCGCGGTCGCCAGGATCGTGTCCCAGTGAAAGGTCATGCCCCACAACTCGAACGACTTGTAGTGGGCTACCTTGATCGCGCCTTCGGCGTACAGGTTGGTGTTCATGACTGCTGGCGAAGCCCTTTCAGAACGGGGATGACGGTGTTCAGGACGAGGACGACCTGACCGACGGCGAGGCCGAAGATCACGCCCAGGCCTGCGGGCCGGAGGAAGTAGGCGATGACGAGCGCGACGACCGTGACCACGGCGAGGCGCACCATCGAGTTGACCGCGACGGGAGCCTTCCGCGGCTCGTCGTCCGCGGTGATCACCGAGACCTTGAGAACCGCGAGCTTCGCGTTGAGGAGGGCCATGAGCCCGCCGACGAAGAACCACGCGCCGAACCAGATCTCGCCGTACGCGGCGGCGATGCCCGCGACGACGACAGAGATGCCCGCGAGGATCACGAAGGGGTTGGCGAACGTCACGACGCCGCGGGGCGCTGTGCGATCGGCCGAGGGGGCGGGCGTCGTCATGTCCCCTCCTTCGGGGTCAGGGTCGCTCACGCGAAGGGTCTCGCGGCGAACGGGGGCGGCGTCTGCCGAATCCGTAGCGTGGGTCACATCACGAATTCTTTGTGATTGGCTGAGACTCTACCAAGAAGTAGGGGCACTCCCCACATCGGGGCTGCGCCGTGATCCAGCCGATCAACTACACACGATAGTACAACAGGACGGCCGTCCTGCGTTACCGGGCACCCGTCTTGGGCGATGTATCTGACCTCGCGGTTTCGGAGTAGCGCTCCCGCAGGCGGGGCACGATCCGCGGCACCACGGTGACGACGAGGGCGCACAGCAGGCCCGCTCCGAACAGGGGCGCGATGAGGGTCGGCGGCAGCATCGTGGACGCCGCGGCACTCAGGCCCAGCACACCCACCCACAGGTAGATGACCACGACGACGCGGCGCTGACTGTGTCCGATCTGCAGCAGCCGATGATGCAGGTGCATCTTGTCGGCGGTGAACGGGTGCACCCCGGCGCGCGTGCGGCGCACGACGGCCAGCAGGAGGTCGAGCATCGGCACGAACATCACCGCCACCGCCAGGAGGAGCGGCAGCAGCAGCGCGAAGATGTCGGTGGTGCCGTAGGCGTTCTGGGAGATGCGGCCCGACGCGGACGTCGACGCAGCGGCGAGAGTGAGGCCGAGGAGCATCGAGCCCGAGTCGCCCATGAAGATCCTGGCGGGCTGGAAGTTGTGCGGCAGGAAGCCCATGCAGGCGCCGAAGAGCGCGGCCGTGATCAGGGCCGGGGGGTACGACGGTGCGTCACCGCCCGAGTCGAACATCAGCCCCACGGAGAAGATGAGGATCGCGAGGGCCGCGAGGGCCGCCACCCCCGCCAGGAGGCCGTCGAGCCCGTCGATGAAGTTCATGGCGTTGACGGTGGCGACCGCCACCACCACGGTGAGCAGGCCGGCCTGCAGCTGGTCGAGCACCACCGTCGTATTGATCCCCGGGACGTAGACCACGTTCCAGGCCACCCCCATCACCACCAGGAGGGCGGCGGCGAAGATCTGTCCGACCAGCTTCGTGAGGGCGTCGACGCCCCACCGGTCGTCGATGACACCGACGACCACGATCACCGCGCCGGCGACCAGAACGGCGACGGCATCCTTGGAATAGGCAAAGCCCCGGGTAAGAGCGGGCAACTGCGCGGCCAAGAAGATCCCCGCGACCATCCCGATGTAGATGCCCACGCCCCCGAGACGCGGAGTGGGAACCACGTGGACGTCGCGCGCACGCGGGACGGCGACCGCCCCGAAGCGGGTCGCCACGACCCGGACCAGCGACGTCGCGAAGAATGTGACAACTGCAGCTGTCAGTCCCACTACCAGCAATTCCCGCATCGGGACCCCGGCAGCGCCGGCCCCGGCGACCCCCCCGCCCAGCATCTCGATGTGCACGCGTGCGAATCTACTCGCACCCCCGAGCCGACGGCTTCCGGCGGGCCGAGGCTTTGCGATGACACTTCGTCGCACCCCGCCTGACCTGAGCGGATGGACACGATCCACCCGACTGCCCGAATGTTACTGACGAGTCGCTCACATAGCCTCCGCGAAGCAGGCCAATGACGCACATCACTCGTTGGACCGTTATAGTGTCCTCGGTCATACACCTGAGAACGCAGTATGTGGGTCACAGTGTGGCCACAGTCGAGAGGAGACGTTCGCGGTGACGCAATCCGTTGTGCAGGGCTCGACGCCTGCCAGGCGACCTTCCTACTGGTCGATCATCAGCAAGAACTTCTCCAGCACCGTCGTGGATTCGATCCGCACGATCGGGCGCAGCGTTCGGATGCTGATCATGTCGCTGGTGGCCATGGTGACGGACACGGTCCGCGGCCGACTCCAGTGGAAGGAGGCGCTGAACCAGGTCTGGTACATGATCGGCGTCACCACCTTCCCGGGCGTCCTCATCGCCATCCCGTTCGGCATCGTCATCTCGATCCAGGTGGGCAACATCATCGCCCAGCTCGGAGCCGACTCGCTCCAGGGTGCCGCCGGCGGCCTCGCCGTCATCACGCAGGGCGCCCCGATCGCCACGGGCCTGCTGCTCGCCGGCGCCGGCGCCTCCGCCATCGCCGCCGACCTCGGCGCCCGCACGATCCGCGAAGAGACGGACGCGATGCGCGTCATGGGCATCAACCCGCTCAACCGCCTCGTGGTGCCCCGACTGCTCGCCGCGTGGATCGTCGCGCCGCTGCTCAACATCCTCGTGATCGCGATCGGCACGCTCGCCGGCTACCTGGTGGCCGTGGGCGGCCAGGGCGTGACGCCCGGCGCCTACTGGCTGTCGTTCGGCTCCTTCGCGCACCCCGTCGACGTGTGGATCTCGCTGATCAAGTCCTTCATCTTCGGCACCGTGATCGCGATCATCGGCTGCCAGCGCGGCCTCGAGGCCCGCGGCGGCTCGCGCGGCGTCGCCGACGCGGTGAACGCCACCGTCGTCCTCTCGTTCGTCGTCATCTTCGGGTTGAACCTGCTCATCACGCAGGTCACCACGATGTTCTTCCCGATGCAGGTGGGCTGACCAATGACCAACTCACGCAGGGCACAACCCTCTTCATCCCCGGCGCAGGTCGGCTGACCCATGACCTCCTGCACCGCCGTACCGACCGCCTTCGTCCCTGAACAGGTGAGCTGATACATGGCAACCGTTTATCGCCCTCGGGGCACACGCTGGTTCTTCAACCTGTTCGGAGCATCCGGATCGGCCTGGAGCCTCTTCGACACCATCGGCCACGTCGTCTCCTTCATCGCCGAGGTGATCCGCACCGTTCCGCACGCGATCAAGCACTACCGGTCGCAGATCATGTACATCCTCACGGACATCACGTGGGGCCGCGGCGCGCTCGTCGTCGGCGGCGGCACCGCGCCGGTGCTGGCGGTCCTCGGCATCACCGTCGGCGGCATCGTCGCCGTGCAGGGCTTCGCCATCCTCAACATGCTCGGCATGGGCCCCCTGACGGCCGTGGTCGCCTCGTTCGCGAACACCCGTGAGTTCGCCCCGATGCTCGCGGGCGTCGGCTTCGCGGCACAGGCCGGCTGCCGAATGACCGCCGAGATCGGCGCCATGCGCATCAACGAGGAGATCGACGCGCTCGAGTCCCTCGGCCTACGCTCGGTGTCCTTCGTGGTGACGACCCGCGTGCTCGCGGGCCTGATCGCGGTGGTCCCCGTCTACCTGATCACCCTGATCCTGTCCTGGCTCTCCTGCGCCTGGGTGGTGAAATCGGTGTACGGCATGCCATCCGGCACGTACGACCACTACTTCAGTCAGTTCGTGAGCGGATCGGACATCGTCTTCTCCGTGATCAAGGTGGCCGTGTTCCTGACCGCCGTGATCATCATCCACTGCTACCAGGGCTTCTTCGCCTCCGGTGGTCCGGAGGGCGTCGGTACGGCCTCAGGCCGAGCCATCCGCGCCAGTCTCGTGGCCGTCGTCGTCCTCAACCTCGTCATGACCGTCGCGCTGTGGGGCTTCACCTCCCCGGTCTACTTCAAGGGGTAACCAATGGGAGTCGTTTCCGTACCAGGAATGTCGATCGAGCGGTCGGTGCTGCGGCGCCGCGGGCTCATCGCTGTCGCCGTCATCCTCGCGATCCTGCTCGTCGGGTGGCTGGTCAAGGCCCTGTGGCCCAAGGACGAGTTCTCGTTCACGCTCCGCTCCCCCGCGGTGGCGGCCGGCATCAAGGACGGCGCGCCCGTCCGGATCCAGGGCATCAAGGTCGGTGAGGTCACCGGTATCTCCGCCCTCGGCAACGGCCAGCAGGGCGTGAAGGTCACGATGAAGTCGGCCGACGGCAAGTCGCTGACCAACAACCTCGAGGCCGCCTACTCCGCCGGCAACCTGTTCGGCGTCTCCGAGGTCATCCTGACCCCGCACGACGGCGGCGGCACGCTGCAGGAAGGCGCCCAGATCGCGCCCACCAAGCCGATCACCGACAACACCGTCTCGAACATGATCATGACGATCGGCGACGTCAACAGCGACGCCCTGCGCCCGCACATGAGCCAGATCCTGCTGAACTTCGACGCCTCGTCGAAGGCCATGCTCCCGCTCTTCACGGCCCTCGGCAGTGTCGCGCAGGCAGTGCAGGACACGCAGCGGCTCACGACCGCGCAGACCTTCCCGGTGATCACGCAGGCCATCGAGAGCGCCGACTCCGCGACCACGGCGCTCATCCCGGCCGTGAAGACGCTGTTCGATTACGCGCCGGTGCACGACAAGGGGTGGGTCAACCGCGGCAAGGCGACGCTGGACTCGCTCACCAACGAGCGCGACAGCCTGACCGCCGCACTGCAGAAGATCCTCGACCCGAAGGCCCTGGCGGGACTCCAGACGGCGACGCCGATGCTGGTGGCCCTGATGCAGCCGCTGCTCAACGCCTTCCCCAACGGGAGCGCGACGGGCGTCGGCATCCAGATCGGGCAGCTGATCGACAACGTCCGCAAGGCCATGCCGAACACCCCGAACGGGCCGGTGCTGAACCTGCGGCTGTCGGTCGACTACCCTGCCATCGGCGCGATGCTGCCGCCGGCACCGACGTTCACCTACATCCCGCCGAAGCCGGGCGAGAAGCCCACCGAGGCGAAGCCGGGCGAGACCAAGCCGGCGACGCCGTCGCAGGGCGCACCGTCGTCCGCGAAGCCGAGCACCCCGACGTCCACGAAGCCTGGGAGCTGAGCCAACGATGAAGTCAATGAAGGCGACCTCGATCAAGATCGTGGTCTTCGCCGCGGTGATGATCCTGCTGCTCGTACTGGTGATGCAGGCATTGACCCGGCCGCCCCAGGGCGACCTCGACACCTTCCACGCCGAGTTCAAGGACGTGTCCGGCCTCAAGGTCGGCGACGATGTGCGCATGCTCGGTGTGCAGGTGGGCAAGGTCAAGGACATCGCGGTCAAGCAGTCCTCGGACCACCGGCTCTCCAACGCGGCCGTGACGTTCTCGGTGCAGCGCGACCGCAAGTTCCGTGCCGACGACACGCTGGCCATCCGGTACCAGAACCTCACCGGTTCCCGGTTCCTGGAGGTACGGCCCACGCCGAAGAGCACGGCGGCGGAGGTGAAGCCCGGCAGCACGATCGAGGAGAAGTACACGCAGTCCTCGTTCGACATCACGTCGGTCTTCGTCGGCCTCAAGCCGGTCCTGTCGACGCTGAACGCCGATGACATCAACCACCTGTCGCAGTCGGTGCTCGCGGTGATCCAGGGCAACGGCGAGGGCCTCGGCCCGCTGCTCGGCTCGCTCGACAAGCTGATGGCCGTGAGCAACGACCGGCAGCGCGTCCTGACCCAGCTCATCACGAACCTGGGCTCGGTATCGGAGTCCATCGGCGGGGCCTCCCCCGGCCTGACGAAGGTGCTCCAGCAGCTGGACGTCTTCGCCCGCACGCTGGCCAGCAACATCGACTCGATGCGCGAGTGGTCCGACAAGACCTCGGGTGTGGTGAGCCGCACCAACGCGCTGCTCGCGGCACTGGGCCTCACGCCCAACGAGAACCCGCCGCTCGACGCCATCGTCAGCAACGCGATGCCCATGGCGGAGCAGCTGGTGAACGCGCTCGCGACCCTCCCCGGCATCGTCCAGCTCCTGAACGAGGGCACGAAGCCGCAGGCGGGGCCCGCGGTCTCGGCGACCTGCAGCAAGGGCCAAGCCAAGCTCCCCGGCATGATGAATCTCTTCGTCGCAGGTCAGAAGGTGACGGTATGCAATCCAAAGTGAACCTCTTCAACCGTCCGCTGCCGACGGCGGCGCAGGACCGCCGGTACCAGCTGAACTGGGGCATCGTCGGCGCCCTGATCGCCGTCATCGTCCTGGCGATCTGCGGTTACCTCTTCGTATTCCAGCCGGGCACCAAGGAGTACTCGGCGGACTTCAAGGAGGCGCAGGCCGTGCGCTCGGGCGTCGACGTCCGCGTCGCCGGCATCAGCGTCGGATCGATCTCCGACGTCGAGCTGCTCGACGACCGGGTGCGAGTGAAGTTCCGCGTCGACAAGGACGTCTTCCTCGGTGACGCGACCACCGCGTCGATGAAGATGCTGACCACCGTCGGCGGCTACTACATGGCGCTGACCCCGATGGGCACGACGAGCCTCGGCGACAAGCCGATCCCGCCGGAGCGCGTGTCGATGCCGTACAGCCTCCTGGAGACCTTCCAGCAGGCCACGCCGAAGGTCGAGAAGATCAAGGCGACCCCGATCCGCGAGTCCATGTCGCAGCTGAACCAGGCGCTCGAGGACCAGCCGGAGTCGATCCGCAACACCGTCGGCACCTTCAACAAGATGTTCGAGAACATCCTGCGTCAGCAGGACCAGGCGGGCGACTTCGTCAAGGTGATGGGCGAGTACTCGACGACCATCAACCAGAACGGCGACCTGCTGCTCTCGCTGATGCGGAACATGAGCACGTTCTTCTCCGCCGCCGAGGTGAACCTGGCCGGCTTCAAGAGCTACCTGTCGAACACCACGCAGCTCGTGCAGCGCCTCGGTCCCCTGCTCAACGTCTACCTCAACAACGTGGACCCGCTCGCCAGCCGCTTCGACGCGCTGGTGGCCAAGGCCCGCGAGGTGGTGCAGCAGGCCGAGCCCGCGATCGCCAACGCCAAGGAGATGCTGGCCGGCCTGCAGAAGACGATCGCGCCCGACGGCACGATCCAGCTGAACCAGTCCGAGCAGACCTTCCTCGCGACCAATGTCTGCATTCCGAGCCCGGGGGTGACCTGCTGATGCGTAAGTTCCTCGCTTCCCGTGGCGCGATGTCCGCGTTCGTGGTCATCGTCGCCGCCGCGCTGGTCCTCGGCGGTGTGGCCTTCAAGGGCCTCACCGAGAAGACCACCTCGTACTGCGCCGAGCTCGACAACTCGGTGGGCCTGTTCACCGGCAGCAAGGTGGCGCAGTTCGGCTACCCGATCGGCGAGATCACCAAGATCACCCCGAACGGCGCCACGACCCGCGTCGACTTCGACCTGCCCGCCGACCGCAAGCTGCCGACCAACGTCGGTGTCGTCGCGATCGCGGACTCGCTGGTCGCCCAGCGCCGCCTGGAGCTCCTCCAGACCTACACCGGCGGCCCGACGTGGCAGCCCGGCAAGTGCATCACCAACACCAAGACGCCGCTGTCGATCACCGAGTCGCTCCAGGCGGTCTCGAAGGTCGTCGACGATCTGACCGTCGGCGGCGGTGACGAGGAGTTCCGCAAGGCGATGGCCTCCATCCCCGCGCTGAACAAGGCGACGCAGGGCACGGGCCCGGAGATCTCCGCGCTCACCAACAAGCTCGGCGAGCTGATGCGCAACCCCGGCCCCGGCATGGGCGACGTGGCGGCGATCCTCGACGCCTTCGCCCCCGCGTCCGACGGCCTGGTCCAGAACTGGGACGAGATGCGCGCCTTCCTCACGAAGTACGCGTTCCGGATCAAGAACGTCGGCGAGCCGCTGATGGACACCGGTATCGGCGCCTTCCCGCAGCTGGTCCCGCTGGTGAAGGTGCTGGCCACCGTTTTCGACAAGTACGGCGCCTTCATCGCTCCCCTGCTCGAGGTCACGGTCCCCACCACGACCCTGCTGGCGGCGACGACCAAGCAGTTCGGCGACCTGCTCAACATCCTGCCGCCGCTGATCCGGGCCTTCCAGGTGAGCGTCGACAAGAAGACCCTGGCCACCAAGATCACGTACCGGCCGCCGTCAGCGCTGGTGCCGTCGAAGAACCCGGCCCAGACCTGCAACAACCTGAACCGGTTCGCGCCGGGCCAGTGCAAGGTCGCCGATGCGGGCCACGTCAACGTGGAGCTCATCTCCACGGTCCTGCGCGCGACGGGAGCGGCGTACTGATGCGCAATCCATTCACCAGGCGGGCCCTCGCGATGGGCGTGGCCACCGTCGCCACCGGCGCGGTGCTGGCCGGCTGCGGCTCCGTGCCCTTCAACCCGTCGGCGATCCCCGCCCCCGGCCAGCCGGGCGGCGGCGACGGCTACGTCGTGCACCTCGACTTCACGAACGTCCTCAACCTGCCCGACCGGGCGCGCGTCGTCTTCGACGGCGTGGTCTCCGGCCGCCTGCAGAAGGTGACGCTCGAAGAGGGCAAGGCCGTCGTCGACGTCAAGATCAACAACGGCGTCCAGGTGCCCAACACGGTCACCGCGACGCTGCAGCAGGACACGATCCTCGGCGACACCTACGTGGCCCTCAAGACCACGCCGGGCAAGCCGGGCACGCCGCTGAAGGGCGGCGACACGCTGCCGACGACGCAGACCAAGCCGCCGACGCAGATCGAGGACATCCTCGCCGACCTGGCGAACTTCCTCGGCAGCGGCAGCCTGATGCAGCTGCAGGACACCTTCAGTCGGATCAACAGCAACCTGCCGGCCGACCCGCAGAAGCTCTCCGGCCTGGTCAAGACGGTCTCGCAGACCGTGGTCGACCTCGGCGCGCAGAGCGACAACGTGAGCCAGGCGATCACGTCGGTCGGCGGCCTCGTGACGACGGTCAACGACAACGACCAGATCCTCGTCGCCCTGCTCAAGCCGACGGACGACTGGTTCGGGGACACGCTCGACCTGACCACCGGCGCCATCAAGCTGCTCAGCCGGCTGTCCGACGCGCTCTCCCCGCTGATCTTCACCGCGCCGCTGCTCGACGCCTCGACGGCGACCGTCGCGGGCGTGATCAAGCCGCTGATGTTCCCCGGCTGGCCGAACATGAACGGCCGGCAGGCGAACCTGGCGAACCTCGAGGACCTGCTGAAGAACAAGATCCTGCCGTTCCTCTCCAGCGGGGCCAAGGTCAACGTCAAGGAGCTGGGCACCAACGGGAACGTGCCCACTTCCGATGCCGCCCGCCAGGCGGTCAACAACCTTCGGATGGTGGGAGCAGTTCCGTGAAAAAGAGCACCTTCTTGAGCCTCCTGACCTTCGCGTTGGTCATGGTGCTGGGCACGGCGTACATCGCCTTCGGCGTGCTGCACTGGCGGCCGCTGGCGGACTACCGCTCGGTCACGATGAAGCTCGACAACGCGAACCAGCTGCTCCCCGACTCCTCCGTGCTGCTGCGCGGCGTCAAGGTGGGCAACGTCGAGACGATCGACCGCAAGGACGGCAAGGTCGTCGTGAAGTTCCGCTACGACGGGAAGTACAAGATCCCGTCGGACACGGGCCTGCGCATCGAGCAGCTGTCCGCCGTCGGCGAGCCGTACATCGATTTCCGCCCCGAGAACCTCAACGGCCCGTACCTGGCCGACGGCTCGACGATCGACATCGCGAAGATCAAGGAGCCGCTGTCGCTGCCCGAGACCTTCCAGCTGATCTCGGGCCTGACCAGCAACATCAACTCGACGGACCTCGGCGGCATCACTGAAACCCTGGCGGACGCGACCAGCAACACGCAGGGCTCGCTGCCGAACATCTCGCAGGCCGGCGATCTGCTGGCCCGTACCCTGACTGCCCGGATGCCCAACATCCGCCGCATGATGGAGAACACGCAGGACTACCAGGCCGACATGGACTGGCTGCCGGGCGCGATCTCCGAGTTCGGTCCCGCGACCCGCACCTTCGTGGTCAAGGACGTCGAGGTGCTCAAGGCGCTGGACGTCCTCATGAACGGCATCAACGGGCCCGAGATGCTCACGAAGTCGGTCAACCCGTTCCTGATGAAGATCGCCCCGAACACCAGCAAGCTCCTGTCGAACCTCGGTCCGATGACCGAGCCGCTGGTGCCCGTGGTGCAGGCCCTGACGGACGTGCTGCCCCAGATCGACATGGCCGCGCTACTCTCGCAGGCGTTGAACACGGTCGGCTCCGACGGTGCCGCGAACCTCACGGTGGTCATCCCGCCGAAGAAGTAGCGCTCCACCGGACCGACGAACCCCGACACGATTGGCTACGCGACAAGTGACTGATTCCACCCCGGACGACAAGAACCTCGCTGACGAGGCCGCGGCGACCGAGGAGACCGTGCAGGACACCGTCGACGAGGCGGCCGAGGAGACCGCCGACGCGACCGAGGAGATCGCGACGAAGGACGAGGCTCCGACCGAGAAGGTCTCGACCGCGAAGAAGGCCGCGCCCGCCGCGAAGACGGCCAAGCGCCCCGCTCCCCCGGTCGAGGACGACGAGGACGACGTCGTGGAGGCGCCCGTGCGCCGCCCGAAGGCGTCGGCCCGGGCCGCGGCGACGCGGAACCAGGCCGCGGGCCTGACCGCCGGCGCGACCGTCACCACGGTGGTCATCACCGTCGTGATCCTGGCCCTGCTCGCGGCGTCGATCACCTTCGGCGTGCTGTGGGGCCTGCAGAAGTCCGAGAACAGCGACATGAAGGCCGCCGCCGCCGAGAAGTCGCAGGCCGAGAAGGTGGCCGCGGAGTACGCCGCCGGCGCCTCGACCTTCGACTATCGCGACCTCGGACCGTGGCGCGCGGCCATCGTCAAGGGCGTCTCCCCCGACCTCAAGACGCGGATGGACGCCACCGCCGGCGCCATGAACCAGCTGCTGCAGCCGCTGCAGTGGGTGTCCAAGGGCACCGTGATGGACGCCGTCGTCAACTCGCAGTCGGGCCCGATCTACAAGGTCAGCGCCTACGTCAAGGTCGAAGCCACCAACGTGCAGGCCGCCAGCGGCCGCGAGGTGGTCACCGTCTACAACGTGACCCTGGACAAGGACAAGGACTGGCAGATCACCGACGTGGGCGGCTCGCTCGCCGATCCGTCGTCGCAGGCCACTCAGCCGACCCCGGCGGCACCGACCGAGGGCGCGCAGACGCCCGCGGAAACGCCCGCTCCGGGCAACTGACGCCGTAGCCGTCCCGCCGAAGCGCCCGGATCCCGCATGGGTCCGGGCGCTTCGTTGTTCTCGTGAACGTGCGATCATCGAATGGTGAATCAGCCGCAGATCCCGCCGCCCGGATACGCACCTCAGGGGTACGCACCCCAGGGTTACGCGCCCCAGGGGTTCGGCGCCCCCACTCCCCCACCGCGCCGCTCGGCCGGCCTGGTGGCCGGGCTGGTGGTCGCGTCCGTCCTCGTGCTCGCGCTCCTGGCGTCGACGGTGACCTTCGCCGTGCTGTGGAGCGGCGCCCAGGGCCGCGCCGACGACGCGCGCGCCGAGCTGGCAACCACCCAGCAGGCCGCGGCCGACGACGCCAAGGCCGAGGACGTCGCCGGGAAGTACGCGATCGGGTCGTCGACCTTCGACTACCGCGACCTCACCCCGTGGCGCACCGCGATCACGACCGGTGTCTCGCCGGCGCTGAAGGCGAAGCTCGAGGCGACGGCCGGCGCGATGAACCAGCTGCTGCAGCCGCTGCAGTGGGTGTCGAAGGGGACCGACCCAGTCGCGGTGGTGACCAGCCGTAGCGACTCGACCTACAAGGTGGCCGTGTTCGTGACGGTGACCGCGAACAACGTGCAGGCCACCGCCGGCCGCGAGCTGCTCACCCGCTACGACGTGACGCTGGACAAGGCGCAGAACTGGCTGATCACCGACGTCGGCGGCACCGCTGGCCCGACGAAGTAGCTCAGGCCAGCGATTCGACGGTGACGCCGAGGACCTCGGCGATCCGGGCGGTGCTCACGGCGCCCTCGCGCAGCACGCGCGGCTGCGGCCCGGACAGGTCGACGATGCTCGACGGCGCGGCGTGCTCGGAGGGCCCGCCGTCGAGGTAGACGTCGACCGAGTCGCCCAACTGATCCCGCGCCTCCAGCATGGTGGCGGCGGGCGGCCGGCCGGAGACGTTGGCGCTGGAGACCGCCATCGGCCCGACCTCGCGCAGCAGCTCGATCGCGACGGGGTGCAGCGGCATCCGCAGCATCACGGTGCCGCGGGTGTCCCCGAGGTCCCACGCGAGGCTGGGCGCCTGCTCGACGACGAGGGAGACGGCGCCGGGCCAGAAGGCGCGGGTCAGCTCGCGGGCGGCGTCGCTGACGCGGCTGACGAGCCCGTCGATGGTGTTCCACGAGCCCACCAGCACGCCGACGGGCATGTCCGGGCCGCGGTTCTTCGCGGCGAGCAGGGCCGCGACGGCGCGCCCGTCGAAGGCGTCGCAGCCGATGCCGTAGACGGTGTCGGTCGGCATCACCACGAGGTGGCCGCCCTTCAGCGCGGACCGGGCGGCGCTGAGGCCCGCGGCACGGGATTCCGGGTCGGTGCAGTCGAAGGCGCGGCTGGCGATGCTCACGGGTCCATCCTGCCAGTCACGTACCGGGGCCTTCCCGCGAGGTCCCGGTGCTCGGCGACGCCGCCGAAGCCGGCCGCGCGCAACTGCTCGGCGGTGCCGGCGCCGTTGCTGTCGTCGTGCTCGACGCCCACGGCGCCCCCGGCGGCGAGGAGTCGAGCGGCGAGCGGCGCGAGGTCGCGGATCAGGTCCAGCCCGTCGGCGCCGGAGAACAGCGCGACGGCGGGGTCGGCGGCCGCCTCCCGGTCGAGCTCCGCCCCCTCGGGCACGTACGGCGGATTGGACACCACCAGGTCGACGGTGCCGAGCAGCTCCGTCAGGCGCGCGGGCAGCGCCGGGTCGCGGACGTCGGCGTCGAGCACCGTCGCCGAGCCCGCGAGCGCGGCCGCGTCGGCGTTGCGGCGCAGGTAGTCCAGGGCCGCGGGGTCGCGCTCGACGAGCACGACGCGGGAGTCGGGCACCGTCGCCGCGAGGTACAGGCCCAGCGCGCCGGAGCCGGCGCAGAGGTCGACGACGGCGGCGCCGCGCCCGACCTGCCGGGCGGCCCAGACGGCGAGGAGCTCGGTCTCGGGCCGCGGGACGAAGACGCCGGGCCCCACGGCCAGCGTGAGCGGGCCGAAGTAGGCGCGGCCCAGGATGTGCTGCAGCGGCTCCCGGGCCGCCCTCCGGGCCAGCAGGGCCTCGTACGCGGCCGCCTGCTCCGGGGTGGCGTCGTCGGCGATCGGGATCCGCCCGCGGTCGATGCCGAGGGCCTCGGCGAGCAGGACCTCCGCGTCGAACCGCGCCGACGGGACGCCGGCCTCCGCCAGCCGGGCCGTCGCGGCGGCGGCCAGCATCGTGGGTCGGGTCACGCCGGGTTACTCGGCCTCGAGGCGCGCCTGGCGATCGGCCGCCTGAAGGGCGTCCAGGAGGGCGTCGAGCTCGCCGTCGAGGACCTGGTCGAGGTTGTGCGACTTGTAGCCGATGCGGTGGTCCGCGATGCGGTTCTCGGGGAAGTTGTAGGTGCGGATCCGCTCGGAGCGGTCGACGGTGCGGATCTGCGCGGCCCGGGAGTCCGACGCGGCGGCCTCGGCCTCCTCCTCGCGGAGGGCCTGCAGGCGCGCGGCCAGCACCTGCATGGCGCGGGCCTTGTTCTGCAGCTGTGAGCGCTCGTTCTGACAGGTCACGACGATGTTCGTCGGGAGGTGCGTGATGCGGACCGCGGAGTCGGTGGTGTTGACGCCCTGCCCGCCCTTGCCGGAGGAGCGGTAGACGTCGATGCGCAGGTCGGACTCGTCGATCTGCACCTCCTCGACCTCGTCGGGCTCGGGGTAGACGAGCACGCCGGCCGCGGAGGTGTGGATGCGGCCCTGGCTCTCGGTGGCGGGGACGCGCTGCACGCGGTGCACGCCGCCCTCGAACTTCATCCGGGCCCACACCCCGTCGATGGTCCCGTCGGCGCCGGCGCCGCGGGACTTGATCGCGAACGTGGCGTCCTTGTAGCCGCCGAGGTCGGAGTAGGTGGCCCCGAGGGTCTCGACCTTCCAGCCGCGGCGCTCCGCGTAGCGCAGGTACATGCGGGCGAGGTCGCCGGCGAACAGGGCGGACTCCTCGCCGCCCTCCCCCGACTTGACCTCGAGGACCACGTCGTCGGAGTCGTGCGGGTCGCGCGGCGCGAGCAGGTCGGTGAGCTGCTGCTCGAGCGTCACGATCTGCTCGCCCAGCGCGGTCACCTCCTCGGCGAAGGAGGCGTCGTCGGCGGCCAGCTCCTGCGCGGCGGCGCGGTCCTCGCGGGCGGCCTCCAGCTTGCGGTGCGTCGCCATGACCGGCGCCAGCTCGGCGAAGCGCTTGCCCACCCTGCGCGCGGCGGCCGGGTCGTTGTGCAGCGCCGGGTCGGACATCTGCTGCTCGAGGCCGGCGTACTCGGCGAGGATGTCGTCGATCGCGGAGGGGGACGAGGCGCTCATGGCGGCGGTGCCTTTCTCGGACGGGGCGGGTCGATGCGGGAGCTGGGGTACCCGTGAAACGCGCCGACGCCCGGCCTGCGGGGCAGGACGGGCGTCGGCGGGACAGCTACTGCGAGTCGGCTGCGGCCTCGGTGGCCTTGCCGGCGCGCTTGCCGTAGCGCTTCTCGAAGCGCGCGACACGGCCGCCCGTGTCGAGGATCTTCTGCTTGCCCGTGTAGAACGGGTGGCACTGCGAGCAGACCTCGACGTTGATGCGGCCGTCGGCCTTGGTGCTGTGCGTCTCGAACGTGTTGCCGCAACCGCACACAACGGTGGTGGCCACGTACTCGGGGTGGATACCCTGCTTCATGATTGCCGTCCTTCTCGTTCGTGGTCGCCGGGTCGACCCTGGCGTGCGCCAGGACCGTGAACCGGAACCCATACCGACGTTCCAGTATGCCAGAACGCACTGGGCTTCGAGAAATTCCCGGCTCCCGCAGGTGGGCGACGACGCCGTGGTCACGATGCGGCGGACGTTTGGTGGTTGACTGGCGCGCCGCAAGTCCGCCGGTGTTAGCTACGAGCTGTCACCAGACCGGCGCCGGGAGCGAAGCGAGCGGGCCGAGTTCTCGAGAAATCCGGGAGTGAAGACGTGAACGAGTCAGGCAATGGACCGGCGATCGAGCCCGCCGGGACCGTGATCGGCGGCTACGTCGTGGAGCGCCTGCTGGGCGCGGGCGGCATGGGCGCGGTGTACGCCGCGCGGCACCCGCGGCTGCCGCGCGTGGACGCCCTGAAGGTGCTCCCCACGGCCTTCTCCCACGACCCGACGTATCGGGCGCGGTTCGAGCGCGAGGCCGACATGGCGGCGCGGCTCGACCACCCGAACATCGTCCCGGTGTACGACCGCGGCAACGACGACGGCCGGCTGTGGATGTCCATGAAGCTGGTCCCGGGCCAGGACGCCTCGGCGCTGCTCGCGAGCAACCCGACCGGGCTGCCGGTGAACCAGGTGCTGACCATCGTCGACGCGGTGGCGGCGGCGCTCGACTACGCGCACACCCAGGGCCTGCTGCACCGCGACGTCAAGCCCGGCAACATCATGATCGACGCCACGGGCTCGACGCCGCGCGTCATGCTCGGCGACTTCGGCATCGCCCGCCAGCAGCAGGAGCACAGCGACCTGACCTCCGTCGGCATGGTGGTCGGCACCCTCGACTACGCCTCGCCGGAGCAGCTCAGCGGCGACCCCGTGGACGGCCGCAGCGACCAGTACAGCCTCGCCGGCACCACGGTCCAGCTGCTCACGGGCGCCAAGCCCTTCGGCGCGAGCAGCGGTACCGCGGTGATCCGCGACCACCTGATGGCCCCGCCCCCGGCGCCGTCGCGGCAGCGCCCTGGCCTCCCGCCCGCGATCGACGCCGTGATCGCCCGCGGAATGGCCAAGGCGCCGCAGCAGCGGTACGCGACGTGCCACGACTTCGCGCAGGCCCTGCACGCCGCCGCGGCGGGCGCGTACCCGCAGGGGCAGGCACCGTCGAACCCGACCACGCGGGTGGCGACGCCGCCGCCCGGCGCGGGCTTCCGTCCCGCGACTCCCCCGCCGTTCCAGGGCGTGCCCTCGCAGCCCTTCGCCCGGCCGTCGGGCCCGGTGTCGAATCCGCAGGTCGCGGGCCCGCAGGGCACGTGGCAGGGCGGGCCGGTGGGCCTCGCCGGGCAGTCGCCGCAGCAGGGCGGCACCAAGAAGGGCGTGGTCATCGGCGCGATCGCCGCGGTCGCGGTGGTGGCCGTGGCCGCGGTCTCGATCCTCGCGCTCAGCACGAGCTCCGACGATGCCGTCGCCTCCCCGACCAGCACCGCCGCCAGCAGCGCGCCGTCGACGCCCGCGACCACGACACCGGTGAGCAACACCTCGACGGTGCGCGACGGCTTCATCGACCCGTGCCTGCTACCGCCCACCACGATCTCGACGCTGGGCATCAGCCCGCTCGCCGATGACCCGGGGCAGCGGTCGGGCACCGCCGGCGCGAAGTACGCCTGCAAGGGCTCCGACTCGAAGGCCAGCAACGCGGACGTGAAGTTCGCGACCTTCGAGACGTCGAACTCGTGGGAGACGGGCGCGGCGGTGTCGGTGTCGGGCACGACGAAGTGGCGCTCCTTCACGGTGCCGAGCACGAACACGAACACACCCGACTACTGCATCACCGCGTACAAGTCGCTCACCAACGGCGTCCTCTACATCGGACTGCAGAAGGTGGGCAACCGGGACTGCAACCGCGGCACGGAGATCGCCGCGGCGATCACGCCGTTCCTGCCGCAGTAGGCGCGCCCCGTCGGCCCGCCCGACGGTGCCGTCGTCTCCCGCAGCGCCCCACGGTGCTCCCGCGGGGGTTCTTCACTCCGGCGCCGGTCGCCTACACGCCCGTCCACTCCCGCGGGAGTTCCTCACCGATCATCGGGTCGCAACCCCGGACTCTGTGAACACCTCCCGCGGGAAGGCTCCTCAGGGCCAAGGCATCGGCACCGCTGTGCTGAGCGAGGTTCTCACCACCGCCGACACGGTCCGCCTCGACGTCCCGCTCGGCAGCCCGGCCCGGCGGCTGTATGAACGCCATGGGTTCGAGACGGTGCATGAGGACGCCGTCGACGTGTTCATGGTGCGCACGACGGAGAACGTGCCGAAACACCCCTGAACACGCAACGGCGCCCCACTCCCGAAGGAGTGGGGCGCCGTCGTCTGCGTGATGCGGTCAGTCGTTGTCGCCGAAGCCGCTGTTCTTCTGCACCGTCATGAGGAACTCGATGTTGTTCTGCGTCTTCTTGAGCTGGCTGATCAGCAGGTCGATGGCCTGCTGGCTGTCCAGCGCGGCGAGCAGCCGGCGCAGCTTGTTCACCACGGCGGCCTCGTCGGGCGCCATGATGAGCTCGTCCTTGCGGGTGTTCGACGCCGCGACGTCGACGGCCGGGAAGACGCGCCGCTCCGAGATCTTGCGGTCCAGCTTGAGCTCGGCGTTGCCGGTGCCCTTGAACTCCTCGAAGATCACGGTGTCGCCGGTGGAGCCGGTCTCGACCAGCGCCGTGGCGATGATCGTCAGCGAGCCGCCGTTCTCGATGTTGCGCGCCGCGCCCAGGAACCGCTTCGGCGGGTACAGGGCCGTCGAATCGATACCGCCCGAGAGGATGCGGCCCGACGCGGGGCTCGAGTTGTTGTAGGCGCGGCCGAGGCGGGTGATCGAGTCGAGCAGCACCACCACGTCCTTGCCGCCCTCGACGAGCCGCTTGGCCCGCTCGATCGCCAGCTCGGCGACCGAGGTGTGATCGCCCGGCGGCCGGTCGAAGGTGGAGCTGATCACCTCGCCGCGCACGCTGCGCTGCATGTCGGTGACCTCCTCCGGGCGCTCGTCCACCAGGACCACCATGAGGTAGCACTCGGGGTTGTTCGTGGCGATCGCGTTCGCGATGTCCTGCAGCACCGTGGTCTTACCGGCCTTCGGCGGCGCCGAGATCAGGGCGCGCTGGCCCTTGCCGATCGGCATGATCAGGTCGATCACACGGGTGGTGAGGATGTTCTGCGCGGTCTCGAGGCGCAGTCGCTGGTTGGGGTACAGCGGCGTGAGCTTGTTGAACTCGGGCCGGTTCTTCGCCGACTCCACGTCCTGGCCGTTGACCGAGTCCAGGCGCACGAGCGGGTTGAACTTCTGCCGGTTCGCCTGGTTGCCCCGGCCACCGCCGCCGCCCTGGTTGCCGCCGGTGTCGCCCGAGCTCTCGCCGTCGCGGGGCATCTTCACGGCGCCCGTGATCGCGTCGCCGCGGCGCAGGCCGTTGCGGCGGATCATGTTCATCGAGACGTAGACGTCGTTCGGCCCGGCGATGTAGCCCGAGGTGCGCACGAAGGCGTAGTTGTCGAGCACGTCGAGGATGCCGGCCACCGGCTGCAGGACGTCGTCCTCGCTGACCTGCGGCTCGCCGTCGTTCTGGTTGCGGTCGCGGCCGCGACGGCGCTCGCGGAAGCGGCGCCCGCGGCGTCCCGTGCCGTCGCCGTCGTCGTCCGGGCCGTTGTTCTGGTTGCGGTTGCCCTGGTTGTTGCCCTGGCCGCCCTGGTTGTTGTTCTGATTGCGCTGGCGGTCCTGGCGGTTCTCGCCCTGCTGGCGGTCGCCCTGCTGGCGGTCGCCCTGCTGGCGGTCGCCCTGCTGGCGGTCCTGGCGGTTCTCGCCCTGCTGGCGGCCCTCGCCGTCGGCGTTCTGGTTGCGGCGCTGGTTGCGCTCGCGGCGCTGACCCTGCTGGCCCTGCTCGCCCTCGTTCTTCGGGGCGTCGCCCTGGGGCGCGTCGGCCTGGGCGCTCGCGTCGCCGTCGTCCGACGGTGCCCGGTCGGCCTTCGCCGCCCGCTCGCCCCGCGGGGCGCGGGCCGTGCGGCCCTCGGTCTTCGGCGCGTCGGCGGCCTCGGCCTGCGGCGCCTCCGCCTTGGGGGCGTCGTTCGTGGGCACCTCGCTCGTGGGCGCCTCAGCCTTCGGAGCCTCCGCCTTCGGGGCCTCCGCCTTGGGGGCGTCGTTCTTCGGCGCCTCGGCCTTGGCGGCCTTCGGCGCGGCCTTGGCGGCGCCGCCGTGGTCGTTGATCGCGGCGATGAGATCGCCCTTGCGGAGCCCGGAGACCCCCTTGATCCCCAGCTCGCTCGCGATGCCTCGCAGTTCGGCCAGCACCATGCCGTTGAGGCCCGAGCGGCGACGCTCGTCGGCCCGCGTGGTGCTGGCCGCGGCGGTGGCCGTCTCCGGGCTGGTGGTCACGTCCGTTTCGGTCACGGAGTTCCTTTCAATTCCCTGTTCGCGCACTGCGGAAGCAGGGGCCTACCGTGCTCGCCGGGCTGTCCTGCGTTGGTGCACAGGTGTTTTCGCGGGCGACGCACGAATGACGAAGGTGCTTGTTGCGCTTCGGCTGCCGGGCCCCGCGTTTCCGGCGGGGGCACACATGTCTCGGCCTGATGTGGAGACCGGCGCGCCAACACGTCCGAGGCTGGTTGCTGGGCGTGGAATGGCAATGTGCCGAAACAGCGTCCGCACACTGGTCGGACACTTTTGCCATGATAGCGCGGGTACCGGCGCCCGGCAATCACCACCCCCGGGACCGCGCGCTCAGCCGCGCGCGACCCCGTCGGCGATGGGCAGCTCGCGCACGACGAATCCGGCCTCGACGGCGGCGTCCGCGAGGCGGGTCGGCAGCGCCTGGGGGGTCAACGCGAGCACGGTGGGCCCGGCGCCGGAGATCGCGGCGGCTACGCCGGCGGCGCGCAGCCGCTCGACCAGCGCGAACGACTCCTTCATGGAGGCGGCCCGGTACCGCTGGTGCAGCCGGTCCTCGGTGGCGTCCAGCAGCAGGTCCGGGTGCGCGGTGAGCGCCAGCACCATGAGCGCGGCGCGCGAGGCGTTGAACGCGGCGTCGGCGTGCGGCACCAGGCGGGGCAGCATGCCGCGCGTCACCGAGGTCGAGGACTGCACGTCGGGCACGAAGGCGTAGGCCCGGATGTCGGGGTGCACGTCCACGCGCCGGGCCCCGTAGTGCAGGGGGGCCGACGGTGCCGCGCTCGCCGCCGCGTGGTCGCGGTAGCCGGCCACGTCGGGGACGGGCACCGCGGGCACGGTCCAGGAGACTACCGCGCCGCCGAGCACGCTCGCGGAAGCGTTGTCGGGGTGGCCCTCGAACTCGGAGGCCAGCTGCACCATCTCGTCGGTGGTGAGCCCGCGGGGCGCGTCGGCGTCGGCGGCCAGCGCGGCGGCGGCCGCGATCCCGGCGACGACGGCGGCGGCCGACGAGCCGAGGCCGCGCGAGTGCGGAATGCGGTTGACGCAGGTCAGGCGGAGCCCGGTCGCGGTGACCCCGAGGTGCGCGAGGGTGCGGCGCAGCGCCACGACCACGAGGTGACGGTCGTCGTCGGGCACGTCCCCGGCGCCCTCCCCCGTGACCACGACGGTCAGGTCACCGTCGGTCCCGGGATCGACGGTCTCGACGGTGACGTCGTCGTAGAGGCCGAGCGCGAGGCCGAGGGTGTCGAAGCCGGGGCCGAGGTTGGCGCTGGAGGCCGGGACGGTCACGGTGGCCTTCAGGCCGACGGGCAGGACGAGCGGGGCGTTCGAGGCGGGGGACACGGGCGCGGCTACTCCGTCAGCCCCATGGCGGCGGCCACGGCGACGGGGTCGATGCCGACGCGGGCGATCTCGGGCAGGCTGCTCAGCGCGGTGTCCGGGTCCTTGAGGCCGTTGCCGGTCACGGTGCACACCACGGTGGAGCCCTTCTCGATCCAGCCGTCGGCGGTGGCGGCGAGGAGGCCCGCGACGGACGCGGCCGACGCGGGCTCGACGAAGACGCCCTCGGTCTTCGCGATGAGGCGGTAGGCCTCGAGCAGCTTCTCGTCGGTGGCGGCGCGGAACTGGCCGTTCGACTCCTGCTGGGCGGCGACGGCCTGGTTCCAGGACGCAGGGCTACCGATGCGGATCGCGGTGGCGATGGTCTCGGGGTCCTTGACCGGAGCCCCGTTGACCAGCGGCGCGGCGCCCGCGGCCTGCACGCCGAGCATGCGCGGGCGCGCGGAGATGATGCCGTCGGCGGCGTACTCGCTGTAGCCCTTCCAGTACGCGGTGATGTTGCCGGCGTTGCCGACGGGGAGCGCGTGCACGTCGGGGGCCTTGCCGAGGGCGTCGACGATCTCGAACGCCGCGGTCTTCTGGCCTTCGATGCGCACCGGGTTCACCGAGTTCACCAGCGAGATGGTGTCGAAGGTGGCGGTGGTCTTGCGGGCCAGCTCGAGGCAGTCGTCGAAGTTGCCGTCGACCTCGATGATCTTGGCGCCGTACATCACGGCCTGGGCCAGCTTGCCCATGGCGATCTTGCCCGCGGGCACCAGCACGGCGCACTCGAGGCCGGCGATGGCGGCGTACGCCGCGGCGGAGGCGGAGGTGTTGCCGGTGGACGCGCACAGCACGCCCTTCTTGCCGGTGGCCTTGGCCTCGGTGACGGCCATGGTCATGCCGCGGTCCTTGAAGGAGCCGGTGGGGTTGAGGCCCTCGACCTTGAGGTGCACGTCGCAGCCGGTGAGCTCGGAGAGCGCCCGCGCGGGCAGCAGCGGGGTCGCGCCCTCGCGGAGGGTGACGGGCGCCCAGCCCGGCTCCCACGTGTCGCACACGGGCAGACGGTGCCGGTAGGCCTCGATCAGGCCGGGCCACGGGGTGTGCACGGTGGCAGCGGAATTAGTCACTGGTTCCCTCCAGACGGAGCACGGAGGACACGGCGGTCACCACGTCCAGGTTCTTCAGCGCCTCGACGGTGGCCGAGAGGGCCGCGTCGGGTGCCTTGTGGGTGAGGATCACCAGGCGCGCGCCCCGCTCGGGGGTGTCGGCCTGCTGGCGGACGGTGCTGATGGACACGCTCCGCGCCGAGAACTCGTTCGCGACGGCGCTGAGCACGCCGGGCCGGTCCGCGACCTCCATCGCCACGTAGTAGCGGGTGAGCACCTCGCCGATCGGCGCGATCGGCAGCTTGGCGTACGCCGAGTCGCGGGGTCCGCGGCCCGAGACGACCTTGTTGCGGGCCGCGGCCACCAGGTCGCCCATCACGGCGGAGGCCGTGGGCGCGCCGCCCGCGCCGGCGCCGTAGAACATCAGGCGGCCGGCGTTCTCGGCCTCGACGAAGACGGCGTTGTAGGCGCCGTCGACGCTGGCGAGCGGGTGCTTGAAGGGCACCAGCGCCGGGTACACGCGGGCCGAGACCCGCTGCGCGCCCTCGGCATCGGTGATCTTCTCGCAGATCGCGAGCAGCTTGATGGTGCAGTCGAAGGCCTTCGCCGCCTCGATGTCCGCGGCGGTGACGCCGGTGATGCCCTCGCGGTGCACGTCGTCGGCCTTGACGCGGGTGTGGAAGGCGATCGAGGCGAGGATCGCGGCCTTGGACGCGGCGTCGTAGCCCTCGACGTCGGCGGTGGGGTCGGCCTCCGCGTAGCCCAGGCGGCCGGCTTCGGCGAGCACGGTCTCGTAGGCCTCGCCCTTCTCCGCCATGTTGGAGAGGATGAAGTTGGTGGTGCCGTTGACGATGCCGGCGACGAGGCCCACCGAATCGCCCGCGAGGGACTGCTGCAGCGGGCGGATCACGGGGATCGCGCCGGCCACGGCCGCCTCGAAGTACAGGTCGGCGCGGGCCTTGTTGGCGGCGTCGGCGAGCTGGCCGGTGTACTCGGCGAGCAGCGCCTTGTTCGCGGTGACCACCGACTTGCCGGCCTTGAACGCGCTGAGCATCAGCGTGCGGGTCGGCTCGATGCCGCCCATCACCTCGACCACGATGTCGACGTCGTCGCGGCCGACCAGGGCCTCCGCGTCGTCCGTGAGCAGGCTCTTCTTCAGGCCGAGGGCCTTGAGGCCGCGGTCCTTCGTGGTGTCGCGCACGGCGATCCCGCGGATGACGAGGTTCGCGCCGACGCGGGCCGCGAGGTCGTCGGCGTTCTCCACGAGAATGCGCGCCACCTCGGTGCCCACGGTGCCCATGCCGAGGAGGGCGACGCCCAGTTCCCTCTGCTGTGCGGATTCGGTCATCAGAGCACCTCCAGGCTCACCAGGTCGTCCACGGTCTCCCGGCGCAGGATGAGCCGCGCCGCGCCGTCCTTGACCGCCACCACCGCGGGACGCGGCTGCATGTTGTAGCGGCTGGACATCGAATAGCAGTAGGCCCCCGTGGCGGCGACGGCCATCAGGTCGCCCTCCGCCAGGTCGCCGGGGGTGTCGGTGTCGCGGACCACGATGTCGCCGGTCTCGCAGTGCTTGCCGACGATGCGGGAGAGCACCGGCTCGCCCTGCGGATCGCGGCTCGCGACCACGGCGGTGTACTCCGCGCCGTACAGGGCGGTGCGGATGTTGTCGCTCATGCCGCCGTCCACGGAGACGTAGCGCCGGAAACCCTGCGGGCCGACGTCCTCGGAGTCCACCACGACGTCCTTGATCGTGCCCACCTCGTATAGCGTGATCCCGGGCGGGCCCGCGATGGCGCGACCGGGCTCGACGGCGAGGTGCGGCGTCGCCAGTCCCAGTGCGGCGGACTCGGTCTCGACGATGTGCCGCAGCTTGGCCGCGAGGTCCGCGACGGGCGGCGGATCGTCGTGCGGGGTGTAGGAGATGCCCAGGCCGCCGCCGAGATCGATGGTGCTCAGCTGCGCGGTCTTCTCCGCGCCGAAACGGGCGACGACGTCGCGCAGCAGCTCGAGCACGCGGCGGGCGGCGATCTCGAAGCCGTTGACGTCGAAGATCTGCGAGCCGATGTGGCTGTGCAGGCCCACGAGCCGCAGGTTGTCGGCGGCGAAGACGGCGGTCACGGCCTTCATGGCCGGCGAATCGGAGCCGTTCGACGCGAGGGAGAAGCCGAACTTCTGATCCTCGTGCGCGGTGGAGATGAACTCGTGGGTGTGCGCCTCCACGCCCGGCGTGAGGCGGATCAGCACCTCCTGCACGGTGTTCCGCTCCCCCGCGACGGCGTCGAGCCGCGCGATCTCCGAGAGCGAGTCCACCACGACGTCCCCGATGCCCGACTCGACGGCGTAGTCCAGCTCGGCGACCGACTTGTTGTTGCCGTGCAGCGCGATCCGCTCCGCGGGGAAGCCGGCGCGCAGGGCGACGGCGAGCTCGCCGCCGCTGCAGACGTCGAGGTTCAGGCCCTCGTCGCGCACCCAGCGGGCGATCTCCATGGAGAGGAACGCCTTCGAGGCGTAGTGCACCGCGGCGTCCGCGCCGAACGCCTCCCGCATGCCGCGGCAGCGGGCCCGGAAGTCGTCCTCGTCGATCACGAGCAGCGGCGTGCCGAACTCGGCCGCGAGCGCGGTGACGGGCACCCCGGCGACGGAGACCGCACCGTCGGCCTCCCGGCGCGCGTGGGCGGGCCACACGGCCCGATCCAGTTCACTCACGAGTGGTGGCCTCTCACATCCGGTCGGGTGCCGAAACACCCACGAGCGCCAGGCCGTTGGCGAGCACCTGGCGGGTGGCGGCGCACAGCGCCACGCGGGCGCGGTGCAGGTCGGTCGGCTCCTCGTCGCCCATCGGCAGCACGCGGCACTCGCCGTAGAAGCGGTGGTAGGCGCCGGCCAGCTCCTCGAGGTACCGCGCGATGCGATGCGGCTCACGGAGATTCGCGGCGCCCGCGGCCACGGCGGGGAACTCGCCGAGGGTGCGCACCAGATCGCCCTCGCGAGCGTGGTCGAGCAGGCCGAGATGCTCCGTCGAGGCGACGACGCCGAGCTCGGCCGCCGAGCGCGCGATGGCCGAGAGCCGGGCGTGCGCGTACTGCACGTAGTAGACGGGGTTCTCGTTGCTCGCCTGGGCGAGGAGATCCAGGTCGAGGTCGATGGAGGTGTCCACCGAGCTGCGCACCAGGGAGTAGCGCGCGGCGTCGACACCGACGGCGTCCACCAGGTCGTCGAGGGTGATGACGGTGCCGGCGCGCTTGCTCATGCGGACGGGTTTGCCGTCCTTGACCAGGTTCACCAGCTGGCCGATCAGGACCTCGATCTGCGCCGGGTCGTAGCCGAGCGCGGCGGCCGCGGCCTTGAGCCGGCCGATGTAGCCGTGGTGGTCCGCGCCCAGCATGTAGATCGCGAGAGTGAAGCCGCGGTCGAACTTGTGCTTGATGTAGGCGATGTCGCCCGCGATGTACGCGGCGTTGCCGTCGGACTTGATGACGACGCGGTCCTTGTCGTCGCCGTAGTCCGTGGCCCGCAGCCACCAGGCGCCGTCCTTCTCGTACAGGTTGCCGTTGTCCTTGAGCTGCTGGACGCTGCTCTCGACGAGGCCCGAGCTGAACATCTCGTCCTCGTGGGTGAACACGGCGAAGTCGGTGCCGAACTCGTGCAGGGTGCGCTTGATGTGCCCGAACATCAGCTCGACGCCGTCGGCGCGGAAGGCCTCCACCCGCTCGGTCTCGGGGAGGTCGAGGATGCCCGGGTGGTCCTTGACGACGGTGGCCGCGATCTCGCCGATGTAGTCGCCGGCGTAGCCGTCCTCGGGCGTCGGCTGATCACGGGCGGCCGCGTCGAGCGAGCGGGCGAACCGATCGATCTGCGCGCCGTGGTCGTTGAAGTAGTACTCGCGAGTGACCTCCGCTCCCTGGGCCTCGAGCACGCGGCCGAGGCTGTCACCCACTGCGGCCCAGCGCGCGCCGCCGAGATGGACGGGGCCCGTCGGGTTGGCGGAGACGAACTCGAGGTTGATGAGCGCACCGTCGAGCGCCTTGCCCTGCCCGAACGCGCCCGCCTGCTCGAGGATGTTCACGACGAGCTGGTTCTGCGCGTCCGCGGCGAGCCGGATGTTGAGGAAGCCCGGGCCCGCGACGGTGGCCTCGTCGACGCCGTCGGCGTTGCCGAGGGCCTCGGCGAGCCAGGTCGCGAGGTCGCGCGGATTGACGCCGGCCTTCTTCGCGACCTGCATCGCGATATTGGTCGAGTAGTCGCCGTGTTCGGGGTTGCGGGGCCGCTCGACGGTGACGCGTTCGGGCAGCACGGAGACGTCGAGGCCGCGCTCGGTGAGCACGGTGGTCGCGGTGGCGTGCAGGAGTTCCGAAAGGTCAGCGGGAGTCACCGGTCCATCCTAAGGTGCGCCTGACCGCCCGGTTTCCGCCGGGCCTGCCCTATGCGCTAACCTTGCTACGCCCTGCGCCCCCGTAGCTCAGGGGATAGAGCGTTCGCCTCCGGAGCGAAAGGCCGCAGGTTCGAATCCTGCCGGGGGCACTTTCTTCTGCGTCACTGCATTCTTCGCCCCGATCCTCTCCCCTCGCACTGCCGCGTGTGCGCCGCCGCGGCGGCGGTGTTGGAATGGTCCGGTGAGCGAACCACTCCACGATCCCCCGCCCCGCGTCGCGCGGGTCCGCTCGCTCGTCTTCGCCGACGGTGCGCCCGTCTGGCGGTGGCGGGCCGGCCTGCGGGCCGCGGCGGCGGTGGCGATCCCCGGGGCCGGGCTGGTCGCGGCGGGGCACGCGAGCTCGGCCCTGTTCACCACCTTCGGCGCCTTCGCCGTGCTGTACGGCGAGGGCCGCGCCTACCGCGTACGCGGGCACGTGGTGGCGGCCGCGGGGCTGGCGCTGCTGGTCGCGGTGTCCATCGGGGCGACGATCGGGTGGGCCGTGCCCACGGGCGGCGCCCTTCTCAAGACCTGCGCCGTGCTGATGACGGTCGTCCCCGCCGTGGTGGCCGTCTTCGTGGTCGACGCGCTGCGACTGGGGCCGCCGGGCGCGCTGTTCTTCGCGCTGGTCGGGTCCGGAGGGCTGATCGCCGTCGAATCCGGCGCCGATCCCGCGATGCTGGTCGTCGGTGCCGCTCTGGGCGCGATCTCGTCGGTGCTGGTGTCGATGTCCGGGGTGCTCGTCGATCCGTCGGCGCCGCAGCGGGAGGCCGCGGGGCGCGCGATCGGGGCGGTGAACGCGTACCTCGCCACCGACGGTCCGCCATCCGCCGAGCGCCGGCACGCCGCCGGTTCCGCCCTGGTCGCGGCCTGGTCGACGATGGACGACGCCCGGGCGGCGAGCCGCCCCGCCGATGCGGCGCTGCTGGCCGACCTGCGGGACGCCAACCGGCGTTTCGCCGCCGCCTCGTCCGACGACGCGGACACGGAGGCCGACCCCACGCGCGCGGTCACCACGTCGCGGCTGCGGCCGACGGTGGGCCACCGCCTGCGCCGCTCGCTCAGTCCCTCCTCCCACGCCGCGATCACCGCGGGCCGGGTCGGCGTCGCGTGCCTCGCGGCGGGCGCGGTGAGCATCGCACTCGGTTTCGAGCGGCCGCACTGGGCGGCGATCAGCGCCCTCGTGGTGTTGCAGAACGGGGTCGACCGGGTGCACGGCACCGTGCGGGCGTTGCACCGATTCCTCGGCACCGCAGTCGGATTGGTGCTCTTCGCGGGCCTGCACGCGGCGGCTCCGCAGGGATACGCGCTGATCGCGGTGGTCGCCGCACTGCAGTTCTGCATCGAGATCCTCGTCGTACGCAATTACGCCGCGGCGGTGGTGGTGATCACCCCGGTGGCGCTGCTGGCGAGCGGGGCGGGCGTCACCGGCGGGGCGGCGGGACCGGTGATGCGCGACCGCCTGCTGGAGACCCTGGTGGGAGTCGTGATCGCGCTGCTCGCGATGTACCTGCTGGACCCGGGCGCGCACCGTCGGACGTTCGCCTGGACCGATCGTCGGATCCGTGGCGCGGCCACGGATCTCGTCGCCGCCGCCGCGGCCGTGCCGGTGGGCGCCGAGTCCGCCCGCGAGGCGGCCCGGCACCTGCACTTCGAGCTGGAGGGCGGCGTGCGCGCGGGCATCGACTCGATGCACAACGAGCCCGAGTGGGCGGCCGAGCACTGGCCGGCGCGAGCAGGACTGGTGCACGACGGCTACGACCTGACGTCCGCCTTCTGGACGACCGCGCCCGATGCCCGCCTCCCCGACGCCGCCGCCTGGCGGAGCCGGTTCTGACGCCTCAGGCCGCGTGGGCGCCGGTGTTCGACGGTGCGCACCAGGCGGTGTCGGCATCGTGGTCGGCGAGCAGCTGCTCGAGGAGCGGCGGGCCGTGCGGACCATCGAGGACCTTCGCGATCAGTTCGTGGTCGGCACAACTGTCCTCGAACTGGCGGCGGAGGTCCTGTTCGACCCACGCGTCCCGGAACTGCGCACACCGGGTGCGCCAGCGGACGAGCGCCTCGCGATGGAGCTCCTCGGCGTGGCGCCGGTGATTGACGCGATGCGTCCCTGCGGGATCGGCGCCGCGGCGCCAGCCGGTCCGCCCGGCGTACGGCTCGCCGTGCGGGATCGTGATGGTCTCCCATCCGCGCGGGTTCTCCGTGAGGTCGGGGACGACCTTGCCGTGGTGGGCGTCGCAGGCGAGGGTGAGCGCGGTGACGTCGGTGGCGCCGCCGTGGGCCCACTCGGTGACGTGGTGGACCTGGCAGCGGGTGGCGGGCGCGTCGCATCCGGGTGCGGTGCAGCCCTTCTCGGAGCCGTACAGCGCGATCCGCTGATCCGCGGAGGCGAGGCGCTTCTCCCGCCCCAGGAACAGCGGCCGCGAGGCGAGGTCCAGCACCAGGACGTACTTCGGATTGGCGCCCATCATGCGTAGTGCGTCCGCGACCGGGAGCCGGCCACCGGTGGCGGTGGTCGCGATGCCGGTCTCCGACTCGAGCTGATCGATCCCCACAGTGATGATCGGGACGCAGGGCAGCCCTCGATGGCTGCCGAGTCCACCCGAACCGATGACGATGCCGAGCGCATGGGCGAGGGCGTCGTGGTTGCGTTGCGCCGCGCTCCGGGTGTCGCGCGCGGCGGCGGCGCGGACCGCGTCCGCGTCGCCCGGATCGACCGGGGCCGCGACGTCGTCGGGATTGCCCACGCCCGGGCGGGCGAACATCTCGAGTACCACATCGAGCAGGGCGCGGCACTCGGGCGAGAGCGCGCCGCCGATGTCGGACATCAGGTCGTCGCCCTGGGCACTCACGGTGAGCTCGCGCGAGCGCCGGATGCGATCCTGGTCGGGCTCGGCACCGTCGGGATCGAGGAGGGCGACGGCGCGCTTACCGATCTGATCGATGTCCTCCGGCGGCACACTCTCCGCCGCCGTCACGAGGATCTCTTCGACATCGTCGAGGTCGCCGCCGTTGAGGCGGTAGCACTTGTCGAGGATCCGCCCCATCGCCGTGGCGTGCCGTTCGGAGATCCTGCCCTCGCGCTGCGCCTCAGCGATGAGTTCGTACTTGGGCTCAGGCGCGAAGCCGCGGGCGTGACGCGGCACCCGGTTGTACGCGCCGTGCATCCGGCCACGCGCCTCCGCGCCGGCCAGGCGCAATTGGTCGACGAGGAGTTCCTTGAGCCCGGTGTACCCCAGCTCCGCGGGCAGCCCCTGCTCGAACGCGACCCCGGCCAGCACGTTCTGGCCGTACGGGACCTTGCGGGCGGCCGTCTCCAGGCGGCGCAGACACTCGAGCACCTGCTGCGAGGAAAGCATCACCGGATCTGCCGCGGCGAGCCGCTCGGCGGCCCGCTCGAACACGACGAGGGCGTCGAGATATTCCTCTGCCGTATAGGAATTCATTCGAACTCACCCCCTCGCTCCCTTTCGATCATACGGTCCCGTTCGAACACATACCACACACTCGAATGTTCATTCGCGACCCCGGCCGTAGGCGCCGGAGTGACGGTCACCCCGCGCGCGAGATCTCCACGCTCTGCCGTAACCAACGGACATGACTTTTGTTTGGACCAATTAGATTTCGTGGAGCCGGTCACGCCATCGACGCAGTCATCGACACCGGCTCTTGCCGATCTCAAAGCCGTTGCAATCGCGATCGCGGCAGGAGTGGTCGTGCGACGATGGGCCGCATGGAGGAGATGCCCCTGGGAGGCGGGACACCGCGCCACCTCCTCCGCCGCATCGAGCTCCGGGATCAGCTGTGGCGGTATGCCATCGCGGCCCTGACGCTCGGGTTCGGCGCGTTCGGCGCGGTCACCATCGTCATCCCCGACGGTGCGGGCGACAGCCGGTGGCGACAGATCACGATCGGGCTCATCTGCCTCAGCGTGGTCCCTGCATCCGCCATCGTCGCCAGGACTCCGCTCGCCGGCGCGCTGTGGTCGAAGGGATCCCGGGGCAAGGGAAGCGTCGTCTTCGTCGCCTACGCCGACGTCGGACTCGCCGGCGTCGTGCTGTGCATGCAGAACGCCCAGGCGGCACTGATCGGCACCGGTTTGTTCTCCGTGATCGGCGCCTATGTGGCGCATTTCGTGGGCGGACGGGTCATGGCCCTCCACATCGCCTTCTCGACGGCGGTCATCCTCGTACTCGGAGGGACGCTCCTCGCATCAGGGTTCTACCCGCTGACCGTGGGCCTCGAAGTGGTCGTCGCGCTCGTCGTGGCCAATGCCGTGGTGGCCCTCCTCCGGAGGTACGCCATCGAGATGCAGCGCCTGATCAGCAAGCAACTGCTCGAGTCGTCCCTCGATCCGCTGACGAACGTCCTCAATCGGCGCGGCTTCGCGTTCTCGAGCGACCGACTCCTCCACCGCGCGACCGGCGATCTGCTCGTCGCCGCGATCGACGTCGACCAGTTCAAGACCATCAACGATCGCTTCGGCCACACCGTCGGAGACGGCGTCCTGCGCAACGTCGCGCGCCTGATCGCCACCGGGACCACGCCGAACGCCGTCGTCGCCCGCCTCGGCGGCGACGAGTTCGCCGTCATCAGCGCAGACCCCGACCGCGACGCGATCTTCCTGACCGAGACCATCCACCGAGACCCGGTGCGACTGCCCGACGGCAGCGCGGTGTCCCTGAGCATCGGACTCGCGCACCTGGACCACGACGCGACGGGCCGCACCGCGCACACCACCGCGGACGTACTCGACGCCCTGAACGACCGCGCCGATCGCGCACTGAAGGCGAGCAAGACCGCAGGGCGGAACCGGACCACGACCATCGACCACTGACCAGCGCCCGTACCCGGCGCCCCCGGACCGCTGCCATCCCGAGGCTGTTGCGATTCTGAACTCGGAGGCGCTCACCCGTGGGACGATGTCCCCATGGAGGAGATGAAACCCGGAGCCGGGGCGCCGCGCCACCTCCTCCGCCGCATCGAGTTGCAGGACAGGGTGTGGCGGTACGCGATCACAGTTCTGACCCTCGCGTTCGGGGCGTTCGGGGCGATCACCATCTTCTCCCCCGACGGTGCCGGCGACAGCCGGTGGCGACAGATCACGATCGGGCTCATCTGCCTCAGCGTCTTCCCCGCAGCGGCGATCGTCGCCAGGACTCCACTCGCCGGCGCGTGGTGGACGAAGGGGCCACGGGACAAGCGCAGCATCGCCTTCGTCGCCTACGCCGACCTCGGCCTCGCCGGCGTCGTGCTGTGCTTTCAGAACACCCAGGCGTCGCTGATCGGCACGGGCCTGTTCTCCGTGATCGGCGCCTACGTGGCGCACTTCGTGGGCGGACGGGTCATGGCCCTCCACATCGCCTTCTCGACGACGGTGATCCTGGTGCTCGGGGCGAGGCTGCTCGTCGCCGGCTTCCAGCCGGTCAGCGTCGTCGTCGCAATGGTCGTCGCGATCGTCGTGGCCAATGCCGTGGTGGAGCTGCTGCGCCGGTACACCGTCGAGATGCAGCGCCTGATCAGCAAGCAACTGCTCGAGTCGTCCCTCGATCCGCTGACGAACGTCCTCAATCGTCGGGGCTTCGCGTTCTCGAGCGACCGACTCCTCCACCGCGCGACCGGCGATCTGCTCGTCGCCGCGATCGACGTCGACCAGTTCAAGACCATCAACGATCGCTTCGGCCACACCGTCGGAGACGGCGTCCTGCGCAACGTCGCGCGCCTGATCGCCACCGGGACCACGCCGAACGCCGTCGTCGCCCGCCTCGGCGGCGACGAGTTCGCCGTCATCAGCGCAGACCCCGAG
>NZ_JAIULG010000027.1:42702-58032 GCF_020169415.1 Tsukamurella sp. M9C
TCGGCCACACCGTCGGAGACGGCGTCCTGCGCAACGTCGCGCGCCTGATCGCCACCGGGACCACGCCGAACGCCGTCGTCGCCCGCCTCGGCGGCGACGAGTTCGCCGTCATCAGCGCAGACCCCGAGCACGACTCGACCTTCCTGACCGAAACCATCCACCGAGACCCGGTGCGACTGCCCGACGGCAGCGCGGTGTCCCTGAGCATCGGGCTCGTCCACGTGGACCACGCCCCGACGGGCCGTTCCCCACGCACCGCGGAGGCCGTGCTCGACGACCTGAACGACCGCGCCGATCGCGCACTGAAGGCGAGCAAGACCGCAGGGCGGAACCGGACCACGACCATCGACCACTGATCGCGTACCGCGGCACGTCCTTCCGCGGAACCGCCACGTGCTCATGACGGGCACGATGCGCGGTGGTCCACAGAATCCGGCCGCCCGCCTACGATCGGGGCATGAGGATCGAATCCTTCGACCCCCGGGTCGTCACGGTCGAGGTGGACGTGCCGCCGCTCATGCTGATCGCGTGGTGGGGCGAGCCCCCGCCCCCACGGGACGGCGTGCTCCCGATCATGGGAGAACTCAGCGCCGAGCTGCGCATCGACGACGCCACGCTGCAGGACGTGCTGGCGAACGCCGACCGGATCATCCGCGAACACGCCTGGCACCCCGGGCACGGCCCCTACCAGGGTTACGAGATCTTCGCGCTGCACAAGCGGTTCCAGGAATCGCTGCCGTGGGATCACCCGGACCAGCGGTACCTCATCGGTCTTCGCGTGTGGGACAGCCGAGTCGCCCGGTGAGCCGCCCTGTGGTCGCCGAGGACTTCTTCGCCCCGGACGAGACCGCCGCGACCTACTCACCGGAGCTGCCGCGAACGACCCGCAGCCACAGCAGACTCATCGAGGAGTTCGGCGCTCCACGCACCCCCGAGGAGACCGCGCTCCTCGGGTGCCTGACGGCGCTGAGGGACGGTGGGATCACCGAGGAGTGGTGCGTCGGGGTGATCGATGCGGGCACCACCGGCGACCTGTTCCACGTCGTCTACCGCTGGTGGGACCAGCCCATCACGCTGGGATTCGCGACGGAGGCGACGACCTCACCGCTGTACGGCACCGTCGACGATCCGGAGACCGTCGGCCGCGACGCCGCCGCCTTCTGCATCGGCGAGCCGCTCGGGGCGCGTGCCGATCGCCTCGTCCGCGACGGGAACGGCGTGCACTGGTGGGGAACGCCGCTGCCCGGGTGAGGATTCAGGCCCGACGGTGCGCCACCGCGCGGAAGACCGACGGTGCCGCCCGCCGCAGGACCTCGACCAGCACGATCGACAGCCCGCCGAAGGCGAAGCCGGTGCCCACCATCGCAGGATCGCTGATGTCGAGGAAGAACTTCTCCTGCGCCAGCGGGATCGAGAACAGCACCACGTAGAACGCCACCGAGCCGCCGACCAGCAGGATCTTCCACCAGGTGTACGGGCGTGCCACGATCCCGAGGACCCACAGCGAGCCGACGAGCAGCGTGATCAGAGCGGCCGTCGAGGCCTGGATCTGCTCGACGCTCAGCGTCGCGGCCTTCCCGCCCAGCGCCGCGCCGGAGCCGCCCGGGTTCACCACGAGGTAGCACAGGAACGTCGCCAGGCCGATCCCCACGCCCGACGGTGCCGCGAGCCGCAGTACCCGCCCGACGAACCCGGTCTTGGCCCGTTCGTTGTTGGGCGCCAGGGACATGACGAAGGCGGGGATACCGATGGTGAACCAGGCCGCGATCGTCACGTGGATCGGCTGGAACGGGTACGAGATCGGCGCGAAGCCGAAGATCTTGGCGCCCAGGCCGGCCAGGCCGACGAGCCACGCCAGCAGAACGGCGTAGACGGTCTTGGTGAGGAAGAGGTTCGCGACGCGCTCGATGTTGCCGATCACGCGCCGCCCCTCCCCGACGACGTAGGGCAGGGTGGCGAACTTGTTGTCCAGCAGCACGATCTGCGCGACCGACCGCGCGGCGGAGCTGCCGGAGCCCATCGCCACGCCGATGTCGGAGTCCTTGAGCGCCAGCACGTCGTTCACGCCGTCGCCGGTCATGGCGACGGTGTCGCCGCGCGACTGCAGCGCCTTGACCATCGCCCGCTTCTGGTCGGGGCGCACCCGGCCGAAGGTCACGTTGTCGGTGACGACCTCGCCCAGCTCGTCGTTGTCCGACGGCAGCTTCCGCGCGTCGACCGACGAATCGGGCGAGCCCAGTCCCAGCGAGTGCGCGACCGCGCCCACCGAGACGGCGTTGTCGCCGGAGATCACCTTGACGGCGACGCCCTGCGAATCGAAGAAGTCGAGGGTGTCGCGGGCGTCGACGCGCACCCGCTGCTCCAGCGCGATCAGCGCCCGCGGCACCAGGTTCCCCGGCGCTTCCAGCCCGTCGACGTCGGTGTCCACCGGCACGTCGGTCGAGGCCACGAGCAGCACCCGCAGCCCCGTCGAGCCGAGCTCGGTGGCGCGCCGGGCACCGTCGGACTCGGGGTCGAGGAGGACGTCGGCGGCGCCGAGGATCCAGTTGCCCTGCGGCGCGGAACCGTCGGCGAGCGAGATCCCGGACCACTTCTTGGCGGAGCTGAACGGCGCCACGGCCGCGGCGCGCCAGTCCGGCGCGTCGGGGTACGCCTCGGCGATCGCCTGCACGCTGGCGTTGGGCCGCGGATCGAGCGCGGCGACGGCGGCGAGCGCGCGCTCGATGTCGGCGCGGTCCCCGTCGAGGACGTCGAGCTCCGAGAGGCGCATGCCGTTCTCGGTGAGCGTGCCCGTCTTGTCGGCGCACACCACGTTCACGCGGGCCAGGCCCTCGATCGCGGGCAGCTCCTGCACGAGGCACTTGCGCTGCCCGAGGCGCACCACGCCGACCGCGAAGGCGATCGAGGTCATGAGCACCAGCCCCTCGGGGACCATCGGGACCAGCGCCGCGACCATGCCCAAGATCGCCTGGTTGAGTTCCTGTTTCGAGATCACCAGCTGGTTGAAGACGGTGAGCAGGCCGGCGGGGACGAGCAGCCAGGTGATCACCTGCAGGATCTTGTCGATCCCGGAGCGGAGCTCGGAGTTGACCAGGGTGAACTTGCTGGCCTCGTCGGCGAGCTTCGCGGCGTAGGCGTCGGCGCCGACCTTCGTCGCGCGGTAGGCGCCCGAGCCGGAGACCACGAAGCTGCCGGAGAAGATCTCGTCGCCGAGTTGCTTGTCGACGGGATCGGCCTCGCCGGTGAGCAACGACTCGTCGACCTCGAGGGCCTCGAACTCGATGGTCTCGCCGTCGACCACGATCTGGTCGCCGGGGCCGATCTCGATGACGTCGTCGAGCACGACGTCCGACTGCCCCACCTCGGTGGCGACACCGTCGCGCCGCACCACCGGGTGGGCCTGCCCGACGATGGCCAGCGAGTCCAGCGTCTTCTTGGCGCGCAGCTCCTGGATGATGCCGATGCCCGAGTTGAAGACGATCAGCAGGCCGAACAGCCCGTTGATGAGCGAGCCCGTGAACAGCACCAGCAGGAACAGCACGCCGAGCATCGCATTGATTCGGGTGAAGACGTTGGCGCGGACGATGTCCCAGGTGCTCCTGCCCGACCGGTTGGGCAGCGTGTTGACCCGGCCGTCGCGTACCCGCTCCGCGACCTGCGCCGCGGTGAGGCCGGACGCGGGGACGCCGGAGGTCGTGTCGGGGGCAGCAGTCATGACCGCGAGTCTAATGACGCCCTCACGCTCGCGGCCTTGTGGTGATGCCCGTGACACCGCGTGTTGTTAGGTTCCCCTCGTGACCACGACGACGCGGCGCCGCGCTCTGTACCCCCTGTACGCCGCGGGCTTCACGACCGCCTTCGGCGCCCACAGCATCGCGGCGAGCCTCGGCGGCCTCACGGGCACGGTCGGTTCCCAGCTGTTGACGCTCGGGCTGCTGCTCGCTCTGTACGACGGCGCCGAGGTCCTGCTCAAGCCTGTCTTCGGCACGCTCGCCGACCGGATCGGGCCCCGCCCAGTGCTCCTCGGTGGCCTCGTGGCGTTCGCGGTCGCGTCGGCGGCCTTCGTGCTCGCGGGCGACGCAGGGTGGCTCGCGCTGGCAAGGTTCGCGCAGGGCGCGGCGGCCGCCGCCTTCTCCCCCGCCGCCAGCGCGATGGTCTCCCGGCTGACCCCGGACACCGCTCAGGGCCGCGCCTTCGGCGGCTACGGCGCATGGAAGGGCCTGGGCTACACGCTGGGTCCGGTGCTCGGCGGCGCGCTCATCTGGGCCGGCGGCTACCCCCTGTTGTTCGCTGTGCTCGGCGGCGTCTCGGCGCTCGTCGCCGCGTGGGCAATCGCCGCCGTGCCCGTGCTCCCGCCCCTGCCCCGGCAGCGGCAGACCGTCGTCGACCTGGCGCGCCGCCTCGGCTCGCGGTCCTTCCTGCTCCCCACGGCGGCGCTCGCGGGCTCCACCGGGGTGCTCGCCGTCGGCGTGGGCTTCCTGCCGGTCGCCGGGTCGCAGCACGGCATGGGACCGCTGTTCACCGGCGCGGTGGTCTCGGTGCTCGCGCTGACCGCCTCACTGATCCAGCCGCGCGCGGGTCGGGCGCGGGACGCAGGCCGTTTGTCCGACGGTGCGGGCATCGCCGCGGGCCTGGTCCTCAGCGCGCTCGGGCTGGTCGCCATCAGCATCCCCGGACCTGCCGGAATCGTGGTGTCCGCGATCGCCATCGGCGCGGGCGTGGGGCTGGTGACGCCGCTCGGCTTCGCGCACCTGGCGCAGAACTCCCCCAAGGAGCGGATGGGCCAGACGATGGGGTCCGCGGAGATCGGTCGCGAGCTCGGCGACGCGGGTGGACCACTGCTGGTGGGAGCGCTCGCCGCCGCCGCGGGACTCAGCGCGGGCTTCGCGGGCCTGACGGTGCTGCTGCTGGTGATCGCGCTCGCCGCGCTCCGACTGCGATAGCAAAGTAGTCTTCCGCGCATGACCGCCTTCACCGTTGAGCGATCCACCGATATCGCCGCGCCCGCCGACACCGTCTACGGCCTCATCGCCGACTTCCATGAGTGGCGCCTGTGGTCGCCCTGGGAGGGCCTCGATCCCCAGCTGCACCGCGAGTACACCGGGCCGTCGAGCGGGACGGGCGCGAGCTACGCCTGGAAGGGCAACCGCAAGGCCGGGGCCGGCCGGATGACGATCTCCGCCGTCGACCCCGGCAGCTCGGTCGACGTGGACCTCGAGTTCATCAAGCCGATGTCCTCGAACAACCACGTGCGCTTCGACATCGTGCCGTCGACGGACGGCGTCGAGGTCACCTGGACCATGACCGGCGAGACCAGCGGCCTGTTCTCGCTCCTCGGCCGGATCGTCCCGATGGACAAGTTCGCCGGCAAGGACTTCGAGAAGGGCCTCGCCGCCCTGAAGGCGCGGGCGGAGAACGCCTAGCTGCTGCGGACGCAGAGAATCTGACAAATCGGCACCCGCGGGGACCTCGGGCGGAGAAGATCAGTGCCACCTTCCCCGCACGTCAAGGAGTCACCATGCCCGCTCGCCCCGCAGTCGACCTCGGATCCTGGATCGCGCGCCGCGCGGCCGTGAGCGCGGACCGCCCCGCCATCACCTACGGCGACACCACGTGGAGCTACCGGGAGCTCGCCGACCGGGTCGATCGCCTGGCCGCCGAGCTGGCGGCCGGCGGCGTGCGCCCGGGCGACCGCGTGGGCTACGTGGGCTTCAACCACCCCGACTTCCTCACCACGATGTTCGCCGCCTCCCGCGCGGGCGCGGTCTTCGTGCCGCTGAACTTCCGCCTGACCTCGGCGGAGCTCGAGTACATCCTCACGGACGCGGGCGTGCACACGCTGGTGGCCGACGCCGACCGCGCCGCCGTCGTGGAGCCCGTGCGGGCCTCGTCGGGCCTGACGCGCGCGATCGCGTTGGAGCCCGTCGACGGCTGGGAGCAGCTCGACGCCCTGCTCGCGGAGCGCGCGCCGATCGCGGAGCCGCGGTCGCCGGCGGAGGACGATCTCGCACTGATCATGTACACCTCGGGCACGACGGGCCGCCCCAAGGGCGCGATGCTCACGCACGGAAACATGTTCTGGAACAACATGAACGCGCTGCTGAGCCTCGACACCATGTCGACCGACATCAGCCTCGTCGCGGCGCCGCTGTTCCACATCGGCGGCCTCAACGTGACCACGCTGATCACCCTGCAGAAGGGCGGGCAGCTGGTGATCCTGCCCGCCTTCGACCCCACCGCCGCGCTGCAGCTCATCGAGAAGCACCGCGTGACCACGATGTTCGGCGTGCCCGCGATGTTCCTGTTCATGAGCCAGGTGCCGGCCTTCGAGACCGCGGACCTCTCCAGCGTCCGCCAGTTCACCTGCGGCGGCGCGCCGGTCCCCGAGCCGCTCATCGCGCTCTACAACGGCCGGAGCATCCCCTTCTGCCAGGGGTACGGGCTCACCGAGACCGCGCCGCTCGCCCTGGTCATGGACGTCTACGACACCGCCCGCAAGATCGGCGCCGCCGGCCACCACGTGCTGCCGCTCTCCGAGGTCGCGCTGCTCGGGCCCGACGGTGCCCCCGCCCCGGCCGGGGAGCGCGGCGAGGTCTGCGTGCGCGGCCCGCAGGTCACGCCCGGCTACTGGCAGAACCCCGACGCCACCGGTGCCGCCATCGACGCCGACGGCTGGTTCCACACCGGCGACGTGGGCGAGCAGGACGAGGACGGCTACGTCACCGTCGTCGACCGCGTAAAGGACATGGTGATCTCGGGCGGCGAGAACGTCTACCCCGCCGAGGTCGAATCCGTGCTGTACCGGCACCCGTCGATCGCGGAGGTCGCGATCATCGGTACGCCGCACGAGAAGTGGGGCGAGGCCGTGACCGCGATCGTCGCGCTCAAGCCCGAGGCCTCGCTCACGCTGGAGGAGGTCCGCGAGTTCGCGAGGGACTCCCTCGCGCCGTACAAGCTGCCGCTGGCCCTGCACCTCGTGGACGCCCTCCCCCGCAACCCCGCGGGCAAGGTGCTCAAGTTCAAGCTCCGCGAACAGGTGTAGTCGGAAGGCGCCCCGGCGCCGGAATCACGGCCCGTCGTGCGGCGGCTGCTGCTGGTACGGCGCTGGGCCGGGCGCGCCGGGCCCCTGCCCGTACGGCCCCGGAGAGTACGGAGGCTGCTTCGGCTTCGTCAGGGCCCTGACGATCAGCACCACCGCGGCGATGACCGCTGCGACCACCACGGCGACGATGAGCAGGAAGATGATCGACCCGTACATGATTCCCATGTCTCTCAGCGTGCCACGATGCCCGGCCCGCTCACGTGGCAATCGCGGACGCCCTGCAGAGGTCGCACGTTCCCGAGCGCCGATCTAGCCGAGGGCGACCTCGGTGACGCCGTCGCGGCCGCGGAGGGCGTCGAACCGGCCGGCGACGCAGCTGAAGACGATCACCTGCGCGTCGCGGCCGGCCTCGACCAGGGCGTCGGCCATCGCACCGAGGCGCGTGGGGTCGCTGTGGCCGAGCGCGTCGTCGAAGATGACAGGGGCGCCGTCGGCACCGTCGACCAGGCGGGCGCAGGCCAGCCGGCTGAGAACGCCCAGCTGCTCCTGCGCGCCGCCCGACAGGGAGTCGAAGGGCACGGTGACTCCGTCGACGGTGCGCGAGGCGATGGTCAGATCGTCGCCGACGGTGATGGTGAGCGGATCACCGAAGACGGTGCGGCCCAGCTCTTCCAGCGCCCGCTGGTACGGCGCCTGGACGCGGGCGCGGCGGGCGTCGCGGTGCGCCGTCAGGGTCTCGTGCAGCAGCGCCGCCGCGCGGGCGCGCTCCTCCACCGACGTCTGGGCGCGGGCCGCGTGCACGTGCTCCGCCTCGGCCGCGTCGAGCCGGTCGCGGCGGCCGTCGGCCTGGAACAGCTGCAGCTGGCCGTTCAGGCCGGCGAGTTCCTCCCGCGCCGACGCCTCCGCGGCGCGGGCCCGCTCGTCCTGCGCGCGGGCGGCCGCGAGCCTGGCGGCGAAACCGGCGACGTCGGCCTCCCGGGCGGCGGCCTCGTGCGCTGCGACCTCGGCCGCGGCGGCCTCCCGCGCGGTGACGGCGGCGTCCGCGGCGGTGCCCACGGCGTCGTCGGCGGACTCCGCCCGGGCGCGCTCCAGCTCCGCCGTCAGCTCGGAGGCCTGCTGGTCGAAGTGCTGCAACCGATCGGCCGCGACCTGCGCGTCGGTGGTCGCCCGATGCAGCTCCTGCTGCTTCTGCCCGAGCTGCTCGCGCGTCTGCCGCTCCTCGCCGCGCGAGGCGACCTCCGCCTGCGTGGCGTCCATGAGGTTCGCCTTGGCCCGCTCCGGGTCCACTGCCAGCAGCTCGGGGTCGACCGCGGCCTCCAGCGCGACGATCCGCTCCGCCGACTCCTCCGCCAGCTGCCGGAGCTCGGCGAGGGTGTTGTCGCCGAGCGCGTGGGCGAGGGCGATCCGCGCCTCCTGCAGCTCGATCTCGACGGCGTCACGCTGCTCGTGCAGCTCGCGTGCCGCGGCGACGTCCTCCGCCCCCGCGTCGCGGCAGGCGGCGAGCAGCGCGGTGTGGGCGGCCTTCACCTCAGCGGCGGCGTCGGCGCTCTCGCCGCGCTGCACGACCTCGATCCGGACCGCGCCGGGCACTTCGATCACGGTGCCGTTCCCCGCGACGACCTCGACCGGCTCCTCGCCGATGTTGCGTCCGTCGACGAGCACGTCGGAGAAGCCGAGGCGCTCGAGCGTCAGCGTCGCGGCGAGCGCCGAGAACCGGGCCTGCGCCTTCTCGTACCGCTGCTCCGCGACCGCGATGGTCTGCAGGGCACGGCGGTCGATCGGGTTCGCGGCGAGCCGGTTCCGTGCGTCCTCCACGTCCTTACCGAGCAGCTGCGCCTGCTCGATCCGCTTCACGGTGCGCTGATAGCCCACGGACTCGCGGGCGTAGTCGACGGCGTACTGCGCCTGCGACTTCCGCTCCCGCCGGTCGGCCGAGACCGCCGACAGCTCGTGCACCGTCGTCTCGAGCCAGGACGCCTCCGCGGCCAGTACCTCGCGATCCGCGAGCGCCCGGTCGCGCTGGGTCCGGACCTGCGCGGTGCGCTCCACGGCGAGGGCCTGCCGGTCGATCAGCCGCCGCCGGCGGTTGGCGGCGTCGCCCGCGTGCTGCTCGCGCAGCACCGACGATTCGAGCACGGAGCGGGACTGCGCCAGCCGCGACTGGAGCGCGCCGATCCGCTCCTGATCCGCACTGAGCGCCTCCAGCGCCGCGGCGGCAGCGGACCGTCGTTCCACCAGGGCCCCGAGGCGGGCGGAGGCGAGGGCGTGCTGCTCGACCACCCGGTCGACCTCGCGCAGCGCGGCCTCGGCCTCGTCCAGCGCGGTGCGGGCGGCGGCCTCACGGGCGCGGGCGGAGGAGAGCTCGCCCGTGGGGCGCCCTGTCGGAGTGAAGTAGCGGGCCCGCTCCGCGGCCACGGCCTCGGCGAGCCGCTCGGCACCCGGCTCGTCCTCCCCCGCGCCGCCGGACGCGGAGTCCAGCGCCTTCGCGAACGCGGCGCTGTCGCGCAGCGAGGGCTGCCCGGGGCCGGGGCCCTGCAGCACGGTGAGCGCGGCGAGCAGGTCACCGTCGACGTGCGCGGCCATCTGTTCGGCCACCCACGACTCGGCGCTGCCGCCGGTGAGCTGCAGTGGCGTGGGCTCCAGCACCGTCAGCACGGTGCCGGGGCGGCGGTGGTACTGCTTGGCGTAGACGAAGCGGTTGGGGCCGACGGTCAGCTCGGCCTCGACGAACGGGCCGGCGTCGCGGTGCGCGGGGCACACGGCCTCGACCCGCTGCGACTTCGACGTGGCCTTGACCTCCAGCAGCAGCTGCAGCGCCTCGACCATCGACGACTTGCCCGCCTCATTGGGGCCGTGCAACAGCGTGACGCCGGTGTCGGCGAAGGCGATCTCACGCTCGGCGACGCCGCGGAAATCCTTGACCGCCAGGCGATGCAGCCTCATGCACCCACCTCCTGGCGGGTGAGGCGGTAGAGCAGGGCGAGCGCGCCGGAGGCGTCGGCCGCGCGCTCCCCGCCGCTGCGCGCGACGCCGAGCAGCTCCTGCGCGGCGTCGGCGGCCGGGCCGGTGAGCTCGAGCGCGTCCAGCTCCTCCTCGCCCGGGAGCACCGCGAGGTCGGTCTTGCGCTCCCACAGCTCGACCGCCGCGAACCGCGCCCGCAGGGCCTCGATCTCGGCATCCAACCGGGCCTTCGCCGCCAGCCCGACGGTGCCGGTGAAGCCGACCTTGACCACGGTGCGGTCCTTGTCCGGCAGCGCCGCGAGCGCGCCGACGGCCGCATCCACGTCGCGCTCGGCGGTGAGCGGGAACTCGCGGGCGGCGAACCGCCAGGAGCCGACCCGTGCCGGCTCGACCCGCGCCGGGCCCTCCTCGGGCACGTCGACGACGAGGACCGAGCCCGAGCCCGCCTCCTTGTGGTCGAAGTTGGTGACCTCGGGGGCGCCGGAGTACCAGACGCCCGCGGCGACCTCGGTGACCGAGTGCCGGTCCCCGAGGGCGACGTAGCGCAGCTCGCCCGCGGCGATCCGCTCCGACAGGGCGGCGACGTCGATGAGGCGCTGGTCGCGCGCGCCGACGGGCAGGGTGCCGCCGTGCCCGACGGCGACGCGGATCACGCCCGCAGCCGGCGGCGCGGCCGCGGCGACGGCCTCGGTGAGCGGATCCCCGGCGGGGTGCTTGGAGAACCACGGCGCGGCCAACAGCTCGACGCCCGGACGCACCTCGTGCACGCCGGGACTCTCGAGCACCATGACGTTGGCCGGGCGGTGCCGCCGGAAGACCTCGGACGTGTAGATCGAGGCGGCGTCCAGCGGATCGTGATTGCCGGGCAGCAGGTAGACGGGGCGGCCGATCGCGGCGATCCGGTCGAGGCTGCGGGCGACGACGGCGGGGGCGAGCCGGTTGTCCTCGAAGACGTCACCGCAGACGACGACGAACTCCGCCTCCCGCTCGGCCGCAACGGCCCCGAGGCGGGAGATCGCGTCCAGCCGGGCGTCGGTGAACCGGGCCTGCGCGTCCGCATCGAGGAAGTGCCGGGTCATCCCCAGTTGCCAGTCCGCCGTGTGCAGAAAGCGCATGCCCGTCACCCCCTCGTAGGTCGCCCCTCAGGGTAGTGACCCCCACCGACAGGTTCCGTCACCGACGCGGCCGAACGATCAGCTCGCCGTCGGTCCGACGACGCGTCGCGCCTGCACATCAGGGAGAAGGCGGTCGGCGAGTTCGAAGTCGGCGTCGTCGTGGAGGATGACGAGGCCGCGGGCCGCGGCGGTCGCGCAGACGAGCAGGCGACCACGGACAACGCGCGCACCGCGCCGACCTTCGCGAGACGGTACTGCGCCGACTCGATCCACCGCCAGCTCGCCTTCGGGACCGGAACGTCCGGGTAGAGGTCGATGAACATCGCACTCATCTGGTCGAACTCATCGGCGTTCCGCGCAGCCCCGCGGTACTCGGCTCGTTGAGGGTCGCACGACCCGATCGCACCGCTGAGCTGGGCTTCCAGCCACTGTCCCGTCAGCTCAGGGTCCCGCTGCAGTCGCCACACCGCCGAGGAATCCGCGAGGAACTGAATCAACGCACCGCCTTCTCGTCGGCACGTGCTGCGACCCACCCGTCGTAGTCCCACGTTTTCGCCCGCTCACGGGAGCGCGCAAGCGCTTCGACACGGCGAAACCGGTCGACATAGTCGCTCAGCGCGAGGTTCACCGCCTCCTTCTTGGTGCGGACCCCCGCCAGCCGCATGACCTCGGCCAGCGCCTCGTCGTCGAGGTCGATCTGTGTGACTGACATGCGCAACCTCCTTGTCGGCTCTGTATGCAGACCACCAACATCATCCACATTGCGCAGCTCAGCGCGGGTCGCGGAGGCGGTCGTAGAGCTCGGCGAGCTCGTCCTGGGCCTCGGCGACGTCGGCGGGCTTCGTGCCCGTACGCCGCACCGCCGTGCGCAGCAGCGCCGGGTCGAGCAGGGTCATGGCATCGATCGGGGACGGCTCGGGCAGCGGTGGCAGGTCGTAGCCCTCCCCGTAGAAGGCCGCGGCGCCGGCGTCCCAGGAATCTCCCTCCCAGTCGCCGCGGGCACCGTCGGCCTCCGGACTCGACGGTGCCCGCGACGGCTCGGACGTGCTGACGCGGGCGAGCAGCCCGGCGAGGGGGACGCCCGCGAAGTCGAGGACCAGCGACGGGTCGCCGTCGGCGGCGGCGCAGAACTCGTAGGTGACGGCGAGGGCGTGTACGCAGGCGCCGGAGTCGTCGGGGCAGGCGCAGTCGACGATCACGTCGGAGGCGGTCTCGGGCAGCACCAGCTCCCCCAGCGTGCGCCCCAGTTCGCCGCGGGTGACGCCGAGCAGCTCCGCCGTCGCGCCCTGGGCGACGAGCAGCGAGACCACCGCGGCCGCGTCGCCGGGCACCCGGGCGAGCGCGACGCCGAACGGGTCCAACTGACTGCCCTGCACCGTCGCGGTGATCGACGCGGGCACCACGGCCAGGGAGTACACCTGGTGCTCCTGGTAGAGCCGCCGCGCGTACTGGACCTTGCGCCGCTCCGTGACCTCCTCGCGCTGCTGGATGAGCCGCCGGCTGAACCACGTCGCACCCATGGGCCGCGCGGTGTCGCGCGCCTTTCTCGGCGATCGCGCCATCTCAGACCACCGCCTCGTCGCGCAGGGCGACCAGCTCGTAGAGCTCGTCGTTGTTCAGCTCGGTCAGCCAGGCCTCGCCCGTCTGTACCGTCATCGACGAGAGCTCCTTCTTGGCCGCGATCACCCCGTCGATCCGCTCCTCCAACGTCCCCGCGCAGACGAACTTGCGGACCTGGACCGCCCGCGTCTGGCCGATGCGGAAGGCGCGGTCGGTGGCCTGGTTCTCGACCGCCGGGTTCCACCAGCGGTCCACGTGGATCACGTGATTCGCGGCGGTGAGGTTGAGGCCCGTACCGCCGGACTGCACCGTCGCGACGAGGGCGGGGGCGCCGTCGCCGGACTGGAACCGCGCGACCATCGCGTCGCGTTCGGTGCGGGGCACGGCACCGTCGAGCACGGGCACCTCGGCGCCGAGCAGGCCGGTGAGCCAGGGCTGGAGCATGCGCGCGAACTCGGCGTACTGGGTGAAGACCAGAGCGCGCTCGCCCTCGTCGGCGACGGTGGTGAGGATGTCGGCGAGCAGCTCGACCTTGCCCGAGCGGTGCTGCCCGCGGCGCAGCAGCGGCGAGCCGTCGCCGAGGTAGTGCGCGGGGTGGTTGCAGATCTGCTTGAGCCGGGTCAGCGAGGCCAGCACCAGGCCGCGCCGGCCCATGCCCTGCGACTCCCGCAGCTCCTCGACGAGCCTGTTGAGCGTGGCCTGGTACAGCCCCGCCTGCTCGGACGTGAGCGAGGCGCGCACCGTGAACTCGGCCTTCTCGGGCAGCTCCGGCGCGATGGCGGGGTCGGTCTTCTCGCGCCGCAGGATGAACGGCGAGGTCAGGGTGTTGAGCCGGCGCACGGCCGCTTTGTCCTGCTCCCGCTCGATGGGCAGCGCGAACCGATTGCGGAAGGTGCGGGCCGAGCCGAGCAGGCCCGGGTTGACCAGGTCGATCACGGCGCGCAGATCCTCGAGGCGGTTCTCGACCGGCGTGCCGGTGAGCGCGACGCGGTGCGCCGCGGGGATCGACCGGAGCGCCTTCGCGGCGGCGGTGTTGACGTTCTTGACGTGCTGCGCCTCGTCGACCACGACGCGGCCCCAGTGGTGCCCCGCGAGCAGCTCCCGGTCGCGCGCGGCGAGCGCGAAGGTGGTGACCACGACGTCCGAGGCCGCCGCGACCCGCCCGAACTCCTCGCCGGTCGGCCGGTCGGTGCCGTGGTGCACGTGCACGTTCAGGCCCGGGGCGAAGCGCTGCGCCTCGGCGACCCAGTTGCCGACCACCGACATCGGGCAGACCAGCAGCGTCGGCCGCACCGACTCCCCCGCCTCGCGCTCGTGGCAGAGCAGCGCGAGCACCTGGATCGTCTTGCCCAGGCCCATGTCGTCGGCGAGGACGGCGCCGATGCCGCTGTGCCACAGCGTGACCAGCCACTCGAGCCCGCGCAGCTGATAATCGCGCAGCACCGCCTTCAGCGTCGACGGTGCCGTCACCTCAGCCGGGGCGATGGTGCCGCCGCGGTAGACCGAGTCGAGCCAGCCGAGCCCGTCGACGGCGGCGAGCGGCGCCGGCAGGGCCGCGGGATCGGCGATCATCCCCAGCAGGTCGCTCAGGTCCGTACCGGACTCCGCGGCGGAGCGCTGCTCGGCGACGAACCGCGCCGCCTGTGCCAGGGTGCGGCGGTCGGCGCGCACCCACTTGCCGCGGACCTCGACCAGCCCCGACGCCGAGTTCGCCAGGGAGGCCAGCTCGCTCGCGGTGAGCACGGTGTCGCCGACGGCGAGCTGCCAGGCGAAGTCCTTGATCTCGGCGAGCCCGGCCTGCACCGTGAGCGCCGTGCGCCCTGGCTGCTCCCGCCCGACGAGCCGCAGCGCGGGGCGGACCGTCGCGATCGAGGCGGGCAGCAACACCTCGTACCCCGCCTTCGTCAGCCCGGGCGCGCCCTCGAGGAACAGCGCCTCCGCCTCCTCGGTGGTGAGCAGGAAGTCCAGCGAGGAGTCGTCCTGCGCGACTCGCTTGAGCGGCGGATACACGGCCAGGGCCCGCGCCAGCTCGCCCGCGAGATCGTCCAGGTCGACGGGGCTCATCCGGGCGGGGTCGGCCCGCACGGGCGCGGCGCCGGGGACGCGGCGGCAGACCTCGAGCCGCCACGGCGTCCCGCCGGGCGTGGCACGCGGCGCCAGCGGGTTCTCGCCCACGCTGCGGCCGTCGGGCTCGACGAGGCGCAGCACCAGCAGGGTCTCGGCGGAGCGGACGCTGCCCGCCCACTCGGTCCACGCGGCGGCGGCCCCGGCATCGGCGACGGACCGGGGCGGGAGCGGCTCACCGTCGACCAGGGCACGCAGGGACGGCGCCGCGACCCAGGACCACGGCCCGTCGCCGAGCCGCAGGCGGGCGTACCGGTCAGTGAGCTCCGCTCCCATGTCGAGGACGGCGCCGAGGTCTCCCGTGCGGCGCAGCACCGGCGGCATCGCGGCGGCCGCGGTCTGCACCCAGGTGCGCCACTGCACGGACTCGACGGGCGCCCATCGGACGATCCACTCGCCGTCGTCGCTCCGGAGCGCGGGCGTCACGGCCCCGGCGGCGACGAACCGCTCGACGGACTTCGCGACCCAGCGCAAGTAGCGCAGGTCGCCGGCACCGTCGGACGGGGAGAGCTCATCGAGCAGCGCGGC
>NZ_JAIULG010000028.1 GCF_020169415.1 Tsukamurella sp. M9C
GGGGTGGACGGGGTCGGGGCCGCCCGGCAGCCCCTCCTGGCCGAGGATGCCGCACACCACCTCGTTGACGGTGCCGTCGCCGCCGTGGACGATCACCAGCTCGGTGCCTTCGTCGCGGGCCGCGGCGGCGAGCTCGGCCGCGTGGCCGCGCCGTTCGGTCTGCGCCAGGGTGACGTCGAGCGTGGACGCCAACGCCATCGCCACGAGGTCTCGGCCCGCTGCGGTGATGGACGTGGCGTTGGGGTTGACGATCAACAGGGCGCGCACACCGAGCAGCCTACCCAGGCCGCCCCGATACCCTGGGGTCGTGACATCGACCAACGGAAGCGGCGGCGAATCCCGCCCGGCCGCCACCCGCTCCCGCAGCAAGCGCTCCGGCGACACCCGCACCGCCGCCCCCGGCACCGTCCGGGCCGCGGGCGTGATCGTCGCGCTCGAGGGCCTCGCGGCCCTGGTCCTCGGCGTGGTGGAGCTGATCCGCGGCATCACCGGCTCGGCCGACACCACGACCGGCGCCTACGGCATGGCCTTCTGGATGATCCCGATGGGCCTCGGCGTGCTCGCGGGCGGCATCGCGCTGCTCCGCGGCTTGCGCTGGGGGCGCACCGTCGGCGTGCTGACGAACCTCCTGCTCGGCTTCGCGGGCATCAGCGGCGCGGTCTCGCAGGGCCGCCCCGAGTTGTTCATCCCGCTCATCGTGGTCTCGGTCGCGGCGCTCGGACTGCTGTTCGCCCCGCCGACGGTGGCCTGGCTCGAGGGCGAGTACCGCCGGGACTGATCGGGCCTACCGCCCGGAGTAGTGCGCGGCCGCGTAGCCGGTCAGACCGAATCGGCTGATCTGCGGGACGTCGTCGCGGTCGAATCCGAATACGGCGGCCGAGGCGGGCAGGATCATCATGTGCCGCCCGAACTCCGGCGCCTGGCCCAGGAACCGCGCGGTGAGCACCCGGCCCAGGTGGCCGTGCGCGACGAGGACGACGTCACCGTCGGCCATCGCGGCCCGCGCCCGGGCCAGCACCCGGTCGGCCCGCTCCGCCACCTGCGCCAGCGTCTCGCCGCCGGGGGAGCCGGACTCCCACACCGTCCACCCCGGATCGTCGACGCGGATCTCCGCGCTGGTGCGGCCCTCGTAGTCGCCGTAGTCCCATTCGGCGAGGTCGGGATCGACCGCCGTCACCGTCAGGCCCGCGAGCTCCGCGGTCGCCGCCGCCCGCGCCCGCGGGCTCACGAGCACCGTGGGGTCCGCGAGCGCGAGGTCCGCGAGGACGGGGCCCAGCGCCTTCGCCTGCTCGACGCCCGTCTCCGTCAGCGGCACGTCGGTGGCGCCGGTGTGGCGTCCCGAGCGCGACCAGGCGGTCTCGCCGTGGCGGATGTACACGAGGCGGTGTCCGGTGCTCATCCGTCCATCGTTCCGTATCGGTGGGTACCCTCGCACCATGACCGGTGACACGCCCTTCGTCCTCGCCGTCGCCAATCAGAAGGGCGGCGTCGCGAAGACCACCACCGTCGCCAGCCTGGGGGCGGCACTCGTCGAACTCGGCGCGCGCGTGCTCGTCGTCGACCTCGACCCGCAGGGCTGCCTGACCTTCTCGCTCGGCCACAACCCCGACCGCATCGAGCGCAGCGTGCACGATGTGCTGTTGGGGGACAAGACGATCGACGAGGTGCTGCTCGAGACCGAGGACGGCGTCACGGTGCTGCCCGCCACCCTCGACCTGGCCGGCGCCGAGGCGCTCCTGCTCATGCGGGCGGGCCGCGAGTACGCGCTCAAGCGGGCGCTCGCCGACGTCGCGGACCGGTTCGACGTGGTGATCATCGACTGCCCGCCCAGCCTGGGCGTGCTCACCCTCAACGGCCTCACCGCGGCCGACGCCGTCGCCATCCCGCTGCAGTGCGAGACGCTCGCGCACCGCGGCGTGGGGCAGCTGCTCAAGACCGTCCGCGACGTGCAGGCGATCACCAATCCGGAGCTGGGCATGCTCGGCGCCATCGCGACCCTCTACGACGCGCGGACCACGCACAGCCGCGACATCCTCTCCGACGTCGCCGACCGCTACGACCTCGCCGTGCTGTCGCCGCCGATCCCGCGCACCGTCCGCTTCGCCGAGGCGAACGCCGCCGGCCGCACCGTGCTCGCGGGCCGGAAGAACAAGGGCGCCACCGCCTACCGCGAGCTCGCGCAGAGCATCAAGGCCCACGTGTCCGACGGTGCGCCGCTGGTCACCTGGGCGGCCGACTAGCGGTCAGGCCGCGCGGTACGCCTGGACCGTCGAACCCCACTGCGCGATCAGCGTCGTGCCCGCCTCGGCGAGCAGCACGGGACCGTCGGTGTAGCCGGGCCGGGTGACCGGCGTCGACCGGGTCCGGGCGCGCGTGGTCAGGTCGTACGCGTTGAGCGAGGTGGGTCCGGGCACCACGAGCTGTCCGCCGACGACTGCGCCGGGACCGAGCGTCCCCGGGATCACCATCTCCGCGGCCAGTGAGGAGGCGTCGATCACCACGGTCGCGGTGCCGGTGTAGAACGAGGCGATGCCGGCCTCGGTCACGACGGGGACGTCGCGCGGCGCGCCGCCCGGGCCGGTGGTCACGTCCACGGAGAACAGCGCGCGGCCCTGCGGGTCGACGGTGGTCACCCGCGCGGAGCGTCCCTGCTGGGCGGGCACGTAGACCACCGCGCCGTGCGCGGTCGCGGTGATGAGCCGGGCGCGCTCGCCGCCCTCGGGCGCCGCGTCCCCGAGGTCCTGGCTGACGGCCGAGGAGGTCTCCTGCGGCTCGGACGCCTCCTTCGGGGAGGCGCCGATCACGGTGAGCCGGGGGAAGGGCTCGGTGGGGCACGCCTCGAGGATCGCGATCGACGCGCCGGCCGGCAGCGCGGAGCCGATCGTGCACCCGGACCGCGGCTGGACGCCCGGGTTCACGGGCACGTCGGGCTTGCCGTACTCGACGGTGCGGACGAGGTCCGAGCGGAAGACGTCGACCCGCGTGGGTCCCTGCGCGACGGCGTAGTTGCCGTCGCCGGTGAGGGTGATGTCGTGGTCCTCGCGGCTGGTGCGGCTGGCGCGCCGCTGCCCGGTGCCGGGGTCGAGCGCCATCACCTCGCCGCAGCCGCGGACGTCGCGGTAGAACGCGAGCACGAGGCCGGCGTTGTCCGTGAGCCCGCACACGTCGGTCTCGCGCTGGTACCGCCACGTGCGCTGCCCGGTCGCGGGGTCGTGCCCGGCGACCTCGCCTCCGCGGGTGAGGACGAGGGCGCCGTTGAGCGTCAGGGCGGGGCGGTCGGACGTCGCGGTCCACGCCTCGGCCAGCGCGGCCGGCAGCTCGACGAGCGAGCTCGGCACCGTCGACGGGGCCGGCGCCGTCTCGCTGACCGCCTTGCTCGCGGAGCCGACGTTCCAGGCCACGAAGCCCGCGACGACGACCGCGACCAGGATCGCGGCCGAGACCGCGAGATCGACGCGGGTCCTGCGTTCGGGTTTCACCACGCGCCCGAGCCTAGCGGCGACGGCGCCGGGCCGGCCGCATGCATACTCGGGGCATGTCGACGGCGCGCCTCCCGCTGACCCGCGCGCAGGGCTTCCTCGGGCAGCTGCTGCGGTTCGCGTGGATCGAGCTGCAGTGCTGCGCGTTCGCGATCGCCGTCTTCGTGGGGCTGGCCGGGTCGGCGCTGATCTGGTCGCGCTGGGACCCGCCGCTCGCGCGCTACGACGCGCTGCTGCTCTACGTCATCGCGGTGCAGGTGCTGTTCGTCGCCACGAAGCGGGAGTCGTGGCGGGAGTTGGGGGTGGTCTGCGCCTTCCACCTGGCGGGCTTCGCCCTGGAGGTGTTCAAGGTCGCGGTCGGGTCGTGGGAGTACCCCGACGCGGCGCTGACGAAGATCGCGGGGGTGCCGCTCTACGCGGGTTTCATGTACGCCGCGGTGGGCTCGTACGTCTGCCAGGCGTTCCGGCGCTTCGACCTGACGGTGAGCCGCTACCGGACCGGGGCGGTGCTCGTCCTCGCGCTGGCGGCGTACGCGAACTTCTTCACCCACCACTTCCTGCCCGACCTGCGGGTCGTCATCGCGCTGGGCTTCCTGGTGGTCACCGTGCGCAGCCGGGTGTGGTTCACGGTGGGCGCGCAGCGCTACTGGATGCCGCTGCCGCTGTCGTTCGTGCTGATCGGGTTCTTCCTGTGGATCGCCGAGAACCTGGCGACCTTCCTCGGCGCGTGGCGCTACCCGGACCAGGGTGAGGCGTGGCGGATGGTGCACGCGGGGAAGTTCGGCTCCTGGGTTCTGCTGGTGAGCCTCAGCTTCGTGCTGGTGTCGCTGCTCGACCGCCGCGCGGCCGCGGGGACGTCCCCCGTCGCTGCGGGGATGCCAGACCCGCGGGCCGCGGCGGCGGAGCGAGCGGCGCCGTGACGGGCTGCGTCAGCTGGCGTTGAAGCCGACGGAGCGGCTCTCGTTCGTGCCGACCTCGACGTAGGAGACGCGGGCGGCGGGCACCAGGTACTGCTTGCCCTTCTCGTCCGTCAGCTCCAGCAGCTCCGTGCGGCCGGCCAGCGCGTCGGCGACGGCCTTCTTCACGTCCTCCGACGAGTCCTTGCTCTGCACCACGAGTTCGCGGTTCGAGTCCGCGATACCGATCTTGATCTCCATGACACGAGGCTATCCGCAGGGGCCGCGGTCGTGCGGGCCGAGGCCGTCGATTCTGCTGAGGGCAGTCAGCCCAGGCCGAGCGTCGCCATCCGCTCGGCGTGCCGGGTCTGCAGCGATTCGAAGAACTGCGCCACGCCCGGCAGGTCCCCCGAATGCTCGAAGAGCAGGGCGGCCAGCTCGTCGCGCGTCGCGAGCACCTCCTGCGCCTGCGTGATGGCCTCCGACAGCAGCCGCCGGCCCCACAGCGTGAGCGGGGAGCGCAGCGCGGGGTTCGCGGTGACCGCCGCGCGCACCCGCTCGACGGCGAAGTCGGACTCGCGAGTGTCGGAGAGCACCGCCGCGACCACCGCGGCCGGTTCGGCGGGGAGCGCGCGGGCCACCTCGGAGTAGAAGTCGGCGGCGAGCCCGTCGCCGATGTAGGCCTTGACCAGCGACTCGTTCCAATTCCGGGGCGCCGTCCGCTCGTGGTAGCGGGTGATCACCGGCACGAAAGGCGCGGTCGCCGTCGCCACGTCCTGCCCGCGACGGTCGAGCTCGGTCTCCAGCAGCTCGAAGTTGCGCATCTGCGCTGCGGCCATCGACGAGACGGCGATCCGGCCGCGGAGGTCCGGCGCCATCTCGGCCTCCTTGGCGAGCCGCTCGAACGCGGCGAGCTCGCCGTACGCCAGCACCGCGAACAGGGCCGCGACGCCCGGGTGCTCGGCGGTGATTCCCCGGTCCTGCGACTGTTCGCTCATGGTGCACATGCTAGTGCGGGCCGCCGCGCGGGGTACGATGGTCGGTAGCGATCGACTTCGGTCGCCGGTAGTTGTGCGCGCACTCCGCCCCACCGCCTGACGGCGAGGGCGTCGAGGCGACGATGACGGTCCGAGAAACGGGCCGGGGATTCATTGGCCGGAACAGTGCGCGCGTGAGAAATGAACGCGACGCATTCGCCGCCGATGAAAGGCAGAACCATCACCACCGCGAACAACGACATCCACACCGAGCCCGCCGCCGCTGAGGGCCTGCCCGACGTCCACGTGATCGGCGACGATCACGTCTCGCCCAGCTTCGCCGAGCTCGGCGTCGACCAGGGCATCGTCGACGCCCTCGGCAAGCGGGGCATCGAGCGCACCTTCGCCATCCAGGAGCTGACACTCCCGCTCGCGCTCGCCGGCAACGACCTGATCGGCCAGGCCCGCACGGGCATGGGCAAGACCTACGGCTTCGGCGTCCCGCTGCTCAACCGCCTGGTCACGCAGGCCCGCGCCGACGTCGGCGAGGACGGCCTCCGCGCGCTCGACGGCACGCCGCGCGCCCTCATCATCGTCCCCACCCGCGAGCTGTGCGTGCAGGTCACCGACGACCTGGAGCAGGCCTCCGACGGCGTCCGCGTCCAGACCACCAAGGGCGAGCGCGACCTGCGGATCACCTCCATCTACGGCGGCCGCCCCTACGAGGCGCAGATCGAGGCGCTGCAGAAGGGCGTCGACGTCGTCGTCGGCACCCCCGGCCGCCTGCTCGACCTGGCCAAGCAGGGCCACCTCGTGCTCGGCAAGATCCAGATCCTGGTGCTCGACGAAGCCGACGAGATGCTCGACCTGGGCTTCCTGCCCGACATCGAGCGCATCCTCACGATGGTCCCCACCGACCGGCAGACGATGCTGTTCTCGGCCACCATGCCCGGCCCGATCATCACGCTGGCCCGCACCTTCCTGCGGCAGCCCACGCACGTGCGCGCCGAGCACCACGACGACTCCGCGGTGCACGAGCGCACCACGCAGTACGTGTACCGCGCCCACGCCCTCGACAAGGTCGAGCTCGTCGCGAAGGTGCTGCAGGCCGAGGGCCGCGGCGCGACCATGATCTTCACCCGCACCAAGCGCACCGCGCAGAAGGTGGCCGACGAGCTGGCCGAGCGCGGCTTCAAGGTCGGCGCCGTGCACGGCGACCTGGGCCAGGTCGCGCGCGAGAAGGCGCTCGGCAAGTTCCGCGACGGCTCGATCGACGTGCTGGTCGCGACCGACGTCGCCGCCCGCGGCATCGACATCGACGACGTCACGCACGTCATCAACTTCCAGTGCCCCGAGGATGACAAGACCTACGTGCACCGCATCGGCCGCACCGGCCGCGCGGGCAAGACCGGCATCGCCGTCACCCTCGTCGACTGGGACGAGCTGCACCGCTGGCAGCTCATCGACAAGGCGCTCGGACTCGGCCAGCCCGAGCCCGCGGAGACCTACAGCTCCAGCGAGCACCTCTTCACCGACCTGGGCATCGACCCCAAGGTCAAGGGCAGCCTGCCCGGCGTGCGCAAGCGCGCCGAGGGCGAGGTCGTCGAGCGCAAGCCCCGCGAGAAGCGCGAGAGCACCCGCACCCGGTCGCGCACGCGAACCCGCGGCGGTCAGAAGTCCGACGGTGCCCCCGGCGAGGCGAAGCCCGCCACCGCCGCGCCGGAGTCGCAGGCACCGTCGAACGACGGTGCCGAGGGCGACGCCCCGGCCCGCAAGCGCCGCCGTCGCCGCCGTTCCGGCGCCGCTAAGGCGGAGGGTGCCGTGGCGGAGACCTCCGCCGAGTAGTCCCCCGAACGATGGACCCCGCTCCCGCCGGATGGCGGTCGCGGGGTCCTCGTGCGTTCGGGAGGGTAGTGGGCATGACCTCGACTCCCGCCCCGGCCGGCACCGTCGGCACCTCGGCGCCCACGACGCGCCGCATCGCCGCGCTCGATGTGGCCCGCGGCATCGCGATCCTCGGCACGTTCGGTACGAACGTGTGGATCTTCACCGAGCCCCACGGCATGGTGGGCTACCTCGACTCCGTCGGTGCGGAATCGCTGCCGATCCGGGTGCTCCAGACCCTCGCGCAGGGCAAGTTCCTCGGACTGCTCAGCCTGATGTTCGGTGTGGGCCTGGCGATCCAGCAGGCCTCGGCGGCGCGGCACGACCGGCCGTGGCCGGGCAGGTACTGGCGCCGCGCGCTGGTGCTGTTCCTCGACGGCCTGGTGCACTTCCTGCTCGTCGCCGAGTTCGACGTGCTCATGGGCTACGCCCTGGTGTCCTTCGTGGTCTCGGCGATGCTGATCCTGCGGCCGCGCGTGCGGCTGCGCTGGGCCGTGGGCTGCGCCGCGCTGCACCTGTCGGTCGTCGCGCTGGTGTCGGTCGGGATGATGCTGGAGGGGTCCGGCGTGGGCACCGGCCCGGCGACGGCGCGGGCGAACCCGTACGCCGACGGCTCGTTCTGGGACCTGGTGCTCTTCCGCGCCGACCACGCGTTGCTGTTCCGCGCGGAGACGATCTTCATGATCCCGCTGACGATCGCGATGTTCCTCACGGGTGCAGCCCTGTTCCAGGGCGGGCTCTTCGGACCCGACGGTGCCGCCCTCCGGCGCCGGATGATGTGGGTCGGCGGGATCGCGGCGCCGATCGACCTCGCGATCGGGATCGCCGGTGCGCCACTGGGACTCGCGGGCCCGGCGGTCTTCGTCGGACGGTACGCGGTGGCCCCGCTGGTGGCGCTGGGCCTGCTGGCGCTGATCGCGGAGTTCTACCAGCGACGGACGGTGGGCCGGGTCGGCGGCGCGTTGAGCAACGTGGGGAAGACGGCGCTGAGCTGCTACGTGCTGCAGAACGTGATCGCCTCGGCGCTCTGCTACGGCTGGGGCCTCGGGCTCGCCGCGCGGTACGGCGCGGAGCACCGGCTGGCCTTCACGGTGGCCGTGTACGTCGCGGTGATGGCGTGCCTGCTCGCGGCCTCGGCGCTGTGGACCCGCCGCTTCTCCCGCGGGCCGATCGAGATGCTGATGCACCGCGCGGCGTGAACGCGCGTGTGGTCGGTCTCCTGCGCTATCCGTGGGAGACCGACCGCACTGGCGGCGGACTGCGCTACTGCGCGCGGCGCTGGGCCTGCAGGGGCACGTGGCTGAGCCCGCCCCACAGCAGCTCGACGGTGGTCGCCACCGCCTCGTCCTTGGGGATGGGGCGGTCGGCGTAGAGCCAGTACCGGGCGCTGACCTGGCTGGCGCCCACGAGCCCCACGGCGAGCATCCGCGCGCGGTACGGGTCGAGGCCCGAGTCCTCGGAGACCAGGTCGTAGACGGCGTCGACACACGCGTCGACGGCGCCCTCGACCCGCTCCTGCACGACGGGCTCGAGCACGTCGGACTCGAAGATCAGCTTGTAGCCCATGCTGTCCCGGTCGACGAAGTCGAAGAAGGAGCGGACCGCACCGATCACACGCTCGTGGTTGTCGGTGGAGCTGGTCAGCGCCTCGCGGACGCCGGTGACCAGCGCCTCGCTGTGCGCGGCCAGGACGGCGATGTAGAGCTCGAGCTTGCCGGGGAAGTGCTGGTAGAGCACCGGCTTGCTGACGCCGGCCCGCACGGCGATCTCGTCCATGCCGGCGGAGTGGTAACCGAGGTCGACGAAGACGCTGCTCGCGGCCTCCAGCAGCTGGATCCGCCGCGCGCTCCGCGGCAGGCGGGCCGTGCGGCGCGGCGCAGGATTCGGCCCGCCGCGGGTATCGCCCGCCGCGGTCGTCGCGCCCAGGTCCGCCATGTGCTCCACCTCATCGTTTCCCAGGGCCGTGAGCGGCCCTGACCCGTCGACAATACTCCCGACCGTCGCGCCGACCCCCGCTTGCTCTGGCAAGCTGCCCGGTGTGTCGGTACTCGCAGAGGTGAATCGGACCAGTGAAGTCTGGCCCGGGGAATTCCTCACCCTCCGCGGGCGGCGGGTGTTCGCGCGCCACGTCGACGCGGCGGCGGCGATCACGGCGCAGCCGGATCCGCGGCCCACGGCGGTGATGATCCACGGACTCGGCGGCTCGTCGATCAATTGGACCGACCTCGGGCAGGTGCTGGCCCCGGTCGCCGCGTCCTACGCCCTGGACCTGCCCGGCTTCGGGCTCTCGGATCCTCCGGTCGACGGCGACTACTCCATCGAGGAGTTCGCGCAGACCGTGATCGCCTACCTGGAGACCCTCGTCGCGGTGCGCGGCGGGGGAGTGCACCTGCTCGGCAACTCGCTCGGCGGCGCGATCGCGGTGCGGGTCGCGATGCTCCGGCCCGACCTGCTGCGGTCGCTGACGCTGATCTCCCCGGCGTTCCCCGACCTGCGGCCGCGGGTGCGGCGGCTGCAGTTCCTCCCGCTCTCGCTGGTGCGGCTCCCCGGGATCGGTCCGGCGGGGTTCCGGCTGATCGCGAGCGCCTACCCCGAGCGGCAGGTCGACCAGACCTTCCGCGAGATCCTCGTCGATCCGCGGGTGATGGGGCCGGTGCGACGGCAGCAGGCCGTCGACCAGGCCGCGGCGCGCGCGTCGATGACGTGGGCCCCGGACGCGCTCGCGGCGAGCTTCAACGCGCTGGTCCGCAGCTGGATCGTCGATTTCGGCGCGACGCACTGGGCGGCGGCCCGGTCGGTGTCGGTGCCCACCGCGGTGGTGTGGGGCGCGCGGGACCTGCTGGTGAGCGTCGGCGTCGCGCCGAAGGTGGTGCGCCACATCCGGGGCAGCACGCTGACGGTGTTCGAGGACGTGGGCCACGTGGCGCAGATGGAGAAGCCCGCCGAGACCGCGCGGATCGTCGCCGACCTCATCGCCGCCGCGGAACGTCGGGACACCCCACCGGCCCGATCGCCCCGCTGACCGGGTCCGGGGGCGTGTCGGTTCCACTCCGACCGCGCCGATCGTGGAATTGTTGACGACGTGAGTAGTCCTTCGAACCCGAGGCGTCCCCGTCCGGACGGGCGTGCGCCGCTGCGGGCCGAGTGGGACCCCATCAACTCCTCCGCCGCGACGTCGGGCGATCACCGCAACCGTCCGCCGCGCGAGCGGGTCTACGCGAAGCAGGGGCGCCTGGGCCGGCTGCTGCGCACCTACGGCTGGCGCGCCTACGCGGTGCCGGTCCTCGCGGTGCTCACGGTGGTCGCCCTGGTGCTGACCTTCGGTGGCGACACCTTCGGGACCAAGAACACCGCCGAGACGTCGCCGGAGGGGCAGCTCTCCCGCAACCCGACGCCGGGCAAGACCATCGTCGGCGCACCGTCGAAGACGGTGCCGGGCCCCGTGCCCCCGGCCGGCGTGCTGCCCGAGGGCGGGCCGTTCACGGAGAAGGGCCAGGGCATCTGGCACGTCGTCCCCGGAGCCACGCCCCGCATCGGCAAGCAGGACGAGGGCAAGCAGCAGCTCTTCACCTACATGATCGCCGTCGAGGACGGCGTCGACATGGGCGCGCTGGGCGGCGACCAGCCCTTCGCCACGATGATCGACCGTACGCTGGCGGACCCCCGCAGCTGGATCCACGACCCCGCCGTCGCCTTCCAGCGGATCGACAAGGGCACGCCCACCTTCACCATCTCGCTGACCTCGCCGATGACCACCCGCTCGGCCTGCGGCTACACCATCCAACTGGAGTCGTCCTGCTACAACGGCGAGCTGGGGCGCGTCGTCCTGAACCTGGCCCGCTGGGTGCGTGGCGCCACCGCCTTCGAGGGCGACCTCACCGGCTACCGGCAGTACGCCATCAACCACGAGGTCGGCCACGCCATCGGCTACCCGCAGCACGTCCCGTGCCCCGCGCAGGGCGCGCTCGCGCCGATCATGATGCAGCAGTCCTTCGGCGTGAAGAACCGCGACATCTTCGATCTCGACAAGTCCGAGGGCTTCGGCAACGACCTCGCCTGCCGGCCCAACGCCTGGGTCGCGCCCGTCCTCAAGTGACGGCCCCTCCCGCCCGACGGTGACCGCCCGCCCGGGCGCCACGTGCCCTCGGGAATGGTGGCGGGCGCACCGTCGTTGAGCAGGAAGTGAGCACCCTGCCCCCGCTTGTGGAACCCGCCGCCGAACTGACCCGCGACGAGGTCGCGCGCTACTCGCGCCACCTCATCATCCCCGAGATGGGGGTCACGGGGCAGAAACGGCTCAAGAACGCGAAGGTGCTGGTCATCGGCGCCGGCGGCCTCGGCAGCCCCGCGCTGCTGTACCTCGCCGCCGCGGGCGTCGGCACCATCGGCATCGTCGAGTTCGACGAGGTCGATGAGTCCAACCTGCAGCGTCAGGTGATCCACGGCGTCTCCGACCTGGGCCGGCCGAAGGGCGAGAGCGCGCGCGACTCCATCGCCGAGATCAATCCCCTGGTCACCGTGAACCTGCACCCGATCCGGCTGGAGCCCGAGAACGCGGTCGAACTCTTCGAGCAGTACGACCTCATCCTCGACGGCACCGACAACTTCGCCACCCGCTATCTCGTCAACGACGCCGCGGTGCTGGCGCACAAGCCCTACGTGTGGGGCTCGATTTTCCGGTTCGAGGGCCAGGCGTCCGTCTTCTGGGAGGACGCGCCCGACGGCCCGAACGGCGAGAAGCAGGGCCTGAACTACCGCGACCTGTATCCCGTGGCGCCGCCGCCCGGCATGGTGCCCTCGTGCGCCGAGGGCGGCGTGCTGGGCATCCTGTGCGCCTCGATCGGCGCGATCATGGGCACCGAGGCGGTCAAGCTGATCACCGGAATCGGCGAGTCGCTGCTCGGCCGGCTCATGGTGTACGACGCCCTCGAGATGAGCTACCGCACCCTGTCGATCCGCAAGGACCCCGCCGCCCCGCGCATCACCGGGCTCATCGACTACGACGAGTTCTGCGGCGTGGTCTCCGACGAGGCCGAGCGCGCCGCGGCGGGCAGCACCATCACGCCGAAGGAGCTCGTCGAGATGGGCTCCGCCGGTGTCGATTACGAGCTGGTGGACGTCCGCGAGCCCGTCGAATGGGAGATCGTGCACCTCGACGGCGCGAAGCTGGTGCCCAAGGGCTCCTTCGAGACCGGCGAGGGGCTGGCCCAGGTCTCCGCCGACAAGAAGCTGGTCCTGTACTGCAAGACCGGAATCCGTTCCGCGGAGGTGCTCGCCGCCGTGCAGGGTGCGGGGTATCGCGACGCCGTGCACCTGCAGGGCGGCATCACCGCCTACGCGAAGCAGGTCGATCCGTCGCTGCCGGTGTACTGATCACACCTCGATCAATCGCTTGACCAGTTTGCCGGTGGGCGTGCGGGGCAGGCTGTCGACGAAGCGCACGGCGCGGGGGAGCTTGTAGCGGGCCAGTTCCCGTCCGGCGTAGTCGATCAGCTCCTGCGCCAGCGCGTCCGACGGCTCCGTGCCAGGGGCGAGCTGCACGCACGCCAGCGCGGTCTCGCCGAGCTCGTCGTCCGGCACCCCGATCACCGCGACGTCGGCGACGGCGGGGTGCATGATCAGCGCGCTCTCGGACTCCTGCGGGTAGACGTTCACCCCGCCGGTGATGATCATGAAGTCCTTGCGATCGGTGAGGTACAGGTAGCCGTCCTCGTCGAGGTACCCGACATCGCCCGTGGTGGCCCAGTTCTCGTGGTCCGGATGCTGTGCGGCGCGGGTCTTCTCGGGCGCGTTGTGGTAGGCGAAGGGCATCTGCTCGCGCTCGAAGTAGATCGTGCCCACCTCGCCCGTGGGGAGGACGGCACCGTCGTCGCCGCAGATCCGGGCGACGCCCAGCCCGGCGCGCCCCACGGACCCGGGGCGCTCCAGCGCCTCCTGCGGGCTGATGAAGGTGGCTCCCGCCGCCTCGGTCGAGGCGTAGTACTCGTGGATCACCGGCCCCCACCAGGCGAGCATCGACTGCTTGACCTCGGCGGGGCACGGCGCTGCGGCGTGGATCGCGACCTTGAGGCTGCTCGAGTCGTAGTGAGCCCGTGTGGCCTCCGGGAGCTTGAGCATCCGCACGAACATCGTGGGCACCCACTGGCTGTGGGTCACGCGGTACTTCTCGATGAGCGCGAGCGCCTCCTCCGGATCGAAGCGGTGCATCATGATCACCGTCCCGCCGACCGACATCGTCACACCGCAGAAGCGCAGCGGCGCAGCGTGGTACAGCGGCGCGGGGGAGAGGTACACGGTATCGGCGTCCATGCCGTACATCGGCGCGAAGATCGCGGTGTAGGCGTCGGGGGCCTCGTCCACCTGCCCCTCCGGCAGCGGGATCCGGATGCCCTTCGGGCGGCCCGTGGTGCCGGAGGAGTAGAGCATGTCGGTGCCGCGGGGCTGGTCGGTGAGCGGGGCGGAATCGGCCGCGGCGAGCACCGCGTCGTAGTCCTCGAAGCCGTCGATCGGGCCGCCCCACGCGATCGCGTGCCCCGGCTCGGCGAGGGCGGGGAGCTGCAGTGCCTCCGAGACCGCCTCCGTGACATCGGCGCCCGCGAACAGGGCCTTGGCCTCGCAGTCGGCGAGGATGTAGTTCACCTCGCCCGGGGTGAGGTGGACGTTCACCGCCGTCACGTAGAAGCCGCTGCGGATCGCGGCCGCGTACGCCGAGAAGATGCGCAGATCGTTCCCCGCCACGATCGCCACGGTGTCGCCGGGGCGGAGGCCCAGCGCGCGCAGGTGGTGCGCGAGCCGGGTGGACTCGTCGTTCAGGCGGGAGTGGCTCAGGATCTCGCCGGTGGCGGCGTCGATCGCTGCGGGCTTGCCGGGGGAGAGCTCTGCGAAGGCTCCTGGGAACATGAGAACCGCCTTTAACTTCGAGGTGGTCTCACGGTAGCGCCGGGAGCGGGGCGTCCGAAGGGCTTCAAGCGAAGTCGCCGGTCCGCGGGCGCCGGACGTCGTTGCGATCCCGAACGGGGGCTAGCCGGCGTCGTCGACGGCCGACAGCCAGGCCGCGTAGTCGTCGAGCAGCGCCACCAGCGGCTGGGCGTCGACGGTGCCGAGCGGCTCGCCCCGCAGGGCCGTGCGGATCCCCGGCAGGCGGGCGGCGATGCGGGAGCGCTCGGAGACCTCGTGGTGGCTCAGGCCCCGCTGCTCACCCAGCACGATCCGCCGTGAGTGCACGCCGCGCAGCGACTCCGCGAGCGCGGCGAACTCGCCGGTGTCCAGCGCCGGCAGGTGCACCGAGAAGCTCATGACCGGGCCGGGATCGGCGTCGTCCCGCTCCTCCGACTCCTCCAGCCAGTCCGCGTACTCCTGGCTCAGGTCGTCCAGGGCCTCCTCGTCGTCGAAGGAGAGCTTCCGGCCCTCGACCGCGGCCCGCAGCGCCGAGACCAGCGCGCGGACCGTCTCCGGATCCGACGACGCCGCGTACCAGCGGTGCGCCTCGTGCGGCACCACGATCCGGCCGGGGCGCCCGGCCGTGAGGCGGGCGCGGACACCGTCGAACTCGGCGACGGTGAGGTCGGGGAACTGAACGGAAACGGTCACGACGGGGCGGGAGTCTGGCACGCCCTCCATTGTCCCGGAGTTCGTTCTAGGGTGGGGGCATGGCCCTCGAAGGTGAATACGCAACCGAGAAGGCCGGCTGGGTCGCGGACCAGCTGGCGAAGATCGACGAGACCGGGACCACCGATTCGGTGTCGGTCGCGGGGATGGCGGTGGTGGTCTTCACCTATCGCGGCCCCAAGTCCGGCAAGCTCTACCGCCGCCCGCTGATGCGGGTCGAGCACGACGGCGCGTACGCCGCGTTCGCGTCGAAGGGCGGCGCGCCCGACAACCCCGTCTGGTACGCGTCGCTGCTCGCCAACGACGAGGTCGACGTCCAGGACGGCACCACCGTCGTCTCCGGTCCGGTGCGCGAGATCCACGGCGCCGAGCGCGACGAATGGTGGGCGCGCGGCGTCGCCGCCTACCCGCCGTACGCCGAGTACCAGGAGAAGACGGACCGTGTGATCCCCGTCCTCCTGGTCGAGCCTGGCCGCGCCTAGCGGCCCCATCGCCCGCGCGCAGGTAGATTTCATGAGGTGAGCCCCGTCGAACCTCCTGCGCACGTCCTGTCCACCTTCGGCCTGGACGAGACCGAGCCGATCGCACTCGGCGCCGAGTGGGACGGCGGTTGGCGCTGCGGCGAAGTGGTGCTCTCGCTCATCGCCGACCACGCCCGCGCTGCGTGGTCGGCGCAGGTGCGCGAGGACCTGTACGTCGAGGGCATGCGCCTGGCCCGGCCCTTCCGTGCCACCGACGGCCGGTACGTGGTCTCGAGCTGGCGGGCCGACACGTTCATCGCCGGCTCGGCCGAGCCGCGCTTCGACGAGATCATCTCCATGGCGAACCGACTGCACGAGGTGACGGCGAAGCTCGAGCGGCCGCGCTTCCTCGCCTCGCCCACCGTGGCGCCGTTCACGGACGTCGACTACTTCGGCTTCGCCGACCGCGCCGCGTGGGAGGACAAACCGCTCGCCATGGCCCGCAAGCTCGGTGCGCTCGACGAGACCGTCGAACACCGGCAGCGCGCCGTCGAGCTGGTGATGGAGCTCGCCGCGCTGCGCACGCCGGTGCAGGAGGCGCCCCAGCTGGTCCACGGCGATCTCGCCAGCTCCGTGCTCTTCGCGGGCGCCGCCGCGCCGGGCATCACCGACTTCACGCCGTACTGGCGCCCGCCCACGTGGGCCGCGGCGGTCGTCGCCGTCGACGGGCTCTCCTGGGGCGGCGCCGACGACGGCCTCCTCATGCGCTGGGCCGATCTGCCCGAGTGGCCGCAGATGGTGCTGCGCGCCCTCATCTTCCGGCTCGCGGTGCACGCCGTGCACCCGCGCTCCGAGGCCGAGGCGCTGCCCGGCCTCGAGCACATCGTCGAGATCGGCCGGTGGCTGCTCTGATCGGTGCCCCGGCGCAGCGGCGGATCCTCGTCGCCCACGGCACCCGCTCGGCGTCCGGCATCGCCACGGCCCACGCGATCGCCGACGCCGTCGCCGCGCGCACCGGCCCGGTCGACGTCGCCTTCGTCGACGTGCGGGGCCCGTCACCGTCCGACCTGCTGCGCGAGTCGGACCGCCCGACGGTGCTCGTGCCCGCCTTCCTCGCCGTCGGCTACCACGTGCGCACCGACGTGCCCCGGCACGTCGCGACGAGTGGGCACCCCGCGGTCACCGTCGCACCGGCGCTGGGCCCGGACCGCGCGCTGGTCGGGGCGCTGCTGCGCCGGCTCCGCGAGGCCGGGTGGCGGCCCGGCGACACCGTCGTGCTCGGCGCCACCGGCTCGTCGGACCCGCACGCGCGCGCAGATGTGCGCACGATGGCCGGGTACCTCGGCGAGGCCGTGGGCGGCGCGGTCCCGGTGGGCTTCCTCGCCGCAGGCAGCCCGACGGTGGCCGACGCGGTCGCGGCCGCGGGGGCTCCGGCGCGGCGGATCTTCCTCGCCGCCTACCAGCTGGCGGAGGGACTGTTCCACGACCGGCTCGCGGAGGCGGGCGCCGACGGGGTGGCCGCGCCGCTCGGCACCGCGCCCGAGGTGATCGACCTGCTCGTCGAGAGATTCGCTCAGAGTCGGTAGTCGCGCAGGGGGATCCGGTCGCCGTCGGCGAGCACGCCCTCGGCGCGCAGTCGCTCCAATTGCTCCGTAGCGATGTGTGCCGCGGGCCGGCCGCTGGCCGGTACCACCCGGTGCCACGGCAGGTCGGAGGCGTCGGTGCGCATCACCCAGCCCACGATCCGCGGCGAGCTCAGGTCCAGTTCCCCGGCGATGTCGCCGTAGGTGCGCACCCGGCCGGGCGGGATCGCCTCGATCAGCGCCCGCACCGCCTCGACCTGCTCCTCGGTGACCTTCGCCATCGTCCTATCCGATCAGGCGGCGCGCGTATTCGCCGACGGTCGCCGGGATCTCCTGCGCCACCATGTGGTCCGACGGCACCGCGATCACCTCGACGCCGCCCGGCATCGCCGCCAGCTGCGCGTCGGTGACGAAGTGGGCGCGCTCGGCGCGCAGCAGCACCGTCGGGATCGACGACGGTGCGCCGACGGCCGGGCGGGCCAGCTCGCCCCACAGCGCCGCGACCGCGGCGCAGCTGATGTCCCACTCCCAGCGGCCGGAGTCGCGGCGCACCAGGTGCTCGGCGATCTCGTCGTCGATCACCGGCTCGGGCACCTGCGCCCAGGCGCCGGACCGCTTCTCCTGCTTCGCCTCCTCGGGCGAGGTGAAGTCGAAGAACTCGATGGTCTGCGCGGCGATCGTGCCGCACATCTCGGGGTCGAGCTCCTGCGCCGGGTCGATGAGAAGGAGGGCGCGCACCAGGTCGGGCCGGGAGACAGCCAGCCGGCAGGCGAGCGCGCCGCCGAGGGAGTGCCCGATCACCGTGACGGGTCCGCCGCCGTTGCGCTCGATCACCTCGGCCAGGTCGGCCACGTGCTGCTCCAGGTGCCAGGGCGGCGCCCACGTCGAGCGGGCGTGGCCGCGCAGGTCCGGGGCCAACACGCGCACGTCCGGAAGCTCGTCGTCCGCGAACCGGCGCCAGCGCGCACCGTGGCCGGTGACGCCGTGGATCGCGAGCACGGTGGGCGCGCCCGGCGCGTCCGGGCCGTAGACGTGGGTGTTGAGCATGCCCTCGATCATGCCCTGTGCGGTGCCGCCGCGAAGCTGTCGGTGGGCTGTGATGTGATCGACGGACGCGGTCGGAGAGGGGGTGCGCGTGAACGCCGGAACCGGGAATCGAGGGACCGACGGTGCGGGGAAGCACCGTCGGCCGCGCCTGCGGCTGCAGTACACGCCCCCGGAGCCGCCCACCGTCCGCGAGTGGGGCGGCACGATCGCCGCGCTCGCATCGCCCGCCACCGGCGAGCTGCCCCTGGACGTGGGCGGCTGGGCGCCGTACCGGATCCGCGGCGGGCCCGGCACGGGCAAGACGTCGGCGCTGGTCGACATCGCGGTGGCGAAGCTCACCGACCCGTTCGTCGAGCCCGAGTCCGTGCTGCTCCTCACCGGCAACAAGCGGGCCGCCGGCGCGCTGCGGCGCGAACTCTCCGCCCGGGTACTCGCGGGCAACGAGGGCGTGCACGCATCGGGCGAGCCGCTGGTGCGCACCGTGCACTCGCTCGCCTTCGCGGTGCTGCGGCTGCAGGCGTCCAGCACCGGCAGCCCGCCGCCCCGCCTCATCACCGGCTCGGAGCAGGACGCGGTGGTGCGGGAGCTGCTGCGCGGCAACGTGGACGACGGCGGCGCCTTCTGGCCGGAGCGGCTGCGGCCGGCGCTCGTCACCCACGGCTTCGCGGGCGCGCTCCGCGACCTGTTCGCCCAGGCCGCGCAGCGCGGCGCCGGCCCGGACGAGATCGAGGACCTCGCGCGGCGGTACAACCGCGGGGAGTGGCTCGCGGCGGCGAACGCGCTGCGCGAGTACCAGGAGACCACGCTGCTGCGCGGCTCCGTCGGCCTCGCCGGCCCGCAGGCCGTCGCCCCCGCGGTGGACGCGGCCGAGCTCATCGACGCCGCCGTCACGGCGCTCGCCTCCGACGATGCGCTGCTGGCCCAGCAGCGCGAGCGCATCCGGTTCCTGCTGGTCGACGACGCCCACAACCTCGATCCCCTGGCGTCGGCGCTGATCCGGCTGCTCGGCACGGGCACCGAGCTCACCGTGATCGCGGGCGATCCCGACCAGGCGGTCAACTCCTTCCGCGGCGCCAGCACCCGCTTCCTGCAGAACCTCGACGTCACGCTCGAGCGGGACGTCCTGCTCGAGCGGAGCTTCCGCTTCGGGGACGAGGTCGCGGGCGCCGTGAACCGCATCTCCGCGCGGCTGCCGAACCGCTTCGGGGCGGTCGCACCCGAACGCCCGAGGCCCGGCACCGCGGCCGTCCGGCTGTTCTCCACCCCCGCGAAGGAGGCCGACGCGATCGCCGCGATGCTGCGGCGCGAGCACGTCCTGGGCGGCGTCCCGTGGGAGGACATGGCCGTCGTCGTGCGGTCCGTCTCGGCGTCGATCGCGCCGCTGCGCCGCGCGCTGGCCTACGCCGGCGTGCCGGTCACCGTGCCCGCCGACGATGTGCCGCTCGCGCGGCAGCGCGCCGTGCACGCACTCCTCCTTGTGTTGCGCGCCGCCGTCGCGCCCGAGGGGCTCGATCCGGCGGAGGCCGTCACCCTGCTGTCGGGCCCCGTGGGCGGCGGCGACCCGCTCACCCTGCGCCGCGTCCGGCGCGCGGTGCGCCGCGCCGACCCGGCGGAGGATCGCGGCTCCGCCGAGATCCTCACCGCGGTGCTCACCGGCGCGGCCGAGTTCGCGCCGTACAAGGCCGTGCTCACCGAGCTCGAGGCGGAGCCGGTGGAGCGCGTGCTCGCCGCGGTCCGGGCCGCGGGCGCCGCTGCCGAGCACGGCACGGTCGAGGAGGTGCTGTGGGCGGCGTGGGCGGCCACCGGCCTCGCGGCCCGGTGGGGCGCGCTCGCCCTGCGCGGCGGCACCCTCGGCGGGCAGGCCGACCGCGACCTCGACGCGGTGATGGGCCTGTTCGACTCCGCCGCCGACTTCACCGACACCCTGCCCACGGCCTCCGTGAGTGCCTTCGTCGAATACCTGGAGCAGCTGCAGATCCCGCGGTCCGACCGCGCCCGGGGGCGCAGCGGGCAGGCCACTGTCCCCGGCGTCACGCTGCTGTCGGCGCACAGCACCGTCGGGCGCGAGTGGGAGGTCGTCGCCGTGGCGGGCGTGCAGGAGGGGCGCTGGCCCAACCTGCGGCGCCGTGGCGGACTGCTCGGCACCGACGAGCTGCTGGACGCGCTCGACGGGATGGATCCGGCGGCGCTGCCCACGGTCTCGCGGTCGCTGCCGCTGCTCGCGGAGGAGCGGCGGCTGCTGCTCGTGGCCTGCTCGCGGGCCCGGCGCACGCTGCTCATCACGGCCGTCGACACCGCCGACGGCGACGGCGACCTGGTGCCCTCGCGGTTCCTGCAGGGCATCGCGCCGTCGGGGGGAGACGACCCGGAGACCTACACGCCGGCGGTGGAGAGCGCACCGTCGGCCTCGTTGGACCTGCGCACCCTCGTGGCCGTGCTGCGCACCGCCGCCTGCGATCCCGCGCGCGAACCGGAGGAGCGCGCCCACGCGGCGCGACAGCTCGCCCGGCTCGCGGCCGACCGCGTCCCCGGAGCGCACCCGGACAGCTGGTACGGCGTGGCCGGCGCCAGCACCGACGATCCGCTGTGGTCGCCCGAGGACGGGCCGGTGGCGCTCTCCCCGTCGAACGTGGAGTCCCTCTCGGCGTGCGCGCTGCGCTGGATGCTGGAGCGCTTCGGCGGCAGCGACGGCGACTCCGCCAAACAGGCCACGGGCAACCTGGTGCACACGCTGGTGCAGGCGGTGGCGGGCCGGATCCCCAAGGACGAGGTGACCCGCTCGCTGGAGAAGGTCTGGGACCGCGTGGATCTGGAGGCCGATTGGTTCGCGCAGCGAGAGCTGGCGCGCACCGAGGAGATGCTGGAGTCCTTCCGGTCCTGGCTCGCGGGCAGCCGTGGCGAGCTCACCGAGGCGGGCGTGGAGATCGGCGTCGACGCGGTGATCGAGGGCGCGGGGGAGGATCCCGACGTGCGGATCCGCGGCCGGATCGACCGTCTCGAGCGTGACCCGCTCGGGCGGGCCGTCGTGGTGGACGTCAAGACCGGCCGCACCCTGCCCACGCAGGCCGAGGGACAGGCCCAGGCGCAGCTGCGCACCTACCAGGTGGCCCTCGCGCACGGCGGGATCGGCGGCGTCCCGGAGACCCCGGGCGGCGGCAAGCTGGTGTACGTCGCGAAGGCGCACAACAAGACCGGCGCCACCGTCCGCGAGCAGGACGCGCTCACTCCGGCCGACGTGGACGAGTGGCTCGGCGTGATCCGCGAGGCGGCGCGCCGCACCCGCGGGCCGCAGTTCCCCGCAACGTTGAACGCGTCGTGCCAGTACTGCGCGGTCGCGTCGTGCTGCCCGGTGGTGGACAAGGGGAGGAGCGTCGTCGATGACTGAAGGATTCCCACACGCGCCGCTGATCTCGGCGGTCGACCTGGCGCACGAGCTGGGCCAGGCCTTCGCGCCCACGGACGAGCAGCGCGCCGTCATCGAAGCGCCCCTCGGGCCGTGCCTCGTCGTCGCCGGCGCGGGCGCGGGCAAGACGGAGACGATGGCCGGCCGCGTGGTGTGGCTCATCGCCAACCGCTACGTCACGCCCGACCAGGTACTCGGCCTCACCTTCACCCGGAAGGCCGCGCAGCAGCTGATGATCCGCGTGCGCAAGCGGCTCGCACGCCTCGCTGGAGCGCCCGTCGTCGACCGGATCGACCCCTCGGGGGAGCTGCGGGCGTCGCTGCGCACCGTCGAGCCCGAGATCAGCACGTACCACGCCTACGCGGGGCGACTGCTCGGCGACTACGGCATGCTGTTGCCGGTCGAGCCGTCGGTGCGCCTCGTCTCCGAGACCGAGCGGTGGCAGATCGCGTACGACGTGGTCACCGGGTGGGACGAGGCGCTGGAGCTGGACCGGAACCCGGCGAACCTCACGGAGTGGGTGCTCGGGCTCTCCGGGGCGCTCGCCGACCACCTCGTCACGCCCGATCAGCTGGAGGCCGACGACGACGAGCTGGAGCGCCTGATCGGGCTGCTGCCGCCCGGGCCGCGGCAGCGGGCCGCGCCGAACGCGGCGCTGCTCAAGGCCGCCGAGGTGCAGGAGCAGCGGCGCCGGCTGATCCCGTTGGTGCGGGCCGTCGCCGCGGAGATGCGGGCCCGCGAGGTGCTCGACTTCGGCAGCCAGATGGGGCTCGCCGCGCAGCTCGCGCTCGCCAACCCCGACGTCGCGGGCCTCGAGCGGGCGAGGTTCGGCGCCGTCCTGCTCGACGAGTATCAGGACACCGGGCACGCGCAGCGCATGCTGCTGGCGTCCCTGTTCGGCGGACCGTCGGGCGCCGCGGCCGTGACCGCCGTGGGCGATCCGATCCAGTCGATCTACGGCTGGCGCGGCGCGTCGGCCGCGAACCTGCCCCGCTTCGCCACGGACTTCCCGCAGGCCGACGGCACCCCCGCCCCGCGCCGCGAACTGCTCACCAGCTGGCGCAATCCGACCGGCGCGCTGGACCTCGCCAACGCTGTCTCCGAGGACCTGCGCAGCCGGGGCGTCCCTGTCTCCGAGCTGAAGGCCCGGCCGGACGCGCCCGAGGGCGACCTGCGGATCTCCCTGCACTCCACCGTGATCGACGAGCGCGACTGGGCCGCCGACGCGATCGCCGAGCAATGGCGCGGCCGCATCGAGGCGGGGCAGGAGCCACCGACGGTGGCGGTGCTCGTCCGTCGCAACGCCGACTCCGCGGGGATCGCCGCCGCCCTCGGCGAGCGCGGCGTGCCCGTCGAGGTCGTCGGCCTCGGCGGGTTGCTGAGCACGCCCGAGGTGCAGGACGTGGTCGCGCTGCTCCGGCTCGCCGTCGAACCGCTCGCCGGCACCGCCGCGATGCGGCTGCTCACCGGCCCGCGCTGGCAGCTCGGCGCCGCTGACCTGCGGGCCCTGTGGAACCGCGCCCGCCGGATCGCGCACACCACCGGCCGCGCGGCCGCGGGCGCCGTCGCCACGGCCGAGCAACTCGACGCCGCCCTCGACGCCACGCTGCCCTCGGAGAGTCTCGACGCCGCGGGCCTGGGCGACGCGATCGCCGATCCGGGGCCGGACGCCGACTACTCGGCCGCGGGTCTGGCGAAGATCCGCTCGCTCGACCGCGAGGTGCGGCACGTCCGGGAACGCCTGGGCCACCCGCTGCCCGAGGTCGTGGCCGAGGCCGAACGGGTTCTGGGCGTGAGCATCGAGACCCGTATCCGCGCGTCCCGGCAGCTCGGCGGCCGCGCGACCGGCCGCGAGCACCTCGACGCCTTCGCCGACGTGGTCGTCTCCTACGCCGAACGGCCCACCGCCACCCTGCCGGGCCTGCTCGCCTTCCTCGCCGCCGCCGAGAAGGTGGAGGGCGGCCTCACCCCGGGCGACGTGGAGGTCGCCACCGACCGGGTGCAGGTGCTCACGGTGCACTCCGCCAAGGGCCTTGAGTGGGACGTGGTGGCGGTGCCGCACCTGTCGGAGGGCATCTTCCCGTCCAACCGGGCGCTGCCCACCTGGCTCTCGACGCCCGCCGAGCTGCAGCCGAACCTGCGCGGCGATCTCGCCGAGCCGGGCGAGACCGACGGCGTGCCCCGCCTCGACCTCGACGGCTGCAACAACCGCAAGGACCTCGAGGACGCCCTCGACGCGCACCGCAAGGCGCTCAAGGGCATGAACATGCACGAGGACGAGCGCCTGTTCTACGTCGCCGTCACGCGCACCCAGTCGGTGCTCCTGCTCTCCGGGCACTACTGGAGCGAGGACGTGAAGACGCCGAAGGCACCGTCGCGCTTCCTCGTCGCGGCGCGCGACCACGCGCCCGACGCCGTCGCCGAGTGGGCCGCGGAGCCCCTCGAGGACGCGCCGAACCCCTTGGAGACCGAGCCGATCCGGCTGCCCTGGCCGCGCGACTTCCTCGGCGCCCACCGCGCCGACGTGGACGCCGGCGCGGAGCTGGTGCTCGCCGAGCTCGGCCGCGGCGCCGACGAGCCCGATCCGGACGAGGCCGACCCGTACGGCTGGGCCGCCGAGGTCACCGCCCTCCTCGCCGAGCGCGCCCGGCAGGCGCAACTGGAGCTGGAAGTCGCCGTGCCCCGGGAGGTCTCGGTGAGCCAGCTGGTGGAGCTGCGGCGCAGCCCGGCGACGTTCGCGAGCCGCCTGCGCCGGCCCGTGCCGTTCAAGCCGAACCCGTACGCACGGCGCGGCACCGCCTTCCACGCCTGGCTGGAGCGCCGGTACGGGGCGTCGCGGCTGCTCGACCTCGACGAGCTGCCCGGCGCGGCCGACGGCGACGCCGGCGCCGACGAGAACCTCGCGCTGCTGCAGCGGCGGTTCGAGGAGAGCGAGTGGGCGGCGCGCACCCCCGTCGACATCGAGGTGCCCTTCGAGATCGCCGCCGCGGGCACCGTCGTGCGCGGGCGGATGGACGCCGTCTTCCGCGATCCGGGCGGCGGCTTCACCGTGGTCGACTGGAAGACGGGCGTGCGGCCCACCGAGCCGGCCGACGAACGCGCCGCCGCGGTGCAGCTCGCGGCGTACCGGCTGGCGTGGGCCCGGCTGCGCGACGTGCCCGTCGACGACGTGCGGGCGGCGTTCTTCTACGTGCGCTCAGGGGAGACGGTGGCACCGTCGGACCTGATCGAGCACCAGGGCCTCGCGGACCTGATCACGAGCGCGGGGGAGGGCTAGGCGGGTTCGCCCTTGTCGCGGGCGATCTTCACGGCGGAGACGACCATCGGCAGCTGCAGCGGCAGCCGGGCGTACGCGCCCAGCTTGAGCGGCAGCGGCTTGTCGGACCACTGCTGCGCCATGTGCACGTTGGCGGGGAAGACCGCGGCGAACAGGGCGGCCGCGGCGACGCCGCCGAGCCGGCGGGTCTTGGGGGCGGCCAGCAGAGCGGCGGTGGTCAGCTCCGCGACGCCCGAGAGCTGCGTCGCGCGGCGGGGCGTCAGTCCCAGCGGAAGGTTCGGCGGCACGATCGAATCGAAGGGCTTCGGCGCGACGAAGTGCAGGGCGCCCATCCCGGCGAGGGACAGGGCCATTCCGCGGGCGAGCTTGTCGGTGCGACGGGCGGGGCCGTGTGTGGACAGCATCTGAAGATTGTGGCAGATTGCTCGTCGGTTCCGCCGGACGTGCTAGACCGGACGGGTAACGACCAGCAATTCTCGCGAGGAATCGTCCAGGTAGGTATGTCCGCACGCACCACGTTCCGCAGACGGAGTAAGTCCGAGCTGACGGATCTCCCCGACCATGCGCTGGTCAGTGTCCTCCGCATCCCCGCGGGCGACTCCACCAACCCGTGGCGCGCCATCGGCGCCAGGATCCTCGTCGCGCTCGGCGCCCTGTTCCTCGCCGTGATCGTGGTCTACCTCGAACGCGACGGTTACCGGGACGCCGCGATCGAGGGCAAGTACAGCGACGAGACGCAGCTCAGTTTCCTCGACTGCCTCTACTACGCCACCGTCTCCCTCTCGACCACGGGCTACGGCGACATCACCCCGGTCACCCAATCCGCGCGCCTGATCAACGTCCTGCTGATCACCCCGCTGCGCATTCTCTTCCTCATCGTCTTGGTCGGAACCACGCTCCAGGTGCTCACGGAGCGGTCCCGCCAGGCGTTCAAGATCCAACGTTGGAGGTCAGCGGTGCACAACCACACGATCGTCGTGGGCTACGGCACGAAGGGCCGCACGGCGGTGAGCGCGATGATCAACGACGGCATCGAGCCCGGCAAGATCGTCGTCGTCGACACCGATCAGGCCGCGCTCGAGGTCGCGGAGATCGATGGACTGGTCACCGTCCGCGGCGACGCCACGAAGGCCGACGTGCTCCGGCTCGCCGGCGCGCCGCGCGCCGCGTCGATCATCATCGGCGCGAATCGCGACGACGCCGCGGTGATGGTCACGCTGACCGCCCGCGAGCTCGCGCCGCGCGCGAAGATCGTCGCGTCGATCCGCGAGTCCGAGAACACCCACCTGCTGCGCCAGTCGGGCGCCGATTCGGTGGTCGTCTCCTCGGAGACGGCGGGCCGCCTGCTCGGCATGGCGACCACCACCCCGTCGGTCGTGGAGATGATCGAGGACCTGCTCTCGCCCGGCGACGGCTTCAACATCGCCGAGCGTGAGGTGACCCGCGTCGAGGTGGGCCGCTCGCCGCGGCACCTGCCGAACATCGTGTTGGGCGTGGTCCGCAAGGGCAACCTGTACCGCGTCGACTCGCCCGCCGTCTCGGTCGTCGAGGCCGGCGACCGGCTGCTGTTCGTCCGCAACGCCGACGTGAAGGCCTCCGGCTAGCTCCGCAGCAGTGCGATGACCGGCGCCATCGCCTCGAGGTTGTGGTCGATCACCGTGACATAGCCGATGCCGAGCCGCTCGCGGAGCTCCCTCAGGCGGTCCGCCATCGCGCCAGGGGAACCGACGAGAACGCTGATGTAGTCCGCGGGTGCGTCCTCGTCCCACGTCACGCGCGGGGTGAGTCCGGCCGGTCGGCCGGTGCCGGTCGGCAGGAGGGCCTGGATCACCGTGTTGATCTCGACGGTGCCGGCGCGCTCGCCCAACAGGCGGTTCAGGTGCGCGATCCGGTCCGTCGCCTCGGTCTCCGTGGTCAGCCGCAGGCGGCCCGCGTCGTCCGTGCGCGCGCCCGACAGCCCGACGACGTCGGCGTGCCGCGCCGCGACGCCCAGGAGCCGGTCGCCCCACCCGGCGATGAACAGTGGCGGCCCACCCGGCCGGGCCGGGCGCGGCGTCTGCTTCTCGTCCGCGAAGGCGGCGCGCAGCGCGGCCGCCGTGGCGTCCAACCGGTCGACGCGCTCGCGCGCCGTCGGGAAGGGGATGCCGGCCCGCTCGAACTCGGCGGCGGCGTAGCCCGCGCCGAGCCCGAGCTCCACCCGTCCGTCGGTGAGCAGGTCGACGGTGGCGGCGTCGCGCGCGAGGAGCGCGGGGCTGTAGAAGGGCGCGTTGAGCACGAAGGTGTTGAGGCGAACCCGCTCCGTCGCCTCGGCGGCGAGCATCATGGCGGGGAAGGGCGCGAGCATGCCGAGGTGGTCGGGGACGCCGATCACGTCGAAGCCGAGCTCCTCCGCGCGGCGGCACCGCTCCACCCAACTCGCGCGCGACGTCGCGGCGCCGAGCGCCACGCCGAACCGGAAGTCCTGGACCATGCGGCTCAGTCAACCAGTCGAATCCCGGAGGCGACGGATCCTGTAGTTTTAGACCTGCAGGTACAGAACTGCTACGGTGTGCACATGCCCCGCCCGATGACGTTCGACCCGGATGCTGCGACCGACGCTGCGATGCAGGTGTTCTGGCGCCAGGGATACGCGGGCGCGACGCCCGCGACCCTCGAGGCCGCGATGGGGATCGGTCGCAGCAGCCTCTACAACTCCTTCGGCAGCAAACAGCAGCTGTACCTGCGTGCCCTCGACCACTACGTCCGCGAGGAGTCGCGGCAGGTGATCGACATCCTCGCGGCGCAGGGCCCGGTCCTGCCCCGGTTGCGCGCCGTCATCGACCACGTCGTCGCGCTCTCGCTGCGCGATGCGGAACACCGCGGATGCCTCGTCACGAACGCCGCGATCGACCGCGCGCGCGACGACGACGCCGTGCGCGCGCTCCTGCAGCGCGTCGTGGACGAGCAGACCGCGGCGTTCGCCGACGCGATCGAAGCCGGCAGGCGCACGGGGGAGATCGCGGCCGGCGTCGACGCCGCCGCGACGGCGGGCCTCCTCGTCGCGGCCCTCAACGGGATCCGGGTGCTCGCCCGGATCGATCCGTCCGAGGAGCGCCTCGCGGCGCTCGCGGACGCCGCGCTGCGCGGGCTCGCCCCCGACGCGCCCTGAATCCGCCCGACCCGAACCGACGACACGAAGGACGAAACATGGACCTGCAGCTCACGGGCAAGACCGCGGTGGTCACCGGCGCCAGCAAGGGGATCGGGCTCGAGACCGCGCGGCTCCTCGCGCAGGAGGGGGCGATCGTCCACGGCGTCGCCCGCACCGTCCCCGAGCCGGTGCCGGGCGTGACCTTCCTGGCGCGAGACCTCACCGACCCGTCCGCCGCGGCCGACCTGGCGGAGGCCGTGGGCCCGGTCGACATCCTGATCAACAACGTCGGCGCCGCGCTCCCGGCCAGCATGCACGCGGAGGGTTTCCTCGGGATCGACGATGCGACCTGGCTCGGCACGTTCGAGCTCAACCTGTTCGCCACCGTGCGCGTCACCCGCGCCCTGCTGCCGTCCCTGCTGGACCGCCGGGGCGTGATCGTCAATGTCTCGTCGATCGGCGCCCGCGCCCCGTACCAACCGGTCGACTACGGTGCGGCGAAGGCGGCTCTCACGAATCTGAGCAAGGCGCTCGCGGAGGAGTTCGGCCCCGTCGGGCTCCGCTCCCTGACGGTCTCGCCCGGGCCGACGCGCACCGCCAACTGGGGCGATCCGCATGGCTACGCGGCGCACCTCGCCGCGCAGGCGGGCGTCCCCCTCGACGACTTCCTCGCCGGCGTGCCCGACGCGATGTCCATCGCGCTCGGCAGGCTCAGCGAGCCGGAGGAGACCGCGGCCCTGATCATCTACCTCGCCTCGCCGCGCGCGGCGAACCTCACCGGCGCCGACGTCGTCGCCGACGGCGGCACGCTCAAGGCGGTGTAGCGCGTCAATCGCCCGTCGCGGCGGGCCGGTCGGTGGCCGCGTACTGCGACCACGAGCCGGGGTAGAGGCGGCCGCCCGGGAAGCCCGCGTGCTCCGAGGTGAGCAGGTCGTGGCACGCCGTGACGCCGGAGCCGCAATAGGCGATGAAGTCCGCGCCCGGCCGCAGGCCGGCCTCCTCGAACCGCGCGCGGAGGGTCGCGCGGGGGAGCAGTGCACCGTCGGACACGTTCTCCCGGCACGGCACGCTGACCGCGCCGGGGATGTGGCCCGCCCGCGGGTCGACGGTCTCGTTCTCGCCGCGGAACCGGTCCGCGGGGCGCGCGTCGATCACGGGGACCGCGCCGCCGGCCGCCTCGTCGATCGACGCCAGCCGGTCCGCGGGCCACGGTCGCGGCGTGAAGCGCGCTGGCGCGGGCTCGACGGTGCCGGTGTCGTCGAGGGGGCCGAGCGGACCGTCGAGCAGCGCGGCGGATTCGCCGAGCGCCCGCAGCAGCCACACGAGGCGCGCGGCCATGACGCCGCCCGCGTCGTCGTAGGCGACCACCGTCGCGCCGTCGCCGATGCCCGCGGCGGAGAGCCCGGCGGCGAAGGCCTCCGGGGTGGGCAACGGGTGCCGGCCCTCGGCGGACGACGGGGGAGCGGCGAGGTAGCCGTCGAGGTCGACGAACACCGCGCCCGGCAGATGGCCGGCGTCGTAGGCCTCGCGGGTGGAGCGCCCGTCGAGGTAGCAGCGGGTGTCGGCCAGGATCACGCCGGGGTTGGCCCGCATCCACGCGGCGTCCACGAACGGTTCGATCATGCCGTCAGCCTACGATGATGAGCGTGGCGAAGCTCAGTCTGACCGTGCCCCCGCTCCTCTCCCGCTATCACGTCGACCGCGCCGACGAACTGCGCGCCGACGAGACCGCGCTCGACGCGGCGTGGGCGACCGCGAAGGTGCTGCGCATCGACCCGCGCGGCCGCTTCGACCTCGACGACACCGACCTCGTCTTCGCCCGCGGGCACGAGGTCGCGCCGTCGCGCCCGGCCGACGCGGTGCTGCTCGGCCGGGTCGACGGGGCGGTCGTCTTCGCGCTGCGCGTGGACGTCTTCGACGGCGCCGACCTGCGCATGCGCGGGCACCTGCTCTCCGCGGTGGACTCGGCGCTGCTCGCGCAGGCCCTCGGCATCCTCAATTGGCACGCCACCGCCGGTTTCTCGCCCGTCGATGGTGCGCCGACGCTCCCCGGGAAGGCCGGCTGGGTGCGCAGCACCGCGGACGGCCGCGAGGAGTTCCCCCGCACCGACGGCGCGATGATCACCCTGGTGCACGACGGCGGCGATCACGTCCTGCTCGGCCGCCAGCACCAGTGGCCGGAGCGGCTGTTCTCGCTGTTCGCCGGGTTCGTCGAGCCGGGCGAATCGCTGGAGCAGTGCGTCGCGCGGGAGCTTCACGAGGAGGCGGGGATCGAGGTCGACGAGATCACCTACGTCGCGAGCCAGCCCTGGCCCTTTCCGCGCTCGCTGATGCTCGGCTTCACCGCCCGCGCCTTGCGCGACGCGGTGCTCGACTTCCGCGACGGCGAGATCGCCGAGGCGCGGTGGTTCAGCCGCTGGGAGGTGCGCGACGCGCTCGCCGCCGGCGACTGGAGCACCGACGCCCCCGACGCCCCGCTGCTCCTGCCCAACTCCATCTCGATCGCGCGCGCGATCACGGAGGCCTGGGGCGGCGCAGTAGGTCTCCACCCGGATCTCCACCCGCGGGCCGAGGCCCTCGGGCCTCCGCGCTCGTAGCGTTCCTCTCATGAGCTACGTACGCGGATTCCTTCCCTGGATCGTCCTGGCGATCGCTTCGTCGACCGTCGGCTGGCAGTGGGGCGCCGTGGCCGCGCTGGCGGTCGCCGTCGCGCTGCTGGTGCAGGACCGGCGCGCCGGGCGGGCGGCGGGCGCGCTCGAGCTCGGCGGCGCCGTCTACTTCGTCGCGCTCGCGGTGCTCGCGTTCGTCGCGCCGCACTCGCCGCTCGAGGCCTACGACGGTGCGCTCTCGTCGGCGTGGCTCGCCGTGATCGCGGGGATCGGGCTCGCGACGGGCCGTCCGTTCACGCTGGCGATCGCCCGGCGGTCCGTCGACGAGGAGACCGCGGAGCACCCGATGTTCCTGCATGTCAACGCGGTCATCACCGCGGCGTGGGCGGGATCCTTCGCCGCGACCGCCCTGCTGGGCGCGGCGTGCGTCGCGCTGAGCGAGCCCGAGCCGGTGCGGATCGCGGTCCAGGCGCTGGGCTTCGCCCTGCCGGCGGTGTTCACGCGGGCGTACGTCACGCGTGTCGGGGAGCGGCGGGCCGTGCTCGTGACGGCGTGAGCGCGGAACGAGAAAGTCCGGTCCTTCGTCTCAGGGATCGCCGAGACGAAGGACCGGACTTTCGCCGGGGCAGAGGGTCAGACGCCGAGCTTGCGCTTGACGTCGGCGAGGGACGGGTTGGTCGCGGTGGAACCGTCCTCGTACTTGACGGTGGGCACCGTCTGGTTGCCGCCGTTGACGCCCTCGACGAACTGGGCGGCCGCGGGATCCTCTTCGATGTTGATCTCGGTCCACTCGATCCCGTTGGCCTTGAGGCCTGTCTTGAGGCGGTTGCAGTAACCGCACCACGTGGTGGTGTACATCGTCAGCTGGCTCATGCCTTGACTCAACCACGCCGCGCCCGCACTTCTTCCCCGGCCCCGACCTGTCGGACCGGGCTGGAATACTCGACGGTGTGATCGAAGCACTGGACCCGGAACAGCAGGAGGCGGTTCTCGCGCCGCGCGGACCGGTGTGCGTGCTGGCGGGCGCGGGCACGGGCAAGACCCGCACCATCACCCACCGCATCGCGCACCAGGTGTCCACGGGGCACGTCGCCGCAGGTCAGGTCCTCGCCGTCACGTTCACATCGCGGGCGGCGGGGGAGATGCGGGCGCGGCTGCGCGGGCTCGGTATCGGCGGTGGCGACGGGAACCCGGGCGTGCAGGCCGTCACCTTCCACGCGGCTGCGATGCGGCAGCTGCGGTACTTCTGGCCCCGCGCGATCGGCGACACCCGCTGGGAGCTGCTCGACAACAAGTTCCCGGTGATCGGCCGCGCCGCCCGCGACTGCGACCTCCGGCCCGAGACCGACACCATCCGCGACCTGCTCAGCGAGATCGACTGGGCGAAGGCCTCCCTCGTCACCCCCGAGACGTACGCGAAGGCCGTCGAGGATGCGGGCCGCACCGCGCCCATGGCGCCCGGCACCGTCGCGGACGTCTACGCGGCCTACGAGCGACGCAAGACCGATCAGGACGGCAACCGCCTACTCGACTTCGACGACCTGATCCTGGTCACGGCCGCGATCCTCGAGGACAACCACATGATCGCGGAGGAGTTCCGCGACCGCTACCGCAGCTTCGTCGTCGACGAGTACCAGGACGTCACGCCGCTGCAGCAGCAGCTGCTCAACGCCTGGCTCGGCGAGCGCGACGACCTCACCGTGGTGGGCGACGCGAACCAGACCATCTACTCCTTCACCGGCGCCACCCCGAACTACCTGCTCGACTTCACCCGCCGCTTCGAGGACGCCACGATCGTCCGGCTGCAGCGCGACTACCGCTCGACCCCGCAGGTCGTGGCGCTCGCCAACAAGGTGATCGGGGCGGCGCAGGGCCGCGTCGCGGGCACCCGCCTCGAACTCATCGGCCAGCGCCCCGAGGGGCCGGCGCCGATCTACGCCGAGGTCGACGACGAGCCCGCCGAGGCGAAGCTCGTCGCGAAGCGGATCCGCGAGCTGCTCGCCCGCGGCGTCCCCGCCAGCGAGATCGCCATCCTCTACCGCATCAACGCCCACTCGGCCGTCCACGAAGCCGCGCTCACCGAGGCCGGCATCCCGTACCAGGTACGCGGCGGAAGCGCCTTCTTCGAGCGGCCCGAGATCGGCCAGGCCGTGCGGGCGCTCATGGAGCGCGCGGGCCAGTTCGGCGGCGTCGCGGGCGAGGAACTGCTCGCCGTCGTGAAGGGCGCGCTCGAGCCGCTGGGCCTCACCCCGGAGGCGCCCGACGGTGCCCGCGCCCTCGAGCGCTGGCAGGCGCTCGGCGCGCTGGTCGAGCTGACGGCCGATCTCGCCAAGGAGCGGCCGGGCCTCACGCTGGCCGAGCTGATCGGCGAGCTCCGCGCCCGCGCCGAGGCCAAGCATCCGCCCACGATGCAGGGGGTCACGCTCTCATCGCTGCACGCGGCGAAGGGCCTGGAGTGGGACGCGGTCTTCCTCGTCGGCCTCACCGAGGGCTCGGTGCCGATCTCGCAGGCCATCGCCAAGGGCGATCCCGAGCCGATCGAGGAGGAGCGCCGCCTGCTCTACGTCGGCGTCACCCGCGCCCGGGAGCACCTGCACCTCTCGTGGGCGCTCGCCCGCAACGAGGGCGGGCGCAAGACCCGCAAGCGCACCCGCTTCCTCGACGTGGTCGCCGGGCAGGCCGACGCGGGCCGGCCGCGGGTCGAGTCCGGGCCGAGCAAGAGCAAGCGCCGCACCTCGGACGTCTGCCGTGTGTGCGGCGGCATCCTCGACACCCGCGAGGAGAAGTTGCGCTCGCGCTGCGAGGACTGCCCGTCCGACCTCAACGACGCCCTCGTGGAGGCGCTGAAGATCTGGCGCACCGGCCAGGCCCGCGACCAGCAGGTGCCGCCGTACACGATCTTCTCCAACGCCACCCTGTTCGCGATCGCCGAGCACCAGCCGCGCACCCGCGCCCAGCTGGTGCGGATCAACGGCATCGGGTCGACGAAGATCGACAAGTACGGCGACGAGGTGCTCGCGCTCGTCTCCGAGCACGCGTAGCGCTCAGATGTCGAGGTCGTCGACCTCGGCGAAGGACTCGCCGCGCTCCATGAGCACGCTGAAGTGCGCCAGTCGCCGCTTGTCGACCGCCGTCGAATCGGTCGCGGCCTGCCAGTAGCCGTACGGGCGCACCTCGCCGCGCGGCAGCCCGCGCTCGCGCCGGAAGTGGTCGCGAACGGCCCGCATCTCGGTGCGCTCGCCGGCCGCCCACAGCGTCGTGCCCGACGGTGCCTCCCGCGCCGCGTCGAGCAGCGGGCCGTCGACGCGGATCACCTCGACGCCCGCGGGCGCGTCGAGCTCGTCGATGACCTCCTGGTCCGCGGTGCGCACGTACGCGACGCCGCGGGCACCGTCGGGCCAGTGCCGGAAGACGGAGTGGAGCGCCGCGACGGCGGAGTCGTCGGCGAGGAGTAGGGCGGGACGCCCGGATTCGTGATCGGGGACGAAGTGCGGCCGCGGCCCGACGAGCGGCACCTGCTCGCCCGGCCGGACCGCCTCGATCCAGCGCATCATGGGGGAGTCGTGGCCGTGCCGCAGCACGTCGAGCTCGATCGTCTCGGTGGCGGGGTCGAAGGTGCGGACCGTGTAGATGCGCGACGCGGGCTCGCCGCCGTCGAGCGCGGGCACGCTCAGCCGCACCGCGAGATTGGGCAGCACCCAGTCCGAGTGGACGACGGTGCCGCGCAGCGCGCCCCGGACCCGGACGAACGGGCCGGTGGCCTCGGAGACGGCGAGGACCGTCAGCGTCAGCGCCTGGATCTCGCGCGTGGCGTGGCCCTCGCTGGCGAGGACGGCGCGGGCGCGTTCCTCGGTCGGCTCGGCGGCGTCCGTGGGGCGGTCCGTCATCGGGGGTCCTCTCGTCGTGATCCAGGAGCTTGAGCAAAGGCTACCCTAATTCATTTCGATAGTCCGCACACTAGTCGCGTGGAATCCGGAAACGCGCAGGTCAAAAATAACTTGTGCGAATAGTTTCGTGCGCATACTGTGGAACACGACCGCACGGGATGACGCGCGAGGTACTGCCTCGCCGCCGGAACGTGATTGACCAGCGCGCGAAAGGAGGCAAACGAAATGAACAACGCAATCATCAACGCAAGCAAGCAGTTCACCGCAGCAGAGGGTGGAGTGTTCGCAGCAGTAGCGGTTCGTATCGAGGCCTCCCACGCCCTGCCCGGCATGTCGCCACGTCTGTGGCGACTGCGCCAGGAGCAGGCGACGTACGCCGTCGATCACGAACCGCTCACGCGCCCCGTGTGTCTCTCGCGACGAGGTTAGGTCCTTAGACCCACCTCTTCACATTCACCACGGGCCCCGCAGCAGCGCGGAACCCGTGGATTCACGGTCTCTCGTCACCCCCGCCCCGTCGGGGATCGAGGACCGCCACACACGGTTCGCGCACCCACCCGGAAGAAACATCCCGTGCGCCTGACCGGGCGCCGCTACCGAGGCCACCTGAACCACAGGTGGAATGGTGACCAGAAGTGCCGACCATCATGGACGAACGACCAGTCGTCCGCACCATCGATTCGATCAGTATCACCCGGACGACCAGTATCGAGAGCCGCGTGCCCTGCCGGGCCGGGGATCCCGACCTGTGGTTCGCCGAGGCCCCGTCGGACCTCGAGCGGGCCAAGACCCTCTGCGAGACCTGCCCCCTCCAGCGCGCCTGCCTGGCCGCCGCCCTCGAGCGCGGCGAGCCCTGGGGCGTGTGGGGAGGCCAGATCTTCGAGCAGGGCGTCGTGATCGCGCGCAAGCGCCCGCGCGGCCGGCCGCGGAAGAATGCGGCCTGATCGCAGTGAGCCCCGATCCGAGAGGATCGGGGCTCACTCGTTTCCGGGGCGGGGTGGCGTCGCCGCCCCCGATGATCCCCGAGGGCCCGACGTCCGCCGCTGTGACGGACGTGCGGAAAGTCGCTCCGGCGTTGTCCGCGAAACCATTGCGACCGCACAGTGATGCGGCGCACAGTGGATCCACGCCGATTCGACTGACAGTGAGGACGCCCGATGACGGACCAGACCACCGAGGCCCTGGCGGAGGGCATCGCCCGCTCCCGCGACACCGACTACCTCGACATGGAGGCGCTGCTTTCCGATGAGGAGAAGGACCTGCTGGTCAAGGTCCGCAAGTTCGGCGACAAGGAGCTCCTGCCGATCGTCAACGACTACTGGGAGCGCGGTGAGTTCCCGTTCGAGATTCTGCCGAAGCTGCGCGAGCTGAAGGTCGTCGGCGACACCATGACCGGATACGGCATCACGCCGATGACCGCGGTCGGGCAGGGGCTCGTGTCGTACGAGCTGGGCCGGATCGACGGCAGTATCGCCACGTTCCTCGGCGTGCACGTCGGCCTCGCCATGCAGTCGATCTACATCCTCGGATCCGAGGAACAGCGGCAGCGATGGCTGCCGGCGATGGCGAACCTCGACAAGATCGGCGCCTTCGCGCTCACCGAGCCCGACCACGGCTCCGATTCCGTGGCGCTGGAGGCCACCGCGACCCGCGACGGGAGCGACTGGATCCTCAACGGCCTCAAGCGCTGGCCCGGCAACGCGACGTGGTGCGACGTCATCGTCGTCTTCGCCCGCGACACCGGCGACGGCAAGGTCAAGGCCTTCGTCGTGGAGAAGGACGACCCCGGCTACAGCGCCACCAAGATCGGAGGCAAGGTCTCGCTGCGGATGGTGCAGAACGCCGACATCGTGCTCGACGACGTGCGCGTCCCCGACGACCGCCGCCTCGTCAACTGCAACGGCTTCCCCGACGTCTCCAAGGTCCTCATGGGCACGCGCAACGCGGTCGCCTGGTCGTCGACGGGGCACGCCGTCGCCGCGTACGAGATCGCGCTGACCTACGCCCAGCGGCGCACCCAGTTCGGCAAGCCGATCGCCGCCACGCAGAGCGTGCAGGGCAAGCTCGTCGAGATGCTCGCCGACGTGACCTCGATGCAGCTCTACTGCATCCGCCTCGGGCGCCTGCTCGACGAGGGAGCGGTCACCGACACCATGGCCGCGCTCGCCAAGTACTACTGCAGCGTCAAGGCGCGGCACGTCTGTCGGATGGCCCGCGATGTGCTGGGCGGCAACGGGATCACCCTCGACTTCCACGTGATGCGGCACCTCTGCGACATGGAGGCGCTGGTCACCTACGAGGGCACCGCCGAGATCCAGTCGCTGCTCGTGGGGCGGGAGGTCACGGGGAAGAGCGCCTTCGTCTGATCGCTGTCGCGGAATCGCGCGAACGCCGCCGCGCCGCGTGATACACATCACAGTGCGATCGCATACTGCGATCGCAGCCCCGCGGGGCGAGTGAGAGGCGGCACGCGATGTCCATCGATCCGGTCCTGATGCCCACGGCCACATCACCGATCCGCGACAAGGTGGTCACGGCGAAGGAGGCGGTGCGCCTCGTCCGCGACGGCGACCACCTCGTGCTCGAGGGCTTCGCCGGGCAGGGCTTCGCGGAGGAGCTCGTGCTGGCGCTCGAGGAACGCTTCCTCGCGACGGGTTCGCCGAAGGACCTGTCGCTGGTGTTCACGGTGGCGCAGGGCGATCGGGGCGAGCGCGGCACCGTCCACCTGTGCCACGACGGGATGATCAAGCGCGCGATGGGTGGCCACTACGGCATGGCCCCCGCGCTGCAGAAGCTCGCGCTCTCCGGTGAGATCGAGGCGTACAACCTGCCGCAGGGTGTGATCGCGCAGTTGCTGCGCGACACCGGCGCCGGCAAGCCGGGGCTGATCACCCACGTCGGCCTGGGGACCTTCGCCGACCCGCGGCTCGGCGGCGGCAAGGTCAACGACGCGACCACCGAGGACCGCGTCCGGCTGATGGAGATCGACGGCCGCGAGTACCTCTTCTACAAGGCCTTCGACCGGCTCGATGTCGCCTTCCTCCGCGGTACCACCGCGGACCCGAGCGGCAACATCACCATGGAGAAGGAGGCGCTCACGCTCGAGGCGCTCGAGACGGCGATCGCCGTGCACAACAAGGGCGGCCTCGTGATCGTGCAGGTCGAGCGGATCGCCGAGCGCGGATCGCTGAATCCGCGGGACGTGAAGATCCCGGGCGCCCTCGTCGACTGCGTCGTCGTCGCGACCAGCCCCGCGCACCACACCCAGTCGTGGGGTTCGCAGTACAACCCGGCGATGAGCGGCGAGATCCGCCAGCCCATGAGCTGGATCCGCCCGATGCCGCTCGACCCACGCAAGGTCATCGCCCGGCGCGCCGCGCTGGAACTGCGCCCGAACTCGGTGGTCAACCTCGGCATCGGCGTCCCCGAGGGGGTCGCGGCCGTCGCCGCCGAGGAGGGCGTCCTCGAGTACCTCACGCTCACCGCCGAGCCCGGCGTCATCGGCGGCATGCCAGCGGGCGGAACGGATTTCGGTTCCGCGATCAACGCCGACGCGATTCTCGCGCAGCCCTCCCAGTTCGACTTCTACGACGGTGGCGGGCTCGACGCGGCCTTCCTCGGCATGGCCCAGGCCGATGTCGACGGCAACGTCAACGTCAGCCGGTTCGGCCCGCGCCTCGCGGGCGCCGGCGGGTTCATCAACATCAGCCAGAACGCCAAGGCGGTCTACTTCCTGGGCACCTTCCTCGCGCCGGCGCGCACGGAGGTCTCCGACGGTGCCATCGTGACCTCGGACGGCCCGGCCGCGCCGAAGTTCGTCGCGTCCGTCGACCAGCGCACCTTCTCCGGCGAGTACGCGCTCAAGGCGGGGCAACCGGTCATGTACATCACCGAGCGGTGCGTCTTCCGGCTCTCCGAGCGCGGCATGGAGCTCATCGAGATCGCGCCCGGCGTCGACCTGCAGCGCGACGTGCTGGACCTGCTGGGCTTCGAGCCCGTCATGGACGGCCCGCCCGCGATCATGGATCCACGGATCTTCCGGGACGACCCGATGGGGCTGCGCGACGACCTGCTGTCCGTGCCGCTCGAGGCGCGGTTCACCTACGACGAGAAGCGGAACCTGTTCTTCATGAACTTCGAGGGCGTCGCGGTGCGCACCGAGGAGGAGGTGGAGCGCGCCGGGGTGGAGATCGAGCGGCGGCTCGCGGAGATCGGGCGGCCCGTCAACGTGGTGATCAACTACGACAACTTCGTGCTCGGCCCGGACCTCGTCGACGAGTTCGCCACCCGCGTCCGCCGGATGAGCAAGTACTACGAGTCGGTGACCCGATACACCACATCGGCGTTCCTGCGGCTCAAGCTCGCCGACCACCTCGCCGATCGCGGCCTCGCGCCGCACCTGTACGAGAGCCGCACGGAGGCCGTCGCCGCGTCGAAGCCGGCGGACGGGGACTGAGCGACTACGCCGCGGCCTGGGACAGGCACACGAGGTGCCCGTCGGGATCGCGCACGACGGCCATCCGCTCGCCCCACGGTCGCTCCTCGGGTGGGTCCACGACGGCGCCGCCGCGCGCCGTCCACGCGCCGACGACGCCGTCCAGGTCCGCAACGGCGAATCCGAGGGCGACGGCGGTGTCGCTGGGCGTCGCCGGGCGCTCGTGCAGCATGATCTCGACGCCGTCGGCGGTGGCGAGCCACGCCAGCTCGTCGGCGGCGGCGGTGCGGCGCAGGCCGAGAAGGCCCGCGTAGAAGGCCAGCGCCGGGTCCAGCGCGGAGACGGAGACGACGAGGCGGGAGATCGACGCGGTCATGCGCCCGACACTACGCCCGACGGCGCGGACCTCGCGGCGGCGCTGCGTGTGCTCGGGCGCCTGCGCGAGGGATGATCATTCGTCGCCGTCGAGCAGCGGCACCCAGTGCTCGACGATCGCGCGGTACGGCGCCTCGGCCTCCATCTGCGAGCAGATGCCGACCATGCCGAGCAGGACGCGGAAGAGCATCACGTACTCGGGCGGCAGGGCCAGCTTGCGGCCCGTCTGGAACTGCTCGCCGCGCACGTCGGTCGCGGTGTACGCGGCCTTCATCAGCCACTTGCGGGTGAAGTGGAAGCTCTCGGACCGCAGCGGGTCGACGTACGGCGCGAGGTAGCCGCGGATGTCCTCGGGCGTGATCTCCAGCCGTGGCGGGATGAAGCCCTGGCTGCGCAGCAGCGGGAACAGGGCGTCGTAGTCCTCGTCGCGGGCGAGTCGCAGGATCTTGCCGACCGCCGGCGGGATGCCGCCCGGGTATTCGGCGACGGCGCCGAAGTCGAGGGCGACGAGCCGCCCGTCGGGCGCGATCATGAAGTTCCCGGGGTGCGGGTCGCCGTGCAGCAGGCCCGTGCGGGCGGGCGCGCTCACCTCGAACTCGGTGAGCTTCGAGGCGGCGTCGTTCCGCTCCTCCTGGGTGCCGTTCGCGATGACGTCGCGCAGCGGCCGCCCGGTGACCCACTCGCTGATGATCACGGTGGGCGCGCTGGCGAAGACCTTGGGCACCTGGACGTTCGGGTCACCGTCGAAGGCCTTGGCGAACTTGCGCTGGTTGGTGGCCTCGTACCGGTAGTCGAGCTCGGCCTCGGTGCGGTCGGTGAGCTCCTGCACCAGCGATTTCACGTCGGCGCCCGGCGTGAGCGGCTTGAGCACGGAGCTGAGCCGGCCGAGGGCCTTGAGATCGGCGCGCAGGGCCTCGTCGGCGCCCGGGTACTGGACCTTGACCGCCACCTCCCGACCGTCGGACCACACCCCGCGGTGCACCTGACCGATGGACGCGGACGCAGCGGCCTCGTCGTCGAAGGAGCTGAACCGGTCCCGCCAGCCCGTGCCCAGCTGCTGGTCGAGCACCTTGTGCACGGTGGCCGCCGGCATGGGCGGCGCCTCGTTCTGCAGCTTCGCGAGGGCGTCGCGGTAGGGGGCCGCGTACTCCGGCGGCACGGCCGCCTCCATCACGCTCATGGCCTGGCCGAGCTTCATCGCGCCGCCCTTGAGCTGCCCCAGGACCTCGAAGAGCTGCTCCGCGGCCTTGGCCTGCAGCTCCGCGTTCACCTCGTCCTTGTCGGCGCCGGCGAGACGCTTGCCCCAGCCCACCGCGGTGCGGCTGGCCATGCCCAACGGCAGCCCCGCCAGCTTGGCCGTGCGCTTCGCACTGCCACGGGTGATCTCGGACATCTGGCCCCCTGGAGTCAGCCTGCCGCCTCGGCCGCGGGAGCGGGGACCCCGCATCCGCACCCGGGGTGCATGAACCATCGTCGGACGGCGATCGCGCTGCCCTCGACCTCCAACGTACAGCCGAGGGCGTCCGGCGGGTCCGCCGAGTCCCACCGCCCGGCGGCGACGGCCGCCACCTGGTGCGCGGCCACCGCACCCGTGATCCGCAGGATCTGCGCCGAGGCCCGCCCCGCGCGGCCGAACAGCTGGCAGGCGAGCGTGGGCCACCCGGGATCGGCGTCGGCCCGGGCGCGGTCCAGGCACCGCAGGCACGGGCCCGCGCCGGGCAGCACCAGCGGCCCGACGATCCCGGCACCGTCGCGCAGCACCACGGGCAGGTGCGGCACCCGTTCCCGCATCAGCCGCGCCACCAGCACGGGATCGGGGGAGAGGGCGTCCGCGAGCACGACGAGGTCGACGCCGCGGCCGGCAGGCGTCCAGCTCCGCGCGGTCCCGGCGGTCACCCGGACCTCGTCGAGGGCGGCGAGCTCGCCGAGCACCGTGTCGGAGACCGGGCCCCGCCCGTGCAGGTGGACCTGCAGGGGCGCGTGCGGCGGCTCCGCCTCCAGCAGCCCGTGGCCGCGGAGCGCGTCCAGCAGCTCGGTGACGTCGGACGGGGTCATGCCCAGGTCGGCGGCGCGGCGCTCCAGCTCGCGGGCGGTGCGGAAGGACTGCAGCCAGCGCAGCAGCCCCGCCGTCGCGTCCGGAGCCAGCCACGGCGGCGGTTGCAGCACGGGCGCGCCGGTCGCCGAGGCGCCCAACTGGACCAGCGTGGGCGGCCGGACCACCACGGTGAGATACGGGTTCAGACGGTGCCGCATGGCTCCAGTCGAGCACGCCGGCGCTCCGTGAACCGTCCGGAATCAGCGGTTATCCACAGGCGGATACCGGTGTTGATCAGGGGCGATGGGGCGCGGCGGAGATCTCTCGCGCGGTCACCGGTGGCGCGGCGACGAAGACCTCGCGCCGGAACCGGCCGAACAGCGCGGCGCTCTCCCGCAGCAGTGCCCGCCGCGAGCCGCCGACCGCCGCCAACGCGCGACCGTGGTCTGCGGCGACCACGATCGACACCGCGCAGGCGAAGCCCTGCCAGAGGGCCCCGATCGCTCGCCGCCGAGCGGGCGGGGTGGCCGCGAAGCCCTCGCTGAGGCGGTCGCGCTGGAACCGGATGTGGTACTGCTCGTCGTCGAGGATGCGGCGGCTGACCTCGGCGAGGAGCGGATCGGGCGACTGCGCGAGCGCCCCGTAGTAGCTGACCGCGATGAGTTCCGCGACGGTCAGCACGAGCAGCTCGCAGCGCAGGCCGAGGGCGCGACGGGCGCGCACGAAAACCGCGTCCGACCAGTGCCCGTCGAGCAGTTCGCCGCCGCCCGCGCGGATCAGCTCCGCGAGGAGTCGTGCGTGCTCGTTCTCCTCGGCGACGAACAGCCGGACCGCCGCGGCGTACGCCGGGTCGCCCGCGGCGTCGGCGTGCGCGGCCAGCGTCGCGCCGTCGCCGCTCTCACCGACCTGGAAGCGCTGCAGGCTCGCGATCACCGCCGGCGGCAACTCCGCGCCGAGGGACCACGCCGGGTCCGGTCCGCGTCGTCGTGCCCGTTCTTCGAAGTGTTCGACCCATTCCATCCCTCCTTCATAGCCCAGTAAAGCTGAGATGAAGGTGAGTGGATTCGGTCAGTTCCCGTCGGATTCGCCGCCGGACTCGCGTCCCAGCCGCTCGATCGCGGCGATCGGATCGTCGAGGTCCGAGGCCTCCGCGCTGGACGAGTCGCCCAGCAGTCGGTCGATGAAGGCCGCGGGCGCGTCCAGGTCGGCGGCGTCGGGGATCAGGTCGGGGTGGGCCCAGATGCCGTCGCGCTCCTCCATCGAGGTGGCGTTCAGGATCCGCTCCCACAGGTCGGCCGCCTCGCGCACCTTGCGGGGGCGCAGCTCCAGGCCGACGAGCGTGGCGAACGTCTGCTCGGCCGGGCCGCCCGACGCGCGCCGGCGGCGCATCGTCTCGCGCAGCGCGGCGGCGCTGGGCAGCCGGTCGGCGATCGCCGCGTGCACGACGTCCTCGACCCAGCCCTCGATGAGGGCCAGCAGCGTCTCGAGGCGCTCGAGCGCGGCGGTCTGCTCCGGCGTGGCCTTGGGCTGCAGCGCGGCGCTCTGCGCGGCCATCAGCTCCTCGAGCTTCGACGGGTCCTGCAGCGCGGTCGGGTCCAGGTTGCGGGAGAGCTCCTCGATGCCCGACATGTCGATCGTGATGCCGCGGGCGTACTGCTCGACGGTGTCGAGCACCCGGGCGCGCAGCCACGGCACGTGCGAGAACAACCGCTGATGCGCGGCCTCGCGCGCCGCGAGGAAGACGAGGATCTCCTGGTCCTTGACGTCGAGGTCCTTGCTGAACGCCTCGATCGCCTCGGGCAGCAGCGCCGCGGTGTCCTCGGGGCCGAGCGGCAGCCCGATGTCGGTGCTGGTGAGCACTTCCTTCGACAGCGAGCCGAGCGCCTGGCCGAGCTGCGTGCCGAAGGACATCGAGCCGATCTGGCTGAACATCCCCATCATCGGCGCCGCCATCTCGCGCGCCTCCTCGGGCATGCTCTGCATCCACGAGCCGGAGATCTTCTCCGCGACGGGGTTCACCAGCCGCTTCCACGTGGGCAGGGTCTTCTCCTGCCAGTCGACGGGGGTCCACGCCGCCGTCTTCTGCGGGCCCGCCGGGAGCACGGTGGCACCGTCGAGCCAGAGCTGCGCGAGGTGCATCGACTCCTCGACCGCCTTGCGCTGGCCCTCGGAGACGGGCTCGTGCTTGCCGAGGGTCTGGCGCGCGAGCTGCGCCGCGAGGGTGTAGTTGACGGGCTCGCCGGTGCCGGCACCCGGGCCGGTCATGCCGGTGCCCATGCCGGAGATCATCTGGCCGAGCTGGCTCAGCATGTCGCCCAGCTGCGACATGTCGAAGGGCTGACCGGCGCCGAACGGCTGGTCCCGTCGGCCTTTGCCGTCGTCACCGCCGTCGTCGCCGGAGGAGAATCCGAAGGGCAGGTCATTCATGACTCCACGGTACTGCCCCGGTCCACCCCGGGCCGCTCCGTCCGTCACGCTCTGCGCGAACATCCCGCGCGAACGGCGGCGGCTACGCTGTGGCCCGTGACGGAACGCAGGATCACGACAGCTCTCGCCGCCCTGGTACCGCTCCTGGTGCTCGTGTTGCTGGGGATGTTCGTGACGGTGCCCTACGTCGCCGTCGGCCCGGGGGACACCGCCGACACGCTCACCACGTACGCCGAGCGCGACGCCGACGGCAAGGTCGTCGACCGCAGGGTCATCACCATCGACGGCCTGCCCGTGCATCAGCCCGCCGGTCAGCTCCGCTTCACCACGATCGCCGTGACCGACGGCCTCAACCTCTACGGCGCGCTCGCCAAGTGGGTGACCGGCGCGCAGATCGCGCCCCGCGACGCCTACTACCCGCCCGGCGCCACCCGCGAACAGATCGAGGCGGGCAACCGCGAGCAGTTCACCGGCTCCGAATCCTCGGCCACCGTCGCGGCCCTGCGGTACCTGAAGATCCCGACGGCCGTCGGCGTCGTCGGCCTCAGCGAGGGCGGACCGTCGCAGGGCAAGCTGCGCGAGGGCGACGTCGTCGAGGCGGTCGACGGTGCGCCCGTCGCCGCCCCCGACCAGGTCGCCAAGGGCCTCGAGGGCAAGAAGAAGGGCGACGTCGTCACCGTCACCGTCCGGCGCGCCGACGGTGCCGCGCAGGTCCCCGTCACGCTCGCCGAGTCCGAGGGCAAGCCGCGTCTCGGGATCGTCGTGGGGCAGGTCCCCGCGGACCCGAAGATCCGCATCGGCTTCGGCGTGCAGCAGGTCGGCGGGCCGTCGGCGGGGCTGATGCTCTCGCTCGGCATCGTCGACCTGGTCGAGCCGGGCGACCTCACGGGCGGGAAGAACGTCGCCGGGACCGGCGAGATCGCCTCGGACGGCAAGGTCGGGCCCATCGGCGGTATCGAGCACAAGCTCCAGGGCGCCAAGCGCGACGGTGCCTCGGTCTTCCTCGTGCCCGCCGCCAACTGCGACGCCGCGAAGTCCTCGCCGCCCGCGGACCTGCAGCTGGTGAAGGTCGAGACGCTCGACGGCGCGATCCAGGCCCTCGCGGACGTCCGCGAGGGGCGCCCCGCACCGTCCTGCTGAGCGCCCGACGGCGGCGGAGCGGGGTCAGTCCTCGTCGAAGGTGGCGAGCAGTCCCTGGATCAGGCCGGGCGCGAGCTGGTCGGCGCGCAGCAGGTCGGAGTCCGCGAAGGGATCGTCGTCGTCGGGCTGCAGCGTGAGCAGGGTGATCCGGTGGCCGTCGCGCAGCACCGCCGCGACCATCCGCGCCGTGCGTCGGCCCGGGTGGCTCTCGGCGGCGGCGCGGCCGGCGCGGTCGGCGGCGTCCACATCGGCCAGATGGGGCTCGAGCGCGCCGTCGAGATCCGCCTCCGCGGTCGGCGGCAGCACGATGATCTCCTGCACCAGCGCGCACCCGACGACCTCGTCGGGCCAGGTGGTGGTGGCGAGCACGTGGTTGAGCTCGGTGCTGCCGCCCCGCGGGTCGCCGGGCAGCGGCTCCTGCTCGATCACGGTGAGCGAGGCACCGTCGTCGAGGATGTCGGCCCACTCGGGCTGACTGGTCGCGAGCAGCGAGGTCGGGACGAGCCCGAACAACTGGGGCGGCTGGCCCCAGCCCTGCGGTTCCACGAACTCGATGGCCTCGCGGGCCGCGCGGCCCAGGGCCGCCTCGTCGAATACCTGCTCCGGCTCGTCGTAGGTCACGCGCCCATGATCGCATCCCGGGGCGCGCGCGGTACCACGTCGGTGAGCACGCGCGGATCCCATCTCGGGCAATCCGTACAGTGGTTGTCGTGACGACACCTCGTGCCGCGGGCATTCCCACGCTGTCCCGCCGGGCAAAGATCCTCATCGCGATCGCCGTGGTCCTCCTGGCGCTGCTGCTCATCGGGCCCCGGGTGGTGGACGTGATCACCGCCTTCCTCTGGTACGGCTCGCTCGGCCATGCCGGCGTGCTCCGGACCGTGCTGCTCTCGCGCCTCGGCCTGTTCGTGGTGACGGGCGTGGTGCTGGCGCTGTTCACGTTCGCCGGGATGTGGCTGGCGTACCGCGTGCGGCCGGCCTTCCTGCCCTCGCCGACGGACGATCCGGTGGTGCGGTACCGCGCCGTGGTGACGAGCAAGCTGAAGACCTTCGCGATCGTGCCCTCCCTGCTGATCGGGCTCATCGCCGGCATCTTCGGGCAGTCGGCGTGGCAGCAGGTGCTGCTGTTCTTCAACCGCCAGCCCTTCGGCGACACCGACGCCGAGTTCGGCATGGACATCGGCTTCTACGCCTTCACGCTGCCCTTCATCGAGTTCGTCCTCGGCTTCCTGTTCGCCGGCCTGATCGTCATGTTCCTGGCGAACCTGGTCGCGCACTACGTCTTCGGCGGCATCCGCCTGGCGGGCCGCGAGGGCTCTCTGTCGCGCGGCGCGCGCATCCAGCTCGCCGCGATCGCCGGCGTCTTCCTGCTGACCAAGGCCGTCGCCTACTGGTTCGACCGGTACGCCCTGGTCTACTCGAACCGGTCGCCGATGTTCACCGGCGCGAACTACACCGACATCCACGCGATGCTCCCGGCGAAGGCGATCCTCACGGGCATCGCGATCATCTGCGCCGCCGCCTTCTTCTTCGGCATCGTGCTGCGCGACCTGCGGGTCCCCGCGATCGCGACCGTGCTCATGCTGTTCTCCTCGCTGGTGGTCGGCGTCGGCTGGCCCACCGCGGTGCAGACCTTCTCCGTCGGCCCCAACGCGGAGAAGGAGCTGCCCTACATCGCGCGGAACATCGCGGCGACGCAGGAGGCCTACGGGCTCGCGAGCGCGAAGTACGAGAAATCCGATCCCAAGGCTTCACCCGAGGCCCTGCAGACGCTCACCGCCAAGGACGCCCCCTCGCTGCAGAACGTGCGTCTGCTCGACCCGAACGTGGTCTCGCAGGCCTTCTCGAACTTCGGCGGCCTCAAGGACTACTACCGGCTCTCGGGCAAGCTCTCGGTGGACCGCTACGACGTGGGCGGCAATCAGACCAACGTGCTGCTCGCGCCGATCGAGCTGGACCCCAGCAAGACCCCGTCGGACTGGACCTCGCGGCACATGGTCTACACCCACGGCAACGGCCTGATCACCGCGCCGGCCGGCCAGGTCGACCAGGTGGTCAGCGAGAGCGGCCGCGACGCCGTGAACAACAACAACGCGGGCGGCCAGCCCGTGTTCACGCGCAACGGCGTGGCCGGCAGCAAGGCCGTCACGCAGCCGCGGATCTACTACGGCGAGATCATCGGCTCCGATCCCGGCTTCTACTCCGTCGTCGGCAGTACGGGCGACCCGCGCGAGCTCGACAGCGACACCGAGCGCTCGCGCTACGAGGGCGACGGCGGCGTCGGGATCGGCAACTGGTTCACCCGCCTCGCCTACGCGATCAAGTTCACCGAGCGGAACATCCTGCTCAACGGGAACATCGGGCCGGACTCGAAGATCATCTACCAGCGCGACCCGCGCGACCGGGTCAAGCAGCTCGCGCCCTTCCTCACGGTGGACACGAAGACCTACCCGATGGTCGACTCGCGCACCGGCCGGATCCTGTGGGTGGTCGACGGCTACACCACGCTGCCGAAGTACCCGTACGCGCAGCAGACCTCGCTGTCGGACGCCACCGGCTCGCGCCAGCAGATCACGCCCGGCCAGCAGGCGCAGCGCCGCCAGGTGGACGAGAAGGTGGGCTACATCCGCAACTCGGTGAAGGCCACCGTCGACGCCTACGACGGTTCCGTGCACCTCTACCAGGTCGACGAGAGCGATCCCGTCCTCAATGCCTGGAAGAGCGTCTTCCCCGGCGTGGTCGAGCCGAAGAGCGCGGTGCCCGCCGAGGTGGCGCAGCACTTCCGCTACCCGCAGGACCTGTTCGAGGTCCAGCGCTTCCTGCTGCAGAAGTACCACACGTCGGACCCCGACACCTTCCGCCGGCAGAACGACGTCTGGCAGGCTGCCGCGGCGCCGAACGAGACGCCCGACAAGGACGGCCTGCAGTCCCCGTACTACTCGGTGGCGTCGGCGCCCGGCGGTGGCCCGGCGCAGTTCCAGCTCTCGTCGATCCTGCAGGCGAAGGACCAGCCGTACCTCGCGGGGCTCGTCTCCGTGTCCTCGGAGGGTGAGGACGCGGGCCGGCTGCTGGTGCGCGACATGCGTGAGCTGCCCGGGCGCCGGACCCCCGGCCCGATGCAGGCGGCCGACCTGATCAAGGGCGCACCGCCGGTCGTGGCCGACAACGCCAACATCCAGGCGCTCAACCCGCGCTTCGGCAACCTGCAGGCGATCGCGCTCGCGAACGGCGGCCTGACCTACGTCTGGCCGATGTACGCGCAGTCGACGGGGGAGCGGGCCGCGCCCAAGCTGATCAAGGTGCTCAGCCTGAACCCGGTCACGGGCGGCGCGGGCTACCGCACGACGGTCGCGGCGTCGCTCACCGACGCCGGGTACCGGGGCGTCGACGCCGCGCTCGCGACGGCGGCGACGGGCGTCTCCGGCCCGACCCAGGGCCAGACGGTGCCGGGCGCGACGCAGCCCGGCCCGGACCAGCCGCCCACGCAGGCGACCGTGCCCGGCGCCGACACCCCTGAGGTGCAGGCCGCGGTGAAGGCCGTTTCCGACGCCTGGAGCTCGGTGCTCTCGGCGCAGCGCTCCGGCGACCAGGTCGCCGTCGGCCAGTCGATGAAGCAGCTCGGTGACGCGATCACCAAGCTGCAGGCGGCCGAGGCGAAGGCGCGGGGCGGCAACTGATCTCAGCTCTCCGGCCGGGGCGGCGACGCCCGGCCCGGCCGGAGAGACGAGCGTCACGTTCAACTGATTTGCACATCGTGAGCGCATTCCAGTAACGTGGTGTTTACCCGACGCGGGGTGGAGCAGCTCGGTAGCTCGCTGGGCTCATAACCCAGAGGTCGCAGGTTCAAATCCTGTCCCCGCTACTAGGTCGAAGGCCCCCGGAGAAATCCGGGGGCTTTCGCGTTCTCCGGGTAGTTCCGTTGCGGTGGGTACCGTCGGGGCGTGGCCACGGAACTCCAGCGGATGCTCGCCGGCGAGCGCTACCGCGACAACGATCCGGAGCTCGTCGCGATGCGGAAGTCCTGCGGCCGGCTGCTCGACCGGTTCAACGCCACCGCCGCGGACGACGACGCACTGCGCTCTCAGATCCTCCAGGAGCTCCTGGGAGGCATCGGCGAAGGTTCCTGGGTCATGCCGCGGTTCCAGTGCGATTACGGGGCGCACATCACGATCGGCGCCAACAGCTTCCTCATCTACGACGCGATCCTCATGGACTGCGCGCCGATCACGATCGGCGACGACTGCTCGATCGGGCCGCGCGTGCAGCTTCTCACCGCACTGCACCCCGTGGAGGACCACGCCGCGCGGCGGGCGCGCTGGGAGACTGCGGAGCCCATCACGATCGGCGACAACGTCTGGTTCGGCGGCGGCGTCATCGTGTGCCCCGGCGTCGCCGTCGGCCGCAACGCAGTGATCGGCGCCGGCAGCGTGGTGACGCGCGACGTCCCCGACCACGTCGCCGCCGTCGGTAATCCCTGCCGCGTCGTGCGGTCGCTCCCCGCCGAGTAGCTACCCGCTCGCGCGCACTTCGGCGACGCGCTGCCGCACGCGCGGTGCGACCTCGTCGACGAATCGGCGGCACTGGTCGTAGTCGTCGTCCTCCGCCCCGAAGACGAAGGTGTCCATGCCCGTGTCCACGACGAGACCCGTCAGCTGCTCGGTCCACTGCTCGACGGTGCCGTGGAAGGCCTCGTCCGACGGCTGGTCGTCGATCGACCCGAAGATGTTGTAGACGCGCCGGATCGACGCGGGATCGCGGCCGGCGGCGCGCGCACCGTCGTCGATGGCGGCGTGCCGCTCGGGCAGGGTCGCGGGCGGGAAGAAGGAGTTCGACGGTGCCCACCCGTCCGCGTGGCCGCCGAGGAAGCGCAGCAGTTTCGGCCCGCCGACGCCCAGCCAGACCCCGATGTCGTGCGCGGGGCGCGGGCCGGGATGCACCCCGTCGAGCCGGTAGTGCTCGCCGTGGAAGCGCACGGACCGCTCGCCCGACCACATCAGGCGGATCACCTCGACGGCTTCCCTGAGCGCGCCGGCGGCCTCGCCTGGACTGCGCTCGGGGCCGCCCATCGCGGCGATGGCGGGCCAGAAGGCGCCCGCGCCGAGGCCCAGCTCGAACCGGCCCTCGGACAGCAGGTCGAGGGTCGCCGCGGCCTGCGCCATCACGGCGGGCGGCCGGAGCGGCAGGTTGGCGACGTCGGGGAAGACGCGCACCTCCTCGGTGCGGTGGAGCAGCGCGCCGATCAGCGTGAAGGTGTCGACGAAGGCCTGCTGGTAGGGGTGGTCCTGCACCCCCAGGAACTCGACCTTCCCGTCCGCGAGCTCGGCGAGGGCGAAGCAGTTGTCGAGCGCCGCGGCGGACGGGGTGACGAACAGGCCGAATTCGACGGGACGCAGGTAGTCCATGCCGCCAGCCTAGGCCCCGTCGCGGGGCCCGGCAGCGGTACGGGCATCCGCCCGGATCGGCATCGGCGGCGCCCGGGCCTGGCTACGCTCGGCCTGTGCCGACCAGCGCAGACTTCCGGGCGTGGTGCGCCGCGAGCGCCTACGCCGAGGGGGCGATCCCGGAGGCGGACCGCCGCCGGCTGCGCCTCGTCTCGCTCGCGGCCTACGCCTCGGCGGCGGTGAGCTTCGGCTTCGCGGTGATCGGCCTGGTCTTCGGCGGCCCGCACCAGGTGATGGTCGTCAACGTCGTCTCCGGGGCCGCGCTGGCGCTGGTCCCGTTGCTGGGGCGGTTCGGGACGCTGGTGGCGCCGACGGCGTTCTTCGCCGTCGCGACGGTCACGCTGTGGAGCCTGTGCGTCCTCCTCGGCGAGGGCGTGGGGCTGCTGTACTACTACCTGGTCATGGCGGTCGGCGTGCCGATGATCGTGGGCGTGCGCCGGATCGTCGCCGCCACCGCGGTGGTCGTCGTCTGTCTCGCGGCGATGATCTACCTGCACTTCACCGTGCCCGAGGACACCGGCCTGATGCCGCACTGGTTCGCCACCACGGGCTTCGTCGTCAACGTGGTCGCCGCGGCGTCCCTGGCGGTGGCGATCGTCGGGGCCGGGCTGTTCCAGATCGAGCGCGCGGACGCCGCGCTCGAGGAGGAGTTCCGGCGGTCCGAGGCGCTGCTGAACAACATCCTGCCGCGGTCGGTCACGGAGCGCCTCAAGGAGCCCGGCCACGCCGAGGTCGCGGACTCGTACGACGACGCCTCGGTCCTGTTCGCGGACATCGCCGGGTTCACCGAGATGTCCAGCCGCACCGCGCCCGCGGACGTCGTCCGGTACCTCGACCGGCTCTACACGACCCTCGACGCGCTGGTGGAGCGCCACGGGCTCGAGAAGATCAAGACCACCGGGGACTCCTACATGGTGGTGAGCGGCGTCCCCGAACCTCGCGCCGACCACCTCGAGGAGCTGGCGCGGTTCGCGGTGGCGCTCCAGGGCGCCGCGGCCGGCGTGACGAACGCCGACGGCCGCGCGACGCCGCTCCGGATCGGCCTCGCGGACGGTCCCGTGGTCGCCGGCATCGTCGGGTCGAAGAAGTTCTTCTTCGACGTGTGGGGCGATGCCGTCAACGTCGCGTCCCGGATGGAGTCGACGGGGGTCGTCGGCAGAATCCAGGTGACGTCGTCCGTCCACGACCGGCTCGGCCGGGCCTTCGCGTTCGAGGAGCGGGGCCTCATCGCCGTCAAGGGCAAGCCGGACCAGCGGACCTGGTTCCTCCTCGGCGAACGCGCGGCCTGACCGAGCCACCGGCGTGACCGCGTCACCGGGAGGGACGGCTCAGCAGCGGTAGGAGTTGTCGCTGCCGATCGACTTCACGGAGGGCTTCTTGCCCGCGCCGCAGGTGATCGTGTTGTCGTGGCCGCTCACGTCGATCGAGGACGCGCCGGCGAGGACGATCGAGTTGTTGCTACCGATCACCTGCAGCGAGTTGACGTCGCGCAGCGTCAGCGTGTTGTCGTGACCGTTGACCTCGACGCGCTTGCAGGCGGAGGTGAAGACGATCGCGTTGTCGGAGCCGATGAGCTTGACATCGTCGTTGCAGGCCAGCGTCCGCACCTGGTCGTGACCGGAGAGGTCGATCCGGGCGGCGGCCGTCGGTGCGACGACCGAGGCTGCGAGTACGGCGGCGGCGGCCGCGGCGGTGGAACGGGCGAGGAGCGTGCGCATGTCGAGTTCGTCCTTCTGCAAACGTGCGATCGGGGCGAATCGGACAGTACCGGTTTCGGATCACGCTGATCGGGACGGTTCCGATCCTGTGACGCGATCGGCAGAGTGGCCTGTCATATCCGGACGAGTCCCCTCGTCCGCCTCAGCCGCAGGAGACCAGCATGCCCACCCTCGTCATCGTCGCCTTCGTCGGACTGCTCGGGCAGCTCGTTGACGGCAGCCTCGGGATGGCCTTCGGCGTGACGGCGACGACCTTCCTGGTCGCGCTCACGACGCTCTCGCCCGCCGCCATCAGCGCGACGATCCACCTCGCCGAGATCGGTACCAGCGCCGTCTCGGGCGCCTCGCACTGGCGCTTCGGCAACGTCGACTGGAAGGTCGTGCGCCGCATCGGCATCCCCGGCGCGATCGGCGCGTTCATCGGCGCGACGGTGCTCTCCAACCTGTCCACCGAGGTCGCGAAGCCGCTGATGTCCACCATCCTGCTGCTGCTCGGCCTGTACGTGTTGCTGCGCTTCACCTTCCGCGGCATCGACACCAAGAACCTGGGCAAGCCGCTGAAGTCGCGCTTCCTCGCCCCGCTGGGCCTGTTCGGCGGCTTCGTCGACGCCACCGGTGGCGGAGGCTGGGGTCCCGTCGGTACGCCGGCGCTGCTGGCCTCGGGCCGGATGGAGCCCCGCAAGGTGGTCGGCACCATCGACACCAGCGAGTTCCTCATCGCGCTCGCCGCGTCGCTCGGCTTCCTCGCCAACCTCGGCGGCGAGGGCGTGAACTTCGCCTACGCCGGCGCCATCCTGCTGGGCGGCGTCATCGCGGCTCCCTTCGCCGCCTGGCTGGTGCGCCACTTCCCGCCGCGGCTCCTCGGCGCCTCGGTGGGCGGCCTGATCATCCTCACCAACGCCCGGACCCTCGTCGGCAAGAGCGGCCTCGCGCTCGATCCGGGGACGCAGCGCGTGGTGTACATCCTCATCGTCGCCGGCTGGATCGCCGCGTTCGCGTACTCCTTCGTGCAGTACCGCCGCGACGCCGTCCTCGAGTCCGCCGATTCCATCAGCGATCTCGCGGCCCGCAACGCCGCCGCGACCGAGGATCCGAAGGAGCCGGTCCCGGCCTGATCACCGCACCCAGCGCGGTGGATCGTGCCCCTCGGCGGGCACGATCCACCGCGCTGCTTCGTCTTTCCGTCCGTAGGCTGGCGGCATGGACGTCTGGATCGCGGACCCGCAGCGCGACGCCGGCCTGGTGGCGACGCTGCGCTACGCGTGGGCCCGGACCTCCGGCGCCACCACCGATCCCCAGGACGACGCGTTCGTGGAACAGGTGCGGGCGTGGTGGATCCGCGACGAGCGCACCGTGTTCCTGGCGGGGGAGTCCATTCCGGGCGGCGGTGGCGCGGCCGCCGGCATGGTGACGCTCCACGAGTACCGGCGGATGCCGGTGCCGGGCGCGGCCCCATCGGCCTGGGGGTACCTGGGGCATCTCTTCGTCCTGCCCGCGGCGCGGGGCGAGGGGCACGGCCGGGCGTTGATCGAGGCGGTGCAGCGCGCCGCCCACGACCGCGGCTACCGGCGACTGGTGCTCTCGCCGAGCGAGGAGTCGATACCGCTGTACCGCCGCACCGGTTTCCGCGCGGCGGACGAGCTCATGGTGTGGGAACCGGGCCCCGCCGCCACGTCGTGATGGTGGCGGGCCCGACGCCCCGGTCGAGGCCGCGCACGAGCACGGCGCAGCCGATGCCCGAGAGCACCATGCCGATGGTGAACACGGCCGGGTAGCCGAGCGCATCGCCCACGGCGCCGCCGGCGAATCCGGCGATCCCCTGCGCCGCGACCACGGCGCTCGCGAGCAGCGTGTAATCGGCGCCCGCGTCGTCGCGCTCGCACGCGTCCATCATCAGCGTGAACAATGCGACCAACGCGGCGCCGCCGAAGACGTGCTCGAGCAGCGTTGCCGCGATCACCATGCCGCCGCCGCCGATCCCGAGCGCCGCGATCACGTACAGCCCCACCGCCAGGCTCTGGCTGACTCCGCCGAACAGCAATGCCGTGCGCCGCCCGTGCCGGAAGGCGAGCCAGCCGCCCACGGCCGATCCGGCGAGGGCGCCCGCGGAGCTCAGGGCGCCGCTCACCAGCGCGATCTCCCGCAGGCCCAGGCCCGCGTCGTGCAGGAACGGGCCGGAGACGGACGACGCCATGGCATTGCCGAACTTGTAGGCGGCCAGGAGCCCGATCAACGGGATCACCCCGGGCCGGCGCAGGCGGTGCCACCACGCCGTGCCCAGGCCCTCGCGGCGGACGTGCTCGACGGGGCGGGGCGCACCGTCGGCGGGCTCGTCCCGCGCCAGCAGGACGACGGGGACCGTGCACAGCAGGATCAGCCCGCCCAGGGTGAGCAATAGGACGCGCCAGCCGCTCTCCGCGTAGATCCACAGCAGCCCGCCGCCGCCGGCGATCATGCCGAGCCGGTAGGCGCCCGTCTGGATGCCGTTGCCGAGGCCGCGGTCGCGGGGGCCGAGGAGCCGCACCGCGAGGCCGTCGGTGGCGACGTCCTGGGTGGCGGAGAGCAGGTTGATGGCGGCGATGGCGACGAACAGCCACCGCAGGGACCCGGTGAGGTCGGTGGCGGCCAGGGCGAAGGCGACGCCGGCGGAGCCGAGCTGCGTGGCGAGGAGCCACCGCCGGCGCGTGCCGATCCGGTCGACGGCGGGCGCCCAGAGGAACTTCAATCCCCAGGGGAGGTAGAGGAACGAGGTGAGGCTGATCGCGGTGAGGGACAGGCCCGCCTCGCGGAGCAGGACGGGGATCGCCTGCGTGAAGAAGCCGAACGGGAGTCCCTGGGCGAAGTACAGCCCCGTCAGCAGGAGGAGCACGCGCAGTCGCACCCCGCGATTCTGGCAGTTCGCGCCGGAAGCGGGGCGACCAGGTCTCAGCGGGCGGGACGAGGCGGTCCTCTGGGGTGCGACGCGAAAACGCCTGTGGCGGCCGATTCACGAGGAATCGACCGCCACAGGCGTCAGTCTCTGTACAGCGGGTGCGACTTAGCCGCGGCCGCCGCAGCTCGGCCACGCGCCGATGCCCTGCGAGGCCAGAACGTTCTCCGCGACGCGGATCTGCTCGGCACGCGAGGCGTTGTGCGGCAGGCCCGAGCCACCGTTGGCGGACCAGGTCGACGGGCTGAACTGCAGGCCGCCGTAGTAGCCGTTGCCGGTGTTGGTGTTCCAGTTGCCACCCGACTCGCAGGCCGCGATGGCGTCCCAGTTCACGCTGTCGGCGTTCGCAGCACCGGTGCCGAAGGCAACGGGAGCGGCGACGATCGCGCCGGTGACGGCCATCATGCCCAGGGTCTTGCGGATGTTCTTCAAGGTGTTCCTTTCGCCGGTGCGCATGCCAGGACACAGCCCGATTGGGGCGGAGGTGTCGGGGAAAGACATGGACCGTGCCTTCTCTGTCGGGCACGGCGGTGGGCTGAGGACGATCGCTCAACCGGCTTCGGCGACGTGGTGCGTCACGCTGGAAGCGGTCCGGCGCCCGAGGAAGATGCTCTCGTTTCGGCGGCGGGCCCACACATACGCGGTGGTTCGTGGATTCAATTGTGTTCCCGCTGAGCGGGTCGAGATGAACACTAGGGGCCTATCGGCGCGGTGTCATCCCCGCCGCGGGACGGTCGCGGTTTGATAACGCTTCGGTCACGATCGGCTGTGAGGACCGTAAGACCAGGTCACCCCGGAGATCGCTAGCAATAGCTTGCATAGGCAATGACCTGCGAAAAGTGATGGCAATCACAAGGGAAATGTGGCTCCCGTCACGGAGCACGAGGTTACGGAACGGTGTACGTGATCGCGCCTCGACCGACGACGAACGGCGGCGGTGCCGGCCTTTCCGCCGTCACCGCCGCCGTCCGGCAGCGCTCTTCTCCGTCGCTAGTGCGCGGTCGCCACGACGTCGCCGTCGTGGTCGTCCACCCGCCCGCTACTGGTGGCTCCGCCGCCGCTGAAGCGCTGCAGGAAGGCGTCGCGGTACGCGGGGAACCGTCCCTCGTCGATCGCGCGCCGGGCCCCGGCGGTGAGCGCGGTGAGGAACCGCAGGTTGTGCCGGGTCACCGCCTGCACCGCCGACGGTGCGTCGGTGCGGTAGAGGTGGTGCACGTACGCGCGGTTCGGAGACGGTGCCGCCCCGTCCCGATCGGGGGCGGCGTCGAGCGGACGCACGTCGTCGCGGAAGGGCCGCGTGGACACCGCGATGGGACCGTCCGCCGTCAGCGCGATTCCGCGGGTCGCGAGGTCCTGCGGCGCCGGGGATTCGATGAGATCGACGCCCGCGCCGATCGCATGCAGCAGTTCCTCGGGTCCGCGGACCGCGGCGAGGTACCGCGGAAGGTCCGCGTCCAGCGCCGCGGTGAGCAGGACGAGCGCATCGCCGGCCTGCGGATCGGTCGCGGCGCCGACGACCCGGACGCCGCCGAATCCCAGTCCGCCGGAACGGACGTCCTCCTCGTGGCGGGCGAGCAGATCGCGCAACGCGGCCCGGTCGTGGGCGAGGCGCAGGGGAACAGTGGCCCACAGCGACATCTCGCCCCGTCGCAGCGCAGTGAGCCAGTTGTGCTCGGCGAGAGCGCGCCGGGCGCCGCTCGCCGCCGCAGGTGCGAAGACGACGTCGCCGCCCAGCCGGTACGCCGCAGTGACGGCAGCGGCCGGATCGGAGGACGGGGCCGAGACGTCCACGAACAGTGGCAGATCCCACCCCGCGAAGGCGGCGAGGCCGCCGGCCTCCTCGACGGTCTCGGCGCCGGGGTGGAGTCCCAACCGGGCCCCGTCGACGGTGACACCGCTCGCGCCGAGCCGCGCGGCCGACGCGGGATCCACGCCCGGGATCGCGGCGAGCGGCGCGGATGCCACGAAGGCCGGCGTCGCGATCGCCCGGTAGGCCGTGTGCAGCGTCCCCGAGCGCGCGGCGTCCGATCCGCCCGTGACCTCGAAACGCACCGGGTCGGTCACGGATTCGGCCTGCAGCCGGGCGTGCGCGGAGAGCGATCGGTAGTCCGAACGCAGCTCGGAGAGCTCCGCCGCCAGCGCGCGATTGCTCGCGCGCAGCTCCGCCAGTTCGGCCGTGCTCCGCGGGGCCTGCGGCGCCCCGCGGAGC
>NZ_JAIULG010000029.1 GCF_020169415.1 Tsukamurella sp. M9C
GACTCGGGGCGGGGAGTTCTTCGACGGTCAGGCGGCCTTCGGTGCACACGACAGCTTTCATACGTTCGAGAATAATCGCTGCCCCCGAGGAGTCGGTTTCCCCCACCGGGTGGGTGCTATGAGCCCCCTCACCTTCCCGTGTGTTGCGATCGCAACATTGCCTGCTATGTTGCGTTCATGCAGATCCTGAAGAAGTCCTTCGTCGCCGCCGTAGCAGGCCTCGGTGTCGTCGCCGCCGTCCCCTCGATCGCCCACGCCGCCGAGCGTGACCTGGTGATCGTGTACGCGGGCCTGATCGCCCCCGGCCAGATCTACGAGCCCCTGAACACCAACCTGCGCAATGCCGGTTTCGACGTCAAGAACCTGTGGCTGCCCGGTTTCGACCACCGCAAGGAGGCCGGAGAGCTCAAGGCCACGGTGGACCAGGCGAAGAAGGCCTCGCCGAACCGCACCGTCTCGATCGTCTCGCACAGCTCCGGCGCGATCAGCAGCCGCTACTACATCAAGGCGCTGGGCGGATCCAAGGACGTCGCCCGCTCGGTGGTGCTCGGCGGCGTCGAGTACGGCTCGCCGACCGGCTGTGTGCTGCCGGCGCCCGCGAACGGCGCCTGCAACGGATCGGCGATCCTGAACCAGTTGAACGCCGGCGTCGACACCCCCGGCCCCACCGAGTTCTACTCGATCCGCAGCACGACCGATCCGCTGTCCGGCAACCTCGACGGCCGCCAGTGCCGCGCCACGGTCAAGGGCTACCTCCCGGCGGCCGCGTCGTTCGACCACGCGTACCTCGCCTGGGATCCGCGGGTCGTCCCGCTCGTCACCAGCTCGCTGCGGGGGAGCTGCCCCGGCCAGTGGGTGAACTCGCCCGAGGGCTCGGTCACCTACGAGAACAGCGTCGACATGAACCGCAAGTAGATTCCATCCCTGGGCACGATGCGGGTGCACCTGGTTCGATGAGTGCGTGAGCACATCGGATGACACCCGCATCGTCTCCGCCTCCCGCGACATCGCGGCCCCGGCGGACCTCCTGTTCGACTTGATCGCCGACCCGGCGCGCCAGCCCGAGTGGGACGGCAACGACAACCTCACCGAGGCGGCGCCGGGCCAGCGGGTGCGCGCCGTCGGGGACGTCTTCACGATGACGTTGACCAACAGCCAGGTCCGCGAGAACCACATCACCGAGTTCGACGAGGGCCGGCTCATCGCCTGGAAGCCGTCGCCCGTCGGCGAGCCCGCCCCGGGTCACCTCTGGCGGTGGGAGCTGGCGCCGCTCGCCGACGGAGCCACCCGGGTCACGCACACCTACGACTGGACGCAGCTCCACGACGAGCAGCGCCTCCCGCGGGCCCGGGCGACCACCGCGGACCGTCTGGCCGCGTCCGTCGACCGGCTCGCGGCCCGCGCCGAGGATCGGTGAGCGGACCCGCACTGCAGCGGACGCTCGGCCTCGGGGACGCCGTCACCGTCGGCCTCTCCGCGATGATCGGCGCGGGCGTCTTCGTCGTCTTCGCGCCGGCCGCCGCGGCGGCGGGCTCCGGGCTGTTCCTCGGCCTGGCGATCGCCGCGCTGATCGCGTACTGCAACGCGAGCAGCTCCGCCCGGCTCGCCGCGCGGTACCCGCAGTCCGGCGGCACCTACGTGTACGGGCGCGAGCGGCTCGGCCCGTTCTGGGGCCACCTCGCCGGCTGGAGCTTCCTGGTCGGCAAGTCCGCGTCCTGCGCCGCGATGGCGCTCACCGTCGGCCACTACGCCTGGCCCGCCCAGTCGCACGCCGTCGCCGCGGGTGCCGTCGTCGCGCTGACCGCCCTCAACGTCGCGGGCGTGGAGCGCTCGGCGCGGGTCGCGCGCGTGATCGTCGCCGTCGTCCTGGCGGTGCTCGTCGCGGTCGCGGTCGCCGCGTTCACCTCCGGCGCGGCGGAGCCGTCCCGGGTGTTCGACGGTGCGGCCGCCGGCCCGTTCGGGGTGCTGCAGGCCGCGGGCCTGCTGTTCTTCGCGTTCGCCGGGTACGCGCGCATCGCCACCCTGGGCGAGGAGGTGCGCGATCCGGCCCGGACCCTCCCGCGCGCGATCTTCGTCGCGCTCGCCGTCGCCCTCGGGGTGTACGTGCTCGTCGGCGTCGCGCTGGTCGTAGTCCTCGGCACGGCCGGGCTCGCGGCCTCGGCCGCGCCGGTCGCCGATGCGGCGCGGGCGGCCGGATTCCCGGTCGCGGTGGTCACGGTGACCGCCTGCGTCGCGGCGCTGGGTTCGCTGCTGGCGCTGCTGCTCGGCGTCTCCCGCACCGCTCTCGCGATGGCCCGCGACGGTCATCTGCCGCGCCCGCTCGCCGCGGTCGACGGCCGGCGCGGGGTCCCGGTGCACGCGGAGCTGGCCGTCGGCGCCGTCGTCACGGTGGTCGCGGCCACGGCCGATCTCGGCGCCGCCATCGGCTTCTCGTCGTTCGCGGTACTCGTCTACTACGCCGTGGCGAACGCGTCCGCCTGGACGCTCGACGCCGCGGTCCGCGCCCGGATCGTGCCCGCCATCGGGCTGGCCGGGTGCCTGCTCGTGGCGCTGTCGCTGCCCGCCGGCTCGGTGTCCGCGGGCATCCTCGTGCTGGTCGCGGGCGCCCTCGCCTACGCCGTGACCCGCACGAACGGCGCGTCCGGCTAGCAGCCCGTCTGGTACAGCGCCTTGAGCCAGCCGGCGCTCTGGTAGCCCCAGCCGAAGACCGTCTCGGCGGTGCCGCGCTGCTCGGGGAAGTCGGTCATCTGCATGGCCCGGCCGTAGCAGCGCTCGAGGATGAAGCGGGCGCGTTCGAGGTGCGCGGTGGTGGTGACCACGATGATGTCGTCCCAGCCGCGGGCGGCCGCGAGCCGCTGCACCTCCTGGGCCTCGCCGCGGGTGGTCCAGGGCTCGGGAAGGAAGCAGGTGACCTGTACGCCGGTGATCGTCCGCGCGCAGAGCTCCCGCATCCGGGTGTCGTCGGCGCCGACGGAGTTGGACAGCACGACCTGCGTCGACAGGCCCCGCTCCGCCAGGTCGAGGCCGTACTCGAACCGGTCGTAGGGATTCCCGCCGAGCACGACGATCGCGTCCGCGGGCCTGAGTTCCCGGTCGATCTTCGGCTGCAGGTAGGCGCGGTCGAGGGCGATGCCGACGACGGCGACGAGCACGAGCACCAGGGCGCACGCGATCAGCCGACGCATCCGCCGCCCCCCGGTCACCGCTGTTCGCACCACTGCAGTATCGCGGTTGCAACATCCGCGCGCACATCGGGGTGATACCCGGGGTGGTCGCCGGCGCCCGGCCGCACGGCGCGGACGGTGCCCGCGCGCTGTCGGCCGGCGAGGCGAAGCAGCCGACGGAGGCCCTCGGGGCCGCGCTGGGAGTCGAACCACGCGGCATCGGGCGGGGCGAGGACGAGGACCGCGTCGGTCCCCGCCGCGACGACCGGCCGCAGCAGGACCTCGGGGACCTGCGTGACGCCGCGTCGGCCGAGGAGCCGCCAGGCCGGGTAGGGCAGCCGGGTCCGCAGTAGTTCCTTCAGGCGCCCGCGGGGGCTGCGCGCGAAGGCGGGGTCCGTGCGCGGCACGCCCAGGTCCTGCGCGGGCGCGGCCGTGATCCCCGGTTTGAGCCGCCACGAGTAGAGGACCGTGTTCACCAGGACCGTCGTATCCGCCGCGGCCGCGCGGGCGGCGTGCGCGGCGTACCAGGAGCCCGAGCACACCCCGGCGGTGAGCAGGGGGCCGTCGAGCGCGCGGGCCGCGGCGACCGCGTCGTCCACCCCGGCCGGCGGGAACAGCGCGACGGCCTCGCCCGCGTCGACGGGGCCCGATTCGCCGGCGCCGCGGCGGTCGAAGCGCAGCGCGGCGCCGCCCGCGGCGGCGACCTCCCGGGCCAGCGCGACCCACGCGCGGTTCGGGCCGTGCCGGGTGTCGTTGGCGGTCGCGCAGAGCAGTACGGACCGGCGCGGTGCGCCCACGGCGGGGACGGTCCTGATCGCCGCGGCGCCACCGATGTCCTCGATCCGCTCCTCGACGTCGCCCCACCGCGCCCGGGCGCGGATCTCGGGCGCGACGGTGACGCGCTCCCCGTCGGGCAGGGCGGCGCCCAGCCAGGCGGCGATGTCGGCGACCGCGGCGTCGGGGATGCGGACCAGGTGCGCGCTCGGTTCGACGAACTCCGGCATGCCGTCGACGGCGATCCGGTCGGCGCCGACGGGGCCGACGGGTGCGGCGCCGGGGCGCTCCGCGATCAGGACGCGCGGGGCGGCCAGGGCGTCGGCCGGCAGCGTCGCGAGCTCCGCGACGGCCGTGGGGTGCACGTCGAGGCCGATCCACGTGTCCGGCCCGGCGCCGATCGCCATCCGCGCGAGCGCGCCCTGCGCGCGGGTGAAGGGCCTGCCGCCGATCGGGTCCCACAGGACCGCGGCGGGCGGGGTCAGGCCCGCGGCGCCCGCGACGGCCGCGCCCGCCCGCAGCGCCACGACCGCGGGGGCGCGCACCCCCAGATCGCGCAGGTACGCGTCCGCGTGCCGGACCGAGACGATCCAGCCCGCGGCGGCGTCGGGCAGGCCCGCGGGGCCGGCGGAGTCGCCCGTGCCGAGGTAGTCGAAGCGGAGCACGGCGAGGCCGTCGGCGGCGAGCAGGGCGGCGAGCCGGCGCAGCCCGCGCTGGGCGTCGTACTGCTCCTTGGCGAGCGGCGGGACCAGCAGGACCGCGCCCCGCACCCGGCGCGACGCGGGCAGGTGCAACGCGCCGTACAGCGGCGCGTCGGCCGGGCCGAAATAGGTCCGCAGCTCCAGCGGGGCGTCAGTCGAGGGCATCGACGATCTCCCTCGCCCGGTCCGTGTACGTGTTCGCGCCGCCGGTGATCGCGGCGTGCCCGGCGGCGGCGATCCGCGCCGCGGCCGCGGGTTCCGCCCGCACCCGCGCGACGATGCCGTCGATCTCGGCGGGGTCGTCGTACAGCAGGGCCTCGCGGCCGTCGGCGAGCAGCTCCGCGTGCTCGGCGGTCCGCGGGCCCACGAACAGACCGCCCGCCGCGGGGACCTCGAAGGTGCGGCAGGTGTGCGTGTCGCGGTTGTCGGAGTTGAGCAGCACCAGGTTCGCGTCGATCGCGCCGATCGCCGCGGACAGGGCGGTGCCGTACTGCGGGCCGCGCACCGTCGCCCGGCTGCGCACGACGGCGGGCCTCCGGCGCCAGCCCGGGCCGGCGAGATAGAACTCCGGGCCGAGCCGGGCGGCGAGGCCCGTGACGAGCGCGGCGCGGTCGGGGCGGGCGTTGCCGACGAAGCCGGCGGCGTACCGCCGTGACGAGCGCGGCGCGACGGGGCGGTGCCAGTCGGGGTCGTAGGCGCTCCGCACGAGGATCGCGCGCTGCGCCCCGCGCGCGAGCAGCTCCGGCACGTTGTGCGCCTTGGTGGTGACGATCGCGTCCCAGCCGGGCTCCGCGGCGAGGTACTCGGGGGTGGTGTTGACGGGGTTGGCGACGTCGTCGGCGCTGTAGTGCACGTGCCGGCCCGCAGGCAGGTTCAGCAGGCGTTCCTGGTCCAAGTGCACGGACGTGTAGCAGAACAGCAGGTCGGCGACGGGCTGCGCCTCGAGCCGCCGGTGCACGGCCTCGACGGTGGCCGGCGCCCGCCGCCCGGTGCGCTTGGCGTACCACCACGCCGGGCCGCCGCGGCGGGGGAGCGTGACGGCGGTGGTGTCGACGACGGTCACGTCGTGCCCCGCCCGGCGGAAGCCCTCGGCGAGGGAACGGGCGTTGCTGCCGTACCAGTCGTCGCCGGCGAACAGGATCCTCATGCGGCGGCCCCACCGGCCGGTGCGGGGACCGCCGCGGCTTCCAGGCGCCGGGCCCGCAGGACGGAGAAGCCCGCGGCCGCGGTCTGGGCGGCAACGATCCCGGCCACGACGGTCAGCGGGTCGTGGGTCCGCAGCGCGACCGCCAGCGTCGCCGCGATGACGACCGCCCCGACCGCGCCGGCCTGCAGCACGCCCCGCGCGTCGCCCAGCACCGGCAGGACGGCCGTCGCCACGAACGACGCGACCGCCAGGCCGGGGAGGGCCCACGCCTGCACCTGCAGCAACGGGACGGCGCCGTCGAATTCGTCGCCGAAGAGGAGGGGGAGCAGCCACGGTGCGAGCAGCGTCGCGGCCGCGGCGAGCGCGACTCCGCCGGCCGCGACCAGGAGGATGCCGCGTCGTGCGGTCGCCCAGAAGGCGTCGGTGTCCCGGCGCGCGAGCCGGGGGAGCAGGCTCACCCCGACGGCGTCCAGCAGCGAGCCGGCCGCCTGCACCGGGCGGTCGCTCGCGCTGAACAGGCCCAGCGCGTGCGGCGGGAGCGCCGGCGCGAAGACCGTCGCGGCGCCCGGGCCGTACGACGACGACAGCAGCCGCGCCGCGAACACCGGCGCCCCCGTGCGCAGGAGTGCGCGCGGCGCGCCGGGCCGGGCCGGGCGGCCGTGGTCGCGGATCGTCCGCGCCCAGGACCACCCGACCGCCAGGACGTTCCCCGCCAGCAGGCAGCCCATCGCCACCTCCGGCGTCCGGACCTGCGGCAGCAGCGCCACCAGGAGCGCCAGGTAGACGACCCGGCCCGCGGTCTGCTGCGCCACGACGGCGCCGAACCGGCCCGTGCCGAGGAGCACCCAGTCGTCGCCGCACGCGCTCACCGACCCGACGACGAGACCCAGCGCGCCCATCTCCACGGCGCGGGGCACCGGCAGCGCCGCCGCAACCAGGAACAGCGCGGTGAACGCCGCGAGCGCCGCGGCGCGGAGCCCGGCGTAGTCGCCCCGCAGCCGGGCCAGCCCCGGCTTCTCCGCGCGGGCGGCCACGAACGCCGTGATGCCCAGGTCGGTGCAGAGCGCGCCCAGGAAGTACGTCGACATCGCGATCGCGAGCAGGCCCATCCCGGCGGGGCCCAGCAGCCGCGCGCACAGCGGGATCGTGACGAGGGTGATCGCGTACTGGCCGTACCGGCCGGCCGAGACGAGGACCACGTCCCGGAGCACCCCCGCGACGCCGGGGAGCCGCCTCATCGGACCCGGGCCACCCGCGCCAGCAGGGAGTCCGCGATCGCCGCGGAGGTCTTGAGGTCGAGATCGCGGCCGCGGTCGCGCGCCGCCGCCCCGAGCTGCTCGCGCAGCTCCCAGTCGGCGATGAGCGCATCGAGCGCGACGGCCAGCTGGTCGGGGCGGCGCGGCGTCACCAGGACGCCGGTCTGCCCGTCGACGATGAGCTCCGTCGGCCCGCCGGCGCGGGCGGCGACCACGACCCGGCCCGCGGCCATCGCCTCGGCGACGACCTGCCCGAAGGGCTCGGTGAGCCGGGAGTAGTGCACCACCACGTCGGCGTCCGCCGCCTCGGCGAGCGGATCCTCGACGTGCCCGGTGAAGGTCACCCGGTGCGCGATGCCGAGGCGCTCGGCGAGTTCCTCGAGCTCGGCGAGGTACCGATCGTCGCCGTCGAAGTGGGTGCCGCCGACGAACCGCACCTCGGGCTGGGCCTCCATCTGGGCGAGCGCCCGCAGCAAGAGGTCCTGGCCCTTCCACGGCGTGATCCGGCCGATCATGGCGATCTTCACGCTCTTCGGGGCGCGCTGCGGCGCCGCGGCGGGGACCGTGCTCAGGTCGACGCCCGGGTGGCACACCGCGGTCGGGCTGCCGCCGGTCGAGATGGTGCGCAGCGTCCCGCGCGAGTTGGCGAGGTAGCCGGACGCGGCCATCCGGCCGAGCAGACGCAGCGGGAAGCGCTTGCGGCCGAAGTACTCCGCGCTCACCCGGTCGTGCACCTGCCACACCAGGGGGATGCCCGTGCGACGGGAGGCGACCGCTCCGACGAAGAGCGACTTCGTCGACTCGGCGACCACGACGTCGGCGTCGGCGGCGAGCAGCATCGGGGCGAGCCGCCGGCCGGCGCGGTAGAGGCCGACGGCGGCGCGCAGCACGCCCACCGGCCCGGCGTCGCGGCGCACCGTCGACGGGCGGCCGGGGACGACGGTGACCGGCACGTCCGCCGCCTCGAGCACGTCGGTCAGGGGGCCGGGCGCGAGCAGCATCACGGAGGCGGGGACGCCGCGGTGGCGGAGCTCTCCGGCGAGGCGGGCGAAGGCGAGCTCCGCGCCCGAAGGTGCGGCGGTGTGCCCGAGGAAGACGGGCCGGCGCGCGCTCATGCGGCGACCGCCCGGTAGAGGGCCGCGTGCCGCGCGGCGGCGGCGTCCCAGGTGAAGCGCTCGGCGTGCGCGCGGCAGGCCGCCGCCGAGGGGCGCGCACCGTCGAGCCCCGCGGCCAGACGGTCCGCGAGGGCCCCGGCGTCGCCCGCGGGCACGACGAGATCGGGGGCGAGATCGCGGACCGCGTCGGGGAGGCCGCCGACGTCCGTGACCACCGGGGCGCGGCCGGAGGCGAGGGACTCGAGGGCGACGAGCCCGAAACCCTCCCAAGCCAGGGACGGGACCGCCGTCAGCGTCGCGGCGGCGTACCGGCGCGCGAGGTCGGCGTCGTCGATCGTTCCCACGAAGGTCACAGTATCGGTGATCCCCAGTTCCGCCGCGCGTTGCCGCAGAAGGTCGCGCTGCGAGCCGTCGCCCACGACGTCGAGCCTGGCGTCGGGGTGTCGTGCCAGCACCGCGGGCCAGGCCCGCAGCAGCACGTCGATGCCCATCCGGCGCTCCAGCCGCCGGACGCAGAGCACGCGGGGCGGACCGTCTGGGGCGGGGGCCGCGGCGAAGCGCGCGAGGTCGACGCCGGGCGGGATCACGTCGATCGCCCCGCGGTCGGCGCCGTACCGGGCGACGAGCACGTCGGCGAAGGCCTGCGAGAGCACCACGAACCGGTCGCTGCCGCGGTAGCGGGCGCGTTCGATGAGCGCCTTGACCGCCACGGCGGCGCGGCCCTCGCCCGCGGCGGCGCTCTCCTGGGCCCACGGGCCGTGGAAGTGGGTGACGAGCGCCGCCCCGCGGGGCGCCGGGCCGAACAGCGCGAAGTGCCGGTCGAGGACCGCGGTGTCCGCGGGCCCGGGTCGACGGGACGCCCGGATCCGGGCGGCCGTCGAGCCGGCGTCGGGCCCCCAGGTCGCGCCCCCCGACTCCGGGTCGCCGAAGGCCGCGGCGGTGGCGGCGACGTCGGTCCGCCGGCGCAGGGCCGCGAACAGGTCCGCGAAGTAGCGGGGGAGACCGCCGGGCTCGGTGCCCGGCCAGGTGGTCCCGGTCAGGTGGACGGGGACCGCGGTCACAGCTGGGCGGAGACGGAACCGGGCCACGTCGCGCGGTCGAGGCCGTGCCGCGCGAGCAGCGCCAGGGCGATCCGTTCGATGCCGAAGCCGAGGCAGGCACTGTGCGCGGGCGCGCCGTCCACGGTGGTGATGTCGAAGTGCACCCCGAAATGATCGCGGTGGTAGTTGCTGGACGCGACGGCGACCCCCGGAACGTCCTCGCCGTAGATGGGCACCAGCAGTTCGGTCTTGAGGTTCTCCGCCGTCTGGTTGGCGGCGAGCATGCGGCCCGCGCGGCCGAAGAAGGGATCCGTCGCGGGGGTCTGCCGGACGGCGAGGCCGAGGTCGCTGAGCAGGTCGGCGGCGCGCGCCACCCACGTGTCGCGGTGCGCGACGGCCGCCCGGTCCGAGCCGACGCGGACGATCTCGCGCATGCGGAAGGACTGCATCCGGGCCGGATCCGCGGAGGGCTCGCGCCGGAAGCAGTGGCCGGAGACGTCGACCCAGGCGCCGTCGCGGGGGAGCTGCCCGCTCAGGACCGGGTACACCGAGTGGCACGCCGACGGCACGAGCGCGACGTCGCTGGCGTGGAAGTGGCCGCCCCAGTCGTGGCCCGCGTTGCGGCCAGCGAGCAGGAGGCGGTGCTCGGCGTCGCCGCCGGTGTACGTGGAGACCGCGGCCGCGAGCTGCGGGAACGACACGATGTAGTCGGTCCGGTCGAGGTACTCGCGCGGCATCACGGGCGGGAAGGACAGCACCGTGGCGGCGCCGCCGTGCACGTCGCGCACCGTGGCGCCGATCAGCGCGTCGATCGCGGCCGTGAGCTCCGCGAACGCCGCGCCCTGCCCGTACACGCCGTCGACGCCCGACGGGATGAGGAGCCCCGCGTCGAAGAGCGACGCGCGGAACTCCTGCTGACGTGCGTGCAGGTCAGTAAAGTCGATCGCACGTGCTGCTGCGGCCTGCGTCATCGGTCTCTTCTCCGTGGCTGGAACCGTTGTCACTGCAACATGTTACCAGGCTAGGGTGTACGACGGCGGCGCGGGAGTCGCGACTGCAAAAGGATTCGCCGCCGGTGTCGCGCCGGTGCGCGACGCTGGTGGGAGGTGCGGTGGACGAGGCGATCCGCTCGATCGTGGGGCGTCATGGCCGGTTGACCAGGCCGATCGCGGAAATTGCGGGTGGTGATGATCTGTTTGCACTCGGTCTCACGTCCCACGCGGCCGTGAACGTCATGCTGGCTATCGAAGACAGATTCACTATCGAGTTCCCAGACTCGTGCATGAGCAAGAACACATTCAGCACTCTGGATTCGATCGCGGCGACGGTCCGCGAGCTCGTCGGCTGAGGCGCCGATGACGCGCATCGCCGTCGTCCACGAGCGGTGGACCGAACAGGGCGGCTCCGAGAACGTCGCGCGGGCGCTGGTCGACGCCTGGCCCGGCAGCCGCCTCCACGTCGCCTTCGCCGATCCGCGCACCGTCCCCGACGAACTGCGGGGCCGGATCGCCGTCACGGGGCTCGACGGGGTGCACCGGGCCCTCGGGCGGCGCTCCCACGCACCGCTCATCCCCCTCGCGCCGGCCGCCTGGCGCCGCCACCGCCCGGACCCCGGCGCGGACGCTGTCGTCATCAGTCACCACGCGATGGCGGTCTCGGCCGCGCAGTCCTGGCCGGACGCCGCGGTCGTCGCCTACGTGCACTCGCCCGCCCGCTGGGCGTGGCTGCCCGAGCTGCGGTCCGGGGAGGCCTTCGGTGGCGCCGGCCGGCTCGCGCTCGCGGCGCTCGCCGCGCAGACCCGCGCGGTCGAGACCGCCGCGGTGCCCTACCTCGACGTCGTGGTCGCCAACTCCACCGCCGTGGCCGAGCGCATCGAGCGCTGGTGGGGCGTCCCGGCCCGGGTGGTCGCGCCGCCCGTCGACGTCGCGCGGTTCACGCCCGACGGTGCCGCCCCCGGCGACTTCTTCCTGGTCGCGGGGCGCCTCGTGCCGTACCGCCGGGTCGACCTCGCCATCCGCGCGGCCCAGCGCGCGGGGGTGCGGCTCGTCGTGGCCGGCGACGGGCGGCACGACGCCGCGCTGCGCCGCATCGCCGGCGACGAGACCGTCTTCCTCGGCCGCGTCTCGGACGCGGACATGGTGCGCCTGCAGCGCGACGCGATCGCCACCGTCATGCCCGGCGAGGAGGACTTCGGCATCGTGCCGGTGGAGGCCATGGCGGCGGGCACCCCGGTCCTGGCCCGCGCCGCGGGCGGCGCGCTGGACACCGTGGTGCCCGGGGTCTCCGGGGTGCTCGTGCCCGACGGCCCCGACGAGCCGTTCACGGACGCCCTCGCCGCGGCGATGCGCGGCCTGCGGCCCGCGGAGTTCGACCCGGCGGTGCTGCGCGCGCACGCCGAGCGGTTCTCCGTGCCGGTCTTCCAGGAGCGGATGCGGGCGATCGTCGCGGAGGCGGTCCGGTGAACCGGGTGGGGATCGACCTCGCCGAGGTGGCGGGCATCGAGGAATCGGTGGCGCTCTTCGGTGCGCGCTTCACCGAGCGGGTCTTCACCCCGGGCGAGCTCGCCACGTGCGCCGGCGACGCGCGCCGTCTCGCCGCGCGGTGGGCGGCGAAGGAGGCCGCGATCAAGGCGCTGCGCCTCGGCCCCGACACGGCGACCCCGCCGCGCGAGATCGAGGTCGTCGGCACGCCGCACGGGCCGGAGCTGCGGCTGCACGGCGGCCTCGCCGCGCGCGCCCGCGAGCAGGGCTGGGTCCGCGCCGAGGTCTCGCTCACCCACACCGACCGCACCGCCGCCGCGGTGGTGGTCGCCGAGCTCGCGGAGCCCGGCTCCTAGCGTCCGCCGCGACCGAAGAGCACGGTGCCGACGGAGATCAGGAGAATCTTCGCGTCGAGCCACAGGCTCCAGTTCTCGATGTAGTAGTTGTCGTACGACGCGCGGTCCCGGATGTCGGTGTCGCCGCGCAGCCCGTGGATCGCGGCCCACCCGGTCAGGCCCACCATCACCCGGTGTCGGGACTGATAGGCGGGGATCTCCGCGCCGAAGCGGTTGGCGAAGTGCGGGCGCTCCGGCCGCGGGCCCACCACCGACATGTCGCCCCGCACCACGTTCCACAGCTGCGGGAGCTCGTCGATCGAGTGGCGTCGCAGGAACCGGCCGAGCCGGGTGATCCGGAGCCGGTCGTCGGTCCAGTCGCGGTCCGACTCCTCGTCGGGGACCGGCCGCATGGTGCGGAACTTGTACAGCGAGAACAGTCGGCCGTCCTGGCCGACCCTGGTCTGCCGGAACAGGATCGGCGCGGTCGGCTCCTGGAGCTTGATCGCCACGGATACCAGGAGCAGGAGGGGGGCGAGCAGTACCAGGCCCACGAGCGAGGTGACGAACGAGGTCACACGCTTGACCCGCCAGTGGCTCGAGCGCAGCGCGAGTCGGCGCACCAGGACCAGCGGGGTGGTGTGGATACGGTCCATGTCGCGGTCCTGGTGCACGAACTCGTACAGGCGCGGGACGACGTAGATCTCGCAGTCCAGGGTGTCGCAGTCGCGCAGCGGTTCGACCAGCGTGGAGTCGCGGTCGCGGGAGAACGCGACGATCACCGTGTCGATGTCGTGCTCGCGGATCAGGCGGGCCAGGTCGTTGCGGCGCGGGATCACCTCGACCGGGAACGCGGTGGCGTCGAGCGGGTCGTCGTCCATCACCATCACGGGCCGCAGCCCGTACTCGGGGAACATGAACATCGAATGGACCAGCTCGCCCGCGACCTTGCCGCCGCCGATGACCAGGGTCCGTCCGCCGTTCTCGGGGTGCTGTGCGCGGTGCCGCCGGACCGCGCCGTAGTACAGCACGCGCACGCCGAACAGCACCGCCCAGCACAGCGCGGCGCCGATCAGCTGGTAGTGGTCGTCCTGCCAGACGGTGATGACGCCGATCGGCGCCAGCATCCACCCGGCGATCGCCAGCTGCGGTGCGGCGTCGAGCGCGCTCAGGGTGATCCGGGTGCGGTACAGCCCGAAGAGGTAGAAGACGCTGACGGCGAGGGAAGCGCCGAGGAGGCCCTCGACCGCGTGGGTGACGTGCGAGGGGGACGAGGAGTTCGTCGCCGCCAGGAAGGCGTAGATGATCAGGAAGTCGAAGAATGCGAGCGCCCACGAGTGGCGGCGCATGCGGCGGCCGCTGCCGGCCGGTGCACCGTTCAGGCTCATGTGCTCCTCGGGACTTTCGGATGTTGCTTCGTCGCTCGAATATAGGACATTGTCGCGATGCTGTGACAACCAGTGCATTCTGCCATTCGCCCGGACGTAGGGTGAGCGGCGTGCAGCCACTCCCTTCCCAGGTCGCGATGCTGCAGCTCGCCGCCGAGCAGCCGGGCGCACGGTCGCTCGTCATCGACGCGGCGTGGCGCACCGATCTCCGGATCGACACCGCCGCCCTCGAGCGGGCGGCGGCGGGTGCGCTCGCCGAGACCGAGGCCGCCGAGATCGGGGCCGTCGTCGACGGCGGCGCGCGGTTCGTGGCCGCCCGTCCCGCCCCCGTCGGGGTGGAGCGCTTCGGCACGGAGGAGGCCTACGCGGCGTGGCGCGCAGGCGGCACGCTGCAGCTCGACGGTGGGCCGCTGGTGCGCGCGACCATCGTGCGGGTCGGCGGCTCCCACGTCGTGCGGCTCCTCGCGCATCACGCCGTCCTCGACGGCTACGCCGTCACCCGGGTCTTCCGCCGGATCGTCGCCCGCCTGCGCGCCGAGGCCGACGGTGCGCCCCTCCCGCACGAGCGCCTCGGCGACCTCGCGGCCCTCGCCGCGGAGGCGGCCCCACTGCGCCCGCCCGACGCCGCGTTCTGGTCCGCCGCGACGGACGGCGTCGGCGACCCCGGCCGCGAGATCGCCTTCGCGGACCGCGTCGCGCCACCGTCGGGGCGCCCGCGGCAGCGCCGGGCGCGGATCTCGGCGCCCGGGATCGCGGACCGTCGGACGTGGCCGGCGGAGGCCGTCGCCGTCGTCGCGGCGTACACCGCCCGGTACCTCGGCACCGCCGAAGCCCACGTCGGTGTGACCGCGGGCCTGCGCCGCACCGCCCTCGAGCGGGCCACGCCCGTGCAGTGGATGGCCGTGGTGCCCACCCGCCTGGCCGTGCCGCCGGACGCGACGCCCGCGACCCTCGCCGCCGACGTGCGGCGCTGGCTGGCGGCGGCGTCCGAGCGGATCGCGGGCGGCGAGCGGCCCGAGCAGCTGCTCACTGTGGTCCCCGCCGCCTGGCGAACCGGGCGCCTGCACGGGCCCATCGTCAACGTGCTCCCGGACGTGCGGACCGACGGCTGGTCGCTCGACGTGACGGCGTGGGGGCCGGTCCCGGACTGCCTGATCTCGGTGTACTCCGAGCCCGGGGACGAGCTCGTCGTCGACGGCGTCTTCCATCCCGAGCTCTACGACGCGGCACGGGCCGCCGCCCATGTCGACGCGGTCGCGGCGCTGCTGGGCGCCGCCCTCGCCGCGCCGGATGCGCCGCTGCCCGCGGTGCCCGCCCGGCCGGTGGATCCGGACCGGATCGCGGTGCCCGGCGGGTGGGCGGTGCCCGCCCGGATCCGCGCCGCGCTCGTCGCGGCGGGCTTCCCCGCGGACGGCGTCGAGCTGCGGGCCGCGCCGCCGGTCACCGTCGTGCTGCACGGCGTGGACGTCGCGCGCCTGCCGGACGCGCGGGCCGTCCTGCCGCCGGGCGTGCGCGTCCGGATCAGCTGACGATTTGCTAGAACGGCACGAGAACTTGCCGGCCGACCGCGTGGTCGGCACGCTGGGTTCCATGGCCGACCACGCACACGCGCACTCGCACACCCATCCGGACTGGGAGGCCCTCGCGGCCGAGATCGAGGCGGAGGGGGAGACCCTCCTGCCGTACGTGACGCAGGCGCTCGACGTCATCGCCGGCGGCGTACCCGCGCCGGGGACGGTGCTGGACGTCGGCTCCGGCCCGGGAGTGTTCTCCACGGCGCTGGCAGCGCGGTTCCCACAGGCGCGTGTGATCGCGGTCGACGGCGCCCCCGCACTGCTGGACCGCGCCCGGGACCGCGCGACGGCGGCCGGGAACCCGATCGAGACGCTCCCCACCGACCTGCCCGCGGGGTTCGCGGAGCTGCCCGCCGCCGATCTCATCTGGACCGCGCAGACGATGCACCACGTGGGGGATCAGGGCGCCGCGGTCGCGGCGCTCGCGAGCCGGCTCAATCCGGGCGGCGTGCTCGCGGTGGCCGAGGGCGGCCTTCCCTCGCGGTTCCTCCCGCGCGACATCGGGCTCGGGCGCCCGGGCCTCGCCGAGCGGCTCGACGCTCTGCAGGCCGTGGGCTTCGGGGAGATGCGGGCCGCGCTCGATGGCACCGTCGACGCGCCGGAGGACTGGCCCGCGCTGCTGCGGGCGGCGGGGCTGCGGGACGTGCGGGCCCGCACCTTCCTGGTGGACCGCCCCGCCCCGCTCGACGACGGGGCCCGCCGCGGCGTGGCCCAGATGCTGGGCCGCTACCTGCGGATGGCGGACCGGCTCGACCCGGACGACGCGGACGTCCTGCGCCGGCTCACCGACCCGGAGGACCCGCAGAACGTGCGACGCCGCCCCGATGCCTTCGTGCTGGCCGCACGAACGGTGTACATCGGGACGGCGCCGTGACCGTCGTCGGAGACTAGGAGACCGTCGCGACCCCGTCGCGGAAGGTGATCGTCCCGTTCTGGAAGGTCTGCTTGATCGCGCCGTTCTCGGCGGTCTCGTCGCTGGTGGGGTAGCCCAGCTTGCCGGTCTCGTGGCCCGCGTCGCCCCACTTGTCGCCGATCACGCCGTGCACGACGTGCGCGCCCGACGCCTCCGACCAGTAGATCGTGCCGCCCTTGAGCGTGAGGTACTTGCCCTTGCCGTCCGGCAGTGCGGAGACGGGGCCCAGAGGCGCACCGAGGTGCCCCTTCTCGTAGCCGTACTTCGCGTACTCGCCGATGATCGGGCCGTCGGTGAGGGTGACCTCGGTGCCGCCGGGGGTCGCGATGCTGGTCGAGGGCACGGCGGCCTGCGACTCGGAACCCGCCCCGTTCGCGCCGGATCCGTTCGCGCCGGTGACCGCCGAGGCCGCGCTGCCGGCCGCCGAGGTGGCGGCGTCCTTCGCGTCGTTCGCCGTGTCCTTGGCGTTGTCGCAGGCGGAGACGGTCACGGTCAGCGCGACGGCGGCGGCTACTGCACCGATCGTCCGTGTGATCCGAGTATTCATAAGAGCTCCCTTCGGCAGGGTGAACTGAACGCTCGGAATGTAACCACATTCTTGACTGGATTTCAGCGCAGACGCACCGTTTGTATCTGATCCACCGTGCCGACCGGGCCCGCGATGTCGTGAATGACCGAATGGGTCAGACCAGCGCCATCGGGTCCGGTGGACACCCGAGTGTCGAAGCCGAGAGCGGGTCCGACGGGATCGCGGAACAGGTGCGCGGTGAGGTCGAGGTTCGGATACGCGACCTCCTCCGGGGTGAACCGGGGTGTCATGCCGTTGGCGATGTCAAACAGTCGCGCGGCCCGTGCGACCGGCCCCGACGGCTCGTCGAGCAGGTCCACGTCGGACTCCACCCAGTACGCTGCGCGGCCGGGCCGCACCTCCTGGCGGCGGGCGCGCGCGGAGGCGATGTAGCCCCCGGGCCAGACAGTGCTCGGGTCCCACTCCGGCATCCCCGCCGCCGGCGGGATCGGCTCGAGCTCGGAGCCCGCGACGCCGCGCGTGTCGCGGCGGTCGAGCAGCCAGGCGCGCAGGACGAGACCGGCACGGCCGGCATGGCTCAGCGTCGCCTCGACGAGTTCGATGGTGCGGCCCGGGCGGACGACGCGGACGTCCACCTCGACCACGTCCATCGGCAGCGTGCCGAGGATGTCGTACGACAGGCGCGCGAGGCGCAGGTCGTCGTCGCGTCGCGCGTCGCGGTCCTGTTCCACCGCGTGCGCGAGGAGTGCCATGGGCGGGGCGATGTGCTGTTCGGCGGTGTTCCACCCGCCGGAGACGTGCTCGGTCGGACGGAACGCGGTCGCGGAGACCCGGTCGAAGTACGGCATGGAAGTGAGCGTACGCCCGCGACCGGCGCGTATCGCACATAGGGTTAATGATCACTAACTGTAATTCGCCCCCGGAAACGACCGCGCCCCGCACACCGGAACGGTGTACGGGGCGCGGCTGCCGGCCGGAGGAAGAGGATCAGGCCTTCACATCGAACCGGTCTGCGTTGGCGAGCTTGGTCCACGCGGCGACGAAGTCGCCCACGAACTTCTCGCCGGCGTCGGCGGCGCCGTAGACCTCGGCGATGCCGCGGAGGATCGAGTTCGAGCCGAAGACGAGGTCGGCGCGGGTGGCCGTCCACTTCTTCTCGCCGGTCGCCCGATCGGTGCCCACGTAGGTCGCGTCGTCGTCGGACGCCGGGGCCCACTTCGTGGACATGTCGAGCAGGTTCACGAACCAGTCGTTGCTCAGTGTGCCCGGGCGATCGGTGAACACGCCCGCCTCGGACCCGCCGAAGTTGTTGCCCAGCACGCGGAGGCCACCGAGGAGCACCGTCATCTCCGGCGCCGTGAGGCCGAGCAGGTTGGCCTTCTCGACGAGGAGGTACTCCGCCGGCATGGGCGCGCCCTTCGCGACGTAGTTGCGGAAGGCGTCGAAGCGCGGCTCGAGGACGGCGAAGGACTCGACGTCCGTGTCGGCCTGGGTCGCGTCGGCGCGGCCCGGCGTGAACGGGATCGTCACCTCGACGCCCGCGGCCTTCGCGGCTTGGGCCACGCCCGCGTTGCCCGCGAGGACCACGACATCGGCGAACGAGACCTTCGTGCCGGACTCCGCGTTGAAGGCGTCGACGACGCCCTCGAGCGTCCGGATCACCTGTGCCAGCTCGTCGGGCTCGTTGACCTCCCAGCCGGCCTGCGGCTGCAGGCGCAGGCGGCCGCCGTTGGCGCCGCCGCGCTTGTCGGTGCGACGGAACGACGAGAACGCCGCCCACGCGGTCTTGACCAGCTGCGCGGTGGTCAGGCCGGTGGCCAGGATCCGCTCGGTGATCGCGTCGGCGTCGGCCGCGCTGATCGGGGCGCCCTCGGCCGCGGGGATCGGGTCCTGCCACAGGTGCTCGGTCTTGGGGACCAGCGGGCCCACGTAGCGGGCGGTCGGGCCCATGTCGCGGTGCAGAAGCTTGAACCAGGCCTTGGCGAAGGCGTCGGCCAGCTGCTGCGGGTTGTCGAGCCAGCGCTTGGTGATCTCGCCGTAGATCGGGTCGTACCGCAGCGACAGGTCGGTCGTCAGCATCGACGGGTGGGTCTTGCCGGTGCCGAAGGCCTCCGGCACCGAGTTCGCCCAGCCGCCGTCCTTCGGGCGCCACTGGTTCGCGCCGGCGGGGCTCTGGAAGAGCTCCCACTCGTTGCTGTAGAGGATCTCGAGGAAGCTGTTGTCCCACTTGGTGGGGGTGTGCGTCCAGATCACCTCGAGGCCGCTGGTCACGGCGTCCTTGCCGACGCCGGTGCCGTTGTGGCCCTTCCAACCGAGGCCCTGCTGCTCGATCGGAGAGGCCTCGGGCTCGGGGCCGTTCTCGACCGGGCCAGCGCCGTGGGTCTTGCCGAAGGTGTGGCCGCCGACGATGAGCGCCGCGGTCTCCTCGTCGTTCATCGCCATCCGGCCGAAGGTCTCGCGGATGTCGTCGGCGGCGGCGATGTAGTCCGGCACGCCCTCGGGGCCCTCGGGGTTGACGTAGATCAGGCCCATGTGGGTGGCGCCGAGCGGCTGGTCCAGATCGCGCTTGCCGGAGAACCGGCCGTCCGAGCCGAGCCACGTGTGCTCCGGGCCCCAGTAGACGTCCTCCGGCTCCGCGACGTCGGCGCGGCCGAAGGCGAAGCCCTCGGTGGTGAAGCCCATGTCCTCGAGGGCGACGTTGCCCGCGAACAGGATCAGGTCGGCCCAGGAGAGCGAGCGGCCGTACTTCTGCTTCACCGGCCACAGCAGGCGGCGCGCCTTGTCCAGGCTGACGTTGTCGGGCCAGCTGTTGAGCGGCGCGAAGCGCTGCAGGCCGGCGCCGCCGCCGCCGCGACCGTCGGTGGTGCGGTACGTGCCGGCGGAGTGCCAGGACATGCGGATGAACAGCGGGCCGTAGTGGCCGAAGTCGGCGGGCCACCAGTCCTGCGACTCGCGCATGAGCGCGACCAGGTCGGCCCGGACGGCCTCGACGTCGAGCGTGGCGACCGCGGCCGCGTAATCGAAGTCGGCACCCAGGGGGTCGCCCTCGGCGGGGTTGTTGGCGAGCACCTTCAGGTTGACCTCGTCGGGCCACCAGTCGCGATTGCCGCCGCCGGCGACCGGCGGGCGCAGCGAACCGTGGGCGACGGGGCAACCGCCGCTTCCGCTCGTCTGTTCCTGGGGGGAGGTGGTCTGATCCTCGGACACGGCGTTCCTCTCGGTACGGATGTGTGTACGGCTGTTGAAGCGAGGCGGCCGGGCTGTCGGGCCGCGCGTTCTTCACTGTACGTCCGCGGAGCCACGGATTCCAGCTTTTCTGGAATTATTCTAGAAATACCTGAAAGTCGAGGTGAAACGGCCTATCGGTGCGGTAGGAAACCCCTATCGACGGGTCTGTGGCGATGCCCGGGGCGTCAGTCGCGCGTGCGCGGAAAGGCCGCGCCGATGGCGTCCAGGAGGGCGGGGTAGCGCTTCGCCTCCGGGTGGCCGCCCGGCTTGCCACTCGATACCACCGCGGCCGCCAGGTCCCGCTGCGGGTCGGCCCACATCGCGATCTCGGTGAGCCCGGTGTGCCCGAAGGCGGCCGGGGCGTGCCGGCCGAACGGGCCGAACCGCTCCGAGCCCAGCATGTACCCGGTGCCCCACCGCAGGGGCGCGCCGCCGGTCGCGAAGTCGGGGCGCAGTCGGCGCGCCTGCCGGGTCGCCGCCGCGAGCGTCTCGGGCCGCAGCACGCGGACCCCGTCGAGTTCCCCGCCCCGCCGGAGGATCTCGGCGAACCGGGAGAGCTCCTGCGCGTTCGAGACCAGGTTCGACGACGGCACGATCCCGGTGAGGAACTGCGGCGAGTTCGACATCGGCACGATCTGCTGCATGGTGCCGCCCACCACCTTCCGGAAGGCGGCCTCGATCGCGGGCGGCGCGGGCCTGCCGGTCGCGTAACTCAGCCCGACGGCGGGAAGGTCCTCGGGCGCGACCCCGAAGTTGGTCCACCGGAAGCCCAGCGGGCCGAGGATCTCCGTGGCGGCGATCTCCCGGATCGTGCGCCCCGTGGCGGCCAGCACCAGCTCGCGGACCAGCGGCCCCCAGGTCAGCGCGTGGTAGAAGTGCAGCCGACCGGGGGAGTAGACGGGCTTGATCCCGGCGAGCATCGCCCGGGTGTACGCGCTGTCCTCGGACCGCCTGAGGTCCGGCTTGGGCCCGGTGTTGATCGGGATGCCCGCGCTGTGGGTCAGCACGTGCCGCACCGTGATCCGGTCCTTGCCGTCGCTGGTGAACTCCGGCATGTAGTCGCACACGCGGGCCTCGATGTCGAGGTCGCCGCGCTCGATCAGGCGGTGCAGCACGGTGACCGCCACGCCCTTGGCCGTGGAGTAGGTGCAGAACGGGGTGTCGACGGTGACCGGCACCGGCTCCGTCGCCTCGTCGCGGTTGGAGGGCAGGTCGGGGCCGTTACCGCGGGCGTGGCCGATGGCCCGGTTCAGAACCACGTTGCCGCGGTGCCGGACGCACACCTGGATCGCGGGCTGCATGCCCGCCGCGTACCAGGACCGGGCGGCGAGCCAGATCCGCTCCACGGCGCGCGGATCCGCGCCGGAGTGGTCCTCGATACCCACGTCCGTGATCGCGTCCAGGTCGCGCGGGACGCGGATGCGGCCCTCCTCGGGTGCGGGTGCGGGGGCGGCCGGCACGGTGTCGCTGCTCACGGGACGAGCCTACGGATAGATTGGCGCGGTGACCCGCCCCAGCACCGCTCTCAAGCTCGCCTACGCCGCGCTCGCGGTGGTCGACACCGCCCTGTCGGCCTCGCCGAGGCCCGCGCACCACCACGCCCGGCGGTTCACCAAGCCGCTGCTCCTGCCGACGCTCGCCGCGTCGTTCGCGACCGATCCGCGGGCGCGGCGCTCGCCCCTGCGCCGGAGCGCCCTGGCCGGGCAGGCCGCGGGGTGGGTGGGCGACGTGGCGCTGCTCGGCGACGAGCCGAAGCACTTCGCCTTGGGCGCGAGCGCCTTCGCGACGGGCCACGCCGCCTACATCCGCGGGCTGCTGGCGCAGCGCGATCCCGACGCCTCGCTCGCGCGTCCCGCCGCCGTCGGCGCCGCCTGGGCCGTCGGCGCGCCGCGGACCCTGCTCGCCGCGTACCGGACCGAGCCCTTCCTGGCCCCGGTGCTCGCGGGCTACTCCGCGCTGCTCAGCGGCACGGCGGCGGCCGCAACGGTGCTCGGCCCGCAGATCCCCGGGGACGCCCGGCGCGCCACCCTCGCGGGCGCGGGCCTGTTCCTGCTCAGCGACTCGATCCTCGGGCTGCGCAAGTTCGTCCTCGCCGACCCGCCCGCGTGGCTCGAGGGCGCCGTCATGGCGACCTACACCGGCGCGCAGTTCCTACTCGCGGAAGGCGCGGCGCGCGCCGGGGTACCGGCGGCGGAATCCGCGCTGCCCGGGGCTTGACCCTCACACCGTGTCAGCCGACAGAGTGGAGACCGTGACCGACACCCCGGACCTCGTGCCCATCGGCAGGTTCTCCTCGCTCAGCCGGATCAGCGTGCGGATGCTGCGCCACTACGACGCCCACGGCGTCCTGGTGCCCGCGGACGTCGACGCCGTGACCGGCTACCGCCGGTACGCGCCGGCGCAGCTCGCGGAGGCCGCGGCGATCCGCCGGCTGCGCGACGTGGGATTCGGCGTGTCCGCCATCGGGGCCCTGCTGGCCGTCCGCGGGACCGAGGCGTTCGACGAGGCCCTGCGCGCGCAGCGTCTCGACCTCGCCGCGGCCGCCGAGGACTCCGTGGCGCGGCTCCGCCTCATCGACACGCTGATCCGGGAGCCCACCATGACCGACACCGTCGCCCTCACCGCCCTGCCCGCCCGCACGCTCGTGCACCTGCGCGGCACCGTCCCCGACTACGCCGGGGAGGGCGAGCTCTGGGAGCGCTTCCTCCCCGAAGTGCAGGCCCAGGACATCGCCCCCGCGGGCCCGGGTGGCTGCATCGAGCACGACGACGAGTTCCGCGAGTCCGACGTCGACGAGTCCGTGTTCTTCGAGGTGCCCGCCGGCACTACCGCCGCGGCGCCGCTCGCCGTCTTCGAGGCGCCGGCGGGCCGCGCCGTCGAGGCCGTCGTCGACGGGCCCTACGCGCAGGCGATCCCGCGGGCGCACGAGCTGATCGGCGCGTACGTCGCCGAGCACGGCCTGGCGCTCGCGCGCACCGTCGACGATCCGGCGACGCACCACTTCAACGTGTACCTCAACGATCCGTGCGCGGTGCCGGAGGCCGAACTGCGGACCCGCGTCGTGGTGCCGGTGCGGTAGCTCAGTGGGACGCGGGGGCGCCGCGGAGCTTGCCGATCACGTGCACGATCGCGACCACCACGGCGCCCACCGCCAGCCCGAACAGGGCGGAGCCGAGGGTGTTGGCGAGCCAGCCCACGACCGAGCCGATCGACGGGATCAGGTCGTGCGCCCAGGTCTCGAAGTGGTGCACCACGGAGTAGGGCCAGTGCCAGCCCAGGTCGTCGAGGCCGACCAGCAGGATGTGGCCGCCGACCCAGCACATGGCGACGATGCCGACGTTCGCGAGCACGCTGAGCACCACCGGCATCGCCTTGACCATCGCGGTGCCGACCTTGCGGCTGAACTCGGACGGGCGCTGCGCGAGCGCGAGGCCCACGTCGTCCATCTTCACGATCGCCGCGACCACCCCGTAGACCAGCGCGGTGATGAGGATCGCCACCACCACGAGGATCAGCGCCCGCGACCAGATCGACTCGCTCGCGACCTCGTTCATCGCGATCACCATGATCTCGGCGGACAGGATGAAGTCGGTGCGGATGGCGCCGGCGACGACGGTGTCCTCGTCGACCTCGCCCGTGGACGACGAGGGCTCCTCGACGTCCCCGTGGCCGCTGAGCTTCTCCCAGATCTTCTCGGCGCCCTCGTAGCAGAGGTAGGTGCCGCCGAGCATGAGGATCGGGGTCAGGGCCCACGGGGCGAGCCAGCTCAGCAGCAGGATCGCGGGGAGGATGAAGATCAGCTTGTTGCGCAGCGAGCCCTTCGCGATGCGCGCGACGATGCTCAGCTCGCGCTCGGGCTTGATGCCCTGCACGTACCGCGGCGTGACCGCGGTGTCGTCGACGACGACGCCCGCGGCCTTGACGCTCGCACGCCCCGCGGCGGCGGCCACGTCGTCGACCGACGCGGCGGCGAGCCGCGCGAGAGCGGCGATGTCGTCGAGCAGGGCAGCGAGTCCTCCGGCCATGGCGACAGCGTAATCGGGGAGGGCCGCGCGCGTTTGCCGGACTGCCGTCGCGGGCTGTCGGGGTGAGGGAGGATAATGGGGGAACCGTTACATGGAGACTGACAGAGCAGTTCGTACAGAGTCGACCGACCAAGACATTCGGGAGAAGCAAACACACATGAGTGCGCAGCAGCAGACCATCATCTACACGCTGACCGACGAGGCCCCACTTCTGGCCACCGCGTCGTTCCTGCCGATCATCCGCGCCTTCGCCGGGCCCGCCGGCATCGACGTGCAGACGAGCGACATCTCGGTCGCGGCGCGCATTCTGGCGACCTTCCCCGAGCGCCTCACCGACGAGCAGAAGGTGCCGGACAACCTGGCCACGCTCGGCGCGCTCACCCTCGAGCCGACCGCGAACATCATCAAGCTCCCGAACATCAGCGCCTCGGTGCCCCAGCTGCTGGCCGCGATCGCGGAGCTGCAGGGCAAGGGCTACGACATCCCCGACCTGCCGTCGGAGCCCAAGACCGACGAGGAGCGCGACATCGCGACGCGCTACTCCACGATCCTCGGCAGCGCCGTGAACCCGGTCCTGCGCCAGGGCAACTCGGACCGCCGCGCCCCGCGCGCGGTCAAGGAGTACGCCCGCAAGAACCCGCACAGCATGGGCGAGTGGTCGATGGCCTCGCGCAGCCACGTCGCGCACATGAAGCACGGCGACTTCTATCACGGCGAGAAGTCCACGACGCTCGACCGCGAGCGCGACCTGCGGATGGAGCTCGTCACGGCCGACGGCCAGACCCACGTGCTCAAGGACAGCGTGAAGCTCGGCGCCGGCGACGTCATGGACTCGATGTTCATGAGCAAGAAGGCGCTGCTCGAGTTCTACGAGGAGCAGATGCAGGACGCCTACGAGACCGGCGTCATGTTCTCGCTGCACGTCAAGGCCACCATGATGAAGGTCTCGCACCCCATCGTCTTCGGCCACGCCGTCAAGGTCTTCTACAAGGACGCCTTCGCCAAGCACCAGGACCTCTTCGACGAGCTGGGCGTCAACGTCAACAACGGCCTCGGCGACCTCTACGACAAGATCGCCACGCTGCCGGCCAGCAAGCACGAGGAGATCGTCAAGGACCTGCACGCCTGCCACGAGCATCGCCCGGAGCTGGCGATGGTCGACTCGGCGCGCGGCATCTCCAACTTCCACTCGCCCTCCGACGTCATCGTCGACGCCTCGATGCCCGCCATGATCCGCGCCGGCGGCAAGATGTACGGCGCCGACGGCCGCACCAAGGACACCAAGGCCGTGATGCCGGAGTCCACCTTCGCGCGCATCTACCAGGAGATCATCAACTTCTGTAAGACCAACGGCGCCTTCGATCCGCGCACCATGGGCACGGTCCCCAACGTCGGCCTGATGGCGCAGAAGGCGGAGGAGTACGGCAGCCACGACAAGACCTTCGAGGTCCCGGCCGCCGGCACCGCGAACATCGTCGACAACGCCACCGGCGAGGTCGTGCTCTCCCAGGAGGTCGAGGAGGGCGACATCTGGCGCATGTGCACCGTGAAGGACGCCCCGATCCGCGACTGGATCAAGCTGGCCGTCAACCGTGCCCGCAACTCCGGTACGCCGGTGCTGTTCTGGCTGGACCCGTACCGCCCGCACGAGAACGAGCTCATCAAGGCGGTCAAGGCCGAACTGAAGAACTACGACACCGAGGGCCTCGACATCCAGGTCATGTCGCAGGTGCGCGCCATGCGGTACACCCTCGAGCGCGCGATGCGCGGCCTCGACACCATCGCCGCGACGGGCAACATCCTGCGCGACTACCTCACCGACCTGTTCCCGATCCTCGAGCTCGGCACGTCGGCGAAGATGCTCTCGATCGTCCCGCTCATGGCGGGCGGCGGCATGTACGAGACCGGCGCCGGCGGCTCGGCGCCCAAGCACGTCAAGCAGCTCACGGAGGAGAACCACCTCCGCTGGGATTCGCTGGGCGAGTTCCTCGCGCTCGCGGTGAGCTTCGAGGACATGGGCATCAAGAACGAGAACGCCGCCGCGAAGGTCCTCGCGACCACATTGGACGCCGCCACCGGCAAGCTGCTGGAGAACAACAAGGCGCCGTCGCGCAGCACCGGCGAGCTGGACAACCGCGGCAGCCAGTTCTACCTGGCCCTGTACTGGGCGCAGGAGCTGGCCGCGCAGACCGAGAACCCGGAGCTGGCCGCGAAGTTCGCGCCGCTGGCGAAGGCGCTCTCCGAGCACGAGTCCACCATCGTGGAGGAGCTGCGCGCGGTCCAGGGCGAGCCCGCCGACATCGGCGGCTACTACTACCCGGACCCGGAGAAGATGTCGAAGGTGATGCGTCCCAGCGCCACCTTCAACGCGGACCTGGAGTCGCTGGACTCCTGATCGATCCCGCTGGAACGGGCATCGCCGACTCCGGTCGGCGGTGCCCGTTCCGCTATTGCGGGACGGGTGCGGCCAGCGCGACGACCATGTCGGCGACGGTGTCCAGGTCGGCGGCGGAGCGCGCCGGGTCGGGATGCGCCACGTGCTGCAGGATCAGGCCGTCGACGGCTGCGAGGATCACGCGGGCGAGCCGGTCCAGGGGCACGGCGCTGGTCTCGTGGGCGCGGTCGGCCGCCTCGGCGCACCACTGCCGCACGGCCTCGGTGTAGCGCGCGTACTGGATCCGCGCGAGGTCCTCGAGACCCGGGGTGCGGAGCGCGTGGGTCACCAGCTCGTACTGCAGCACCTGGAGCTCGCGCTCGTCCGTCACGAGTGCCGACCAGAAGTTGCGCATGCCGTTGCGGATCGCGTGCGCCAGCCCCGCGTCGGTCTCGGCCGTGCGCCGGAGCACGTCGGAGATGTCGTCGACGACGCGCTCGATGACGGCCTGGAGCAACTGCTGCTTGCTCGGGAAGACGTGCTGCAGCGTGCCCAGCGGGATCCCGGCCTCGGCGGCAACCGCGCGCAGGCTCGTCTTGGCGACCCCGTCGCGGATCAGGACCGCTCGCGCTGCCGCGACGATCTGCGGGCCGCGCACCGCGGACTCGACGTAGGGCATCCGGCCTCCGGTTCCAAGGGGTGGGTACTCAGCAAAGCACACCGGATTCCGGTCGAGGCCTCGACACAGGGGTGTGGCTCGGCTTACAGTACGTGAACCAAGTCATACAACTGACTGACATGAGGGAGTGGGACATGACGGATGTGGACGTGATCGTGGTGGGCGCCGGTCTGGCGGGCCTCTCGGCAGCGCGGCGCCTGACGGCCGAGGGGAGGTCGGTGCGGGTGCTCGAGGCGCGGGATCGCGTCGCCGGCCGCAACCACGGTGGCTTCCTCAGCAACGGGACGCCCGTCGAGCTGGGCGGGCAGTGGATCGGCCCCGACCAGACGGCGGCGCTCGACCTCGTGGCCGATCTCGGGCTGGAGACCTTCCCCTCCTACGACGACGGCGACGCGATCACCGTCGTCGACGGGCGCGCCGTCCGGTACGCCGACGAGTCTTTCGGCCTGGACGAGGAGTCCCTCGCCGAGGTCGGGCGGCTGTGGGTGGTCATCGAGACGCTCGCGGCCGGCGTCGATCCCGCCGCGCCGTGGGAGGCCGACGGGGCCGCCGATCTGGACCGGCACAACGTCGACACCTGGGTGAGCGCGAACACCGGGAACGCGATGGCCCGCAGCTTCTTCCGAATCATCGTGCCGGCCGTCTTCTCCGCGGAGACCGCCGAGCTCTCGTTCCTGCACTTCCTCGCCTACATCCGCTCGGGGACGAGCCTGGCGATGCTGCTCACCACCCGCACGGGCGCGCAGGACTCCCGCGTGGTCGGCGGCACCCACCTGATCTCGGAGCGGATGGCGGCCGACTTGGGGGAGTCGGTCCGGTTGGGCGCCGTGGTCCGCACGATCACGCAGGACGACGCGGGCGTCACCGTCGTCTACGAGAACGCCGACGGTTCGCCGGGCGGCTCGGTCACGGCGGACGAGGTGATCGTGGCGATCCCGCCGACCCTGGCCGGCCGCATCCGCTACCTGCCGGCCCTGCCCTCGGCGCGCGACGGCCTCACGCAGCAGATCCCCGCCGGCTCGGTGATCAAGGTGCAGGTCGGCTACGACCGCCCCTTCTGGCGCGAGGACGGGCTCAGCGGCTTCGTCATCAGCCTCGACGACGCCTTCAACGTGGTCCTCGACAACTCGCCGCAGGACGCGAGCTGCGGCGTGCTCGTCGGCTTCCTCGAGGGCGCCCACGCCCGCACGGCGGAGCGGCTCAGTCCTGCCGAGCGCCGCGAGCTGGTGCTCGGCGCGCTGGTGAAGTACTTCGGGCCCGAGGCCGCGGCCCCCTTCGACTACGTCGAGATGGACTGGTGCGCGGAGGAGTTCAGCCGCGGCTGTTACGGCGGGCGGCTCGGCTGCGGGGTGTGGACGCAGTACGGCCACGCGCTCGCCGCACCCGTCGGGCGGATCCACTGGGCGGGCGCGGAGACCGCGAGCCGGTGGAACGGCTACATGGACGGCGCGATCCGCTCCGGCCGGCGCGCCGCCGAGGAGGTTCTGGCCCCGCGGGCCTGACGGCTCAGAGGAAGCGCTTCGACTGCCCGTCGACGAAGGACATGAGCCGCTGATAGCCCGAGCCGGTGACCCGGACCAACAGGTCCAGTGCCACCGCGTCGGGGCCGATGAGGATGCGGCCGTGGTTCTTCTGCACGCCCTTGAGGATGGTGCGCGCCGCGGCGTCGGCCTCGGTGCGCGCGAGGTGCTGGTTGAAGAAGTCCGCGAACGAGGCCTGATCCTGGCCTTCGGCGACGGTCGCGTTGTTGCAGATGTCGGTCTTGATACCGCCGGGGTGCACGCAGCTGACGCCGACGTTGTGTCCGCTCGCGAGCATCTCGATCCGGAGGGCCTCGGTGAAGCCGCGCACCGCGAACTTGGCGGCGTTGTAGGCGCTCTGGCCGCCCACGCCGAACAGGCCGAAGATCGAACTGGTGTTGGCGATGTGGCCGTCGCCGGAGGCGATCAGGTGCGGCAGGAAGGCCTTGGAGCTGTTGACCACGCCCCAGAAGTCGACGTCCATCAGGCGGTCGTAGTCCTTGAAGGAGGTCTTCTCGACGCTCGCGTGGTGCGCGATGCCCGCGTTGTTGAAGACGAGGTTGACCACGCCGTAGTGCTCGGCGACCTCGTCCGCGTAGGCGAGGATCTGCTCGCGCTCGCCGACGTTGACGACCTTGGTGTGGACGTCCGCGCCCAGGGCGCGCGCGTCGTCCGCGGTCTTCTCGAGGCCGACGGCGTCGTAGTCGCACAGCGAGAGCTTCGCGCCCTGTCGCGCCAGTTCGAGCGCGAGCTCGCGGCCCATGCCGGAGGCGACGCCGGTGACGACGGCGACCTTGCCGTGGAAGTCCTTCATACGATTACTCCTGGTTCTCCATGACCCGCGCGAGGAACGCGGCGGCGTCGTCGGCGGCCGCGTACACGGTGCCGAAATGGTCGGTGGGATAGAGCTTCAGCGTGACCGGCTGCCGGTGCAGGGTCAGTGCCGCGGCCAGCGACAGTCCGGACGCGACCGGTACGTCGATGTCGGTGAGGCCGTGGCCGAGGAAGATCGGCCGGTCGTACCCCTGCGTCGGCGTGCCCATGTGCGCGTGCAGGGCGTCGTAGATCCCGGGGATGCTGCGCAGCGGCGCGGTCACCCAGGTGCTGATCCGCGCGCCGCGCACCGCCTCCCGGGTGTCGTACAGGCTCAGCCGTTCGGCGAGGCCCACGATCCGTCGGCCCTCGTCGCTGAGCAGGGCGTCGATCCCGAGGTCGGGCCGGGCGTCGCGGATCCCGGCCAGGATGTACGCCGCGTAGACGTTGGTCAGCGGCGGCAGCGTGATCGGCGGGAAGGAGGGCCGCAGGAACTGCGCCACCCGCTCGATGTTCGCGGGAGTACCGGTCGCCACCGTCCCGCGCAGGTCGAGGTCGTAGCCCGCGCCGAACTCGGCGGCGTAGCGGGCGCCGTTCATGGCCGCCCCCGCGCCTTGCGACTGGCCGACGAGGGCCCACCGTCGGGCCAGCGGCAGCCCCAGCTGCCGCGCGGCCTGCACCGAGTCGATCAGGTTGTGCGCCTCGACCTTCCCGTTGAGATAGCTCATCAGGCCGGGCGTGCCCATGCCCGCGTAGTCGGTGGCGACCACCGCATAGCCGTGCCGCAGCCAGTGCCCCAGGTAGAACTGCTGTCGCTCGGACTGGGGTTGGGCCGACGGGGTCGCGTCGTCGCACAGTCCGACGGTGCCGTGCGCCCAGGCCACCACGGGCCATCCGGCCGCGGGCGCGTCCCCGTCGGGCAGGAACAGGGACGCGGTGCTCACGGCGTCCCCGCGCTGGTTGGTGGTCGAGTAGAGGAACCGGTACGCCTGCGACGCCTCGTCGAGGCCGAGCCCCGCGGCGAGCGGCACCCGGTCGATCGGCGTGCCGGCGGGCAGCGCGGGGCCGGAGTAAGCGCGCGCGTCGAGGCCCGACCAGTTCGGTGGGCCGATGGCGGTGACGGGGTCGGGTGTCGCGAGGCCGCGGAGCAGGCCGCCGACGCGGCTGGTCAGCGCGCGCGGCAGGGCGGACGGCGTGATCGGCACCACGCCAACCTAACAGTCGCGCGCAGTGTCCGCCGTCGGGCGTCGGGGGATCGCGAGCGAGCAGGCGACGGCCACCGCGCAGACGGCGAGGCAGAGCAGGATCGTCTCCGTGTACGCGCCGGCCGAGGGCGTTTCGACGGGGCCGGCCGGGGTCGCGGTGACGACCGTGCCGCCGGTCAGGACCATGGCGACGACGGCGGTGGCCATCGAGGTGCCGACCGAGCGCATCAGCGCGTTGACGCCGTTCGCCTCGCCCGTCTGCTCGACCGGGACCACCGCCATGATCAGGGCGGGCATCGCCGAATAGGCGATGCCGAGGCCCGCCCCGACCAGCGCGCTCGACGCCAGGATCCAGACCCAGCCCACGGGCCACGGCCCGGCGATCGCCAGCAGAAGCACCAGGTAGCCCCCGGCGATGACCACGGCGCCCACAGCGAGCGAGATCCGGGCGCCGCGCCGGTCCGTGATCCACGAGCTGACCCGGGAGAAGGCGAACATGACCAGGCCGCTCGGCATGAGGACGAGGCTCGCCTCGACCATCCCGAGGCCCAGCCCGGCGGGCGTCTGCTCCGGCGCCATGAGCACCTGGATCGGCATCATCTGCATCGCGTAGAACGCGAATCCGGTGGCGATCGACGCGGCGTTGGTGAGCAGGATCGGCCGGTACAGCAGCGTGCGCACGTCGATGAGGGCGTTGGGGATGCGCAGCTCGTACCGCCACCAGGCGGCGCCCGTGACCAGGAAGGCGGCGAACAGGCCGAGCGTCAGCGGGTCGGTCCAGCCCCACTCGGACGCCTTGGAGAGGGGGAGCAGGACGAACGTCAGGACCGCGGTGAGGCCGACGGTGCCGATAGCGTCGAAGCTGCCGCCGGGGTCGGCGGGGCCCTCCGGGACCGACCGCAGGATCGCGGCGCCACAGGCCACTGCCGCGAGCGTGCACGCCCAGAACAGGGCGTGCCAGCTGACGTGCCGCGCGATCGAGGCGGCGAAGGGCAGCCCCAGGGCGCCGCCGACGCCCAGGGAGGCGCTCATGGTGCCCACCGCGGAGCCGAGCCGCACCGCCGGGACGATGTCGCGCAGGATGCTGATGCCGACGGCGATCGCGCCGATGCCGAGCCCCTGCAGGCCACGGCCGATCAGGAACGTCAGGAAGGCCGTCGAGAGGGCGCACACCGTCGAGCCCAGCGCGACCGCGGCCATGGTGCCCAGCAGCACGCGGCGCTTGCCGAACATGTCGCCGAGGCGCCCTGCGATGGGCGTGCCCACCGCGCCGACGAGCAGTGTGATCGTCAGGGTCCACGACGCATTTGTCGGCGACGTGCCGAGCATCCCCGGCAACTGGGGGATCAGCGGCACGATGATCGTCTGCATGAGCGCGACCACGATCCCCGCGGCGCACAGCACGGCGACCGCGGTGCGGGGGTATGACTCGGACAGGGTCGTGCCTTCGTGATCGGCGGTGGGCAGGTAGCAATCCTAACAATGCGGCGCGCGGCACCCGCACGTCGAGCGGGTCGGCGGCGGGTGCCGTGCTCAGGGGTCAGTCGCGCCGCTCGAGGTCCGCGTGGCCGGCGTACCGGGCGGCCGGCTCGGCCAGGGTTCGGCGCAGGTGCAGGAACAGCTCGCGGGCGGGCGCGCCGGGCCAGTCGGCGGGCAGCGCCTCGGCGGGAAGGCCCGGATCCCGATAGGGCAGGTCGCGCCACGCCGTGACCAGACGGAGGTGATCGGCGAAGGCCTCGGCGTCCGTGCCCGGCGCGGCGTCCCAGCGTTCCCGCACGGGCACGAACTCCGCGAGGAAGCCGCGGTACTCCTCGGCGACGGCGTCCAGGTCCCACCACTGCGCGGCCTCCGCCCGGAGGCGGTCGATGCTCGGCGGGTGCAAGTCGAACCACTCGACGTAGCCGTCGAGCTCGAGCCGGGCCAGCCGCGCGCGGGCCTCCTCGCCGATGCCCGACGGTGCGATGTAGACGCTGGCCCCGACGACGCCGAAGCCCATCTCGCCCAGCGTCTTCTTCAGCAGGACGCGGCGGGCGCGCTGCGATTCGGGCACCGAGAAGACCACCAGCGACCACGCGGCCGTGGGGTCGTAGGGGTGGTCGCCGAAGATCCGGCTGTCGCCGGCTTCGAAGGCCGCGGCCCGCCGCCCCGCTAGGTGGTAGTGCCCCGCCTCGGCGGCGTCGAGGAGGCCCCGGGACTTCATCCGGGAGACGCTGGAGCGCACGGACTGCTCGTCCGGTCCGGCGGTCCCGATCAGGGCGATGATCTGGGAGATGGGGAGCGGCTCCGCCCCGCGGCCGTAGAGCCCGAAGAGCGAGACGATCAGATCGCGGACCAGCGGCTGCGGTCGAGCGGCGTCGGTCATCGTCCCTCCTCGGTGCCGTGCGGCGCGCGGCCGGCTCCCCGCGACGTTACCCCCGTGCGCCCGATCCGATCTCGGCGATGCCCGCGATCTCGATGAGCGCCTCGGGCTGCCACAGCTCGCTGATGCCGATGCCCGCCATGGCGGGGTAGTGGTCGCCGGCGAGCTCGCGCCAGACGCGGCCGATCTCCTTGCCGTTGCGCTGGTAGTCCTGCACATCGGTCAGGTAGATGGTGACCGACACCAGGTCGTCCGGCGTCCCGCCGGCCTCGGCCACCGTCGCGAGCACGTTGGAGAAGGCGCGCCGGAACTGTTCGACGATGCCGCCCGGCACGATCGCGCCCTCGGCGTCCATGGCGGTCTGCCCGCCGAGGTGGAGCGTGTTCCCGACGCGCGTGCCGTGGGCGAAGCCACGGGGGACGGCGAGCTGCGGGGGATTGACGGTGACCTTGGCGGACATGGGGTTCCTTTCGTGCAGAGGCGGATCGGTGCTGGATCGGGGTCTGGTCCCCGGATGTGATCCGTGCTACATTCAGCCTATCTGACGGACGTCAGAATCGCTACATACGACTTCGGAGGCTCTCCCATGAGGCTCGCAACCCATCAGCTCGGCGACCGGACGGTCGCCACGGCCGACGCCGGATCCGGCCCCCGGTGCACCGGCGCCGCCAGCGTCGACGACTTGCTGCGCCGGGACGACTGGCGCGCCGTCGCCCGGCGCGCCGCGGCCGACGGTGAGCCGCTCCCGCCGTCGGCCCGCCCGCTGCAGCCGGTCCTGAGCCCCGGCAAGGTGCTGTGCTGCGGGCTCAACTACCGCGCGCACATCGAGGAGATGGGTCGCGGCGTGCCCGAGGAGCCCACCTTCTTCGCGAAGTGGGCCGACACCCTCGTCGGCCCGGACGCCGACGTCGTGCTCGATGCCGGCGACACCGAGAAGCTGGACTGGGAGGCCGAGCTCGCCGTCGTGGTCGGCGCCGACCTGCGCCGGGCCTCCGTCGACGAGTGCGCGGCGGCGATCGCCGGGTACACCGTCAGCAACGACGTCTCGCTGCGGGACCGGCAGTGGGCCACCACCCAATGGCTCTCCGGGAAGGCCTGGGACGCGACCACGCCCGTCGGGCCGGCCGTGGTCACCGCCGACGCCTTCGATCCCGCCGAGCACACCGTGACCTGCCGCGTCGACGGGGAGACCGTGCAGCGGGCGCCGCTCGACGACCTGCTGTTCTCCGCCGCCGAACTGCTGCACCACGCCGCGCGCTTCACCCGCCTGCGCCCCGGCGACCTGATCCTCACCGGCACCCCGGCCGGGGTGGGCGCGGGCCGCGAACCGCAGCGCTTCCTCACCGACGGCCAGGTCCTCGAGACGGAGATCTCGGGGATCGGCCTCCTGCGCAACACCATCCGCATCACAGCCTGACCGCACCCATCACCACGAAAGGCGAAGCCCCATGACCGACCAGATCGTCGACCCCGCACTCCTACCCACCGGCGACGTCCCCGTCGTCACCCGGCACGGCGCGGAGAGCACCGACACCGCGCAGTCCGGCGACTGCATCCGGGTCTCCGGCGTCAGCATCCAGCACACCCCCGCCACGAAGATCTGGTACGGCCAGGTCCGCAACAAGCCCGGCTACCGCTCGCTCCCGCACCACCACGGCGAGGCCGAGACCGGCGGCTACGTGCTCTCCGGCCACGGCCGGATCTACTACGGCGAGGACTACGCCCAGTACACCGACATGACCGAGGGCGACTGGGTCTTCGTGCCGCCCTACATGCCCCACGTCGAGGCGAACATGTCCGTCACCGACGACCTCGTCTGGCTGACCTGCCGCACGCCGGAGAACATCGTCGTCAACCTCGACGACGTCGAGGACGCCGCGCTCGAGGGGTACCGCCGCGCATGACCACCGTCGACGAATTCCACAGCAACGTGGCCGATTCCGCCCGCTTCCTCGACGCGGTGCGCCTCACCGAGACCGGCGACGCCCCGGACGGCCACCGGGTCTTCACCGCCACCACCCAGTACGTGCCCTGGCCCAAGGCCTACGGCGGCGACCTGGTGGCGCAGGCCGTGGCCGCGGCGTGCGCCACCGTCGAGGGCAAGACCGTGCACTCGGCCCACAGCTACTTCCTCCGCCCCGCCGAGATCGGCGGCGACGTGCGCTACGAGGTCGAGATCCTGCGCGACGGAAGGGGCTACGCCACGCGTCACGTCCGCGGCCTGCAGAACGGGAAGGTGATCTACACCTGCTACGCCTCCTTCGCCGCGGGAGCCGAAGGCACGGAGATCCCCGGCGCTCCGCTCGTGGGCGAGGTGGCGGCGACCGGACTCGCGGGCGTCCCCGACCCGGAGAGCCTGCCGAGCTCCGCTCAGGCTCTCGTCGGCCGCGACGGCGCCGACGCCGACTACTGGTCGCACGGCCGCAGTTTCGAGATGCGGCACGTCCCGGACCCGATCTACCTCCCCGGCGACCGGGACCGCGTCCCGCGCCAGGCGGTGTGGATCAAGGCCTTCTCGGAGCTCCCGGAGGAGCAGACCGTGCACGACATCGCGCTCGCGTACTGCTGTGACTACACGATCCTCGAGCCCTCGCTGCGGGCGCTGGGTGCGTCGTGGTCCGACGAGGGACTGCGGACCGCGAGCCTGGATCACGCGATGTGGTTCCACCGCCCGGCGCGGCTGGACGACTGGGTCCTCTACTCGCAGGAGTCGCTGAACGTCGGCTCCTCCCGCGGCCTCAACACGGGCCGCTTCCACGACCGCAAGGGCACCCACCTGGCCACCGTGTGCCAGGAGGGCCTGCTCGCGCAGTGACGGAAGGCCGACGATGATCCTGTCTCCCAGCGCCCACGAGGACACCTTCGCCCGCGACCATCTGCCGCCGGCGGAGCAGTGGCCGACGCTCGAGTTCACCCTGCCCGAGCTCCAGTACCCCGACCGCCTCAACGCCGCGGTGGCACTCATCGACGAGGGAGCGGAGCGGTTCGGAGAGCGGCCCGCGATCCGGACGCCCGAGGGCTTCCTGTGGACCTACAGGGAGCTGCGCGCCGCCTCGGACCGGGTCGCGCAGGTCCTCGTCGACGAGCTCGGCGTGCGGCCCGGGAACCGGGTGCTGCTGCGCGAGGGCAACACGCCGTGGCTCGTGGCCGCCTGGCTCGGCGCTCTCAAGGCGGGCGCGGTTCTCGTGACGACGATGCCCATGCTCCGCTCCGGCGAACTCGTCGACCTCCTGGAGCGGACCGCGCCCGCGGTCTGCCTCAGTGGCGCGGCGGCCGCACCCGACCTGTGGGAGGCGCTGGAGCGCACCGGCTCCGGCGCCGCCCTGGTGCTGATCGGCGGCGACGACCCGGACCGGCTCGAGGAGCGCGCCGCACGTCGGGACGGCGTCTTCACCCCCGTCGCGACTGCCGCGGACGATGTCGCGCTGCTCTGCCCGACCTCGGGGAGCACCGGCCGGCCCAAGATCACCATGCACTTCCACCGCGACGTCCTGGCCAACGCGGACACCTTCGCCCGGCACGTGCTCCGCCCGGGGCCGGAGGATGTCTTCGCGGGATCGCCGCCGCTCGCCTTCACCTTCGGCCTCGGCGGGCTGGTCGTGTTCCCGCTGCGCTTCGGCGCGAGCACGGTGCTCACCGAGCGGGCCACCCCGGCGCGGCTCGCGGAGGTCGTCGCCGAGCGGGGCGTGACCGTCCTGTTCACCGCGCCCACGGCGTACCGCGCGATCATCCGCGGCGGCGGCGCGGAACTGCTCCGCGGGGTCCGTGTCGGCGTCTCCGCCGGCGAGCACCTGTCGGAGGAGACCTTCGACCTGGTGCGGGAGGAGTGCGGCATCGAGCTGGTCAACGGCATCGGCTGCACCGAGCTGCTGCACGTCTTCCTCTCCACCGCGCCCGGCCGCACCGCCGCCGGAGCCCTCGGCGTCCCCGTGCCCGGCTTCCGCGCGACGGTGCTGGGCCCCGACGACGAGGAGGTCGGCCCGGACGTCCCGGGGCGGCTGGCCGTCGTCGGGCCCACGGGCTGCCGCTACCTCGACGACGCCCGGCAGCTCGGTTACGTGGTGGACGGCTGGAACGTCACCGGCGACACCGTCGTCCGCGACGCCGACGGCGTGTTCCGCTTCCAGGCGCGCTCCGATTCGATGATCGTCTCGTCCGGCTACAACATCGGCGGCCCCGAGGTCGAGGCGGCGATCTGCGCCGACGACGCCGTCGTTGAGGCCGCGGTCGTCGGCAGGCCCGACACCGAGCGCGGCGCCGTCGTCTGCGCCTTCGTCGTGCTCCGCGCGGGGGAGGACACCGGCCCCGCGATGGTGCGGCGCATCCAGGACGGCGTGAAGTCCCGCCTGGCGCCGTACAAGTACCCGCGCGACGTCCGCTTCGTGGACGCGCTGCCGCGCAACCCCTCCGGAAAGCTCCAGCACTTCCGGCTCCGAGATCAACTGGCCCGCGAGGCCGACGCCGCGGTCCGCGGCTGATCCGCCAACCTCAGCACGAAGGACTTGAGACATGAAGATCGCAGTGATCGGCGGCGGCCCCGGCGGCCTCTACTTCTCCGCCCTGATGAAACAGCTCGACCCGGATCACCGGATCACGGTGTTCGAGCGGAACCGGGCCGAGGACACCTTCGGCTTCGGCGTCGTCTTCTCCGACGAGACCCTCGGCGGCATCGAGAACGCCGACCCGGTCATCTACGGGCAGATGGAGTCCCACTTCGCCCGGTGGACCGACATCGACGTGCACTACCGGGGCGAGTGGAACACCGTGGGCGGCCAGGGCTTCGCCGCCATGAACCGGCACGACCTGCTCGCCCTCCTGCAGCGCCGCTGCCTCGACCTCGACGTGGACGTGCGGTTCGCGACACCGGCGCCCGACGTCGAGGAGCTGATGGCGACGCACGACCTCGTCCTCGCGGCCGACGGTCTCAACTCCGCGGCGCGGACCCGGTTCGCCGAGGGCTTCGAGCCCGACCTGGACCGGCGCCGCTGCAAGTACATGTGGCTCGGCACCGACAAGGTCTTCGAGGCCTTCACGTTCATCGTTGAGGACACCGAGTGGGGCACCATGCAGATCCACGGCTACCCCTACTCCGACCAGGGCAGCACCTTCATCGTCGAGATGGCCGAGGACGTCTGGCTCCGAGCGGGATTCGACGCCACCGCGGACCGCGCCTTCGCACCCGGCGAGAACGACGACGCCGCGATCGCCCGGATTGCCGAGATCTTCGCGCCCTATCTCGGCGACGGCCGGATCCTCGCGAACAACTCGCAGTGGATCACCTTCACCACGGTCCGCAACACCAGCTGGGTGCACCGGAACCTGGTGCTGCTCGGGGACGCCGCGCACACCGCGCACTTCTCCATCGGCTCCGGCACCAAGCTCGCGATGGAGGACGCACTGTCGTTGGCGGCGTGCCTGCACGAGAACGGCGACCTGGGCACCGCGCTCAAGGTCTACGAAGTGGAGCGGCGGCCCGTCGTCGAGTCGACGCAGCGCGCGGCGCAGGCCTCCCTGGAATGGTTCGAGACCATCGGCAGCTACCGCGAGCAGGAGCAGGTGCAGTTCACCTTCAACCTGCTCACCCGCAGCCGCCGGATCACCTTCGACAACCTCCGGCTCCGCGACGCGGACTTCGCCGACCGGGTCATGCGCTCGTTCGGCGCCGGAACCGGCGCCGGGCCCGAGACCCCGGCGATGTTCCACCCGGTCACCATCGGCGACCTGCGGCTGAAGAACCGGATCGTGGTCTCGCCCATGGACATGTACTCCGCCGTCGACGGCCTGCCGAACGACTTCCACGTGATGCACCTCGGCTCGAAGGCGCTCGGCGGCGCCGGCCTGGTGATGACCGAGATGGTCTGCGTTTCCGCCGACGGCCGGATCACGCCCGGCTGCACCGGCCTCTACACCGACGAGCAGCGCGAGGGATGGCGCCGCGTCGTCGACGCCGTCCACGCGTACTCCGGCGCGAAGATCGGCCTGCAGCTCGGCCATTCGGGCCGCAAGGGCTCGACGAAACTCATGTGGGAGGGGATCGACGATCCGCTCGACGCCGACAACTGGGAGGTCATGGCACCGTCGGCGCTGCCCTACGGCCCGGACAGCGCGGTGCCCCGGGAGATGACGCGTGCCGACATGGACCGCGTCGTCGGGGAGTTCGCCGACGCCGCCCGCCGCGGCGCCGAGGCGGGCTTCGACCTGCTCGAGTTCCACGCCGGCCACGGCTACCTGATCTCCTCGTTCCTCTCGCCGATCTCGAACACCCGCACCGACGAGTACGGCGGTTCCGTCGAGAATCGGCTGCGCTTCCCGCTGGAGGTGTTCGACGCCGTCCGCGCCGCCTGGCCCGCCGACCGGCCGGTCTCCGTGCGCCTGTCGGCCACGGACTGGATCCCGGACGGCAACGACATCGACGAGGCGTTGGAGATCGCCCGCGCCTTCTGCGAGCACGGCGTCGACCTCGTCGACGTCTCCACCGGCCAGGTCGCCAAGCACGAACGGCCCGCCTTCGGGCGGAGCTACCAGACCCCGTACGCGGACCGCATCCGCAATGAGGTCGCCGGTCCCGCCGGCGTGAAGGTGGTCGCCGTCGGCGCGATCTCGTCCTACGACGACGTCAACTCGATCCTGCTCGCGGGCCGCGCCGATCTCTGCGCCCTCGGCCGCGCTCACCTGTATGACCCGCAGTGGACGCTGCACGCCGCGGCCGACCAGAAGTACGCCGGGCCCGGGGCCGAGTGGCCGGATCAGTTCCGCGCGGGCAACCGCAAGCCGCCCAGCGCTCGCACCGACGCCGTGCGCCCGCGCCTCGCGCTGCTGCGCGACGAGGAGCCCGAGCTCGCCGCGCACGTGCGGTGGACCCCGTGATCCCCGCCGCGGTGACCCGCCGAGTCCTGCTGTGCTGCTGGATCGCGATCCTCGCCGAGGGCTACGACGTCGGCGTCTTCGGCGCCGTGGTGCCGGGCCTGCTCGCCTACGAGCCCTGGTCGCTCAGCGCGGTCGAGATCGGCGGCCTCGCGGCGTGGTCGCTGGTGGGCATGCTCATCGGCGCCACCACGATCGGCGTGCTGGCCGACCGGGTCGGGCGGAAGAACATGCTGCTCGTCGCCGTGGCGCTGTGCGCGCTGCCGCAGCTCGGCGTCGCGCTGGCGCCCAGCCGCGAGGTCCTCGGGCTGTTCCGGTTCGTCGGCGGGCTCGGCCTCGGCGGCGTCATCCCGATCGCCGCCGCCTACACCATCGAGTTCTCGCCGCCGGCCAAGAAGTCGAGGAACTACGGGATCATGTACTCCGGCTACTCGTTGGGGATCATGCTCGCGGCGCTGGTCGCCGTGCTGTCCCTCGACGCCCTCGGCTGGCGCTGGGTGATGGGCCTCGGTTTCGGCGCCGTGATCCTGGTGCCGATCCTCGCGGTCGCGCTGCCGCAGTCGATCGAGCAGCTCGCGGCGAGCGGGCAGACCGACCGCGCCGCCGCGGAGGCCCGCAGGCTGGGCATCGAACCGCCGCCGCCGGCGGTTCCGGCCGCAGCGCGCGCCGAGCGGGGGGAGCGGGAGGGCTTCCTCGATGCGCTCCGGGTCGTCTTCTCCCCGCGGTACCGAGTGGCAACCGCCTGCTTCTGGCTGGCCCTGTTCTGCGGCCTGCTGCTGGTGTACGGGCTCAACACGTGGCTGCCGCAGATCATGCGCAAGGCCGGCTACGACCTCGGCTCGTCGCTGATGTTCCTGCTCGTCTTCTCGCTCGCCTCCGCGATCGGCGGGATCGTCGTCGGACTGCTCGCCGATCGGCGGGGCCAGAAGCCGGTCCTCGTGGTCTGTTACGCGGTCGGCGCGCTCGGCATCCTCGCCCTGATGTTCCGCGGCCCGATGGTGGTCAACTACCTCCTGGTGGGCATCGCGGGGATCGGCTCCATCTCGACCTCGCTGGTGCTCACCGGCTGGGTGGCGCACTACTACCCGGCCCGGATCCGCGCCGCGGCGACCGGGATGGCGCTGTCCTTCGCGCGCGTCGGCGCCATCGTGGGGCCGATCGTGGGCGGGTTCATCGCAGGGGCAGGCTTCGGCTACCGCGCCAACTTCGTCTTCTTCGCCGTCGTCGGCGGCATCGCCGCGCTCGCGGTGGCCGCGCTCCCGCTCCTGCGGGGCGAATCCGACGGGGCCCCGGAGCCGGAGGAGAGCGTCACCGCCCGGACCTGACCCGCGTGCGTACGGAAACGGCGGCGTCCCCGGTGGGGCGCCGCCGTTCCGGTGTGTTCGGAGGTCAGTCCTCGACGAGGGCGAGGACGCGGGCGGGGGAGCCGGTGCCGCCGACGATCGGCAGCGGCGAGACCACGATCACCGCGCCCTGGGGCGGCAACTGCGCGAGGTTCCGCAGGCTCGTCAGGCCGTACTTGTCCGCGCCGAGCAGGAAGTTGTGCGCGGGGAAGGGCGGCTCCAGCATCGCCGCATTGCCCGCGTCGATGCCCACCGTCTCCACGCCGAAGCCGGAGATCGGGACCTCCTCGGCCAACCACCGCGCGCAGGCCGCGGAGACGCCGGGGGTGTGCGAGCCGTTCTCGTCGAGGTTGAGGAAGCGCTCGCGGTCGCCGCCGTACTGATCCCAGCCCGTGCGCAGCAGGAGCCACACGCCCTCCGGGATCGCCCCGTGCTCGGCGATCCAGCCCTGCACGTCGGCGACGTCGAGCAGCCAGTCCGGATCGGCCGCGGCGCGGTCGGCGAAGTCCATCACGCACGCCGGACCGACGAGGCGCCCGGGCGGCAGCTGGCTGACGTCGGCGCCGTCACGGCCCGTGATCCAGTGGCACGGGGCGTCCACGTGCGTGCCGATGTGCTCGCCGGTGTGGATGTTGTTGTGCTGCCAGGCCGGCGCCGTCGGCTCGAACGCGGCGACCCGCTCCAGGCTGAAGTCGATGAGGTTCACGAAGGGCTCGGGCAGGCGCAGCGTCGGGGTGTCCGCCGAGAGCGGCGTGGTCAGGTCGAGCACCCGGATCCTCCCGCCCGCGAGGGCGGTGGCGAGTTCGGTGAGCATGGGTCCTCTTCTCCCCGGCACGGGCCGGTGTCGGCTGAGCGGCCGCGCGGGCCGCACCGTCGGAAAGCGGCGGCTGCGCCCGACGGTAGGACGCGCCGAACGGCCCGGCTATCCAGATCGCGACCGCCCGCTGTCCCGATCGGCGCGGGCACCGCGCGGGCTCTTCAACCCGTCCCGGAGCGAGGCTAGCGTGGGATGCATCACACGGCCCGTGATACGTGGAAGGCAGGTCGGGGCATGGCGGAACGCTCCTTTGCGAAAGAAGTCCTCAAGCTGCGCCAGGAACCGGGGACCCGGTTCGAGGGCGAGGGGATCCTGGCGGTGACGAAGGCGCTGCTGCAGTCCGGCGTCGCGTACGTCGGCGGCTACCAGGGGGCGCCGATCAGCCACCTGATGGACGTCCTCGGCGATGCCCGCGAGATCCTCGACGAGTACGGCGTGTACTTCGAGAACAGTGCCTCGGAGGCGACCGCCGCGGCGATGCTCGCCGCCTCGGTGCACTACCCGCTGCGCGGCGCGATCACCTTCAAGTCGACGGTGGGCACCAACGTCGCCTCCGACGCGCTGGCCAACCTCGCCAGCGGCGGCGTCACCGGCGGCGCGCTCATCATCGTCGGCGAGGACTACGGCGAGGGCAGCTCGATCATGCAGGAGCGCTCCCACGCCTTCGCGATGAAATCGCAGATGTGGCTGCTGGATCCGCGGCCCGACCACACCGCCATCGTGGACGCGGTGGAGCACGGCTTCGCGCTGTCCGAGGCGTCGAACACCCCGGTCATGCTGGAGCTGCGGCTGCGCTCGTGCCACCTGCACGGCACCTTCACGACGAGGGAGAACCGGCGGCCGCAGATGACCGTCGAGCAGGCGATGGAGAACCCGAAGCGCGACGTCAGTCGGATCGTGCTGCCGCCCGCGAGTTTCCAGCACGAGCAGGAGAAGATCGCCCACCGCTGGCCCGCGGCCGTCCAGTACATCCGCGAGCACGGCCTCAACGAGACCTTCGGCCCGGCGGACGGCAAGGTCGGCCTCATCGTGCAGGGCGGCCTCTACAACACCCTCAACCGCGCGCTGGAACTCCTCGGCTGCTCGGACGCCTTCGGCGACACCGCGGTCCCGCTCTACGTCATGAACGTGACGTACCCGGTGATCGACGAGGAGATCGTCGAGTTCTGCGCCGACAAGGACGCGGTCCTGCTCCTCGAGGAGGGGCAGCCCGACTACATCGAGCAGAACCTCAACGCGATCCTGCGCCGCAACGGCCTCGACACCGCGCTGCACGGCAAGGACGTGCTGCCGAAGGCGGGGGAGTACACCCCGATCGCCGTCACGAAGGGCGCCGCCGAGTTCCTCGGCCGGTACGCCCCCGAGCTGGTCACCGGCGATCCCGCGGTGCTCCTCCCGGCGGGCGACCCGCGCAGCCCGTTCACCGAGCGGGTCGACGGCCGCGCCGTCCAGCCCCGCCCGCCCGGCCTGTGCACCGGCTGCCCGGAGCGGCCGATCTTCTCCGCGCTCAAGCTCGCCGAGCGCGAGACCGGCGTGGAGCATCACGTGAGCGCGGACATCGGCTGCCACCTGTTCGCCATCAACGAACCCTTCAACCTGGGTGCCACGACGATGGGCTACGGCCTCGGCTCCGCCGGTGGCGCCGCGCTGAGCAGCAAGGACGCCGGCCGGCGCGGCGTCGCCGTGATGGGCGACGGCGGCTTCTGGCACAACGGCCTCACCTCCGGCGTCGGCAACGCCGTCTTCAACGAGTCCGACCAGCTCCTGGTGGTGGTGGACAACGCTTACGCGGCCGCCACCGGCGGCCAGGACCTGCTCTCCTCCCGCGCGATCCTGCCCGACCGCAGCACCAACAACCCGATCGAACGGGCGGTGCGCGGCGTCGGCGTGAAGTGGGCGAAGACGATGCCCGACACCTTCGACGTCGCGAAGATGCGCGACGTCTTCGTCGACGCCCTGACCAGCAAGAAGAAGGGCCCCAAGGTCATCGTCGCGCAGAGCGAGTGTCAGCTGAACAAGCAGCGTCGCGAGAAGCCGGAACGGGCCGCGGCGGTCAAGGCCGGCAAGCGCGTCGTCACCCAGCGGTTCGGCGTCGACCCGGAGACCTGCACGGGCGATCACGCCTGCATGCGGATCTCCGGCTGCCCGTCGCTGACCATCGCGCCCAACCCCGACCCCATGCGGACCGACCCCGTCGCCGCGGTCACCGACACTTGCGTCGGCTGCGGTGTGTGCGGCAACAACGCGCACGCGGCGGCCCTCTGCCCGTCGTTCTACCGCACGGACGTCGTCACCAATCCCACCCGCGTCGACCGGATCCGCGACCGCGTGCGCGGCGCCGTGTCCGAGCGCCTCGGTCGCGGCCTCGAGGGCCGCGCGGCCCGCTTCGAATCCACGGAGGCCTTCTCATGACCTGGACCCAGGGGCAACGGCCCATCACCGTCGCGGTACTCGCCATGGGCGGCGAGGGCGGTGGCGTCCTCGCCGACTGGATCGTCTCGCTCGGCGAGGACGAGGGCTGGACCGCGCAGAACACCTCCGTCGCCGGCGTCGCCCAGCGCACCGGAGCCACTGTCTACTACGCCGAGCTCTTCCCGCCGGACGTCACGCACCGCAGCGGGACCGGGCGCGCCCGCGAGACGCCGATCCTCTCGCTCATGCCCACGCCCGGCGAGGTCGATGTGCTCATCGCGTCCGAGCTCATGGAGGCCGGCCGTGCGGTGCAGCGCGGCTTCGTCACCCCGGACCGCACCACCCTCATCGCCTCACTCAATCGGGTCTACTCGATCCTCGAGAAGTCCACGCTCGACGACGGCCGGGTCGACTCGGCGGCTCTGCTCGACGGTGCCGCCTCCGCGGCGAAGACCCTCGTCTCCGGTGATTTCGCGACGCTCGCCCGCGACAACGGCAGCGTGATCAGCGCGGCGCTGTTCGGCGCCCTCGCGGGCAGCGGCGCCCTGCCCTTCCCGCGCGAGGACTTCGAGGAGGCGATCCGCAAGGGCGGCAAGGGTGTCGAGACCTCGCTCGCGGCGTTCGCCGCCGGGTACGAGCGGGCGCGGCAGAGCCTCGCGGAGGACGCCGCCCGGGCGCAGGCCCCCGCCCCGGCGCCGTCCGGCAGTGCTCCCGTGCCGCTGACCCTGCAGGTGCGGCGGCCGAAGACGCCCGAGGAGCTCAAGGCCGACCGCGAGACCGAGCGCAACGAGATCGCGGCGCGCGCACCGGAATCGCTCGTCGGTCCCGCGCTCGCCGACCGGGCCCGCCGGGTCGCGCGGTCCTTCCCGCCGGCCGCCGCGTCGATGCTGCTGCACGGGCTCGAGCGCACCGCCGTCTACCAGGACCTCGCCTACGCGGACCGCTACCTCGACCGCGTCGCGCGGATCAGCGCCCTCGATCCGGACCACGAGGGGCAGGCCCGGCTCACCGTGGAGGCGGCGCGGCACATCGCGCTGTGGATGAGCTACCAGGACACGGTGCACGTCGCGCTGCAGAAGGTGCGCGGCCGGCGCATGGACCGCGTGCGCGCCGAGGTGCGGCCCGGCGACGAGCAGGTCATGCGGGTCCACGAGTACCTGCACCCGCAGGTCGACGAGATCACCGACACGATGCCCACCGCCCTGGGCCGCGCGCTCGAGCACAACCGGGCCTTCGCCAAGGCCGTCGATACGGTGTGCCACCGCGGCTTCATCATCAACACCACCTCGGTCTGGGGCTACGCCACACTCTCCACCCTCGCCCGGATGCGGCCGCTGCGGCCGCGGTCCCTGCGGTTCGGCCGCGAGCAGGTCTTCATCGACACCTGGCTCGACACCGTGACCTCGGTGGGCCGCACCGATCCCGCGCTCGCGACCGAGGTGATCGTCGCCGCGCGGGTCCTCAAGGGCTACGGGCAGACCCACGCCCACGGCGTCGACAGCTTCGGCCTGCTGATGGAGGGGCTGGAACTGGTGCGCGGGCTGCCCGACGCCGCCGAGCGGATGCGGCGCCTGGTGGACGCCGCGGTGGCCGACGAGGACGGCGGGAAGCTCCGCGACGGCCTCGCCGCCCTGCGCCGCACCGCGGCGTAGGGTTCGGCGCCGCTTCGCCGGTCGTGCGGGGCGCTCCGTGCGAGGATCGGGCGATGGAGTTCCGCGAGACCTTCGACCGGCTCGACCCGACGATCTGGACGGACTCGTACCTGCCGGCGTGGAGTTCGCGGGCGGCCGCCCGCGCGACGGTCGCGGCGGGCCCGGACGGGCTCACGCTCTCGATCCCGCCGGAACAGGGCCCGTGGTGTCCGGACACGCACCCCACCCCGCTGCGCGTCTCGGGCATCCACTCCGCGAACCGGTCGGGCCCCGTCGGATCGACGGACGCGCCGCAGCCCTTCCTCCCCGGCCAGACCGTGCAGGAGGAGCAGGCCACCCGCCTCGGGTTCGCGCCGCACTTCGGCGGCATCGCCGTCACCTGCTCGGCCGTGCTCACGCCCCGGTCGATGTTCGCCGCGTGGATGGTGGGGCTGGAGGACCGCGTCGAACGCTGCGGCGAGATCTGCCTCGTGGAGGTCTTCGGCGACGCGATCGAGGACGGGATCGCCGCAGTCGGCCAGGGCATCCATCGCTTCCGCGATCCCGCGCTGACGGAGGACTTCTCCGCCGAACGCCACGCCGTCGACGTGAGCCGGCCGCACACGTACCGCGCGGACTGGGAGCCCGGGCGCGTGACCTTCTCCATCGACGGCACCGTCACGCGCGTCAGTCCCCAAGCGCCGGACTACCCGATGATGCTCATCCTCGGGATCTTCGACTTCCCCGACCGGGTGGGGGACCCGGCGATCACGCCGAGCATGACGGTGTCCGCGGTGACGGGAACCGGCCTCGGCCCCGCCACCGCGATCCGCTCGTAGGAACGGCCGCTCAGCGGCCGAGCAGGCGCCGGACGCGGGTGAGGGCACCGTCGTCGCGCTTGAGCAGTTCCTGCGCGACGAGGTGACCGGAGCCGCCACCGAGGCCCGGCCCCGGGTGAGTGGCGGCCCCGATGTGCCACAGCCCGTCGACCGCGGTGCGGTGACGGGCGGTGAGCGGCCCGGGTCGCCAGAAGATGTTCTGGTCCAGCTCCGCGGCACCGCAGTACGGATCGCCCTGCACGGCATTGGGGTTCGCGGCCGCCAGGTCGACGGGGCTGATCGCGCTGACGGCGAGGACCGCGTCCCGGGTGCCCGGCGCCGCCTCCTCGACGAGTCCGAGCACCCGGTCGACGTAGCCGGCGACCAGCTCGTCGGTCCAGCCCGCGGACGTGTCGAGCTCGCCCGCCGCGTCGCCGACCGGCGCGAACGGGACCTCCTGCAACTGCAGCCACAGCATGCCCCGGCCCGCGGGGACCCGGCTCGGATCGATGAGGGCCTGCTGCCCGACGACCACCGTTGGACGGGCGGGCAGCAGGCCCGCCTCGGCCTGCGCGCACGCGACGCCGACGGAGTCCGAGCCGGCGGTGAGGTGCACCAACGGCGCGCCGTCGAGCGCGGGGTCGGACCACTCGAGCGGCTCATCCAGCGCGACGTGCACCTGCATCGCCGCCCGGCCGTACTGGTAGCCGCGCGCCTCGGCGCGGACCGCCTCGGGCACGGCCGATTCCGGGAGCAGGTCGCAGTACAGCGCCGTCGGCGTCACCGAGGCGAGGACGGCCTGCCGCGCGTCGATCCGGCGCCCGCCGACCATGACGCCCGCGGCGCGGCCCGACTCGACGAGGATCCGGTCGACCGGAGCTCCCGTCAGGACCTCGACGCCCCGCTCGGCGAGCAGCGACGCGAAGGCGTCGAGGAAGGCCCGCTGCCCGCCCACGGCGACCGGCAGGCCCGCGCCGTGCATCGTCGCCGCGAAGACCGGGATCATCAGCCCGCCCGAGGCGCTGTCGGGGCTCAGGCCCGCGTGCAATAGCCACGGCGCCCAGAGCTGGTCCACCTCGGTGCCCTCGAACGTCCGCCGGCCCCAGCGTCGCCCGCTCGTCGCGGCGTCGCGGACCCAGCCCTCGGTACGGCCCAGGCCGCGCCGCAGCATCGTCGCCGCGTGGCCCAGCACCCCCGGGGCTCGGGTCTCGTTGCCCAGCAGGGCGCCGATGACGTCGAGGTCGCCGCCGATCCGGTCGAGCATCGCCAGGTAGGCGGCGCGGTCCCGCTCCGAGAACTGTTCGACGGTGCGCGCCGGGTCCCGGTGCGCGACCACCGCGGGGCGGTCGCCGGAAACCGACCCGGTGACGGCGTCGTCGGCGTTCGCGTACGCGAGACCGTGCCGGTGCAGGTCCTCGCCGAGCGTCGCGTACGCGCCGCCGGTGACGAAGAGGGGGTGCCACGACGAGTAGGTGTCGTGCACGAAGCCCGGCAGCGTGAGCTCGTCGCTCGCGAGGAAGCCGCCGAGCCGGTCGGCGGCCTCGATGAGGCACACCGACCGGCCGGAACCCGCGAGCTCGGCCGCGGCGACGAGCCCGTTGATGCCGGACCCGATGACGACGACGTCGGCCGTCATGCGGCGCGCCTCGGTCCGGCTCCGGACGGGACCGCCGAGGCGGCCGGGCGGGGCCGGCGCGCGAGGAGGCGCCTGGTCACCCACCGGTAGTCCGCGGGCTTCGGCGGGAGCAGCCACTCGCGCACCCGCTGGCGCCGCGAGAGTTTCAGGCCCATCTCCTCGATGATCTCGTCGATGTTGTGCATCGAGAACGGGATCAAGTTCGTGCCGCGGGCGTGGTGCCCCTCGGTGCGATCGCGCATCCAGCGCAGCCGCGCCGAGACCTGCTCGCGGCGCTCCGGTACCGGCGGCAGCTCGGCCGCGCCGTCGAGGACGTGCGCGACGTAGAGCGAGGCCATCTCGGCCGACAGCGGCGAGAAGAAGGAGGAGTTGTAGCCGACGAAGGCGAGGCCGGGGACCTCGTGCGGGAGGATGAAGCGGTAGAGCTCGAAGTCGCCGTTCGCGTCGGTGAGCCGGGCCTGCACGTCGGCGTCCAGGAAGGGCACGTCCTGCCGCCATCCCGTCGCCGCGATGATGACGTCGGCCGGCACCGTCGACCCGTCGGACAGGCGCGCCGCCGGGCGGCCGTCCTCGACGAGCAGCTCGGCGATCTCCGTGTCGCGGCGCACCGCGAGGCTGCCATCCTGCACCGCCTCGAAGAAGCCCTCGCTCACGAGACTGACCGTACTGCGCGCGATGCGCTCGAAGTCGCCGTCCGGCACGAGCCCGTACTCCTTGAGCTTGAGCTGGCGCGTCGCCACGGCCTGCAGGCTCGCGAGCATGCTGTTGCGCACGGGCTTGCCCGCGCCGTGCAGGAAGGCCTCCACGCCCTGCAGTCGCTGGTACTCGAACAGGGCCTCGCCGAGCCGGGTGAGCATGAGGAACTTGTAGTTGATCGCGCCGCCGAGGTGCCGCGGCATCTTCCACAGCAGCTTCCGTGCGATCACCGTGGCGCTGCCGGTGACGGGTGCGATCGCCGATGCCACGTCGCAGGCCGACTTGCCGTAGCCCACGACCAGCACGTCGCGGCCGGCCACCTCGTCGAGCGAGTGCACGTCGCCGGGCGCGCAGAGTCGCCCGCCCGCCGCCTCGAAGGCCTCGCGGCCCGGCCACCCCGGGATGGACGGCGCCGAGAAGATCCCGTTCGCGCTCACCAGGTAGTCGTATTCCTCGGTGCTCACGCCCTCCGGGCCCTCAGCGGTCACCGACCAGGTGACCGGCCGCAGCGCGGGGTTCGCGGTCACGTCGGACTCCGACGGCGCACCGTCGGGCTCGGACAGGGTGGCGGAGATGACGGTGGTGGACACCCGGAATCGGTCCCGGAGGCCGAACCGGTCGACGTAGCCGTCGAGGTACTCCTGCACCTGCGCGCTCTCGAGCCACTGCGGGTAGTGCCGCGGCATCGTCTGATCCGACAGGCAGTACGTGCCCTTGTTGTTCTGGGTGCGCAGGCCCGGGTAGCGGCGCGACGCGCTCCAGACCCCGCCGATGTCGGGGGCCTTCTCGTAGACGGTGACGTCGTGGCCGAACTGGGTGAGGACCTTGGCTGCGGAGACTCCGGCGAAGCCGGCTCCGATCACGGCGATACGCATGGCTGTGTGTTCTCCTACTCGGTGCCCGCGGGGGCCAACAGGGGGATCGAGGGGGCGGCCTGTTCCGGCCCCATCGCGGAGTAGCCGCCGTCGGCGGCCCAATCGGCGCCGGTCACGACGGACGCGGCGTCGGAGCACAGGAAGGCGACCACGCGGCCGACCTCGATCGGGTCGGCGACGCGGCCCGTCAGGTGGAAGGGCGCGGCGACGCCGTCGGTGTGCGCGCGGTCGTGCTCGGAGACGGTGTCCATGATCTTCGACCACACCCAGCCGGGGCTGACCGAGTTCACCCGGATCCCCTCGGCCGCATAGTCCATCGCCATCGACCGGGTGATCTGGACCAGCGCCGCCTTGCAGGCGGGGTAGACCCAGCGGCCGGTCTGCGCCACCGAGCTGGAGATCGACGTGAAGTTCACGATCGACCCGTGCCCGCTCGCGGCCAGTGCGCGCCGCGCGGCCGCCGCGACGCGGACCGCGCTCGCGACGTTGACGTCGAAGGCCGTCAGCCAGTCCGCGCGGGCGGTGTCGGCCCCGTCGTCGAGGTAGGTGCAGGCGAGGTTGACGACGATGTCGAGCCCGCCGTGCTCGCGGGCGGTCGCGGCGACCAGGTCCGCGACCTGTGCGTCGTCGGTGATGTCCGTTGTGCGCGCGATCACGCGCTCGCCGAGCCGATCCGCGATCGCCCGCGCACCGTCGGCGTCGATGTCGGCGACAATCACCGTCGCGCCCTCCGCGTGCAACGCCTCCACCACGCCGTGCCCGACCAGGGTCGCCCCACCGGTCACGATCGCTGTACGCCCGTCCAGATTTCCCGTCATGCCTCCACCTCGCGTCGAGTCCGTGGCGCCGTGCGGGCGCCGATCGATCCGGACGGTAGTGACGCAGGTCATAGCCCTGCTATCCGCTTCGGCGCGCCCACTATCCAGTTCGCGGTATTGCGCCTGCTTGACGACAGGCAGGAATGCAGCACATGATGGGGACGTGATCCACGCCACAGGGAGGTGTCCGTGACCGCTCCGACGGTCCTGAGGACGAGGGACGTCGACGTAGCCCGGGCGCGGGTGGCCGACTTCTTCTGCGACCACCGGCTCGACCCGGTGGGTCGCGCGCACGCCATCGACATGCGCCTGCGCATCGACACCATCGGCTCGATGGGCCTCGTGCACCTCGACTACGGCGAGCCGGTCCAGATCCGTCCCGGGCCGCTCGCCACCTTCTACCTGGTGCAGATCCCGCTCGCTGGCCGGGCCGTCGTGGAGCACGGCGCCACGCGGGTCCAGTCCTCTCCCCATCTCGCCACCGTCCTGTCGCCCACGTCGCCGACGTCGATGACCTGGCAGCGCGGCAACCCGCAGCTCTGCGTGCGGCTGCGGCGCAGCACCGTCGACCGGGAGCTCATGCGCCGGCTCGGCAGCGAGGTCACGACGCCGCTGCGGTTCGACGTGGGCATGGACCTGCGCCGTCCCGACGTCGCGTCCTGGGTCCGGATGGTGCGCTTCCTCGGCGACGAGGCCCTGCGCGGCTCCTCCTCAGTGGGCGGTGCCGACTGCTCCGAGTACCTCGCCCGCGGAGTCGTGAACCAGCTCCTCGACGTGCAGCCGCACAACTACAGCGCGGCCCTCGCCGCGGCGGCGGACGGTGCCGCCAGTCTCGGCTCGCGGATGGTCGCGCTCGTCGACGACCACCTCGCCGACCCGCTCGGCCCGGGCTGGCTCGCGGAGCGCCTGCGGGTGAGTGTCCGCGCGCTGCGCGAGGCCTGCCGATCCGAACTCGACTCGACGCCGATCGCCGTCGTCAAGGAGCGGCGACTGCTCGCCGCCCGCGCCCGGCTGCTGGACGCGATGCATCCGGGGCGCACGGTCACCGACGTCGCGCTGAGCGTGGGGCTGACGCACCTGGGTCGGTTCGCCGTCGACTACCGGGAGCGCTTCGGGGAGTCGCCGAGCGAGACGGCCGCGGCGACGGCCTGAGGAGCGCGGAGTCGACTTCCGCGTAGCCCGGGGTTTCTGATTGGATCACCGAATGCTCGTCGCCCTGCTCTCGTTCGCCGCCGCCTCCGCCGTGCTCGTCATCGTGCCCGGACCCGACACCCTTGTCGTGGTGCGCGGCGTGGCGCAGGGCGGCCGCGGTACCGGGCTGCGCACCAGCCTCGGGGTGCTCAGCGGCCTCGTCATCTGGGTGCTCGCCGCGGTGCTCGGGCTCTCGGCGATGCTCAAGGCCAGCGAATACGGCTACACCGCGCTCAAGGTGGTCGGCGCCGCGTACCTGATCTACATGGGCGTGCAGTCCCTGCGTGCGGTGATACGCGGCACGGCGCTGGGGGAGCAGCCGGCCGCCCCGATGGAGACGTCGTGGCGCACGGGCGGCTTCACCGCGGGCTTCCTCACCGACCTGCTCAACCCGAAGATCGGTGTGCTGTTCGTGAGCCTGCTCCCGGGCTTCGTGCCCGCCGGCTACTCGGTGACCTGGACGACGCTCGCCCTGGGCGGCGTCTACATCGCGCTGACGGCGGTCTACTGCGGCGTGTTGATCGCGGCCGCCGGCACGGTGACCCGCTGGATGCGGACGCCCCGCACCCGGCGGATGCTGGACGGCGTCGCGGGTGTCGCGCTCATCGGCTTCGGCGCCAAGCTGGTCACCGAGCGGTAGCGGCCGGCAGGCCGACGATGCCGGACACGAGCGTGCCGAGGTCGATGAGGATCTCGGGGGCGCGGCCGTCGAGCGGCGCGCGCCAGATGCGGCCGCCCAGGTCGGAGACGTAGGCGAGCCCGGAGGCGGCGTCCACGGCCAGGCCGATGGCCTCGTCGAAGCCGCGCGCCAGGATCGTCGGTGCGGCCCCGCGCGTGCCGACCGCCGGGAGCGGGGCCCGGTTGAGCGAGTTGCCGTCGGGGGCGGCGCCGCGGTCGGTCCAGTACAGGGTGTCGCCGACGATCTCGAGGTCGATGGGCTCGGGCAGGCCGTCCCACAGCGTCTCGACGTCGGGGCGGTCGTCCGGCGACGCGCCGGAGGGGAGTTCGAGGCCGGCGCGCAGGATGCGTCCGCGGCCGCCCTTCGCGGGCCCCTTCTGCGTCCAATAGAGGTGGCCGCGCGCGGGATCGACGGCGACGCCCACGCATTCGGCGAGCCGGTCGGGCTCGGGAACGTTGACGACGAGGTCGCGCAGCCCGGTGCCGTCCGTCCGCACCGAACTCACCCGGCAACCCTCGCGGTCGGCCCAGAAGAGCGTGCCGGCACCGTCGGACGCGAGCTGCTTCCCGGTGGTCATCGCGCCCGCCGGCACGAGGTCGCGCAGGTCGGTGCCGTCGAGGAGGACGGAATGGACGCCGCCGGTGCGGGCGGAGAAGTCGAGGCCCTCTTCGCTCGAGGTCCCCGGGGCGCGGTCGGGGCGGCCCATCGTCGTCCAGTAGATCCGGCCGCCCTCCACGAGAACGCCGTCGGGCGAGGCCCCGGCCTCGTCGGTGTACAGCGTCTCGACCGCGCCGTCGGGGAGGGAGACGCGGAGAATCGTCCCGGTGCGGATCCCGAGGGCCAGAAGTCCTTCGAACATAGAACTTATTCTACGGTGGTGTGCTCGCGGCGGCCGCCACTCACGATGTGAGTTTCGAGACCGGTTGCGCGCCGAACAGGGTCTCCTCCGAGCGGACGAGATACTCCGCGAGCAGGTCCGCCGCCTCGTCGCCCCGGCCGTCGAGGAAGGTCTCGAGGATGGTCACGTTGTCGTCGAGGAACGGGGCGTGCAGGAACTCCGGGTCCGCGATCGCCCCGAAGGCGAGGCGCAGTTCGGCGAGGATCGAGTCCAGGACCGCGTCGAGCCGGGGGCTGTCGCTGAGCCCGACGATGGCGCGGTGGAAGGCCAGGTCGGCCGTGCCGACCGCCTGCCAGTCGCCGAGACGCGCCGCCGCCTGCGCGGTCGCCACCGCGTCGCGCATCCGGACCGCGCCGGGGTGATCCGGTCCCGCGGCACGGAGCGCGGGCGGTTCGACGGTGCGCCGCACCAGGTAGATGTCGCGGACGGACGCGCGGGTCGGGGCGGTGACCCGGGCGCCCCGATTGGCCTCGTGCACGATCAGCCCCTCGTGAGCGAGCGTGCGCATCGCCTCGCGCAGGGTGTTCCGCGAGACGCCGAGCTCCGCCGCCAAGCGCTCCTCGCGCAGCGGGTCGCCCGGGCGCAGGGTGCCCTCGACGATGGCGCGCCGCAGGTCGTCGGTGGCCTCCGTGGCGGCGTGGCCGCGCTGTCTGCCTGTGCTCACGGCTCGATCGTACGGAGCGGTGCCGAACTTTGTTGAACAAATCGGGCGCGCGGTAGTGACAGATTGTTCAACAATCATCTATGGTGTGGATCACATCAGCGCCGACCGCTCACCGAGAAGAGACCATCCATGTCCACTGATCAGCCCGAGCAGGGCGCCGTGCAGAAGGGCGCCGTCAAGGCGTACATCGCCAGCCTGACCGGCACGTCCCTCGAGTACTACGACTTCGCGCTGTACTCCGTCGCGTCCGCGCTCGTCTTCCCGCACGTCTTCTTCCCCGCGGAGGATCCGTTCATCGGGCTCCTCCTCTCGTTCTCCACCTTCGCCGTCGGCTATTTCGCCCGGCCCATCGGCGGGGTCGTCTTCGGCCGGCTCGGCGATCGCATCGGGCGCAAGAACGTCCTGGTCGCGACGCTCCTCCTGATCGGCATCGCCACGGTGCTCATCGGCGTGCTGCCGAGCTACGGCACCATCGGCGTGATCGCCCCGACGATCCTCGTGCTGCTGCGGTTCGCGCAGGGCGTCGGCGTCGGCGGCGAGTGGGGCGGCGCGGTGCTGCTCTCCAGCGAGTTCGGCGACCCGCGCAAGCGCGGCTTCTGGGCGTCCGCGGCCCAGATCGGCGTGCCCGTCGGCAATCTCATGGCGAACGGCGTGCTCGCCCTGGTCGCGGCCCTGCTCACCGAGGACGCCTTCCGGGACTGGGGCTGGCGCATCGGCTTCCTGCTCTCGGCCGTGCTCGTCGTGTTCGGCCTCATGATCCGGCTCAAGCTGGAGGAGACTCCCGTCTTCCAGGCCATCGCCGAGCGCGCGGAGCAGCCGAAGGCCCCGATCTCCGAGGTGCTGCGCGGGCACCCGCGGGCGCTGCTCGCCGCGGCGCTCTCGCGGATCTGCCCCGACGTCCTGTACTCGCTGCTCACCGTCTTCCTCGCCAGCTACGCCACGAAGGAACTGGACTTCCCGACCAGCCACGTGCTGACGGCGGTGCTCACCGGATCGGCGGTGCAGGTCTTCGCCATGCCGCTCGCCGGTGCGCTCACCGACCGGTTCAACCGCCGCCTCGTCTACGGCGTCGGCGCGGTCCTCACCGCGGCGTGGGTCCCGGTGCTGTTCCTCATGATCCAGTCCGGCAGCCGCGTCCTGCTGACTCTCGGCGTCGTCGTCGGGATGTCGCTGCACGCGCTGATGTACGGCCCGCAGGCGGCGTTCATCACCGAGCAGTTCCCTGCGCGGCTGCGCTACGTGGGCAGTTCCCTCGCCTACACGTTCGCCGGCGTCGTCGGCGGCGGCATGGCGCCGCTCATCTTCACCGTGCTGTTCCGCTGGACCGATTCCTGGGTGATCATCGCGGTCTACGTCGCCGTGACCGCCGTCGCCACAGTCGCGGGCATGGCGCTCGGCCGCGACCCCGACCCCGAGGAGGAGTTGGAGCTGCTCGCCGACGCCCCGGACGGTGTCGATGCTCCCCGCTGACGTCCGCCGCCTCGGCGCCCGCGCCGTGCGCGTCCGGGTGACGCCCGGCACCGTCGAACCGCTGCGCGCCCGCCTCGCCGCCGAGCCGCTCCCCGGGCAGCGCGAGCTCGTCGCCGGGGGCGAGACCGTCACCGTCCTCTTCGACGGTGCCGGGTCGGCCGCGGAGGCCGAACGCCTGCTCGCGGAAATGCCGCCGCCGGACGCCATCACCCTGGACGGGCCGCTGGTCGAGATCGGCGTCGTCTACGACGGCGAGGACCTGCGCGACGTCGCCGAGCAGCTCGGCACCGACGAGGCGGGCGTCGTGCGGATGCACACCGCGCGCGCCTGGCACGTCGGCTTCCTCGGCTTCGCGCCCGGTTTCGCCTACCTCCGCTCGACGGAGCCGGGGCCGGAGATCGCGCGGCGGGCCTCGCCGCGCGTGCGGGTGCCGGCCGGCGCCGTCGGGCTGGCGGGGGAGTACAGCGCGGTGTACCCGCGCACCTCGCCCGGCGGTTGGCAGCTGATCGGCCGCACCGACGCCGAGCTCTGGTCCCT